>JBDHWW010000004.1:0-120409 GCA_039810425.1 Pseudobdellovibrionaceae bacterium | reverse complement strand
AAATAAATACTTGGCGCCTTTGAGTGTTTCATTACCATC
Organism: Pseudobdellovibrionaceae bacterium; assembly: GCA_039810425.1. GTDB lineage: Bacteria > Bdellovibrionota > Bdellovibrionia > Bdellovibrionales > Bdellovibrionaceae > JACMRP01. The sequence goes on along the minus strand of JBDHWW010000004.1, from coordinate 120,370 downwards.
TTTCATAAACCCCTTGTGCTCAGCACGGCGGACTTTGTGACCATCCGCTAACGTGCCGAGTGCTTTCATACGTAGTAGCTCGGCAGCACCAGGCTGTTACTTGATATGAAAGATGTTAAAAAACGGAGAATTTTACGCTAAGGCCTAGCCTAATTAGAAACTGCTCCTTTCTGGTACGGGGCCGATTCAATATGTTCTGTCTCGGGGCTCAAAGTAAAAAACGATACTTTATTTGTATTTACTTCCTGCTATCATTTCTGAATGAATGCAATTACCTGTCAAGATTTCATGATTATGAACAAAAACTCAAAACTTCGCTTGTTCCTCAGAAACAAGCGCCGGAAAAAGGTGAAGTCACTCGCGACCGACAAAACTGTTCTTTATGTTCATGGGACCACTCAGCCTTCGGAAGCGATCTTTGATTTGGCGATCAGTGGTGTGTCTTTTGCCGACTATCTCGCCCAGCATGGTTATGATGTTTGGTATTTGAATATCCGAGGCTATGGCCAATCTGAAGCTCCTAAAGTGGCCAAGAAGTATTTTGCGACCACTGACGATGCTTTGTGCGATCTACAATGCGCACTGAAGCACATCTTTAAGTTGCGGAAAATTAAGAAAATCAATCTGATGGGATGGTCGTGGGGAACAATCATCGTCGGTGCCTATGCTGCAAAAAATCCAAAACATGTTTCAAGATTGATTCTTTTGAGTGCTCCATGGCTCACAAAAAAAGCGGACGGGAACGAAAAACTCGATGGCAAATTCTGGCAAGAATGGACCGCAGAGACAATGCAAAAAAAATTACGAAAGGGTGCGCCCCGGGGCTCAAAGGCTCTCTCGCGCTCTACACGCAGGGCCTGGGAAAAAGCTCTCTTAAACAGCCAGCCCGAAGCCGCGAAGCAATCGCCGGCGAAATTCCGGTCGCCTGCGGGAGTCCTCTTTGATGCGGCAAAATTTTGGCGTAATGGAAAGGCTTACTATAAGCCGGCAAAAATCCGTGCGAAGGTTCTGATCTGTTGGGGAACTTGGGATAGGAACGTTCACATCTTTGAATCGCAAGACCTGCTGGATGAAATGACCCATGCCGCAAAAAAAGAGCTGCGTGGCATTCCGAAGTCCACTCATTTAATGCAAATCGAACCCAACCGCACCACTTTATTTCGCTACGTCCAAAACTTTTTAAGATCTTAGCCACAGCTATGCAAAGATCTGCTGGGTTTAAACGACCATTGGATGTATAGTAATAATCCTTAAAGGACGTGGCCATGAAACAAGCTCAAATCATAAAAATTCTTGCTGCTGAATTCGGAACTGTCGATATGAATGAGTTGAACAAACTCTTCCGTCAAAAAGACAGCCCAAAAACAAAGTATCGCCTCTCAGGCAGCACCCTTAGTCACCTCGGCGTGACGGGCTTTATCAAAATGATTACTGCTGAAGGTTTAAAAATCACCGGTGAGACTCGCACGACCCTTGTCCGCTTTGAGGACATCGAAGGCTTCGCAAAGGCAAAACCCCGCTCAGAGCGCCCCGTTCACAGAGGTCCTAAAAAGAAAGTCACCGCTTTAGAGGCGGCTCTTAAAGACGATGACGAAGATGATGGCGATTACAGCAATCTTCTTCCCGAGGCTGTAACCACGCCAAAAAAAAACGGCGCCTGGTAAGGCCTGCTGGCAAGTCCGGAAGCAAGTTCATCCCAAAAGATAAGAAATAAAAACTGGCCCCTCCTATCCAAGCAGCGCACCTCATCAGAAACATTGATGTCCTTACGCTCTTTCGGCAAAATCTTCTTCACATAATCTTGAAACATCTTTTTTCTGGTCATGAGCTTTGCCTTGGCTTTGTGGCGTCACTCTATGGCACGTAAAAGCTCCGTAAGCTTTTCCCAGCGGCGGTTGTTTTCATCTGAAGCTATAGCCATCTGCAAGGCTTGAGGCTCCGCCACCAAAAACACCAGTTCTTTGCCACGAGTCACCGCAGTATAGATCAGGTGCCGTTGCGCCAAAGGCAGATGCTCCAAAGTCACCACCACGATGACCGCGCGGTACTCCGATCCCTGGGACTTATGAATTGATATTGCATAGGCCAATGTCAAGCGGTCGAGCTCTTCAAAATCAAAGCGGACTCGCCGATCCTCGAACTCGATATCCAGGTACTGTCCGAGATGATGGATCGCGCGGATAAAACCAATATCGCCATTAAAGAGATTCTTTTTATAGTCATTCTTAATGACCATCACTTTATCGCCCACCGCGAAATTCTGTTCAAAACCCAGAATGCTGGCTGAAGTCTTTTCCATATCGATGTAAAGTTTCTGCAGCTCTTGATTGAGCAATTGTGTGCCCAGACCACCTGTATTCAGAGGTACGAGAATCTGCACCTGTTTCATGTCGGTAATGCCGTACTCATTTGGAATCACGCGGGTCGCAAGGTCAAAAACCAGTCGCTTGGCTTCCTCATTGCCATGAACCGGAAGATAGTGGAAATCAGAATCAACGCGGTCGGTTTTAAGGGGCATTTCGCCGGCGTTGATTCTTTGGGCATTAATCTTAATATGACTCTGCTCGCTTTGTCGAAAAATCTCTTTCAGGCGAACGACCGCGAACTTCTCAGAGTCGATGATGCTCTGAAGAATATTTCCAGCGCCAACCGGTGGAATTTGATCCGCATCGCCGACTAAAATCAAAGCGCAGTGATCAGGAAGCGCTAACAAGAGATGATGCATCAATGCGATATCCACCATTGAAATCTCATCCACCAGAACCAGGTCCACATCCAGAGGATTCTCCCGGCGATAGGTAAATTCTCCGGTCAGACCGTTTAACTTGAGCAAGCGATGAATCGTCTGCGCCGGTTGCCCTGTGGCTTCCTCAAGCCTCTTTGCGGCCCTCCCCGTCGGTGTGCACAGCGCAAATTTTAAAAATTGCGTTTGCAGAATCGTTGTCAACGCCCGCACCATGGTGGTTTTTCCGGTTCCCGGGCCGCCGGTAATCACGGTCAACGGCGAGGACAACGCTGTCTCGATGGCTTCTTTCTGCAAGGGCGCTAACTGCAGATTCAAAATACTCTGAGACCAGTTTAAAACTTTTTCTAAATTAAACCACCCCCACGGAGTGTCTTTATATTGAAAAGCCTTTATCATCCGGGCAACATCTTGCTCAAGCCTCCAGACCTCACGCAGATAGATACAAGGAATTCGGCCAATCATGTCTTCGACAAATTCATTTTCGACAAGCTCCAGCTCCAAAGCTCTCTCCAAGCAGTCGCGGCGGCAATTGAGTTTTAAAACCGCTTCGTCTAAGAGCTTCGTTTCCGGATAGGCCGAATGGCCCTCTTTGTAATACTCCTGCAACAGGCCCCCTAAAGCACAGCGTAGGCGTTCTTCGGATTCAATCGCAAACCCCCGGCGAAGTGCATAGGCATCGACAAGATCGAAGCTAAGACCTCTTTCACGAGCTAAAGCATAGGGCGCTTTAATAAATTGGTCTTGGGCTTCAGCCCCCAAAGACGGCCAGAGCTGCTCGGCCCAATCCAGTGGCAAGTGCTCGGCAAAAAGAAATTTTTTAAACTTTTCAAGGGCCTTAAATTTCTTCCATGCCTCAACAATTTGCTGGCGGCGTTTTTCGCCCACACCTTCGGCTTCGGCAAGACGATTTGGATTTAAATCCATGACGACTAATAGATTCTGCGGAAACTTATCCACGAGTGCTTTTGCAAGACTCTTACTGAGTTCCCCCATTGCTGGCGATTTCAGAAATTTCCGCATTGTTCGCTCGCTGACGGGAAGGCCGACCTCCAACGAAGCCGCCGAGAGAGTTTTCAATTCTCCCTCTTGAACACTCCGGGAGATTTTTGCAATCACACTCTGGCCAGGAAAGACCGAGGCCGTAAATCCCGCCACCATAAAGTGGCCTTTCACCGGCCCTTCAGGTTTTACGTCTAACAGACATTGCCCGGTCACGGCATTTTGAAAAACTATTTTTTCTATGTGGCCGCAAATAAGCCCTTGCGACAACTCTGAAGTAAATGAAGGCCGGTCCCCCATAACAAAGGACACGGCTGGATTCTGAGTGTCGGGCGCATCAAACGATAACTGGCTCATTTCCGTGCCCTATTAGTGCTGTGACGCACCTTCCGCCTTGTAGAACCGATTATAAGCTTGCTTTAAAAACTGCACTTGGCGTGACACCGGAGCACCTTGTTTGTCGGCGCTCGCCTCAAGCCACTGAATGTAACTCTCAAGTTCCCCTTGCGGAATTTCTTTCAGCTTTTTACCTTTGTACTTTCGGCCAAACGCGATCATGTAGTCACCAGGTTCGGTGGCGCCCGCGTTCGCGCCTAGCTCCTCCACGTCAGAGCCGGACTCTGCCTCGCCAGCAGGCCTTGCGCCAAGTGGAGATGCTTTTGCAATCCGGTCATTCGGAAAATTATTTGCGCGCTGAACGCGGGCCGGTGTCGCTGGAGCATCTACAATGCGCTTACCCTCATCCAATTCATCAGCACAGAACTGAGTTCCATAACCAATCAAGGCTAACGCGCGGTCAATCGCCCCCGTCTCTGCCTTCTCGATAAAGTCCGGAAATCCTTGAATGCTTTCATACTTATGGGAGGTCGCAATTATTCTTCCCTTGTCATCACGAACCGTCGCTTTGGCATACGCCGAGACATCGGTGACCGACACAAGCTCAGTCTCGATAGACCAATCAGGATGGTCCTCACGGAACCACACGAGACGATATTTCACCTCTAAATATTCGTTCCCCCGAAGGTTCAACAGAGGCAATTCGGTCCCTTTAGTTGTTTTGTAACTACGCATGGTCATTTTTCATCCTTTGAAAAAAAGCACGTTCGGCTCGTCCATAAACACGTCGTGCGAAGTTTATAAACACCAAATCCGATTTTTCACAGGCTGCGGATCAAAGAGGATTGTCAGACTTGACCACTCCTACTCACAAAAAGAATCAGTGAGCAACCGACCCATATTATACATCGAATCGACTGAGAACAAGGAATGTATCGTGACATCTGCGGTCCAAACAAATAAACAGGTTTCTTACCCGTTGTGACAGATTGGCATCAATAAGTTTCACAATCACACATTGTTGGGATTGACCGTGAGGACTCACTAATTGGCCCTGCAACCCTTTGCGCTCCCGGCCTCATCTCTTAAGCGGCCCGCATTTTCGCGCGGATCCAAAGGCGAAGGGGGGTCAGTTCTTTTTCGCTAAGACCCACGAAGTTACCGGTAAATTTACGGAACCCATCCGCACTCGCGGCTTCTTCGACTGAAATAATTCGCAGGACAGGGTTCGCAATACCGATGTCTTTGAAAATATCACTATGAATCTTAATAACCGCGCCCGTTGACGCAAAGACATTCGATTTCAACGTACAGCCCATTTCAGAAATAGAAATGATATCGGTTTTAGTTTCCATTTCGGCTTTCATATTCACAACAGCCTCAGCAAAACGCGGCGCCGCCTGGACAGAACGAGACAAAATATCTTTGATCTTCGCGAGCAATAAAGCCGGGTCAATGGGTTTCACGACGTAGTCATCCGCTCCCGCTTGAATACCTTTTTCAACATCCGACTTTTCGCGCTTCCCGGTCAACAGAATCACCGGAATCTTTGCGATCTTCGGCTGACTGCGGATGGTACGAAGGAGCGCAAGCCCTGTGCCCCCGACCGACATGACAACGTCAGAGATCACCAAGTCATAAGGCTCTTTGCTGAGCTTATCTATCGCATCGATCGCATTGGTACAGGCAGTAACAAGATGCTGATCGCTCTTTAATAGAGCTTCCAATGTTATCAGTACGCTTTGTTGGTCATCGACAATAAGAATGTGTGCCATACTTACTCCTCTTACGCCGCTGCCCGAGATGAGTACTTCTGCAACTCGGCCAGGCTTTTCTTAAATTGTTCATCAACACCGGCAAATAGCACCTTGGCTTCGTCCAAATCCAGTGCGTCTTCAATGCGCTCACTAAGTCCCGCCAAGGCTGTCGCCCCCAAGGTCGCACTTGTTGATTTCAACGCATGCGCCGCTGATTGAGCTTCTTCCAAATTGCCGGACTCCAAGGCTGTTTTCATACTTGCAACCAAGCCCGGAGCCGTATTCTGGAAGTCCTCAATCAGCGCCTCCGTCAAACTTTTGTTATTCACGACATAGGACTTCAATTTTTCTAAAGCTTTCAAATCTAAAACAGGTGCATCAGTTTTTATCCAACGATGTAGTGCCCCGATTAAACGTTCAAGCTCCAGGGGTTTCGTCAAAAAGTCATCCATACCGACCTCAAGACAAGTATTGCGTTCACCGCTGGTACCCTCTGCCGTTAAGGCGATAATCGGAGTCCGTTCACCCTGCTGCTGGGCCCGGATATTTTTCGTCGCATCGTAGCCCGTCATCACCGGCATCTGACAGTCCATAAAGATCACATCATAGCGTTTCGCCAAGGCCTTCTGCACGGCAATCTGGCCATTCTGGGCGACATCGACTTCGAGCCCAAGTTTTTGCAAGTAGGTCACGGCCACACGCTGATTGACTGGCTGATCTTCCGCCAGCAATACCTGTCCTTTAAAGATTGCGGCAAAAGTACTTTCTTGCTGTGCGGGAATTTGCTGAATCGTCGTTTCAGTTAAATCTAACGTGAACCAAAATGTAGAGCCCAAGCCCAATTTGCTATTAAGGCCGATTTGACCACCCATCAGCTCCACGAGCTGGCGGCATATCGACAGCCCCAAGCCGGTTCCACCGAACTTCATTCCTGATTTCGTCTGAACATATTTCTGGAAGAGCAGTTGACTTTCCTCCTCGCTGAGCCCCGCCCCGGTATCAGTCACCGAAAACTTTAAGGAGGACTTTGCAGCATGGGACTTCTGGCACTCAACCGCCACGCGCACATAACCTTTTTCGGTAAACTTCACTGCGTTTCCGATCAGGTTCACCAGAATCTGGCGCAGCCTTTCCGGATCCGCCACGAAGGCCCACTCTTCACGCCCCAGATAACTAATTTCAAGACCAATATTTTTTTCGCGAACAGCCGGTTGGAAAAGCTCCAGAATATCTCCGCACATCTGACGAAGATCAAACGGGCGCGGATTAATCTGAATTTTTCCGGCCTCAATTTTCGAGTGATCCAAGATGTCGTTGATCAAACGCAGCAGCGCTTCCGCCGAGCGTTTAATCGTTCCCACGTAGTCCTTTTGTTCCTCGGTCATTTTCGTCTCAGCCAATAGTGTCGACATCCCGATCACACCATTCATCGGCGTACGGATCTCGTGGCTCATAGCCGCTAAGAAGTCAGACTTCTTACGAGCTGTTTCCAGAGCAGATTCACGTGCACGCAGCCATTCCTGCTCCGTGGCCTTACGACGGCTGATGTCGCGGAAGACCGCCAAAGCGCCATGAATGCTGCCGTCAATATCACGCAAGTAACGGCTACTGATACTGATATACATCCCCTGGGGATTGGCTTCGTTATGAACCATGATTTCAAGGTCTTCAACCTGTTCCCCCCGGAGCGCTCGCGCGAAAGGCAACTCGTTCACAGGCAGTTGTTGCATCGTATTTACATCAAAGAAACCAAAGTCCCGCGCGTCCTGCTCTGAAGAAATACTTTTTATCTTGCTGCCAATAATTCTCTGCGCGGCGGTATTGTAACGTGTGAAACGTCCCTGATCATCAACAACAACAAGGGCCTCGCTGATACTATTCAGGATACCGTCCAACAGAATCGATTGAATTTTCAAATCCGAGATATCTTTCTTTTGCTCTTCCTGAAGCGCCGTTTGATAGCGATAGCTCATCAGAATCGAATACAATGCAATCACCATTCCCGCGACGTAGTACCAAAGGACCAGCGGAAAAGTTTTACCAGCTACCGTCATTGGTTGCAGGGTATTGTCGCGAATATCACGGGTCATAACATCAATCAAGTTCAGCACGTCATGCAAACCGTCGGCATTGGCAATTTCACGATCTCCATGATTACCGCCACTGCGCTGACGCTTCTCAAGGCGTTCATTCATTGCGACAAAATACACGCGGGTCTTTTTCTGAATTTCAGAAAACTTTTTCTGGTGATCGGGGAATTTTTTAAGACCATCGGCAAAATCGCTGACGACTTTTCCCATCTGCACGATGGACTTGTTGTATTCATCAAGATCTTTTATCTTGCCGGAGCTTAGGTACTGCTGACTCAAAAAGCTCGCCTGCTCGACGGCTTGACGAGTTTGCATGAGCATCGCAAGACTATAAAGATCTTCCCTGGAAGTATTCCCCTGGAAATAGTAAACGCTGGAAAAAATCAGGAGGATCACTCCAAATTGCGTTCCAAATTGCCGTATTAAAAAATGGAATAACGAAGACTTATCCATCAATTACATATCGGCCGATAGGGTCATTTTTTAACGAGGACCGCTTCACTTCACGGCTTTAGTCCAGTGAATCGAGCTCAGAAAAGCCCGGCGCACATGGACGGCAGCGTTTTCACAGTAATTTTTCCCAAAAAACGACATCGGCTATGGGACATTTTGCGATTCGATATATTCTGAACTATGACAAAAAAAACAGGTTAAAGTATTTGCTGTTGTAGAGCGCAAATTATGAAAATTAAATCTTTCTGGAGAAACCTCTCTGTCTCGAACAAGCTATTCATCGTTGTCGGTGTAATGGCCTTCTTGGTTATCTCAGAACTCTTGACGATGCTATTTGCCATGAACACTCTGTCAACGGCCCGCGCTTTCGTGAATGGCGAGAGCCTTTGGTCCAAAGCGCAAAAAGAAGCGGTGATCAGTCTCTTCAACTATGCCCGCACCAAAAATCCAAGCTACTATGAAAAATTCTTTAGTGAGATTGACGTCACTCTTGGTGATCGAGCCAGCCGCCATGAGATTCTCGAAAACGATCCTTACGACTACGAAACAGTGCGCAAAGGATTCTTGCAAGGTAAGAACCATCCAGATGATGTCGAGGGACTCGCGAAACTCATCGACCGTTTCCGCAACGTAAAATATATCGCCGAGCCAATTGCTTTATGGACGGAGGCGGACACAATGGTGGACCGTCTGACGATTCTTGGCCAGCAGCTTCACCAGCAGATTTCTTCTAACTCCAGCAATCAGGAGGTCCTCACGACTCTGGAGGAGATCTCTCAGATTAATAACGACCTGACAGCCATGGAGGCCCGCTTTTCCACCGCGCTCGGAGAGGGCTCGCGCTGGATGCAGCATATGATGCTGTTCACGTTATTTCTTGCTGTCTTGATGGTTGAAACCACAGGCTTGATTTTAACGTTCTCCATCTCCCGTAGCCTGACGCTGCGTCTGCGGGAGCTCAAAGTTGCTGCCGAAGCCCTTGGAGCGGGCAATCTTGAGCACGAAATCCCTATTCGCGCTGGTGATGATCTAGCTTCGTTAGCCGAAACTCTCAACAAGATGGCAGGCGACTTGAAAAACAGCGAAAAAGCCAACCGCCTAAAAAGTCTTTTCCTTGCAAATATGAGCCACGAAATGCGCACTCCTCTCGGTGCAATTCTTGGTTTCACCAAGCTCTTGCAAGATCCAAAGCTGTCGGATAGAGACCGTGCCGAGTATGTCAGCATTATCGAAAAGACCGGCGAATCTTTAACCAAAATCATCAACGATATTTTGGACCTCTCGAAGGTCGAAGCCGGCTACCTTGAAATCGAAAAACGCGACTTCTCTCTGAGAACCTTGCTAAAAGAAGTTCGCGTTCTCTGCGAAGCAAAGCTCGGTAAAAAGCAAGTCTCGGTTGTGGTGGATGTTCAAGACACCTTCCCTGACTACGTCAATACAGATCCTCAGCGTCTTAAGCAGATCCTGATGAACCTTTTGGGAAATGCGATCAAGTTCACGGAACAAGGGCATGTGGCTATTCGCTGCGAAGCTCAGAACGACCGACTCGTTTTTAAAATCAAAGACAGTGGCGTTGGCATTCCTATCGATAAGCAACATTTACTATTTAAAAGCTTCAGCCAAGTTGACAACTCTTTGTCCCGCAAGCATGAGGGCACCGGCTTGGGGTTGGTCCTGTCTCGTCACCTGGCACGTATGCTCCAGGGTGATGTTGTACTTGAAAGCAGTACTCCGGGTAAAGGCAGCGTATTCACGGTCACGGTCCCTTACGAAGCTCCAAAGAGACCTAAGAACGAAAAGTTCACTACAAAAGAAACAGACCGGGCGCTCTCACAAGTTCACGGCAAATCCGTCCTCCTCGTTGACGACTCTGAAATTAACCGCCTGTTGTTGAATCGCATTCTTTCCAATCAAAATATGATCGTCACCTTAGCTGACAACGGCGAAGAGGCGATTAAAAAAGCTTCGTCTTCGGAATTCGACGTGATCTTAATGGACGTTCAAATGCCGGTGATGGATGGGCAAACCGCTACACGAAATTTGCGCCTTGGCGGCTACAAAAAGCCTATCATCGCTCTTACCGCCCATGCCATGAAAGAAGACCGCGACCGCTGCATTGAAGCCGGCTGCAATGACTATCTGACAAAGCCGGTGGATTTTGAAGTTCTCTTCCAGACACTCGCGAAATATGTCTTTGAAGAATAGGCGTTGTGACGTCGTTTGAATTTTTCATCGCAAAATTTTTCCCAAACAAGGATCTGACAAGCTCCGCCAAATGATTCAACGTGAAGAGTGTTGAACCGACAAAGGAGAAATACCATGGAACTTGTCAGCGCTCTTAAAAGAGACCATCAAACAATTAAAAAACTTTACGTCGCAGGACTGCAAAAAAAGACGACTTTTGAGGCTAAAAAAAGACTCTTCAAAAAACTTTCAGCCATCGTCCCCGCACACGCACAAAGTGAAGAAGCCGCCCTCTATTCCAACGTTACAGATCTCAGCAAAATAAATCACTTCGCCTTCGAGGGTTTCGAAGAACATGGAATCGTCGACCATCTTTTGCGGGAACTCAAGACCGTCAGCGAGGAGCATGTCTGGCAAGCAAAGTTCACCGTCGTGTGCGAAACACTTAAGCATCACATTGAGGAGGAAGAAAAAGAGTTCTTTCCAAAACTGTCAAAAATGTTGGGTTTGGACATTCGCAAAGATCTCGGAGAAGAGTACAACTCCAGGTTCAATGAACTCCTGAAGGGCTCGCACACGGAACCTGAAAGCCGTTATATTCCAAGCCACGTCGCCCACTAGGGCGCCTGGGGAGAGGGCTCCACCACGGTCCTCTTCCCCGTTTTATTGCTTAATCCTAGAACGTAATAGAGCTTTCTTCCATCTCAGGCTTATCACCCACCATAATCTTGCGAGCCACGCGGATGACTACGCGGCGATTTTTCGCGCGCCCCTGATAGTTCCCGTTATTGGCGATCGGATGGCTTTCTCCATAACCGATTGCCAGGAAATCCACTTTGCTCATTTCAGGCATGTGGCTCTTCAAGTAGTCCTTAACAGTCGTCGCACGGGCCTGGCTCAACTTCTGATTATAAACGTCTGAACCGACTGAATCCGTGTGACCTTCGATCGTAATCTTTTGAACATTCGGAGTCTCACGCACCATCTTCACAACGATATCGAGGTTCTTATAAGAACTGGGATCAAGTTCTGTCGAGTCGAACTTAAACCGCAAAAAGGTCAAAGTGAAATTCTGAACCTTCGGCAAAGTCTTCACGTCACGTCTCGGTTCTACCGGAGGCCAATCATTCTTGCCCCACACTGGACCGAACGCGTAGTTGATCCCCGAGTACAAACGCCAAGCCGCAGTTCCCGTTCCGTGATAGACTTCAGTACCGCCACCAAAGTGAATCGCAAGATTTGTATTCCAATCATACTTCATCCCCACAAGAGTCTCGAGGGACGACCTCTCACGATCCGATACATTCTGAGTGATTGTGTCGTTGGTCTTGCCATCAGGATAACTTCCGTAAAGTTCCCAGATCAGTTTCGTATCAATGCTTTTCAGCAGGTAACTCGCCGCCATCGAGTAGATCCACTGATTTGGCAAGGGTGAAATTCCATAAATCGAAGCAAGGCTCGCCCCTGGGGAACGCCAGCGGTGCCCAAGATTAAAGCCCAACAAAACTTCAGAGAGCATCACATCGGTTGCGACTTCTAAATTGAAAGTCGGTCCTGGACTTTCTCCCGTGTATGGATTGTTCTCAACCAAGCTCTTATCCGCAGAGGCGATCACGGCCCAGCCCCAAGTATCGCCATTATAAAAGCGATACTTGGTGTTCATGCGCTGGCCGGTAATGCCGGTTTGGCTGTAACGGCTCAACTGACTACCGTCTTCAATGTTTTGTGAGATCAAATAAGGAAATGAAAAACCGATATCCCATTTGTCCGTCAAACCGACACCAAAATTCAAATCAGATGAAAAAAGAGTGTCATTAAACTTCGTGCGGGTTTGCCCGGCGCCACTCACGCCATAAATGTATGGCAAAGAGTTCACTGCATAGTTCAAGAAGAAGCCGATATTCACGACTCCCGGGTCCAGCGTCGCCGACGAGTGAACCGTCACGAAGTCGAGGCCATTCGTTGTCGGGTTAAAGGTTTGCGCGTCCATCCCAAGCACATTAGCTCGGGACAGCGGACCTTGAACAAGAAGGACAGCCAAAATCACGAGAAGTTTTTTGTAAAAGCCCATGAACAAAATTTCACTAAACTTTTACCAAACAGTCACGCGTTAAGTTTGCTTATGTTCTCTTATAGTCATCCTGGTATCGAACGATATCGTCTTCGCCGAAATAAGAGCCCAACTGAACCTCTACGAACTCGAGGACCGTTTCGGAGGTGTTACGCATGCGATGTTTCGCCTGTGTTGGAATATACACGTGGCTGCCAGCTTTCACGGGAATCACTTGGTCATTCAAAACCACTTCCCCTTCACCACGAGTGATAATCCAATGTTCAGCACGTTTGCTATGGGACTGGTACGAAAGCTGCGACAGGGGATTGACTGTAATCACTTTCGATTTGAAGTGCTCGGTATCGCGCAAAACTTCAAAGGCTCCCCACGGACGCTTTTCAAAAACATGGTCTTTAACCAATGAAGACCCCTGCTTTTGCAAAGCTTCAACAACCTGTTTTACTTCCTGGGATTCGCCCTTCTTCACGACCATCAAGGCATCTTCCGTATCAACCACGATCAGATCATCGGTACCGACGAACGAGTACATTTTATTTTCGCGGCCAAAGACGAAGTTATCGCGGCCTTTTACTTCGAGCGACTGAGGCCCCTGCTGCCCCTCGTTTACTTGGGCAACAGCATCCCATGAACCGACATCACTCCAAGCCATGTCTGCCGGAACACACGCCAGCTCATCTGGGCTGAGCTTTTCCATCACTGCATAGTCGATAGAAATGCTCGGAAACTGTGCATAAACCTCATTGAGGTTGCTCATATCCGCTTTCAATTGAGAAACAATTTTATAAATTTCCGGCTGAAGTTTCTGAAATTTATCCAGCATCATCTCCGCTTTAAAGATAAACATGCCGGCATTCCAGTAGAAATCGCCCGAGTCGACGAATTTCCGGGCTGTTTCCAAAGAGGGCTTCTCATGGAACTTCAAAACTTTATTGGAACTTCTATCCTTTTGGATATAACCATAACCCGTCGCTGGATGATCGGGCTTAATTCCCAAAGTAACGATAAAACCCTTCTGAGCAAGCACTTCCGCTTCGTCAACAGCGTTGTAGAAAGCCTCCGTATTTTGAATCAAATGATCTGACGGAAAAACGCCAACGATCTCTTTGCCCATTCCGCGCAGGACGAGAATATGCGCCAACACCGCGACAGCAGGTGCCGTGTTTTTTGCAACCGGTTCATAGAGCGTCGTCACATTCTGCAAACGGAGGTCTTTGAGATTCGCCTCCGTCAAAGTTTTGAGCGCCGCCCCGGTCACGATCCAAGGAGTTCCCAATTTCAACGAGCGTTTAATCGTCAGACTCTGCAACGAGTCCTCGAAAAGATCACAGAACTGCTTCGGGAAATTCGCTCTTGAAACGGGCCACAAGCGAGTGCCGCTGCCACCTGATAAAATTGCTGGAATCACGACGGATCCTCCTGAACAAACAGACATACAACCAAAACGTCCAAAAATCGTCTACAAACAGCCCGGATTGATTCGGAACGTCATTCACCTTTCCCCCCTGCGTAAAACCGAAAAAATATAGCAAAATCCGCCCCAATTCGTTTAGTCTGCCTCCATGCAAAAAAAGGCCAAAAACCTTCTCATTCAAACTCTGAAAATCGTTTTTTCCATAGGCCTTATTTATTGGCTCGTGCAATCCGGAAAACTGAATTTTAAGGCCCTCGCAAACTTGCTTCAGCCTCAATACCTCATTCCAGCATTTCTGCTTGTGGGCGCCAATATGTACCTTACCAGCGAGCGCTGGCGTATTTTGCTGCAAACCCAAAGCCATCACCTGCCATCTTGGAGGACGTTTAAGCTCACCATGATCGGAATTTTCTTTAACTTCGCAGTCCCCGGCGGGGTCGGTGGTGACTTGGTGAAGGCATTTTATTTTGCCAAGGACTTCCCAGAGTCCCGTATGGCCGCCGCGACCAGCGTTCTCATGGACCGCGTCCTCGGACTTTACGCGATGATCTTGATGGCCCTGCTCGCGATGCTTTTTGATTGGCAGCTTGTACAATCCAACCCCTCTTTGCATGTTCTTTTCTTCGTGATCATAGGCCTTTTCACTGTGGCAACTTTGGGCCTTGGACTCGTCTTCTCACAAAAGCTCCACAAACGCGGCAGCATGAACCGCCGCCTGCAAAAACTGCCCGGGGCTTCAAAAACCACGCGTATATACGAATCTCTGCACCTCTATGGCCGCAACTACAAGAATCTTTTAGGCAGCATCGTGCTCAGTCTCTTGGCGCAAACATTCTCAATCATGTTCATGATTCTTGCCGGCCATGCGTCCGGTTTGGGCGAAGAGATGAACTGGTCGACATACTTCCTCGTCGCCCCACTTGGTTTCATGGCGACGGCGATTCCGATTTCTCCCGCCGGCGTCGGCGTGGGGCAAGCGGCGTTTTATTTCTTGTTTAATATTTACATTGGTCATGCAACAGATTTAGGCCCAACGGTGATTACCGCTCTTCAGGTAGCTCAATTTGTATTCGGACTTTTCGGGGCCTTCTTCTACATGCAAAGAAAAGAGAAGGTGCCTTATGAAGTCAGTCAAAGTTAGCCAACGTACACGCGCCATTCACGGCGCTTCAACCACAAAAGCCTGGGAGTTCGGCCATCACATCGTGCCGCCGATGACCGCCTCGACCTCGTTCCGTCTCGGCTCTCTGGAGCGTGGAGCGCAAGGCTTCGTTGCTTTCGGCGAGGAACGCAAACCCACTGACAAACCAATCTGGATCTACGATCGTCTCGAAGAGCCTACAACCAAAATGCTCGAAGAGCAGCTCGCTCTGATGGAGGCCGGCGAATGCGCGATCAGTTTCGCCAGCGGCATGGGAGCCATTTCGACAGCAATCATGTCCTGTATGCGGGCCGGCGACAAAATCCTCGCCCACCGCACGCTCTACGGTTGTACATACAGCTTGATCACCAACTGGCTTCCACGCCTTGGCATCAAAAACCACATGATGGATCTCAACGCCAAAGATCTAGAAAAGGAAATCCAAGATCCCACGGTTCGTGTGATTTATTTCGAATCTGTTTCCAATCCGAATCTTGAAATCATCGACATTGAAAAAATCGCAAGCCTCGTTAAAAAGGCCAACGAAAAACGGGCCGACGACAGAAAGATCTTGGTCCTTGTCGACAACACCTTCGCAACGCCGTGGGGCCTGCGACCACTCCAATGGGGTGCAGACATGGTCATTCAGAGTCTCACCAAGAACATTTCGGGTTTTGGGACCGAGATGGGCGGCGCGGTCATCACTCGCAAAGAGTTCGACACGTTACTAAGAATCGGCCGCAAAGACTTCGGCGCAATTATTCATCCCTACTCCGCTTGGCACATTTTGGTTTACGGGATCTCAACGCAGTCTTTGCGTTTTGAAGAGCAGCAGAAAACGGCAATGAAAGTAGCGCAGTTCTTAGAGGAAAATCCCAAAGTTGAAATAGTCACTTACCCGGGACTTGAGTCCCACCCGCAATATGAGCTTGCGAAGAGATATCTTCTCTCACCGGAAGAAGAGTTCTCTCCGGGTACGATGATTTCTTTCCAATTGAAGGGCGACCTCACCACTTGCCAACAATTCGTGGATGACATCGCCAACAACTCCTATGCAATCACGTTAGCGGTCAGTCTTGGCCTTAATAAGACATTGATCGAAGTGCCGGGCTATATGACCCATTCGGCAATCCCTTCAGAAAAGCAAGATGAGTCTGGGATTGACCCCCGCGCAATTCGCTTAAGTATTGGCCTCGAAAAAGCCGATGACATCATTCACGATTTGAAAACCGCGCTGGCAAAAATATAATATTTTTAGCAAAGGCAAAAAATCGTTATAAAATGATCTCGGAGAAATCCGAGATCAACTGATATTGAAACTCAGGATGAGCCTTCCGGTGGGTCTCCAGTTTTTTAGTCTCTTCAGCCTGTTTGTCCGAAGTCACGAGATAAAGCCTATGAATCCCCGACTGAAACGCCGGAATCAGATCCGTCGCACTGTCACCCACCATGATCGACTTTGAAAAAGCCACGCCAAGCTCCTCCTCCGCATGCTTAAACATACCGACATCGGGCTTTCGATAGTGAGGACGCGCTTTTGCTTGCTTAAACTCCGTGCCTTCATAGAAAGGTGCACATAAAGCCAGATCAACCCATTCACCCTGCGCGGCAAGGAGCTGGCAAATACGCTGATGAACTTGACGATAATCGCTCCAAGAAAAATACCCTCGGCCGAGGCCCGATTGGTTGCTCACGATGGTCACCCACATGCCCACCTTATGAGCTTTTTTAAGAAGTCCGACGATTCCGGGCATTAGCTCTACTTTTTGCGGATCTGTATTGTAGGGGACATCGTGAACAATCACACCGTCGCGATCCAGAAACAGACACATTTGCTCGCCAAAACCTGCCATAGACTTTTCGTTGGATTTTTCACTCATGCCATTATCCTACCTCTACTCGCTGCGAAAAATCAAAAGATTGCCAAGACTTAGAGGTCTTTTTACCCTAAGGAAGTCCCTAAATACACGCATCGGCCGTTCTTGGCGGCCTCAATCAGGAGAAGATATGACTTTGCTGTTAAAGCAGATATTCGCGTTCTTCCGGCTACTGAATTCAGAGACGGGAACCAACCAACTTGCCTCGGGCCTTGCCTGCGGATTGATTCTGGGATTTTCCCCGTTTTTATCCATTCAAACTTTCCTGATTCTGATTTTAGTTTTCTTCTTCCGTATTCAAATGGGCGCGGCCTTCCTTGCTGCGTTCTTTTTTAAGTTCGTGGCATTTCTTTTCGACCCTGCTGCGGATCAGTTGGGCCGTGCGGTTCTCGAAACTCCATCACTGCGTCCTCTCTTTACCGAGATGTACAATATGCCGCTCGTACCGATGACACGCTTTAACAACTCGATTGTTATGGGCTCGATGATCGTCGGCTTGATCTTGGTGATTCCGGCATTCTTCGTCTTCCGTTCTTTGATTTTAAAATACCGCGTGACGGTGGTGGCTCGCTTTAAAGGAACGAAAATCTGGAAGAGCTTTGCCGCTACAAAAGTTTATAATTGGTACAACAAATATCAGGATCTCTACGGGTAATGAACATGACTGATCAAACAAAAAAACCAAAAGTAAAAGGTCCTATCCGCTGGAATGCGGTTATTCCCTTCGCGATTGTCTGCATTCTTATTTTTGCTTATTTCCACTTTTTCTTCGACATGCAATTGCGTGCCGGAATGGAATGGGCTGGCTATAAAGGCATTGGCGCTGAAGTGAATATTGCAAAAATTGAAACGAGTTTCTTCAATGCCAGCCTTCGCGTTCAAGGTATTCAGATCACAGACGCTGAAAAACCCACCCAGAACGTGATTGAGATCGGCGATGTTCGCTGGGGCATGTCTTGGGATGCGCTTCTTCGCGCAAAGATTCTTGTGAACGAAGCTGTGATTGAAAATATCCAGTTCGGCACAGCCCGTAAACACCCAGGTAAAGTGGCTCCTCCAGAGCCTCCATCAAAACCCGGTCCTGGTATGGTCGAGCAAGAAGCACAGCGCTTGAAAGAAGAGGCCCTCGCAAAAACTCAGCAAGAATACGCTGACAACATGCTCGGTGACCTCGCTGCAATCCTTGGCGGCACAAATGCCAATGCTCAGCTTAGCAAGATTGAAGGCACGATCGAATCTAAAAAGAAGGCGGCAGAGATCGAAGCAAACCTCAAAGAAAGACAAAAGTACTGGGATGAAAAGCTAAAGACTTTGCCTCAAGGTAAAGACATTCAGGCTTTAAATGAACGTCTTGGTAAAATTAAAACAAAAGACTTCAAAACTCCGCAAGAGCTTCAAGCTTCGTTGCAAGAGCTTGATGCCGTCCTCAAGCAAGGCGACGCTTACAAAAAGCAAATCGGCTCTACAGGCCAAGATCTCGAAAAGGACCTCAAAAAGATCGATGCCGATGTAAAGTCTCTCGATGCTTTGATTAAAGCGGACGTAAAGTCGCTGGAAACTCGCTTCCGTATTCCTTCGATCAACACCAAAGAGCTGACACGTGCCTTGTTCAACCGTTACTTGGGTAAGTACATGGAGAAAATCAATCGCTATCGTGCAATGGCTGAAAAATACGTGCCACCGAAATATATGAACAAAATCACTGGCAAAGATAAAAATAAACCGGTGGATAGCGATGATGTCCCAATTCAGCCACACCCCCGCGAAAAGGGAATTTCCTACGAGTTCGGCCGTAAAAATGCTTATCCACTCTTTTGGGTGAAAGTGGCCGCGATCAGCTCTCAGGCGGGCATGTCCCCAAAAGCCGGCAATATCAAAGGGCAAATCTTGGATATCTCTTCCAACCAAGCTCTGGTGGGCCGTCCGACGGTGGCGACGCTCAAAGGTGATTTTCCTGCTGACCAAATCAAAGATTTATTCTTGAAAATGACTGTGGACAACACCAAAGAAGATAGTCTCATCACATACCAGATGGCGGTGGGCTCATACCCTATTAATGCC
This sequence comes from Pseudobdellovibrionaceae bacterium, assembly GCA_039810425.1. GTDB lineage: Bacteria > Bdellovibrionota > Bdellovibrionia > Bdellovibrionales > Bdellovibrionaceae > JACMRP01. The sequence goes on along the minus strand of JBDHWW010000004.1, from coordinate 101,241 downwards.
GCGGAACTCGTGAACTCGTCGGACCTGAGGATCAACCTGAGCTCCGCAACGGGCAAGCTGAACATCGATGGCACGCTGAAGGCATTGCATGATTTCAAAATGAATTTGAGCAATCAATTCACAACGGCAAACTTCGAAGTCTCAGCGAAAGACGGCAACATCAGCAGCATCTTGAAGAACACTTTTGCCGGGTTGCCAGTGATCAACCTCACGGGTGAAGCCTCTGGTTACTTGCCAGCTGTCAGTTTCGATGTGACATCGAACTTGGGCAGCGAGCTTGAAAAAGGTTTACGTAAGCAAGTTGAGGCAAAAATTGCTGAAGCCCGTAAGCAGATCGAAGAGTACGTGAGTAAAGAAGTCGGAAAGCAGCGCGAGCAAATCGATAAGCAAGTAAAACAAATCCGCGAACAACTCGACGGAGAGGTGAAGAAGGTCCAGGCCCAGCTAGACGCGCAAAAGAAGCAAGCCGAAGGCAAAGCCGATCAAGCCAAGAAGGATGCCGAGAACCAAGGCAAAAAAGAAGTCGAAAAGCAGGGCAAAAAAGCCGTTGATGACCTAAAAAAGAAGTTCGGCTTCTAGTTTCCCCCCTTCCCAATAAGGCAAGGGGTTGCCCAAAAAGGCGTGGTAGCGACACTCTTCTTAGGTGCAGTTTGCTAAAACGGCACCTAAGAAATCTTAGACTAGTTTTGGTCTTCGGGGATTTTCCCTGAGTCTTCACCCTGGGAGGCCCCAGTCTCTACTGCAGGAACTGCTATTGATGGCTCGACTCCGGACAGAACTTGCTTAATATAGGCAATGGCATCTTCAGTATGCCAGTCGATTGTTCCGGAGATCTTCTTAATCAACTTTAGATCCTTATTAAGTAAGAAAGATTCCGGCAGACGGTAGATCTGATACTTTTGCGAAAGGCTCTTATCCGCATCCCAAACCACATGAATATTAGGCAGGGTCGTCATTTCCGGGAACGACTTCATAAAGCTATCAATATCAGCCTGGTTTGAGTCCCCAGATATCGCAATAAGCTCTAGTTCATTCGGAAAAGTCTTAAGCAGCTTAATCAGTGAAGGCACTTCTTCAACACAAGGCCCACACCAAGATGCCCAGAAATTCACGACGACAACTTTTCCTTTGAATTGAGAAAGCTGAATGTCTTTCCCATCTAAAGTTTTTGCTCTGAAGGGAGGAAGCGGCTCTTTCAACTGAACCAGCTTCCGAGCAATGGCCCCGGGATCTGCTTCAGCATCCATGCGATTGCGCCCTTTATACGCTAAAACAGCGACAACAATAAGAACGGCCAAACCACCAACAATTAGTAATGCTTTGAGATGTTTATTCATACGTCCCTCTCGGGGATTAAAAAACAAAAAGCCCAGGTTCCCCTAGGCTTCATGTTAATCATTTTTAAAAAGATTGGGAGCTAAAACTAAGCTCTTGCCGCAGTTCTATTTTTCTTCTGGATCTTTTTAACTGATTTCTTCTTAGCTGCTACCAACTTCGCTGAAGCTTTCTTAGCTTTAGCTACAGTTTTCTTAGCACCTTTTTCATCTGCTTTAGCTGCAGTTTCTTTAGCAGTTTTATCAGCAGTCTTAGCCTCAAAATCGTAATCTACGAATTCCAAGAAAGCCATCTCAGCAGTATCGCCCGGACGACGTCCGATTTTGATGATGCGAGTGTATCCACCTGGACGAGTTTTAAAGCGAACTGACAAGTCAGTCACAATTGTGTTTACAACATCTTGGTTTGGAATTCTAGAAAGGAGCAAACGACGAGTAGCTAAGTCACCCTTTTTACCAAGAGTGATCGCCTTTTCGATATGTCTTCTAACTTCTTTTGCTCTGTCTACAGTCGTAGTAATACGTCCGTGCTCAACAAGTGAGCTCATAATGCCTCTCAACAAAGCCTTACGAGGACCCGATTTACGACTGAATGTTTTAACTCTTCTTCTGTGTGAACTCATTTTTTAACTCCGAGAAATATTACTGAGCTTCTCTCTTTTGAGGTGGCTGGTTAGGATCCCATCCTGGAGGTGGCCATCCTTCGATCTTCATACCTAAGCCAAGACCCATTTCAGACAAAATTTCTTTGATTTCATTCAAAGACTTGCGACCGAAGTTCTTAGTTTTAAGCATTTCAGCTTCAGAACGTACAACCAACTCACCGATGTAACGGATATTCGCATTCTTCAAGCAGTTAGCACTACGAACAGAAAGTTCGAGGTCATCAACTGATCTGAAGAGGTTTTCATTCAATGTAGGAGATGAAGAATCTCTAGTTTCTTCAGAAGGCTCCATTGTTTCATCGAAAGTAAGGAAAATTTGGAGTTGCTCTTTCATGATTTTAGATGAAAGGGCAACTGCCTCTTCAGGCTTCAAAGAACCGTCGGTCCATACTTCCAAAGTCAAAGCATCGTAGTCAGTTCTTTGACCAACACGAGCATTGGAAACGCTGTAGTTAACCTTGCTGATCGGGCTATAAAGAGCGTCAACGCCGACATAGCCTACCGGAAACTCTTTTTCTCTGTTTTCCGTAGGAACATAACCACGACCAAACTCAACGATGATCTCAGCGTTGAAATTCGCGTTTGCACCTAAAGTAGCGATGTGCTGGTCTGGATTCAAAACTTCAACTTTGTCAGAAGTTTGAATATCAGCAGCAGTCACTTTGCCTGGACCTTTTTTAGAGATCTTCAAAGTAAGGCTATCGCTAGTGTACTGGCGGAACCGAACTTGTTTAAGGTTCAGAATAATATCAGTCACGTCCTCAAGAACGTCAGTGATAGTGGTGAACTCGTGAAGAACTCCTTCGAATTTAACTGCAGTGATGGCAGATCCCATCATTGAGCTCAAAAGAATTCTTCTTAAAGAGTTGCCAAGAGTTACGCCAAAGCCTCTTTCGAGAGGGCGAATAATAAATTTTGCGTAGTCATCACGAAGAGTCTCACGATCAACCTCAAAACCTTTAGGTTTGATCATTTCTCTCCAGAATTTATAATAATGCTCTTGCATAAGCTCCCCTGCGATCTAAATTATCTTGAGTAGTATTCTACGATCATGTTTTCTTCTACTTGAAGTGTAACATCGTCTCTCACTGGAGAGTCTTTTACAACCCCTTTGAAGTTTGCATGATCAGCTTCAAGCCAAGATGGTACAGATCTGCGAGCTACCGATTGCATAGCTGCTTGGATTTTAACCACTTCTTTGCTTGCTTCAGTCACTTGGATCACATCACCTTTTTGAACCATCATACTTGGAATATTGGCTCTCTTGCCATTCAAGAGGAAGTGATTGTGCTTAACAAGTTGTCTAGCTTCACGACGGGAATTTGCATAGCCCAACGCGTAAACTACATTATCCAATCTCATCTCGAGATTTTTAAGAAGCGCTGTTCCAGTCAATTCTTTAGAACGATTCGCTTCTTTAACGTATTTCACAAATTGGCTTTCAGAAACACCATAGAATCTTTTTGTTTTTTGTTTTTCGCGCAATTGAAGAGCGAACTCGGAGAACTTCAAACGAGATTGTCCGTGTTGGCCTGGAGGATAAGGACGACGCTCAAACGCACACTTATCAGTGTAGCAACGGTCACCCTTAAGGAATAACTTCATATTTTCGCGACGGCAGAGTTTACACACGCCTTGATTAATGCAGCTCACGACAAATCTCCTTAGATTCTTCTACGCTTAGGTGGACGGCAACCGTTGTGTGGAACGGGAGTAACGTCTTTGAGGGTCAGGATTCTCATGCCTGTTGCAGCCAAAGCTCTGATAGCTGGCTCACGACCTGCACCTGGACCTTTGAGATAAACATCCAAAGATTTCATACCAGCTTCCATAGCTTTTTTTGCTGCATCTTCTGCCGCAACTTGAGCTGCGAAAGGAGTGCCTTTACGGCTACCTTTGAAACCCAAGTGACCAGCAGATGACCAAGAAACCGTGTCACCATTTGGATCCGTGATAGTTACGATAACATTACCGAAACCAGCTTGGATATAGCAGTTCCCTTGAGGAACGTTTCTTTTAACTTTCTTTTTAACAACAGGCTTTTTTTCAACTGTATTCATTTAATTCATCCTAACTATACGGCTTTTTTCTTGTTAGCCACGGTCTTCTTAGGTCCTTTACGAGTACGCGCATTAGAGCGTGTATTCTGACCACGAACTGGTAAGCCTTTGCGATGGCGAATACCGCGGTAGCAGTTCAAATCCATCAAACGCTTAATAGCTAGACCAATTTCACGACGGAGGTCACCCTCAACCTTGAAGCTTGATTCGATGATAGAACGCAACTTAGCGATTTGTTCGTCAGTCAGGCCTTCAGTTCTCAAATTTTGAGGAATACCTGCTTCTTTAATAAGCTTACGAGCACGAGGACGACCAATACCGTAGATATAGGTCAATGCAATTTCAACGCGCTTATTTCTAGGTAAATCGACACCGAGTAGACGTGCCATGATTAGCCCTGCCTTTGCTTATGTTTAGGGTTTTCGCAAATTACGCGAATCACGCCTTTTCTTTTAATAATCTTACATTTATTACAGATTGCTTTTACTGATGGTCTAACTTTCATACTTATTCCCACGTCTGTACTGAGAGCAAAAAAGCCCTCGAATCAAACACACATAAACACAAATGCGGTCCGGAAACGTAACATTGAGCCCACCCCTTGTCTAGGGTATTTTCCAGTATTTTCAGTTTCTAAGAGATTAACTTCTTAATATCTGAAAAAACCGTCTCAGTATCTCTATTACCGTTTACTTCAACGTATTTGCGAGCCTTTGTATAATAGTCCTTCAATGGACTAGTATACTGATCGTAAACATCTAATCGCGCTCCGACGACCTCTGTCTTATCGTCATTGCGCTGAACTACCTGGCCGCCACAGTTGTCACAAAGACCTTCTGCCTTAGAAGGTCTATTAACTATGTGGTAGACTGCCCCGCAATTTTTACATACCCGTCTGCCTGTCAAACGACTCATCAGTTCTCCTCTAGGCACCTCTAAGAAGATAGCCTTAGAAACTGAAAGACTGAGTTTTTTGAGAAGCTCATCAAGAGCTTCGGCTTGAGGTACGGTTCTCGGGAAGCCGTCTAGTATGAAGTTCTTAACGCCGCTTTTAAGAACCTCTTCAACCATTCCAATAACAATAGAATCAGGGACCAATTGGCCTTTATCCATATAGGATTGGGCTTGAACCCCTAATTCTGTTTTATTTTTAATCGCAGCTCTGAAGAGATCTCCAGTGCTTATTTGAGTCATGCCCAACTTCTCGACCAACAGGGCCGACTGAGTGCCCTTACCTGCTCCTGGTGCTCCGAAAAGAATGATGCTCAAAACGTAACCCTTCTACTTCTAATCTTAGCTCCCTTAAGGAAGCCCTCATATTTTTGGGTGTAGATATGAGATTGAATTTGCTGAGTTGTATCCAATGCAACACCGACCAAGATCAACAAACTAGTTCCACCGAAATAAAATGGGACATTCAATTGACTGGAAAGGATCCCTGGGAGGATACAAACTACGCAAAGGTAAATACAACCTGCTACGTTGAGACGATCCAACACACGTTGAATGTATTCAGACGTGCTCTTACCTGCTCTTACGCCAGGAATAAAACCACCGTATTTTTTTAAGTTATCAGCAACTTCGCTCGGATTAAACACGATCTCAGTATAGAAGAATGAGAAGAATACAATCAAAGCGACAAAAATGATGTTGTATAGAACTCCCGAAGGATTCAAAGAATCCTGAAGGGATTTCAACCAAGGTGACGTTACAAACTGAGCCGCCGTCGCAGGGAACATCAAAAGAGAACTCGCGAAGATCGGAGGAATAACACCTGAGAAGTTAATTTTAATAGGCAAATGACTGCTTGGAGCTTGCATAGACTGCATGCCTGTACCCTGTCTTTGAGAGTACTGGATAGCAACACGTCTTTGCGCAACCTCCATGTAGACAACAGCTGCGATAATCGCCACCATTAGCGCCAACAACACCAAAGCCACGATAGCCCGCATTTCATTGGACGTGACAAGTTCCCAAAGCTTATGTGCGCCACTTGGAACTGCCGCTGCAATGCCCACAAAGATGATCAAGCTAGACCCATTACCGATTCCACGTTCGGTGATTTGTTCACCCAACCACATTACAAAACAAGTACCAGCGGTCAAAGTGATGATCGTCATGATTTGGAATGGTAAGAAACCAATATAAGGAGAAACAACCAGTGACTGACCAGAAGGACTTGTTGAGTGCAACAGGTACGAGCTGATGCCATAACCTTGAATGATCGCCAATATCACTGTCGCATAGCGAGTGTATTGATTGATTTTCTTAGTTCCCTGCTGACCTTCTTTTTTCAATGCTTCCAAATATGGAACAGCAGATGTCAAAAGTTGGAAAATGATGGATGCCGAAATGTAGGGCATAATTCCCAATGCAAAAATACTGAATTGAGATAACGCACCACCCGTAAAGGTGTTAAACAAGCCGAAAATTCCAGCACTTTGCGCCTGGAAAAAGGATAGAACAGCGCCACCATCAACACCGGGAGTTGGAACATGAACCCCAATGCGGTAAACCGCTAGCATCGCTAGCGTAAAAAAAATGCGATTTCTTAGGTCTGAATTTTTAGCGATGCTATCTACGGCCGACACTATTTAATTACCTCTACTTTGCCACCAGCAGCTTCGATCGCTTTTTTTGCGCTGTCGCTGAACTTGTGAGCTTTAACAGTCAAAGCTTTTTTAAGCTCGCCGTTGCCGAGAACTTTAACCAAGCCCTTACCAACAAGACCAACCTGGTGAAGAGTTTCAGGAGTTACTTCGCCAGAAAGTTTAGCCAATTGGCTGAGATTTACAACGTCATATTCAGTTGCGAATGCGACATTGCTAAAACCGAACTTAGGAAGTCTTCTGTGCATAGGAGTCTGACCACCCTCGAAACCGCGGCGAACAGTACCACCAGTACGAGCGAGTTGACCCTTATGACCCTTTGTAGCAGTGCCACCCATACCAGAGCCAATACCGCGGCCGATTCTTTTTGGATAGTGTTTAGAACCTTCTTTTGGAGCCAGTGTTTTCAAGAGACTCATAATTACCCCTTAACATCCACAGTGATGAGGTGCTGAACTTTCATGATTTGGCCACGATTAGCCGGCGTATCTTTTACTTCAGCACTCTGACGGATCTTCTTAAGACCTAGACATCTTACTGTGTCTTTTTGGTCTTGAGTCGTGCCAATGAGAGATTTTTTTAATGTTACAACAAATGTCTTTGCCATTTTCTACCTACACGTTTTGCAGAAATTAGATCTGCTTGGACTGTTTCAGTTGGTTCAAGCCATCGATGGTAGCTCTTACCGCATTGTGCGGGTTACGGGTACCAACACATTTAGTAAGGATATCTTTAACACCGACCGACTCAAGAACTGCCCGCACTGCACCACCAGCAATTACGCCAGTACCAGGAGCAGCTGGTTTCATAATAACTTTAGCAGCGCCAAATTTACCAATAACTTCGTGAGGGATTGTGCCCTCTTTCAAAGAGATAGATTTAGAATTCTTTTTAGCTGCGCGGCTTGCTTTACCGATAGCTTCTGGAACCTCACCGGCCTTACCAGAACCAAATCCGATATCGCCTGTGCCATTACCTACAACTACAAGTGCTGCGAAAGAGAAACGACGACCGCCCTTAACAACCTTTGTTACGCGGTTGATGGCTACTACGCGCTCTTCGAATTCAGCTGCTGTTTGAACTTTCTCCACAATTTACTCCTTAGAAATTGAGGCCGCCCTCACGCGCGCCTTCTGCAAGAGACTTAACTCGACCATGATACAAATAGCCGTTTCTATCAAAAACGACACTCTTGATGTTCTTAGCCAAAGCTACTTTAGCTACCGCCATGCCCACTTCTTTAGCGAGATCTTTACCAGAGTTCTTGGTATCGATGCTAACAGAAGAAGCTGCTGCGATTGTGTGGCCATTCACATCGTTAACGATTTGCGCGTACATATGCTTACCGCTTCTGAAAACGCACAAACGTGGACGCTCTTCAGTTCCGTGAACTGTTTTTCTGATTCTGATTTTTTTAGTGAGGCGGTTTTGTTTGCGTTCACTAGTGTGTTTGCTCATCTTTAACTTCATCATAACTCACCTCAATTATTTACCAGCAGATTTACCAGCTTTACGTCTGATATGTTCACCAACATAACGAACGCCCTTACCCAAGTAAGGTTCTGGTGGACGGAAGCCTCGAACTTTAGCAGCTACTTGGCCAACGAGCTCTTTGCTTGCACCAGTGATGTTGATAGTCGTTTGCTTATCTACTTTAATTTCAATACCTTCTGGAATGTCGAAGATCACAGGATGGCTGAAACCCAAAGAGAGCTCCAACTTCTTACCAGCAACATTCGCGCGGTAACCAACCCCGTGAAGCTCCAAAGATCTCGTGAAACCTTTAGTAACACCAATCACAGCGTTCTGGATAAGCGCTCTGTACAAGCCATGAAGAGCCTTTGCTTCTTTTGTGTCATCAACGCGAGTCAAAACAACTTTTTTATCCTCGAGCTTTGCAGATACTTGTGGCTGCATAGCGATGTTCAAAGAAGCTTTCGCGCCTTTGATGATCACTTCATTTTTTGGAGTGATACTCACTTGAACTTTATCGTCAAAAATGACTGGGGCCTTACCAATACGAGACATATTTCACCTACCAAACAGTGCAAAGAAGTTCACCGCCGAGATTTTTCTCAGCAGCTTGCTTGTCACTCATGATTCCTTTGCTAGTGCTCAAAATGCACATGCCAAGACCAGATCTTACTTTTGGAATCTGAGTTGCTTTTACATACAAGCGACGACCTGGAGTACTAACTTTATCAATTGAAGTGATCGCGTGTTGACCATCTTCAGAATATTTCAAGTAAACGCGCATGATACCTTGCTTAGAATCTTTAGCTACTTTGAAGCTACGGATGTAGCCTTCGTTAGCCAAGATTTGAGCGATACCAGCTCTTACTTTAGAAGCCGGCAAATCAACTTTCTCGTGTTGAGCCGTTCCTGCATTACGAATTACTGTAAGAAATTGTGCAATTGTATCCATTATATTCCTCTTACCAACTTGCCTTAGTTACACCAGGCAATTTTCCATCAAGGGCCAATTGTCTGAAAGCAAGTCTTGAAAGACCAAACTTTTTATAGTTACCACGTGGACGGCCGCTAAGTTCACAACGAGTTACAACGCGGTTAGCGTTTGTATCGCGTGGCAAAGCTTGCAACTTTTTGCGAGCTGTTGCTCTTTCTTCATCAGAAAGCTTCATGTCTAAAGCCTTAGCGCGAAGCTCTTCTCTATGCTTGAAGTACTTTTTAGCGAGAACTTTTCTCTTATTATTTTTTTCAATACTTGCTTTACGAGCCAATTGACACCAACCTTTTATTTTCTGAATGGCATGCCGAGTGCTTCAAGAAGAGCTTTTCCGTCAGCATCGTTTTTAGCAGTTGTACAAACAGTGATATTCATACCGCGAACTTTATCTACGCGGTCGTAGTTAATCTCTGGGAATACGATTTGCTCTTTCAAGCCCATGTTGTAGTTACCACGGCCATCAAAACCTTTATTCGGAAGACCACGGAAGTCTCTTACGCGAGGAAGAGCCAATGTGTTCAAACGATCAATGAATGACCACATTCTATCTCTTCTCAATGTCACGCGAACACCTAGAGGAATGCCAGCTCTCAACTTGAAGTTAGAGATAGCTTTCTTAGCTTTAGTGATAACTGCTTTTTGACCAGTGATTGATGTGATTTCATCAACTACCGTGTTCAAAATTTTTGGGTTTTGAACGGCTTCACTCAAAGAAACGCTCAATACAATTTTCTCTAAACGAGGAACTTGCATTACGTTCTTAGCGCCCATTTTTTTCATCAAAGCTGGAGCGATTTCTTTTTTGTATTTAGATTGTAAGCGATTCACATCACACCTCTTAGAGAACTTCTGGAGCTAGAGAAACAATCTTAACGAATTGCTTTGCTCTCAACTCTCTCGCTACTGGGCCGAAGATACGAGTCCCGATTGGCTCTTTAGAAGCATTGATGAGAACGGCAGAGTTATCATCAAAACGGATGTAAGAACCATCTGGACGGCGCAGCTTGTGAACAGTTCTAACAACAACTGCCTTAGCCACATCACCTTTTTTAACTTTTGCATTTGGAAGAGCTTCTTTAATAGAGACAACGATAATGTCTCCGATAGAAGCTACCCGTCTCTTAGAGCCACCAAGTACTTTGATACAAAATACTTCTTTGGCTCCAGAGTTATCAGCTACGTTGAGTCTTGTCTGCATTTGAATCATAACTGCACCTTAGCCTTTTGCCGTCTCTACGACTTCGCTAAGCGCCCAGCGCTTAGTTTTGCTCAACGGGCGAGTTTCGTAGATTTTTACCACGTCGCCAATTTTCGCAACATTCTTTTCGTCATGAGCCTTGAATACAGAAGTCTTTTTAACGTACTTACCGTATTTTTTGTGTTTAACCATTCTGAAGATCAAAACAGAGATAGTTTTATCCATCTTGTTGCTGATCACTTCACCTACGACTTCGTTTCTACGTCCTCTAGAATTTTGTTCCATAGTCTTCCTCAATTACCGAGCTACTTTTTTAACAATAGCCGTATTGATTTTAGCAATATCACGGCGAAGGTTTCTGATTTCAATTGGGCTCGAAAGTTGGCCAATTGTGTTTTTAATACGAGCTTGAAAGAGCTCTTCGCTCAAACCTGCTCTTTTCTTTTTAAGTTCTGCTACAGACAGATCTTTAATTTCAGTAAATTTCATGACTGTTACTCCCGAGCCAAGAATCTAGTTTTGAATGGAAGTTTGTGCGCTGCACGTTCAAAGGCTTCTTTCGCCTGCTCACGTGTAACACCGTTCATTTCAAAAAGAACTTTTCCAGGCAAGATACGAGCGACCCAGTACTCAGGATTACCTTTACCACTACCCATACGAGTTTCAGCAGGCTTCTTAGTTACAGGGATGTTAGGGAAAACGCGGCACCAGATTTTACCACCACGCTTAACGCTTCTTGAAATAGCAATACGAGCTGCTTCAAGCTGACGTGCAGTCATGCGGTGCTCTTCTGTTGCTTGAAGACCAAAGTCTCCGAAATCCAAGTTAGCGCCACGAACCGCGAAACCAGTTGCGCGACCTACGAATTGCTTACGCCATTTAACTCTTTTAGGACTTAACACGGCCAGCCTCCTCAACCTCACGAGCGCTCAATACGTCGCCTTTATAGATCCATACTTTAAGACCGATGATACCGTAAGCAGTCAATGCTTCCGCAGTACCGTAGTCAATGTCCGCTCTCAATGTGTGCAATGGAACGGACTTCTCATTGTACCACTCAGAACGAGCGATCTCTGCACCATCGAGACGGCCAGAAACGCGGATTTTAATACCTCTAACGCCACCTTTGATTGCAGCGGCAATTGATTTTTTCAAAGCTCTTCTCCAAGAGATACGTTTCTCAAGTTGAAGTGCGATGCTCTCAGCAACCAATTGCGCATCCAAATCTGGCTTGCGAACTTCTTGAATGCTCAAGAAAACTTCGTTTGGAGTTAATTTTTGAACATCAGCCTTAAGAGCGTCGATACCTGTGCCTTTTTTACCGATAACAACACCAGGACGAGCTGTAGAGATGATGATCTTAATTTTCTTAGCAGCGCGTTCCATTTCGATTTTTGCAACGCCCGCATGCTTCAATTTCGCTTTCAAATATTTTCTGAGACGAATATCTTCGTGGAGGTTCTCATAGTATTGTTGGCCTTTTGCATACCAACGAGAATCCCAAGTTCTGATAACTCCGACTCTAAGTCCAATTGGATTAACCTTTTGTCCCACGACTATTTCTCCTCGAGAACTACGTTGATATGGCTGGTTTTCTTTTGAATACCATAAGCACGACCTTGAGCGCGAGGACGGAATCTTTTCAGAGAAGGTCCTTGGTCAACCCAGATTGACTTAACGTAGAGATTGTCTACGTCCATAACTTTTTTATATTCAGCATTTGCAACCGCAGACTCGATAAGCTTTTTAATGAGGCCAGCAGTTTTCTTGTTCAAGAAGGTGAGAGTCTTTACAGCCTCGTTCACATCTTTTCCACGAACTACGTCAGCAACCAATCTTGCTTTTTGTGCGCCTACTCTTGCGTATTTCAAACTTGCTTTAACTTCCATAAATCACCTTTATTATTTCTTCGCCGCAGGAGCTGCTGCTGGAGCTGCTTTTTTCTCTGCGTGACCATGGAAGGTTCTAGATGGTGCAAACTCACCATACTTGTGACCAATCATGTTCTCTGTCACGTAGACAGGGACAAACTTTCTTCCGTTATGAACAGCAAAGGTAAGACCTAAAGCTTCTGGAAGAATGGTAGAGCGACGTGACCAAGTTTTAATAACTTTTTTATCGTTTTTTTGGATCGCATTGTCGATCTTTTTAAGCAAATGATCGTCGATGAACGGTCCTTTTTTCGTTGAACGTGCCATTTTTTAATCCCTACTTGCGTCTCTTAACAATTGAAGAGTCAGTACGTTTATTATGTCTAGTCTTGTATCCCTTACAAGGTTGGCCCCATGGAGTTACAGGATGATGACCTTTACCCACGCCTTCACCACCACCGAGAGGATGATCAACTGGATTCATTGCCATACCGCGAACACCTGGACGGATACCCCTCCAACGAGAGCGACCAGCCTTACCTAAAGATATGTTTTCGTTATCAGTGTTGCCCACTTGACCAACTGAAGCGCGACAAACAGTCAAAACTTGTTTCAACTCTCCAGATGGAAGACGGACCTGGCAATACTTCTCGCCTTTACCCGCCAAAGTTGCGCTTGCACCAGCACCGCGGCTGATTTGGCCACCTTTACCAGGACGCAACTCGATGTTGTGGATAGTTGTACCGAGAGGAATTGCACCGAGAGTCAAAGAGTTCCCTGGTTTGATATCCGCTTTATCGCTAGACACAACAGTGTCACCAACATTCAAACCAATTGGAGCCAAGATATAAGCCTTTGCCCCGTCAGCATATGAAATTAAAGCGATACGGCAAGTTCTGTTTGGATCATACTCGATCGCAACAACTTTTGCTGGTACTTCAAGTTTTTCACGTTTGAAATCAATCAAACGATATTTTCTTTTATGACCGCCACCGATATGTCTCATGGTGATTTGACCATGGTTATTACGAGCGGCTTTTTTGCTCAAAGGAGCTGTAAGCGATTTCTCTGGAGATGTTTTTGTGATCTCTTTGAAGTCGAAACCAGTCATTCCTCTTCTGCCATCAGAGCGTGGGCTAAACGTCTTGATCCCCATCTCTATACTCCCTCAAACAACGCGATTTTCTCACCAGCATTCAGCCTAACGTAAGCCTTCTTCCAGTAAGGAACCTTTGTTGCGCCAAATTTAGTGTTTTTAGAGTGACCTCTGCAAACGCTAGTTCTGATGCTATCAACTTTAACTTTAAAATTCTTTTCCACAGCAGCTTTGATTTCTGTTTTAGAAGATTTCAAATCAACTTCAAAAACATAAACGCCCGCAGCGTTGTGGTATGTGTTCTTCTCAGTAATGAGAGGTGCTTTAATGACTTGTTTCATTACGCATTCTCCAATGAACATCTGTCGATGATTTTTGCTACTGAGTCTTTAGTGATAACAGCAGCATCGTATTTCAATAGATCAAACACGTTCAAACCTTCCACTGGGAAGTATTTGAATGCATTTAAGTTGCGGCTTGCACGGCTGAAGTTCTCATCAACATTAGCATCGATCAAAACGGCTTTATTCAAACCGAAAGACTTCAAACGCTTTTCGAGTTCGTTCGTTTTACCTTCAGACTTCATGTTCTCAACAACGAAGAGCTTACCTTCACTGTGTAAGTGAGAAAGAGCCATGCTGAGACCTAAGCGACGTACTTTTTTAGGAAGCACATAAGCGTAGCTACGTGGTTGAGGACCAAACATAGTACCGCCACCAGGCATCAAAGGAGAGCGACTAGAACCTTGACGAGCTCCACCAGTTCCTTTTTGCTTGAATGGCTTTTTACCACCACCGCTCACGAGACCTTTTGTTTTAGTCATGTGAGTACCTTGACGACGACTAGCCAATTGCCAATGAACTACGTTGTGTAAAACTTCCTTTTTAATAGGAGCTTCGAAAACATTCGCAGCCAATTCAACTTGACCAACTTTTTCTTTTTTCCAATTAAGAACGTTAACTACTGCCATAACTATTCTCTCACCAATTTCACTAGAGTGTTTCGTGCGCCAGGAACTGGTCCTTTTACCAAAACAACGTTTTCCGTGGTGTTGATTTCAACAACTTCAACGTTTCTTACAGTTACTGTTTCGTTACCCAAATGACCTGGGAACTTCTTACCTGGCATTACACGGCCTGGCCATGTTCTGTTACCAGAAGAACCCGGACGACGGTGGAAGTGGGAACCGTGGGTAGCAGGACCACCTGCAAAATTCCAACGCTTCACAGAACCAGCGAAACCTTTACCTTTTGATTTAGAAGTGATTTTTACGAAATCACCTTTAGAAAGGCTCTCGATAGAAACTTGCGCACCAAGAGCTGCCCCCTCAGGGAGAGCTTGACGAAGTTCTTTTACGAACTGAGCACCGTTCTCGAAACCAGCTTTAGCCAAGTGACCCTTTTCAGACTTGTTTGAGTTCTTAGCTTTTTTAGGCTGGCAAGCAACCTGAACAGCTTCGTAACCATCTTTGTCACTTGTTTTGATTTGAGAAATAATCCAAGGCTCATAACGAAGAACCGTTACCGGAACAGCTTCACCTTGGTCATTGAAAATTGTAGACATACCTTCTTTGAACGCGAAGAGGCCGTTAAGCTTCAGTCCTTGCGCAGAGGTCGTATTTTCTGTTGTATTTGTAGCTTCGCTCACGACTTACTCCTATCAGATCGCTGACAGTTTAATTTCAACATCTACGCCAGCAGAGAGGTCGAGTTTCATGAGCTGATCGACAGTTTGCTGTGTTGGTTCTAAAATATCCAGCATGCGCTTATGCGTTCTTACTTCAAATTGCTCACGTGATTTTTTGTCAACGTGCGGCGAGCGCAGGACTGTATAACGGTTAATGCGAGTTGGCAAGGGAATTGGACCGGCAACTTTTGCACCAGTACGGCGAGCCGTTTCTACGATTTCTTTCGTAGATTGGTCTAAAAGTTTATGGTCGAAAGCCTTCAACCGAATTCTGATTTTCTGACTTTGCATAGGACACTCTTCTTTTTGTTAAAGTATCGTAAATACTAGTAAAATCTGGTTAACATACGCACCTCCGTCCCATCGAAAACCGCCTCTGGTGGGCCTTTGCGGCCCTGGAAATACCCTGATTCAGAGAGTTTTTTGTAAACTTAGGTGTACAGGTGCGCGAGTATGCACCGATGAAACAAATAATGTCAAAGGCAAATCGAAAAAAAATTAACTAAAATCGACCTAGCTTTGTCAAAATTTCAGTCTTCACTTTTTGAGGCACAATTGCGTACGCCAAAAACTCAGAACTGAAACTCGCACGACCCTGGCTTAAACTGCGAATATCGGTTGCATAACCGAATAGACTCGCAAGCGGCGCCTCGGCCGAAATGATTTGTCCCCCGCCAGTCTTTACGTTCATAGAAAGAATTTTTCCACGGCGAGAGTTTAAATCCCCAACAACATTGCCCACGAAATCGTCGGGACATGTAATTTCCACCTTAAAGATAGGCTCCAAAAGCTCCGTCCCAACCTTTTTAACAGCCTCACGGAAAGCCAGGGATGCTGCTGCCTTGAAGGCGATTTCATTTGAGGACTCCTGACGGGCCTCGATACTCTCAAGAGTGCCCTTGATGCCGATCATTGAATAGCTCGCCAGAGGCCCCACTTCCGCGGACTCCTTAAAGCCATTTTCTACGGACTTAATGTAGCCTGGTTGGATCAACGAAGACGGCTGAACCTTCGTAAGGAACTGAACACCGTCAGCCAATGGAATTGGCTCGATTTTAAGGCGAACCTGGGCAAAGTGCTCTTCGCCGCCCAATTGGCGCTCGTAAACATAATCAACAGTCGTTGCCGACGTGATAGTTTCACGATAGGAAACCTGTGGTTTACCTACGTTTGCCTGAACTTTGTATTCACGCAAAAGCCTATCCACAAGGATTTCCAAATGCAACTCACCCATACCGGACAACAGAATCTGTCCAGTCTCTGGGTCGGTTTTGAGCTTACAAGAAGGATCCTCCTTCTCGAGTTTCGCCAAGCCCTGAAGCATCTTTTCCTGATCTGCCGAAGACTTCGCTTCGATAGCGACGGAAATAACCGGCTCAGGGAAAGTGATAGACTCCAAAACAACCGGATGAGAAGACACGCAAAGAGTGTCCCCGGTCGCAGTGAACTTCAAACCAACAACAGCCCCGATATCACCAGCTTTAATGGATTGAATTTCTTCGCGAGAGTTTGCATGGAGCTTAACAAGCTTTTGAATGCGCTCTTTCTTTTCAGTACGCGGATTCAAAAGCTGATCACCGATCTTGATTTCACCGGAGTACACGCGCACATAAGTGAGAGTGCCCGCGAATGGATCGTTTGCAAGTTTAAACGCAAGGGCCGCTGTGTGCGCATCAAAGTCAGTTTTACAAATGATTTTCTTATCCGGCTTTTCAGGATCATGGCCTTCGATCGCGGGAATATCCAGAGGAGATGGAAGATAATCAATCACGCCATCCAACAAAGGCTGAACACCTTTATTTTTGAAGGCAGCACCACAGAAGACAGGAACTGCTTTCAAAGCAAGAGTTCCTTTCCTGAGAGCTTGTTTTAATTCGGAGACAGAGACATCTTCCCCGTTGAGATATTTCTCTAAAAGAGCATCTTCAAACTCTACGATTTTTTCGATGACTTCTACGCGGTATTTATCTACCTCCGTCTTCATGTCCTCGGGAATATCGATTGTTTTGAAGGCTTCATCTTTACCACCAGTATCCCAGACATAGGCCTTATTTTCGAGAAGATCGACAACTCCACGGAAAGAGTCTTCGATTCCAACGGGAACCTGTACGGCAATTGGATTTGCGCCGAGCTTCCCCTTGATCGAGTCTAAACTCATCACAAAGTCAGCACCCACGCGGTCCATTTTATTGACAAAGCAAATACGGGGAACATGGTACTTATCAGCCTGACGCCAGACAGTTTCAGACTGTGGCTCAACCCCATTCACCCCATCGAATACAGCCACTGCACCATCGAGAACACGCAAAGAACGCTCAACTTCGATCGTAAAATCCACGTGCCCCGGTGTATCGATGATATTAACTCGATAATCCTTCCAAAAGCACATCGTAGCCGCAGAAGTGATCGTGATACCACGTTCTTGCTCCTGAACCATCCAGTCCATTGTGGCAGCGCCATCATGGACCTCTCCAATTTTATGACTTTTACCTGTATAGTAGAGAATTCGCTCGGTGGTGGTCGTCTTACCGGCATCGATGTGAGCCATGATGCCGATATTACGAGTGTACTTTAAATCAGCTACAATTTTGGGATCTTTCGCTGACATTAGGAAGGACTACCAGTTGTAGTGAGAAAACGCCTTGTTGGCCTCAGCCATTCTGTGGACGTCATCTTTTTTCTTAATGGAGTTACCACGATTATTGAAAGCATCCATCAATTCACCAGCAAGGCGCTTAGAGAAGTCCTTCTCACCGCGCTCGCGAGAGTATGCGATCAGCCAACGCATAGCCAAAGCAAGGCGACGTGAAGGACGAACATCGACAGGAACCTGGTAAGTCGCTCCACCAACACGGCGTGAACGAACCTCAATAGAAGGCTTCACGTTTTCGATAGCTTTTTTCAAGATAGAGATAGGCTCTTCGTTTGGTACTTTTCCCTTGAGTTCGTCAAGAGCTCCGTAGAAAAGCGCTTGGGCAGTGCCTTTTTTACCTTGGATCATCATTTTGTTAACGAATTTCGCAACAACGAGATCTTTGAAAACTGGATCTGGAATAATTTCTCTTTTAAAGGTCTTTTTACGACGTGACATTTCTATAACCTCTTAATGACTATTTCTTAGGTCTCTTGGTGCCGTACTTAGAACGTCCACGAAGACGTCCGTTAACACCTTGAAGATCCAATACACCGCGAATAATGTGATAACGAACACCTGGTAAGTCCTTCACACGACCACCGCGAATCAAAACAACGCTGTGCTCTTGGAGGTTATGACCAATTCCAGGAATGTAAGAAGTCACTTCATAGCCGTTAGACAATCTAACACGGGCAACTTTACGCAAAGCTGAGTTTGGCTTCTTTGGAGTCGTAGTGTACACGCGAGTGCAAACTCCACGACGCTGAGGACAAGAAGTCAAAGCTGGTGACTTAGTTTGGTTTTTTTGAACAATACGCTCACTTTTGATGAGCTGATTAATTGTAGGCACTTCGAACCCCTTATAACAATTATTCCCAATGTACGGATGCAGGAACCTAACCCTCGTTCTTAGGCGGGTCAAGCCCTAGTTTATAAATTTTGTATACAGGGAGCTGACTTCAGTTCCCCACCCTCTAATAATTACACGCTTACTACGGCGTTGCTGTCGCCGACATTCCCGGCAAAGAGACGAAAGGAACATCCTCATCCTCCTTTACAACCACTTTCCAGCGTTTGTAAGAAGTCAAACCGGTACCGGCCGGGATCAAGCGACCCATGATGATGTTCTCTTTAAGTCCTCTGAGGTTGTCCGTTCTAGAGTTAATAGCAGCTTCCGTAAGAACCTTTGTAGTCTCTTGGAAGGAAGCAGCAGAAATCCAGCTGTCGGTGCTCAAAGATACTTTAGTGATGCCGAGGAGCAATGGCGCATGAGTCGCCGTTTGGCCACCCTCATTTGCAACGCGAGTTGTCTCTTGCTCAAAGGTATATTTTTCAACCTGTTCACCTGCAAGGAAACGCGTATCACCCGGGTCACGAACTTCCACTTTACGGAGCATCTGGCGAACAATCACTTCGATGTGCTTGTCATTGATACCGACACCCTGAAGTCTGTAAACTTCTTGGATTTCATTCACAAGATATGCAGACAACGCTTTTTCGCCAAGAACCGCCAAGATATCGTGTGGGTTTGTAGGCCCATCCATAAGCGCCTCACCAGCTCTTACGTACTCGCCTTCACGAACGGCAACGTGCTTACCTTTAGGTATTAGATATTCTTTTTGCTCACCCACTTCAGGAGTCACGATCACGCGTTGTTTACCTTTAACGTCCTTACCGAAAGTAACGTAACCATCAATCTCAGAAATGATTGCAGCTTCTTTAGGTTTACGAGCCTCAAACAACTCGGCAACGCGTGGAAGACCGCCCGTGATATCCTTCGTTTTGGAAGTCTCACGATGCATTTTCGCAATCATATCACCAGAGTGAACTTCTTGTCCGTCAGCAACGAGTAGCTGAGCCCCAACAGGGATCAGATAACGGGCAGGGATATCACGGCCTGGCAATGTCATTGGTTTACCATTAACATCAGTCAAGAATACTGTTGGTTTCACATCAGAAGATTTACTTTCAGTAATAACCTTCGTCGCGAAGCCTGTTACAGCATCCACTTGCTCCGTCATGGTCGCGCCTTCTTCGATATCCTGGTAAGCGATCTTACCAGACAACTCGGCGATGATTGGGTTGGAGTAAGGATCCCATTCTGCAACGGTACCTCCTTTTACAACCTTTTCGCCCTCCTTGAAGTTAAGGACAGCGCCATAAACAAGCTTAAATCTTTCTCTTTCACGACCTGCCTCATCGATTACCAAAGCTTCGCCGTTACGATTCATAACAGTGAGTTTACCTTGACGATTAGGCACAGCATGAACGTTTGTTAACTTAATAGTTCCATCGTAACGAGTCGTGTGAACAGATTGTTCAACCGCACGAGAAGCGGCACCACCTAAGTGGAACGTTCTCATCGTTAACTGAGTGCCCGGCTCCCCGATGGATTGAGCAGCGATAATACCGACAGTCTCACCCATATTCACAGTCGCACCACGAGCCAAGTCACGTCCGTAACAACGGATACAAACACCACGGTTCGACTGGCAAGTCAGGGCAGAACGGATCGTTACCTTATCAATACCAAGAGCTTCCACCTTCTTAACATCGCTCTCTGTAAATTCGTGGTTCGCAGGGATGACAACATTATTAGTGTAAGGATCCAAAACTTCTTTCAAAGCTGTACGTCCCAAGAGACGCTCACCGATTGGCTGAATGATTTCACCGGCTTCGTAAAGCGGTGTAACTTCCAAGCCATCTGTCGTACCGCAATCTGTTTCACTGACAACAACGTCTTGAGCAACGTCAACTAAACGACGGGTCAAATAACCTGAGTTTGCGGTCTTCAATGCCGTATCGGCCAAACCTTTACGCGCACCGTGTGTAGAAATGAAGTACTGGATAACTGTCAAACCTTCACGGAAGTTTGCAGTGATCGGTGTTTCGATGATTTCACCAGAAGGCTTCGCCATCAAACCACGCATACCACCCAACTGACGGATCTGATTCGCGGAACCGCGGGCTCCAGAGTCAGCCATGATGAAGATTGGGTTGAATGACGGACCAACAGTCTCTTTGCCATCGATAACAAATTTCTGTTTCTCGATCGCAGTCATACCTTCTTTAGCAACGCGGTCTGCAGTTTGTGCCCAGATATCCACTACTTTATTGTAGCGCTCACCATCTGTGATCAAGCCTTCGTCGTACTGTTGCTGGATCTCAGTCACTTGCTTTTCTGCGTCAGCAATCAAAGTCGCCTTAGCGGCTGGAATAACCATGTCATCGATACAAATCGACATACCTGCTGCTGTAGAATACTTGAAACCGAGTTCCATGATCTTATCCGCAAGGATGCAAGTCGCTTTTGCGCCGGCAACACGGAATGTTTTATCAATCAGGGCGGCGATTTGCTTCTTATTCATCACCAGATTCACTTCGTTGAAAGGAACTTCGCGAGGAACAGAGTCAGACAAGATCGCGCGGCCAACTGAAGTCTCTTCGAGTTTACCGTTGATACGAACTTTACAAAGAGCTTGCAAATCCACCAAGCCAGTCTCGTAAGCGTATTGAGCTTCAGAAACGCTAGAGAATATTTTGCCGGTACCCTTCGCGCCAGGACGTACACGAGTCAACCAGTACATGCCCAAGATAATATCTTGAGACGGATTGATGATTGGCTTACCAGACGCTGGAGAAAGGATATTATTTGTAGACATCATCAAAACGCGAGCCTCTACTTGCGCTTCTACTGACAACGGAACGTGAACAGCCATTTGATCACCGTCAAAGTCGGCGTTAAACGCCGTACAAACGAGCGGATGCAATTGGATCGCTTTACCTTCGTGCAATACCGGTTCAAAAGCTTGGATACCAAGTCTGTGCAGAGTGGGAGCACGATTCAAAAGAACCGGATGCTCTTTAACCACGTCAGAAAGGATATCCCAAACCTCAACTGCTTGCTGATCTACGATTTTCTTAGCTTGCTTAATTGTTGTCGCAAAACCTTTTTCTTCGAGCTTGTTATACACGAAAGGTTTGAACAACTCGAGAGCCATAGCCTTAGGAAGACCACATTGGTGAAGCTTCAAAGTAGGGCCTACTACGATCACAGAACGACCAGAGTAGTCTACGCGCTTACCAAGAAGATTTTGACGGAAACGACCTTGCTTACCTTTGAGCATGTCAGAAAGTGAGCGAAGAGGACGTTTGTTTGGGCCGGTGAAAGTCTTACCGCGACGACCATTATCCAACAATGCATCCACAGCTTCTTGAAGCATGCGTTTTTCATTGCGGATGATGATGTCTGGAGCGTTCAGCTCTTGAAGACGTTTCAAACGGTTGTTACGGTTAATTACGCGCCGATAAAGATCATTCAGATCTGAAGTCGCGAAGCGACCGCCATCCAATGGAACCAATGGACGAAGATCCGGAGGAAGAACCGGAAGCGCTTCCAACATCATCCATTCAGTTTTATTAATGGAGTTTTTGAAAGCCTCTACAACTTTCAAACGCTTAGACAATTTTTTAATTTGAGCCTCAGACTTAGTCTCTTTGATCTCCATGCGGAGTTTACGAGATAAGTATTCAGGATCGATCTTTCTCAAAAGTTCACGAACAGCTTCACCGCCCATGCCCGCTTTAAAAGTAGGACCGAATTCGTTCAGAGCGCCTTGGTAAGCCTCTTCCGAAAGAACCGCGCCCTCTTCAAGAGTCGTTTCCATTGGGTCGATAACGACGTAAGCCTCGCAGTACAAAACTTTCTCAACGTCTTTCAAAGAAAGATTGAGCAAGTTGCCGATGCGAGAAGGAAGCGAACGCAAGAACCAGATGTGAGCAACAGGAGTTGCCAACTCAATATGGCCAAGCCTTTCACGACGAACTTTAGTTTGCGTAACTTCAACGCCACACTTCTCGCAGATCACTCCACGATATTTCATACGTTTGTACTTACCGCACAAGCATTCGTAATCCTTAATAGGACCGAAAATCTTTGCACAGAACAAACCATCACGCTCAGGTTTGAAAGTACGATAGTTGATTGTCTCAGGTTTTTTTACCTCACCAAATGACCAGTCACGGATCATTTCTGGCGACGCCAGAGATACTCTGACGGCGTCAAAACTAAGTGGATCTTTCGGTTTATCAAAAAAGTTCAACAAGTCTCTCAAGGCTCACCCCTACATTTTCTTGTTGTTAATTAAATTAATTACTAATGTTGATTGCTGCCCGGTTTTTCCGAAGTCGGAATATCCGGAGCCGCAATCACCTCTTCCATTTCAGCCTCTTCAGAATCTTCGTCTTGATCTCTCAAGATATCGGATTCCATCAACTCAACATTCAATGCCAGAGACTGCAGCTCTTTCACCAATACGTTGAACGATTCAGGCAAGCCTGGCTCGAGGATGTTTTCACCCTTCACGATACTTTCATACATGCGTGTTCTTCCCGCCACGTCATCTGACTTAACAGTGAGGAACTCTTGCAATGAATAAGCTGCACCGTATGCTTCGATCGCCCAAACCTCCATCTCCCCGAGACGCTGACCACCAAACTGTGCTTTACCGCCCAGTGGTTGTTGGGAAACGAGTGAGTAAGGTCCAATGGAACGAGCATGGATCTTTTCTTCTACCAAGTGATGCAGTTTCAGCATGTACATGATGCCCACTGTGACAGGGTTCGTGAATGGTTCACCAGAACGACCGTCAAAGAGAATAGCTTGTGCGCGCTCAGGAAGAGCTGCTTTTGCCAACAAGCCCTTCACGTCTTTTTCACGAGCGCCATCAAATACAGGCGTACCAACATGCACACCGTCTTTCATTTTTACGAGCATTTGCCTCAATGAATCGTCATCTGCTTTATCAATTTTTGCAGAGATATCCGAGTCACTGAACACATCTTTCATGGCTTTACGTGCTTCATCAGACTTGAAGTTTTGGATGTACGCTGAAAGCTGAGTACCCAAATTACGAGCCGCCCAACCCAAGTGAACTTCCAAGATTTGTCCGATATTCATACGCGAAGGAACGCCCAATGGATTCAAAACCATGTCTACTGGAGTACCATCTGCCAAGTAAGGCATGTCTTCCAAAGGCAATACTTTAGAGACAACACCCTTATTACCGTGGCGGCCGGCGAACTTATCACCAACTTGAAGTTTACGTTTAATCGCAACGTAAACTTTAACCATTTTGATAACGCCTGGAGGAAGCTCGTCACCTTTACGGAGACGCTCGATCTTCTCATTGAATACCAACTTAACAGCATCCAATTGGTTGCGGGCGCCATCGATGATCTTATTCACTTGGAACTCAAGATCTTGCTCGAGAGGAATATAGCTCAAGAGCTCAAATGGAATAGTTTCTAGGTCCGCCTCTGTTAGGTTTTGACCTTTGTTTAATAATTTTTGACTACCATCTTCGTTCAAAAGAACGCCCGTAGTGACTTTACCCACCAAAATATCGCGGAGTTTAGAAATCGCGTTATTTTTGATAACGTTCTGTTCAACGGCCAAGTCTTTTTCAAGCTTGCGTTTTTTCTCTTCGATGATTGACGACAAACGTTCATCGCGGTCTGCGCCTTCACGAGAGTAAACTTGAGCATCGATCACGGTCCCGTAAACACCAGATGGGGCGCGGAGCGAGGTATCACGAACGTCGCCAGCCTTTTCACCGAAGATCGCTCTCAAGAGTTTTTCTTCAGGAGAAAGCTGAGTCTCGCCTTTCGGTGTTACTTTACCAACAAGGATATAACCTGGACGAACTTCAGCACCAATACGGATGATACCTGACGTATCGAGGTCTTTAAGGGCCTCTTCACCCACGTTCGCGATATCGCGTGTGATTTCTTCTTTACCAAGTTTTGTATCACGAGCAACACATTCGAATTCTTCGATGTGGATGGATGTATAAACGTCTTCTTTCAAAAGACGCTCAGAGATCAAAATAGAATCTTCGAAATTGTAACCCATCCAAGGGGTGAACGCGACCAAGATGTTTTGGCCAAGAGCCAACTCGCCGAGCTCAGTTGCCGGACCATCAGCGAGAATATCGCTCTTCGAAATACGATCGCCTACTTTTACGATAGGTTTTTGATTGAAGCATGTATTCGTGTTTGTTCTTTGATACTTCGTCAAGTTGTAGATATCAACGTTTGCACCGAGTTCGCCACCCTTTGCAAAACGGCGGATAACGATACGAGATGCATCTACCTCTTCAACGATACCGTCATTCAACGCAACAACAGATGTGCCAGAATCGCGGGCAACGAGTCTCTCAACGCCCGTACCAACAAGTGGAGCGCGAGAACGGAGCAATGGCACTGCTTGACGTTGCATGTTCGATCCCATCAATGCCCGATTGGCATCATCATGCTCAAGGAATGGAATCAAAGAAGCCGCGATAGAAACGAGTTGGGATGGAGAAACGTCCATCAAACCAACTTTTTCCTTATCAACGATTTCATACTCCCCGTCACGACGAGTGATGGTGGTTGGAGTTTGAATTTCTTTATGGCCAGCTTCATCGCGCGCTGCTGGAGCGATGTAGTGACCCGCCTCTTCCAAAGCAGACAAGTAATTGATGCTTGAAGAAATTTTACCGCTTTCAACCTTACGGTATGGCGTTTCGATAAAGCCGTAATTGTTAATACGAGCGTACGTTGCCAAAGACGAGATCAAGCCGATATTTGGGCCCTCTGGCGTTTCGATTGGGCAAATACGACCATAGTGCGTGGGATGTACGTCGCGCACTTCGAAGCCGGCACGGTCACGAGTCAACCCACCGGGACCGAGAGCGGACAAGCGACGCTTGTGCGTGATCTCAGACAATGGATTTGTTTGATCCATGAACTGTGACAATTGAGATGAACCGAAGAATTCCTTAACAACCGCGTTCACTGGCTTTGCATTCACAAGGTCATGAGGCATCATCGTCTCAACGTCTTGGAGGGACATACGCTCACGAATCGCACGCTCCATACGAACGAGACCGATACGGTATTGGTTTTCCAACAACTCGCCTACGGAACGAACACGGCGGTTACCCAAGTGATCGATATCATCGATCACGCCGCGACCATTCTTAAGGTCGATCAAAGTTTTAATAGTAGAAAGGATATCCTTATGAGTCAGAGTTCTGAACTCAGGAGGGCATTCCTCCATAGAGATACCGAATTTATGATTGATCTTGATACGGCCTACTTCAGAGAGGTCATATGTCTCAGGATCAAAGAACAAGCGTTGGAAGAATGCCGTTGCGGCTTCCAATGTAGGAGGCTCACCAGGACGAAGGCGCTTGTAGATCTCGATCAACGACTCATCTTTGTTGTTAACTTTATCAACAAGCAAAGTGTTTCTGAGATAAGGACCGACGGTCAAACCGTCAAAGAAGATCATGAAGAACCGATCGATACCTAAAGCGACTGCCTTCTTGATCAAGCTGGCGCTCAACTCTGCATTCGCATCAGCGATGATTTCACCCGTAGATTCGTCGATCAAAGGCTTCGCCAGGACCTTACCATCCAAATCCTCTGGATTAACATCAACCTCAGTCAGGTTGATGTCTTTGATTTTCTTAACAACAGCACGAGTGATACGACGACCCGCTTTAACGAGTGCTTCACCAGTTTTAGGATCTACGATATCAGCAATCGCACGTTGACCAGACATTCTTTCGATGTCGAGTTTTCTGTAGAGCTTGCCAGATTTTACATAAACTTCATCGAGATCGTAAAAGTATTCGAGAAGTTTTTCAGTATTGTAACCAAGAGCTTTCAAAAGGATCGTCACAGGGAATTTGCGGCGACGATCGATGCGGACGTGGATCAAATCCTTTTGGTCAAACTCAGCATCTAACCAAGAACCGCGATAAGGGATCACGCGTGCAGAGTAGATGAGTTTACCAGAAGTCGCGTTTTTACCGCCATCGTGGTCGAAGAATACGCCCGGAGAACGATGCAACTGAGACACAACAACGCGCTCAGTACCATTGATAATGAAAGAACCATTCGCAGTCATGAGAGGAATTTCCCCGAGATATACTTCTTGTTCTTTTACATCTCGGATGCTGCGTGCTTCAGTTTCTTCATCAACGTCGAATACGATAAGACGAAGAGTTACTTTGATTGGCGCTGCGAAAGTCATTCCGCGCTGTCGGCACTCATCAACGTCGTACTTAGCCGGCTCGAGAGTGTAGCTCACGAATTCCAAGCTCGCAGTATTATTGAAGTCGCTGATTGGGAATACGGATTTGAAAACTCCGTTAAGACCAGCTTCTCCACGACGATCTGGATCTGTATCTTTTTGCAAGAACGCTTCGTAAGAAGATTTTTGCAATTCAATCAGATTTGGAATGTCGATAACTTGTTTGTTTTGTGCGAAAGATTTTCTGATACGCAGATTTGAGGCCGTGATTGGAGTTTTATCCATCTAATCTCCCTTAAAGATCAAACCATCTAAGTCGTTGAAACCGTTCTCATGTTTCAACACTAGAAATACACTGGGATAGGGGTAAACCGATCCCTTCGGCAAAAGCATAGCCGAAAAAATATAATCCCCCTACGTCTAGGGGTCAATGTTGCTTTTCAAGAAAAACGCAAAATGGCCTCTTTTTTGCAATACTGCTCAAAAAGAGGCCATAAGATCATAAAATGATTACTTAACTTGAACTTTCGCGCCGGCTGCTTCAAGAGCCTTTTTAATTTTCTCAGCGTCTTCTTTAGTAGCGCCTTCTTTAACTGCTTTGCCACCAGCTTCAACAAGAGCTTTCGCTTCTGCCAAGCCCAAACCAGTCAAGCCACGTACCTCTTTAATAACGTTGATTTTGTTAGCTCCTGCGTCAACGAGAATGACATCGAAAGCTGTTTTTTCTTCAACAGCAGCCGCAGGGCCTGCGCCTCCAGCCATCATTACAGGAGCAGCAGCAGAAACGCCCCACTTCTCTTCCAACATTTTAACAAGCTCAGCAAGTTCAAGAACAGTTTTAGTCGACAATGCGTCGATCAATTGATCATTAGTCAAAGACATAAAATCCTCCGAAATAAATTTTTAAAAAATAAATACAAATAATAACTTCACAATTACGCTTGTGGAGCCGCTGCAGCAGAAGCATCTTCGCCACCCAATTTCTTAACGTATTCGTTAATGCAACGAGCGAGTTTTGCCGCCGGAGCATTAAGAGTAGCCAAGAATTGCGCACGAAGCTGATCTTTGCCAGGAAGAGTCGCCAAGAAATTAATCTTTGCAGCGTCCATTCCTTCGCCGTCCATTACACCAGTTTTGATTTGCAAAACTTCAACGTCTTTCGCGAAGTCCGCCAAAACTTTAGCAGTGGCATTAACCTCGCCATAAGAGAACACAATTGCATTGGTTCCTTTAAGGGAAGTCGTCAAAGCTTTCTCTACGGCTGGGTGATCTTTTAGCGCTCTTTTAGCAAGAGTATTACGAACAACCTTCATCTCAGATTCAGAAGTATGAAGTTTTTTACGGAGAGAAGTAACCTGCTCCACTTTCATACCTTTGAAATCTACGACGAAGGCCCCTTTTGACTTGGCAAGTTTGTCAGTCAAAAGCTTAATCTCTTGTTCTTTATCAGCACGAGTGATCATCATATAAGGGCCTCCTTTCACTAGATTTATGCGAGTCAGGTCGGTTTCGGGAGGTACTTTGGGAAGTAAACTCTTTTTGCCTTATCTCGGTAGGATCCATCTGGAATTAAAGTCCCCGGCGGTTAAACTGGGGACGACCTACTGTCTCTGATCGCAATAGTTTTTATAAAAATTAATTAAACACTCACAGCAACGCTAGCTGCTTGGTTCGTATCTAACTTCATGCCTGGACCCATTGTCGAGGACACAGCAATTGATTGAAGATAGATACCTTTTGAAGAAGCAGGTTTTGCTTTCAAGATAGCTCCCATCAAAGTGAGGAAGTTATCGCGAAGCTTAGCATCACCCATGGATTTTTTGCCGATGCCAGCGTGTACAATACCCGCTTTATCAACGCGGAAATCCAATTTACCCTTCTTCTCAGCAGTCACTGCCTCTCCAACGGCCATAGTCACAGTGCCAACTTTTGGGTTTGGCATCAAACCACGAGGACCAAGAATCTTAGCAACCTTAGAAACAGTCGCCATCATATCCGGTGTCGCAATACATTTGTCGAAGTCTAACCAACCTCCTTGGATTTTAGCCACGAGGTCGTCCGCGCCTACGAAGTCTGCGCCTGCATTTTTCGCTTCAGCCTCTTTAGGGCCTTTCGCGAAAACCACAACCTTTACGGTTTTACCAAGACCATGAGGAAGCGCGATCGCGCCACGAACTTGCTGGTCAGATTGTTTTGGATCAATACCAAGGCGAAGAGCCACGTCGATAGTTTCGTCGAATTTTGCTGTCGCATTTTCAACAACCATTTTGAACGCTTCGTCTACAGTGTATTTCTTTGTAGAATCAACTTTTTTAGCCGCTGCTTTGAATCTTTTATTTGCCATACATCACCACCTTAGTCCGCAAGCTCGATGCCCATGCTCTTCGCAGTACCAATAACTTGCGACATAGCGGACTCTACTTTCAAGCAGTTCAAATCCGGCAACTTAGTAGTTGCGATTTGTTTCACTTGATCGTTCTTGATTTTACCAACTTTATCTTTCTGAGGCATTTTGGAACCTGATTCCAATTTCAATGCTTTCTTGATCAGAGAAGACACCGGAGGTGTTTTTGTGATGAAGGTAAACGATCTGTCTTGGTAAACTGTAATAATGATAGGGATGATGCTATCACCCAATGCTTGCGTACGAGCATTGAACTGCTTACAGAATTCCATGATGTTTACCCCATGCTGTCCGAGCGCCGGTCCAACGGGAGGAGCTGGATTCGCTTTCCCTGCCGGTATCTGCAGCTTGATCATTCCTGTAACTTTTTTTGCCATGACCCACTCCTGCAATAGGGTTGTTATTAATAATTCTCCCTAAATTTAGGGAGTTAAAAAACTAGTGTTTTTCCACCTGAATGAAGTCCAACTCCACTGGAGTTGGTCTTCCGAAGATGCTCACGAGAACTTTCACTTTCGCTTTGTCCTCATTGATCTCTTCAACAGTTCCGCTGAAGTTAGAGAATGGGCCGTCAATAACCGTCACGTTCTCACCCACGGAAAATTTCACCTTCGGTTTTGGTTTTTCGGCAACGCCAGCCATCTGCTGAGTTACGCGCAAAACTTCGGCCTCTGGAACTTCGGGAGGACGAGTTTTAGCACCCCCAACGAAGCCTGTCACCTTTGATGAATGTTTTACAAGATGCCATGTCTCGTCATTTAAGAACATTTGAACGAACATGTAGCCCGGGAAGAATTTACGGGATTTTGTCTGCTTTTGCCCCTTAACCAGTTCCACAACGTTTTCAGAAGGGATCAAAATTTGACCAAAGAACTGTTCCATCTTTTGAGAGCGAACGCGCTCTTCAATGGCAGTTTTAGCTGTGGCTTCACAACCGGTCTGAGTATTTACGATGTACCACTTTTTATCCATGGTCACTTCCTATCTCATGAGGTAGTTAATAACGTATCCAGACATCAAATCGAAAGAACTGATGATCAAGCTAGAGATCAAAACCATGATGATCACAACGATCGTCATTGCAGTAGTGTCCTTGCGAGTCGGCCATACAACCTTGCGAACTTCAGCCACGACTTCGTCAGCCCAAGTAACGATTTTAGAGTTAAATTGAAAATAAGCAAAAATACCGAAGCCCACGATCAACGGCAAGCCGTGACGGAAGATGTCTGAGTCCGCAGCACGAGCTACGACGGCAAAGGCACCAGCAAATGCTTTAATTAGCAAGCTTACTACGAGGCCAGACAGGGCGCCGGCAATAGCAAAGCTGAGAGTGATAACTTTTGAGTTTGTCTTTTCCATTGTGCTCTCTACTTCCACAAAAGAGTTTAGCTCTTGATAAACTGGCAGGGGCGGAGGGATTCGAACCCACGACCTAACGATTTGGAGTCGTTCGCTCTACCGCTGGAGCTACACCCCTGCAACATAAATTTTAAGCCCTAAATAGCCGAAGGGGACAATCTCGTCGAGATGTCCCCTGGCTGTCAATCTTCAATTTAAATGAAGACGCAATTACTCAAGGATTTCAGTAACAACGCCTGCACCTACTGTACGACCACCTTCGCGGATCGCGAAACGGAGTTCTTTTTCCATTGCGATTGGAGCGATAAGTTCTACAGAGATTTCAACGCGGTCACCAGGCATAACCATCTCAGTTCCAGCCTTCAAAGTACAAACGCCGGTAACGTCTGTAGTTCTGAAGTAGAACTGTGGACGGTAGCCGTTGAAGAATGGAGTGTGACGTCCACCTTCTTCTTTAGTAAGGATGTAAGCCTCACCTTTGAATTTTTTGTGCGGCTTGATTGTTCCTGGCTTAGCAAGAACTTGACCACGTTCAACGTCTTCTTTCTTAGTACCACGCAGAAGAACGCCGCAGTTGTCGCCCGCTTGACCCTCATCAAGAAGCTTACGGAACATTTCGATACCAGTAACAGTTGTTTTTTGAGTCGGACGGATACCAACGATTTCAACGTCCTCACCAACTTTAACGATACCACGCTCAACACGGCCAGTAACAACAGTACCACGACCAGAGATTGAGAATACGTCCTCGATTGGCATCAAGAATGTTTTATCAACAGCACGCGCTGGAGTTGGAATATAAGTGTCGCAAGCTTCCATCAATTTCAAGATAGAAGGACGGCCGATTTCAGAAGTGTCGCCTTGCAATGCTTTCAAAGCAGAACCCTTTACGATAGGGATTTCATCGCCAGGGAATTCGTATTTAGACAACAATTCACGAACCTCAAGCTCGACAAGCTCAAGAAGTTCTTTATCGTCAACCATGTCAACTTTGTTCATGAATACAACGAGAGCTGGAACACCTACTTGGCGAGCCAAAAGGATATGCTCACGAGTTTGTGGCATAGGGCCGTCCGCAGAAGAAACAACCAAGATACCACCGTCCATTTGAGCGGCACCAGTGATCATGTTTTTTACGTAATCGGCGTGTCCCGGGCAGTCAACGTGCGCGTAGTGACGATTCGCAGTTTCGTATTCAACGTGAGTTGTAGAGATTGTGATACCGCGCTCACGCTCTTCTGGAGATTTATCGATTTGATCGTATGACATTGCTTGCGCCTGGCCAGTGATCGCCAAAGTAGTTGTGATCGCAGCAGTCAAAGTTGTTTTACCATGATCGACGTGACCGATAGTACCGATGTTTACATGGGGCTTACTACGTGAAAACTTCTCTTTAGACATTATTTCCTCCTGAAGAGATTTTTATTAATTTTGTAAAATTCAAATTCAAATCAAAACAAACTTCAAAACAATTCCAACAATCTGACCCTAAATGACCCTTAGAGACACATTGATGGAGCCCTTGATCGGAGCCGAACCGACGACCTCACCCTTACCAAGGGTGCGCTCTACCACTGAGCTACAAGGGCGCTTAGTTTTGGAGCGGGAAACGGGTCTCGAACCCGCAACCCTCTGCTTGGAAGGCAGATACTCTAGCCAATTGAGCTATTCCCGCCCGACTCGATCCCCCTAAGCGAATGTTCGGCTCACGCTTTGCATTCCCTCAAGTTTTTTGAACTACAAGCTATCTAAGATGGTGGACAGGGAAGGATTCGAACCTTCGTAGTTGTGAAACAACGGATTTACAGTCCGTCCCCTTTAGCCACTCGGGCACCTGTCCGTTCTCACAAGAACGTGCACTTCAAAAAACTTGGAGCTGGTTATGGGACTCGAACCCGCAACCTGCTGATTACAAATCAGCTGCTCTACCAATTGAGCTAAACCAGCACCTTCGATAAAAACGAATAGTTAATATGTCGAATTTATCAACCGAAACTTTGTACTGAAAAAGACCCTCGGCAGTCAAAGGGTATTATTCGTTTTCTTTACTTATTTTTTCTCGGCGCTGAAGACTGATGCTGACGAAGGGTCTCTGTGAGAGCCATGGCCGTCGCAACAGAGGCGTTGTAACTCGCCGCCGCAGAAGACTGAGGAATGAACACTAATTCATCACAAAGTCTTTCAGTGGTGACTCTCATCCCCTTGTCCTCGGAGCCAATCGCCCACACTACTTTTTCTGGCAGGTGAAGGTCAAAGATCGACTTCTTTCCCCGGGGACTGAGACCATAGATCCAGTATCCCATATTCTTAAATTTTTCTGCGTATTTAGCGAAGTTTGTCGTCTCCTCAACAGGCACATGTTCTGCCCCTCCACAAGCCACTTTATGAACTGTCGGAGTGAGGCCAACTGCCCGATCCTCAGGCACTAAAACCCCCTGCACACCGATCAACCATGACGTTCTGAGGATCGCGCCAAGATTGTGCGGATCCTCGATCCCGTCGAGGATTAACATAATGGACCTCTCAAAATTTTCGAGGCCGTCCATGTCGAGGGTCGGCGCACCATTCATGAATACCACGGCGCCCTGATGGGATGAGCCAAAACGGTCAATCACACTTTCAGGTCTGATTTCGATTTTTACTTTTGCTTTCAGCGCGAGTTCTTGGATCTCGCGAAGTTCAACAGAAGATTCCCAACCTTGACGGAGCCACATGATTTTTGCCATTTGGGGGTGCACATTCAGGGCTTCGTTGATTGCGTGCGTTCCAATGACGGGACGCCAGTCTTTTGGAATCTCGGGCTCTTTGCCTCGACCCATGCCTCCCTGTGGACGGCCGCCTTGTTGCGGGCGCGGTTGTTTTTGAGGTTTATTGCCACTGAATTTGCCGGAATTATTTTTTCTCATAGAGTGCCATCACGTAATCTGTCGCGGTTTCTAGGGGACTTTTCGCCTCGATGATGGGACGCCCGACGACAAGAGCCGAGGCTCCTGCGTGGATGGCTTCTGCCGGTCCCATCACGCGCTTTTGATCTCCAAGGGAGTCTATACTAAAACGAATTCCAGGAGTTACAAGGTAGAGGCCCTTATTTTGTAAAAGATCTAGCTCGCGTGGAGAACACACCAGGCCCGTCATCCCCGACTCAAGAACAAGCCCCGCAAGATCGGCTACGTGCTGGGAAATCGGTTGTTGTTTGAGATTCGGCGGCAGGGAGTTTTGATCCCAGGAGGTCAGAATTGTCACCGCCAGAATCTTAAAAGGACGCTGTTGATTGAGTTCTTTTTCGACGGCCGCCATCTTGGCGAGTGCTTCTTTTCCTGAGAGAGCATGAACTGTGACGAGGGTGGCGCCGGCTTCGAAGCTCGCGCGCACGGAAGCCTCCATTGTCGAAGGAATATCGAAGTGCTTATTGTCAACGAAGACCGGACCGCGCGCGGCGACTTCCTTGACGAGATCTTGGCCATAGCGAAGACACAATCTTGGGCCGACTTTGAATCCTCCGACCACATCAGCGAGCTGGTCAGCCAAGCGCAGCGCTTGCTCGCGGCTGTCAACGTCGAGGGCTACGATGATCGGATTTTTCATGGGATGAGAGCGTTGGTTGGTCTTCACAAGGATCTCCTGGTTGACCCATGTTAGGTGTTTTCCCCAGGGGACTCAAGAGATAAGGCGGCGGGTGAAACCGCCGCCGCGGACTGAATCTCTGAAATACGATCTATTTCATCATCGCGAGCATGTGATCGTATGCAAAAACGCGAAACAAGAACGCCAAAACAACGATGGCTAACAACACCTTGATTCCTTCTGCTTCTGCTTCTGCTTTAGTCAAAAAAACCCCTTATTTAAAAAAAATAAACTCGGCCTGGGACGGCCCGGTGGATATTGAAAAATAAAATTCGTGCTGACGTCTGAAACTCCCCTGCGGGAGGAGATAGCTTGTAAACAAAATCGCCAAAATAAAATGCAAAGCCCTCACAGCCTTGAATTTAAAAGCCCGGGGGAGGACTTATCACCCTCTCCGCTTAAAAAAACTTTTACTTTCCTTTAAATTCAGGTGTGCGCTTGGCTTTAACGGCCTCAAGCGCTTCGAAATGGTCCTGAGTCCGCTGCGTAATTCCCTGAAAAGCCGCGAGCAAATCCAAAGAAGTTTGCAAGTCGTGCAGGTAGGAGACCTTCATCGCTTTTTTCGCCATTTGCTGAGCGACCGGCGCGTTGTTCGCGATTCTGACCGCGAGCTTCTCGGTTTCAGCTGTGAGCTGAAAGTCGTCGACGAGGAAATTCATGAGGCCAAAGTCTTTGGCTTTTTGGCCTTCGTAAAGGTCTCCGGTCAGGGTCATTTCCATGGCCTTCGCATAACCAACCACGCGTTGAACGAAGAAAGTTCCGCCGTCACCTGGGACAAGACCGATTTTGGTAAAGGTCTCGCCGAATTTTGTCGTGCTCGTACCGATGCGAAGGTCGCACATCATCGCAAGATCACAACCCGCACCGATCGCGGCGCCATTGACCATCGCGATTATTGGCGTTGAAAGATCTTCGATCGTCTTTGGAATTTGCTGAATACCGTGGATGTAGCGCATGCGAAGCTCATTGCTTTCACCCTGGAACATACCGGTTTTGTCCTGCATGGCTTTCACATCGCCGCCGGAGCAAAAGTTTTTGCCTTCTCCAGTCACAATGATCACACGAATACCTGGGTCGAAGTCGGCGTACTTCAAAACTTTGCAGAAAGAATCAACCATTTCGAGAGTGATGGCATTGCTTTGCTCAGGATTGTTCAAAGTAATCCAAAGTTGACAATCGTGATGTTGAAGTCTGATGTGGGGGTAAGTTTGCAAATAGAAAGAATCCATAGGCTACCATTTCTCACTGCGCATACGTTTTTTCTGCGAGTCTTTTTTCTTCGAGTCCAAGCGCTTACGCTGAGAAGACTTCGTCGGTTTCGTTTTTATGCGTTTTTTAGGGACAAAGAGCGCCTTTTCAAGGATCTCTTCGAATTTGCGGACAGCTTCCTTGCGATTGCTGTCTTGATCGCGATGAACTTCGGCGCGAACAAGAAGCTCCCCTTCTTTCGTGAGCTGGGAGCTGAGCTTATAAATGAGCCGATCTTTTTCTATCGCCGAGAAAGCGCGGGTTTCCAACAAGTTCCAGCGTAGAATCACAGCCGATTCGGTGCGATTGACGTGCTGGCCCCCGGCACCACGGCTGCGGGTGAACTCAAAGCTGATTTCTTGATAGAGCTCATTCCTCATGAGCTCTATTCTAGAGGCCTGCGAACAGGTCGTTCAACTGTTTTTGCAGTTCCGTTTCAACATAAGTGGCTTCATCTTTGAAATACTGATTCAAACGCGTTTTTTGATCCACTGTCAGTTGGTAATCACGGCCCTTGATCGTTCCTTGCCCTTTTGCAATGGAGTCCAAAACCGTTTGCAGGTCCATCGCCGTCCAAGAAGAGTTCACTGGCGTCAAAAGATTCTTTGCATCCGCGAAGGTCCCGACTTCAGCAAGATCGTCCTTGAGCATTTGATCCAAACCAGGATCCGCGGCTGATTTCAAGCCCCGCTGAATGACGTTCTTCCACTTGTCGAGACTGATAAAGCCAGCATGGTTCTTTTGCATCCCGAGATAGCTTTTCAGATCGTTAAGGCCCAATTCAACATGGTTTTCATTCAGAATGATTTCGAGGTTGCCGGTAGTAACCTCCTGATCTTGCGGGAAGAGCGCCGCAAGGATCGCATCGTACTTGGTCTGCAACATATTCTGACGGTTCCGCAAGTGACTGTTGATGATAGATACCAGTGTGCTGCCTGTCGCATCACCTTGCTGGCAGTCGAAGATGGTGAGACTGTCGCGGGCTTGAGAGATTATCAAGTCCTCGTCGCTGCAATATTTAGAAGTCGCAGGATTCAAACCATCCATACCTTGAGAGTATGCCCACTTCATCGCCATTTGGTCATATGGGAGCGGATGGTTTTTGATATATTTATCCAAAAGAATGTCTTCCGTGCCCTTGATATAGTCCATCACCGTTGTGCCTGTCATAACGCCTTCATAGTTAGCATCATGAAGGTAGTCACGGATGGCTTTCAAAACGCCTTTTTGTGTGAGTGGCACGCTCGCAGAGGCTGCAAAGTTGTGGCGCAAGCCAAGAGCATGGCCCGCTTCGTGAGCCACGACCGAACGCACATCGTCCTGAGCAATGCGAAGTTCATCCGGATTGCTTGGGAGGAAATCACCCTTGTTGTAGGACTTCGTCAAATCACACGCCACCAAAGGGTTCATCGCTGGCGTGAGTTTCTTCACGTAGCCTTTGGTGTGCGCAAAAGCCGGGGTCAGGAACAACTGACCACGGAGCATTTCACCGGTAAGAGGGTCGTTCTGCGCCTGAGCGTATGCAAAGCCGGCGTCCTCCCATGGAATCCAGCGAACCATCACGGCGTGCAAAGGTGGTACCGAAGAGTCATCCACCCCCGTCTCTACACGAACAGCTTCGAAACCGAAAACTTTGTTCCAGTAGAGCAAGCCCTCACGGACAGATTCGAGGTATTCCTTTGGCGTGTTCGCAGAAACTAAGAAGCGCACGGGGCCTTTGGGCGCGCTGAAGTCCCACTTCGTGATAAAGATCTGTTTTTCGCCCACAACTTCCGGAGTGGCCAGCTTCGTTACGAAGAAGCCGACTGTACGGGATTTATCAGCTAACTTTGGCGTGAAGTTTAAATTTTTCGAGTAAGGAAAGAGCTGGATGCTGATGTTCAAAGTGCTTTCCGTAACATCAATCTTTTGCTTTCCTTCGTCCTTAGGATCAAAAGGGTTGCCTTTCTTAGTGACCAGTTTTGTCTGAAGGACCTTAGAGATCTGCTGAACCTCGACCAGGTCATTGGAAACATTTACACTCTTTACAAAAGAGTTCAACGTTTGCAAAGAAGAGCCGATGCCGCCATCTTCCTCACCCAAGTCGATTTCTGTATCAAATACGCCTTGGGTGCGAAAACTTGTGATGCCCGCGCCCCAATCAAAGGTCACAGAGTCTGCGTCGTCCGCGATGACATCGAAACCCTGGATCAGGTTTTTGGCATCTTCGTTGCCGTAGATGGCTTCGGTTGACACTGCAAAGAGGCCGACCTGCGTGCCTGACTGCTGAAAGATCACAACAGATGGTTTCAAGTCCATCCACTGAGGTGCTGTGCCGATCGATTTACCAGAGATCATCAACAAGAATGTTTTGTTCAAAGCGGACTTTGCGATTTTAACGCAGTTCTTTTTTGCACAAGTTGTTGTCGAGAAAGACTCTAAAACATCTTTCGGTGGGTATTGGTAAACGATTTCTTTTTCAGTTTTCGTACAAGCAGAAAGCGCTACCGCCAACGTCATTGCTACAACCGAAACTCCCTTTAGACTTTTCATAAAAACCCTCTCAAAAAAAGCTTGAGAGTGATTATATCTAATCCAGGTAGCTGTCAATCTATACGGCGATTCGAAGTGGTCGATTTACCGCAGGGGCAGCCCCGCCCGCAGTCACGCAACTGATCTCCAGATCCATGATTGCATTCTTCAAGGCCGGCTGAACGATTAAGAAATTCTCATCCCCATAGTAGAAGAGCTGCCTTACGTCGTCCTTGCGCCGCATGGCCCGTCCGGCCGAACTACTATGAATACCGCTGGAAGTGACTTCATAGGTTTTAAAGCCGAAGAAGGCCTCGGGGATCTCTTGTACTTGCGAGCAATGGACATCGCCAGAGAACAAGGCCACTGGCCTTTTCTGATGGCGCAACATCGTTTGTAACTTTAGAAAACTCGTCTCGGCGCTTTTTTGTACGGACTCCACAATGGGGAAGTAATTGAAAAATTGAATGCCGTTTAAAATCCAAACCGGAAGGCCGCTGGAGGTGAAGTCCTGAGTGAACCACGCTTCTTGAGTGTCTCCCCATTGGGTTTTCTTTTTTTCGAAAAATGAGCGCCCATCCATGAAATAAAAATCCATCTCGAAGGCTCTCAAGCGAAAAGCGACCCCCGGCCCGAACAAAAGGCGGCTGTGTTGATCCGGGAGCGGATAGAACGAGCGGAACATTTCCTTCATCACCGCTTTATACGGATGCTTTGCACCACCGTTGTTGGTTCCGTAGTCATGGTCATCCCAAACCGCGATCGTTGGGATCAGCGGTTCCAATTGGTATAAATTCACAGTCATCCAAGTTTGCACATAGCGCTCGAGCGCCGTGCTGGGGTCCTCGGGCGTACCAACGATGGAGCTGACCCGGGAGTTGCTGTAAACGATGTCACCGATAAAGAAAATCATGTCCGGCGCTTGCTGCTGAAGCTGGTCGTATATCGCCTCTTGCGCATCAAGCTTGCGATAGTTCGCGCATGACGCTACGGCAAGTCGGGGTGACGACATTTGCAGATCAATTCCTTTTAAGCTGCGCGTGTCGAGTAATATTCCGCCCGCATCATAGACTCCGAACGAGCTATAGGCGGTCGTTAAAAGACCCACGACTTGCAGACGGTATAAAACATAGTTTGTATTACTGATAGTCTGAGTTTTAACAACGTTGACTTGGATGCGGCTCCCGAAAAGAGATTTGAAAGACCATCCCGCCGCACCAAGGACCACCACCATGCTCTCTGTTTCATCCGTCCACCCCTGCATCATTGGGACACGACGGTTTTTTTGCAACGTTGGATCTGTTTCTTGAGCGGACGCTGCGCCAAAGGTGAGCACCAGCGGTGCCGTGGCCAAACCTTGGAGAAACTGGCGTCGTCCGAGTTGGGAAGCTTTTTTGTGAGCCATAAATAAATGCTCTCAGAGTTGCCAGCTGAAGGCACTTGCAGCGAAGTCCAGTCCTGTCATAACAAGAGAGCACAGACGAAAGCCCCGTGAAAAAATCATTCATTCTACAGCTGCCTGTGTCTGAGCTTGCGTGCTACTATCAACACTCACGGTTGCGGTACCGGCGCCTCCATCACTGCTGCAATTAACACTTTACCTGTCATAAAGAGCATAAGTAGAGCTGGATATTTCCGTAATGCCTCCTCTGTTCCGTTTAGAAAATCCAAGCTTCATTGGTGATGAACAAATTCTTACGGTAATCCGTTAAATTTTCAAATTTGCGAAGGCGGTCGTATAGAGCGAGGGCCTCATATTTTTTACCGACCTTATTTAAACAATAAAGCTCGGTAAAAGCCTGCATCAGCGAGTATCCGGCCGTGCATAAAGTATGGTGAGCCCAGCGACCATTTAAATAATCTTCGGCTCACTTATTTATGCAAATCTTGGGTTTGAAAAGTCTTAGTAAGACTTGGCGAAAATAACACGCTTCTTGGACGGCTTACCGGTAAAGATACAGGCACCATCTTCCACCGGCCCCTCAAGAGGGATACAGCGTGGAGTGACTTTCAATTTCGCGAGAAGCTCGTGGCCAATCGCGGCTTCATTCCAGTGAACAAGGGCAAATCCGCCCGCCTGAGATTCCGCATCGCCGCCAAAGAAAGCTTCGAAGTCTTTCAGGTTCTCGATCCGCTTCGTATTGGCCTCACGATGAGCTTTGGCTTTTTTGAAGATGTTTTGCTGAATTTCCTCGAGGATCTTCGGCAAAGATTCTACAAAAGTCCCACGAGCCATGCCCGACTTTTCTTTGACCCCTTTATCACGGCGGCCGACGAAAACTTCGCCTTTTGCCATATCACGAGGACCCACTTCCACGCGAACGGGCACACCTTGTTTGATGTACTGCCATGCTTTGTCGCCTCCGCGGATGTCGCGGTCGTCGATCTTTACCATGATTGTTTGACCATCATAGCGTGAAGCGCGAATTTCTTTCGCCAAGGAATTTACGTACTCAAGAACTTGCGTGCGCTCTTCGTCGTTGCGATAGATCGGCATGATCGCCACATGAAGTGGCGCGATCTTTGGTGGCAAGACCAAGCCATCATCATCACTATGGGTCATAATGAGGCCACCGATCATACGAGTCGACATACCCCAAGAGGTCGTCCATGCGGTTTCTTCTTTACCCTCTTTACTGAGGAACTTAATACCGGAAGCTTTTGCGAAGTTCTGCCCCAGGAAGTGAGACGTTCCTGATTGCAAGGCCTTATTATCCTGCATCATCGCTTCGATTGTATAAGTATCAACAGCGCCCGGGAATCTTTCGTCTGGAGTTTTCATCCCTTTTGTCACCGGAATCGCCATGTAGTTCTCGGCGAAGTCCGCATAGACATCTAACATCTTCAGAGTTTCCTCTTTAGCCTCTTCCGCCGTAGCGTGAACGGTATGTCCTTCTTGCCAGAGGAATTCCGTGGTACGGAGGAACATGCGCGTGCGCATTTCCCAGCGCATAACGTTGCACCACTGATTCACGAGAATCGGTAAATCGCGATAAGACTTGACCCATTTGGCGTATTGGTGGCCGATGATCGTTTCGCTCGTTGGGCGGATGATCAATGGCTCTTCGAGTTTACCGTCCGGGATAAGCTTGCCGTCTGGGCCGGCTTTCAAGCGATGGTGAGTGACGACCGCACACTCCTTCGCAAAACCCTCAACATGCTCGGCTTCCTGCTCAAGAAAGCTCAGTGGAATCAAGAGTGGGAAGTAAGCATTCATGTGGCCTGTTTCTTTGAACTTGCCGTCGAGAACCTTTTGCATGTTTTCCCAGATGGCGTAGCCCCAGGGTTTGATAACCATGCAACCGCGAACCGGAGAGTTCTCAGCCATATCCGCTGCTTTAATAACTTCCTGATACCATTCAGGATAATTTTGCGCACGTGTTGGAGTAATTGCTGTTTGTGACATTATGATACCTCGATGCCGTAGGACTTAATCTTACGATGTAAATAACTTCTTTCAAGTCCAATAACTTCAGCTGTTTTACTGATATTGCCGCCGTTTTCGGCAATTTTCTTCAGAAGATATTCTTTTTCGAAACGCGCACGCGCTTCACGGAAGGTCGACATCGCGTCCATGCTCATTTTATCGTCCTCTTTGCCGCCCACAAGCCCCGCGAAGCGAACGTCATGCAAATCGACGAACTCACCCGGAGTCAAGATGTACACACGCTCAATAAAGTTCTTCAACTCGCGCACGTTACCCGGCCATTCGTACTTCATCATGGCTTCCATCGCTTGCTCAGAAAAGGCTTTCTTCAGATAGCCACCTTCGCGTGCGACGTGATCGCTGAAATAAGACGTCAAAACTGGAATGTCTTCCGGACGTTCGCGCAGCGTCGGCATGCGGAATGGGATGATGTTGAGCTTGTAATAAAGATCCTCACTGAAGCGGCCCTCTTTAACCATCTTCTCAAGATCTTTCGTTGTCGTTGCGATAATCCGAACGTCGCCACGGATTTCTTCAGAGCCACCAACACGGTAATATGCTTTGGTCTCGTAGAATTTCACGAGGCGGTGCTGAACCTCCGGAGTCAAAACCGCCACTTCGTTCAAGAACAGCGTGCCGCCTTGAGCGAGATCGAGCTTTCCCTTTTTAACTTTTTCCACACCGGGCATCGCACCCTTTTCGATACCGAAGATTTCGCTCTCGAGAAGGTCTTCAGGAATTGTCCCGCAGTTCACATCAACAAAGGCTTTGCCCGCGCGCGTGCTGAGATAGTGAATGTTTTGCGAGGCCAACGCCTTACCCACGCCCGTTTCGCCCCCAACGAGAATCCACGACTGCGTTGGCGCCATCTTCGCGATGATTTGCTTTGTCGCCATGATCGCCGGAGCTTCACCGATCAGAGCGATGCTCTTACGGAGTTTGTTCAAGAGAAGAACCTTCTCTTCACGCTCAGCTTGGTAGTTCAAGATATTCGAGATAATGATTGTGATCTTGTCCATTGAGAGCGGCTTCTCGATGAAGTCGTAAGCCCCCAACTTCGTTGCCTTTACCGCCGTTTCGATCGTACCGTGACCGGAGATCATCACGAAGTCCACTAAGGGGAATTCTTTGCGGGCTTGGTTCAAAACCTGGATCCCATCGAGTTCGCCCGGCATCCAGATATCGAGAAAGACGATGTCAGGATTGAATTGGCGGATCGCATGAAGACCCGAAACGCCGTCTTGGGCGCTGGAAACTGTGTAGCCTTCATCTTTGAGGGTCGCACCCAAAACCTCGCGGATGGGCGCTTCGTCGTCGATAATCAGAATTTTGTATTTCTTGTTTTCACTCATACTTTATTCCCTGCCTTTGACGGGCTCCAGGCGTCAACGACGTTTACTGGAAGTTCCATCAGCATTTTAGTTCCTTTGGGCTCATTTGCAGTCGCGCGAATGAAACCATTGTGGTCTTCAATAATTCGTTTCACAATCGGAAGGCCGAGACCGGTGCCTCCTTCTTTTGTGCTATAATAAGGCTCGAAAATGCGGTTGCGCTCCACCGCCGGGATCCCCTCACCATTGTCGGCCACTGTCAGGCGGACAATTTTAAGGTCACTGTCGTAGCGAGTGGTGATGGTGATCACGGGCACTGCCTCTTTACTAAGGGCCGCCACGGAGTTGTCGATCAAGTTCACGAACACACGACGTATCTGATCGGGGTCGAATTTGAATTCCGGCAAATTCGGATCCTCCTGGAAATCGAACTTCACGTTTGGATGCGCCTGACGGAAGACCATCAGAGACTCTTCGATGACCTTGTTGAGCGTCCCGGTGACCGGCTTGCTTTGTGGCAAACGCGCAAACTGACTGAACTCGTTCACCATTTTTTTGAGATCATCCACTTGGTGAATGATCATATTAGTGCATTCACTAAATGCCGGATCTGTTACTTGCGCGCCGAATTTGCGCTGCAAACGTTCCGCAGAAAGCTTGATCGGCGTCAAAGGATTCTTAATTTCGTGCGCGATACGGCGGGCCACTTCCGTCCATGCCGCCGCACGCTGTGCATTTACGATAGGACTCATGTCGTCGAATACAAGAATCATACCGACCTCTTGGCCACGTTCGTCTTTCAGGATCGATAGATTCATTTGCAGTGGGATCGATTGG
Source organism: Pseudobdellovibrionaceae bacterium (assembly GCA_039810425.1). Lineage (GTDB taxonomy): Bacteria > Bdellovibrionota > Bdellovibrionia > Bdellovibrionales > Bdellovibrionaceae > JACMRP01. The sequence goes on along the minus strand of JBDHWW010000004.1, from coordinate 57,794 downwards.
CCTTGAACATTCACATGGAACTCTTTCGAGATGTTTTCAGTCTTGTGATCCTGCATGGTCTTTAACAACTCGGAGAAGGTGCGGAAGTACTCAAGAGTCAGCAGCTCGCGCACTGGGCGGCCCACATATTTCGCTGGATCAATCTTAAGCAAATCAGCCGCGTGACGATTGATGGTTGTGACTTGACCGTTTTGGCCCACGGAAATCACACCGGTACTGACATTCCCAAGCACGACCTCGATATAGCGATTGTGCTGATCCAAGTCCTCCAAGGTATTTTGCAGTTCGCGTTCGGACGTCGCCAGAGTCTCGGTCATTTTATTGAAGGATGTAATCAAGAGCGAGATCTCTTCACTGCCGGAACTGGTTTCGATTTTCTGCGAATAATCCCCGCCGGCAACGCGCAAGGTTGCCTTACCAAGTTGCACCAGCGGCACCGCCAGTTGGCGAGCGAGATAGAAACCGAACCATGTTGCCGCCAGCAGAATCACAAACGTGATCAGGAACAAGATGATCAGGTAAATTGACTTCAGCGGATATTCGAGCGGATTGATGTCACGGAATTCTTCGTAGGCGGTCCCCACATCATTCATACGCGAGATCAACGAGAGTGGAACGAAACTTGAAACGACAATGGCGCCGCGGTCCTCGCCCTCTTTTACCGGCACGATGACACGCACGAGGTTTCCCTCGCCGAATTGATGAATGGTACTCCACTCGCGGTGGGCCTTAACCCCCTTTTGTAAGAACTCAAGAGAGACCGGTGGAATAGGCGGGATGTTATCGTCTTCAGAGAACGAAGACACACGGCCTTGGAACAGCGACGGATAGTACTCCGCTGAATCCAAGGCATATTCTTTACGAAGCTGATTGATGGTCTTTTGAATTGCCGCCGAGCTGCGTTCTTTTTGAACCCGGTTCGCGATCTGGTGAGCAAAGTGATAGTTTTTGGTCTTTGTCCCCGCATAATATGCGTTAGTCACCTCGAGCGAGCTTTTGAGGACACCCACCATTTTTACGCTGAACCACTTATCGAAGCTCGAGTTGATATAAAACACCGAGATGACGAACATCAACAACGTCGGAATGGTACTAAAGGCCACAAAAGCGGCGATCAGTTTCGCTTTCAAACTACTACCAAAGATCTTACCCCGTCGCTCAACGAACACTTTTACGACGTTACGAAAAATCAGGAAGATCAAAAGCAACAACAGGATGATGTTGAAATTAACAAGCCCGAAGAAGAAGATACTGTGAACAAAGGGCAGCTGCTTGCTGGTCGCAAGAATACGAATTTCAAACCAGGTCAGAAAGAAGACGAGCAAAGACAACAGCGCGATGGTAATAAGCTCACGGCGCCGCTTGCGGAACTCCATCTTTGGAGAAAGATCCACGACTTTGGCTTCGCGGATCTCGCTGTCTATTTCGACCGGTTTTTTATTGTCTGCCATTTAAGTAAGTTTATTTCTTTTTTGTTTTCTTGGTAGGCTTTTTTACGGCCCTCTTTGCCTGTTTGGCCAATTTGGCTTTTGTACGACTCTTGAGTGCCGGCTTTGCTGCCTGGCTTGATGCAGACTTCGTTGCGGCTTCTTTGCCGAGCTCAGTCAAAAGACCCATCATCTCCAAAACAACTTGAGCCGCCTCCGCGCCTTTGTTGCCGTGTTTACCACCGGCGCGATCCATCGCTTGCTCTTCATTTTCTGTGGTAAGGACGCCAAAGCCAATCGGTCTGTTGTATTCCAGCATCAGTGCTGTCACACCGCGCTCAACGCTATTGCAAACATAGTCATAGTGAGAGGTCTCACCACGGATGACCGCTCCCAACGCAACAACACCTGTGCAACCCGCATCGAACAATGCTTTACATGCCAGCGGAATCTCGACCGCGCCGGGAACTTTCACCGCCAAAACCTCAAGACCTGTGCCTTCAAGGTAGGCGAGGGCTCCTTCTTCCAATTTGCCTGTGACCTCATCGTTGAAACGAGCAGTAACGACTCCGACTTTGAATTGTGTCATGCCGATCCTTTTATTGAACAAGTTGTTTGCCGGTCTCCTGGGAGAGGCGGAATTGAATCAAATCGACAATCATGCCGATCTTAAGATGATGCTTCTGTGCAAATTTTTTGAGATCTGGAACGCGCGCCATTGTGCCATCATCGTTGATGACTTCGCAAATGACCGCCGCCGGATTCAAACCCGCAAGCGTCGCGAGATCCACACTGCCTTCCGTGTGTCCAGGGCGACTCAAGACACCTCCGTCTTTTGCCCGGATCGGAAAAATATGACCCGGCATATGAACGTCGGCAGCTTTCGCGTTGGGATTGGAAGCCACGCGGATCGTGTGTGTGCGGTCCGCGGCGGAAATTCCTGTGGTGACACCTTCAGCGGCTTCGATACTGACCGTGAAGGCTGTTTTGTTGGAAGAATGATTTCTATCTTCAGGAACCATTTGCGGGAGCTGCAAGCGTTCCACTTGCCGCGCACTCAACGGCAGGCAAATGAGGCCGCGAGCTTCGCGTGCCATGAAGTTGATTGCTTCGGGAGTCACGTGATCTGCGGCCAAGACCAGATCGCCTTCATTTTCACGACCTTCATCATCAACCAGGATCACCATCTTGCCGGCGCGAATGTCTTCGATCAGCTCGGCGATAGAATTGAAACCCAAATCTAAACTCACGGTGCCTCCACATTTCTGGTCGCGGCAACAACCGCACGGGCCATATAGTCCGGCTCGATATTTGCGACCTGACCTACCTTGAGTGCGCCTAAGTTTGTACGCTTTAAAGTTTCCGGGATGAGACAAACTTCCACCACGGAGCCTTTGAGTTCATTCACCGTGAGGCTCACGCCATTGATGGTAATACTGCCCTTTTTCCAAACATACGGCAGAACTGATGACGCCACTTTCACATCAAGGGAAAAAGACTCGCCCAGTAATTCCGCACGAGTCACTTCCGCGAGGCTATCGACGTGACCGGTGACAAGGTGGCCGTGAATCCGGTCACCAAAGCGCAAGGATCTTTCAAGATTCACTTGTTTGCCGACCCAGCTCGTTGGATTCCAGTTCAGAACACGGATGGTTTCAGCGGCGAGTGCAAAGGTCATTTGCTTTTCGTTAAAAGCCTCCACCGTCAAACAAACACCATCAACAGCGATGCTATCGCCTAAATGAAGATCATTGAAATGCGCGGGTGTTTTGACCTGAATGCGGTAAGCATTTATGAGTTCCTGCGAGCTTTGAATTTCGCTGACAGCCTCGACAATCCCTGAAAACATAAAAGGCCCCTTTTAATGGGCCGGAAACTACACTCTTTACGGGGACTTGGCAAGGCAACGGGGGCCTTTTAAGGCCCCTTTTTTGTGCTTTTTTCCACTCTCAGTGTGATTCAGCGTTCATTGGACTATTTAGCCGCGGTTTTTGCCGTCGCGTCTGGCGCCAATTTGAGGATTTTTACCTTCGCGCCCAGGACAGGATTTTCATCCGTCTGGCTGATCACTTTGCCGAAGGAGATCTCATCTCCAACTGAATCGATTTCAATTGTTGCCACTGGATTTGAGCCGACGCCACCGTAGTATTTCGAATTGCATGGATCGCCTTCCCAGTAATAAATCTCGTTGTAAATATTGAACTGGTCACCAACTTTTGCACCCACGTTGTTACCACCGAGGATCACCAAGTGAGTATCGTGGTCCATCAATACGCGAGAGTACCATTCTTCTTTCGCTTTTAAACCGGCGTACAAGCTATTCGACGCCGTTGTCAAAGCGGTCTGGGTAACTTTTGCAAGCGGGGTTTGATAATAAGCGCTTGGACCCACCGAGAACGAGCCAACATTCAAAGTAAAATTCACTTTTGTTTTCGTTTGCTTTGAAGTCACGTTCGCCGCTGACAAAAGACCCGCAGTCAGCGGATGAGTTGCCATCATGCTGAGATCCAACTGAGCCCATTCGATATTAAAACCCAAACCCGTCAAACCGGACACATCCAAAGGACCTGCCGCATTGAAACCGATTTGCACGCCCACGCCACCGATCATCTCGAAAGCATTCACCGATCCGCCGATGCGCGCATTTGGCAAGTTGATCAAGCACTCTGCATCTTTAGAGTACTGGGGCTTCTCAGAGATCCCGTTATTAAGAGCAGAGGCCTTCATCATCACTTGGTCATTGCGTGACACATTGAGAGCTTTAGACTCAATACTGCTCGTTGTGACAGGAACTACCGGAGTTCCATATCTCAGAGCAAAGTGATCGCTATTTTGTAGCACGGCGTAGATTTGTTGGTTCGCGACGTATTGGAAGTCGAAAGCTCCGCCCTGAGGCAATGTGATAGACGGAGCGGTGATCTTACCCATCTCAACGATGCGCTTGAGTTCGCGGGTTGCAACGGCTTCTTCCTGGCATGATTGATTACCCATCATCATACCTGCTGCTGAGCAAAGCACCCCGGCCTTCAGGACATTTTTCAAAAACTTATTCCGTGGTCCCATCTGTTCCTCCCGTTTCCTTTGGCGACGATGGTGATTGTCTGTTTTCACTCGACTTAGATCCTTTCGGCCGGACTTTTGGTGCAGTTGAGGACTTTTTTCAACCAAAGTCGGGATCACGGGGTTTCGTCTAAAAGTTTTTCTGTATTAAAAAATCTGCTCCTGGCCGCATAAAACAGGGACCGTCTAGTTTTCAAAATTTCGATCAGAATTTAGGCAGCTCGCGTTGTGATGCGCTTTTCCAGGACAAGTGTCGCGGATGGGAAGGGCCGGCAGGAGCGGCTGCGGCGTCATAAACAACGCCGCTCAAATACCGGGTTTTCTAGTGAGCATCGATCACTTCGGTCGGGCCTTCTTTCAGGCGGATTCTCCAGAGAGGAACGAAGCCGATAGCCACGATGAACATCAGAATAAAGCAAAGCTGCAAAAAGCTCATCATGAAAACTTGGCTCTGCACTCGGCCCCAGATACTCTTAATCGCGGCCTCAGTTCCATGGTAAAAGCCGACGCCGTCGGACATCTTACTGTTCATCCCATTCACGGTATTGTAGTACTGCGCTTGCACCGCCGGATTCAGTAACGACATCTTATTCGAAATGTCGGCGTAGTTTTGATAGTTGTGCTTCGCCAGAATCGTGCCCACCATCGCAACACCGATACTGCCGCCGATCTGACGGAAGAGGTTCAGCAAACCTGACACCTGCCCCAGATCCGCACCTTTAAACTGACTGAGGATCGAAGAGTTGATCGGCACGAACAGGAACGCCATCCCGAAACCGCGCACATAGAGAAGATTTAGGACTTCCGCCCGCGAAGATTGCGGAGCCAGCCCTGACATCATCCACAAACAGACTTCCAGTGACAAAAAGCCAATCGCAATCAGGTATTTTGGATTCACACCCTTCATCATCATTCGGCCGATGAACGGCATCATCATCGCGGTTAAGAGTGAGCCCGGAATAAACAGAGCACCCGTCTGAGTCGCATCGTAATGAAATACTCTCCCCACGAACACCGGCAAGATAAAGACAACTGCATAAAGGAAGAACCCCAAACAACCCATCAGCATCACGCCATTTTGCACGAGCGGATTTTTGAACATGCGCATATTGATAATCGGATTCTTTACCCGCAACTCCCACCAGATAAATGCGGGAATGCACACCGTGGCAATCAAAGTGTTGAGCAAAATCGCCGTTGAAGAAAACCAATCGTCTGCTTCACCGCGCTCAAGCACGAATTGCAAACAGCCGATCCCAAGAACCAGCAAAGCAAAGCCCGTCCAATCAAGTTTTGGCTTTTCAACTGCCACTTCACCCGCCTGTGGAACACGGTCAAAGATCACAGTCATACCAACCACCAAGGCAAGGATTCCGAGCGGAAGATTGATATTGAAAATAGATCTCCAGCCGAAGCTGTCCGTCAGGTAACCGCCCAGAACCGGGCCGAGAGTCGGACCGACCATGACGCTCATCCCGAAGACGGCGCCGGCAATCCCCGCTTTTTCCTTCGGGAATTGTTCATATATCAAAGTCTGCGACGTTGGTAACAAAGCACCGCCAAAGAGACCTTGCAGGATACGGAAGACAATCAATGTCGTTAAGTTAGGCGCAAGACCACAGGCTACCGAGGTCAAAGTAAAGGCCGTGATACAACCGAGAAAATATTTACGGCGGCCGATACGTTCACTGAACCAGCCAGAGACCGGCAATACGATCGCGTTGGCAATCGCGTAGCCCGTGATCACCATACTGATATCCTCGAGAGTCGCGCCGAGATTCCCCATCATGGTCGTGAGAGCCACGTTCACGATGGAAGTATCGATGATTTCTAACAATGAGGCTAAGACCGCGACAAATATAATCAGCGGATTCGGCTTATGCATAAGATCCTTAGGGCGCTAGTTTTTTTTCACTTTTACGTAAGCGGAAAGACCGGCGCGCAATAGCTCCAGATCCGCGTCCGCGAGATTCTCAAGTTTGATTTTCACCGGTACACGCTGAACTACCTTCGTGAAGTTACCAGTCGCATTATCAGGGGGTAAAAGCGTGAAAGTCGCACCCGTTGCCGCACTTAAAGCGGAAATGCTGCCGTGATAGCTTTTTCCGCCGATCGCATCAATCTCAACATCGACGCTACTGCCAACTTTGATAGAACCGATTTCCGTTTCTTTAAAATTCGCCATCACCCAGCGCTCAGAACCGCCCACAAAACCAATCAACGGAACGCCCGACGCGGCCAACTGGCCGACTTCCACGGATTTCTTGGCAATGGATCCGTCCATCGGAGCTTTAATTTTGGTATTATCAAGGTTCAATTTCGCCTGATCTACCTGAGCGGAAACCGCCTCGTACTTGGATTTTACTTCTGAATAGTTTGCCGTCGCCGTGTCGTATTGCTGAGTGCTGACCGCGCTCTGTTTGTAAAGCGCGGAAATACGCTGATAGGTACGTTCAGCATCTCTGCGGCGGGACTCAAGACTGAGAAGCTCGCTTTGGACTTGCTTCAAGGTATTTTGGTAATCGCGGCTATCGATCTCGGCGAGGATATCGCCGGCTTTTACTTTTTGGCCTTCAACCACTTTTACTTCAACAATATAGCCCGGCACTTTTGCCGCCAGCATCACCACCGGTGCTTCGACTTGCGCATTGTCGGTTGTGACGTACATGATCTGCTCAAACCCGAAATAAGTAATCGCAACAGCGGCAACCGTCCCCGCGCCTATTAAAATCTTCTTCCTATCCATAAATCCCTGCTTTCAAAAAATTCCTAATTAAAATTTAAATATTTACGGCCCGTGGTGAGTTCCAGATTGACCAAGCTTTCAAGCGAACCCATTTGCGCATTCACCATCAGAGCGCGCGCTTTGAAAAGTTCGGCTTCCGCATCCAACAAATCCGTATCGGTTCGAGTCCCGACTTTCTTTCCTTGGCGCGCCAAGCGAACGGATTCTTCCGCTTTCACAACATCATTCTGACGAGCCTTAAACACGGTTCCATAATAGAGATACTTTCTCTTCCAGAACTCAAGGTCCTGTTGCGCTTTCAAACGCGCTTGCACAAGAGTCTTCTCACTTTGAATGGATTGCTCGAAAGCCTGGTGATCACGGGCAATCGAGGTCATCCCGTCGAACAAGTTCCAGGTCATGTTGAGACCCACTTGATAGGCGTTACGGAATTGATCCCAATCATCGTACTTGTCGTTGCGGTTGTTATAGTATTGATACTGGCCGAATACCGACAAACGCGGCACCCAGTAACTGCCCGCTGCTTTCGAAAGGTCCACGGCCCCTTCCGTCCGCAGCTCCAAAGCTTGCAAGTCTGAGCGCGAACTTAAAGATTCTTTATGCAGGCCCTCCGTGTTCTTTGCATTGAATGCTGGCCACGCTCCCATGAGAGTCCGTTCGTCTTTTTCAAGACCCATTACTTCGGCCAGCTTTGTGCGAGCGACGGCAAGATTGTCCGAGGCATTGAGGACTTCAGACTCCGCTTCACTGACCTGCACTTCGACGCGGAGAACGTCGTAGTTCGTCGACATGCCGGCCTTCTTAAAGAGGTTCACATCACGCAAGTGATCTTGCAAAGTTTTTAAATTCTGTTCCGCTACTTGCAAAAGGTCTTTCGATGCGAGTGTTTTATAGAACTGAAGAATCACTTCGCGGCTTAATTGGAACTCAGCCCAGGCATATTCTTTTTGAGCCGCGGAAAAGAAGGAGCTGGCGGAAGAGTACCGGCGAACGCCCGCCATTCCTTCAAACAGTGGATAGCTCGCTGTCACCGCAAAGTTTGTCGTGGGCACGACACCTGGAACAGACGCCGGGCTGCCGCCGAGATTGATATCAGTAAAGACATATTTTTTATCAAAGAGGTAACTCGCCGAGGCCTGCAACGAAGGCAAAAAGGTGCTCATGGCTTCCGTTTTTTTCCAGGCGAGTTCTTCTTGTGCTGACTTCGCTTTTTGAATCCGCGGCGAGTGCATTTCAGACTCGTCGATCGCTTGTTGCACCGTGAGTTCTTGCGTAAAAGACGTGGAGGCAAGGAGAAAAACAAAGAAGAAAGCCAAAGAAAAGCAATGACTCCACTTGAGTAGGCGCATGAGGACCCCGGTCGTGATACATATCGTTTAGTTTTTAAATGGTTTGCTGAACAAACCATTTGTGTTAGAATCTATCATGCATGCCGACAAAATCACCAAAAAAGACAAAGCTGGCCCAAATCAAGAATGAGATGATCGGTGGTCATCGCAGAGTTCCCTCCTCAACGGTCGGGACGCTCCACCCTGTTTTAGAGAAACACCTGGGCTACTGTCTATACAAGGTGGCTTTAAAATTTAGATCCATTATCGACACCCACCTTCTCAGCGTAGGGCTTGTCGCCCCCCAGTTCGGTGTCTTGAATATTCTTAAAGAATCGGACGGCCTCAACCAGGTTTCATTAGGCTTGCAAATGGGTATTGATAAGGCCACCATCGTAAAACTCATCGACGGCCTGGAAAAGCTCCACTACGTCGTGCGCGTGATTTCTGAAAGCGACAGACGTGAGAAATACTTGCAAATCACGCCGCGCGGCCGGAAGTTCCTGGATCATATCGCTCCGGAAATAAGGAAGCTCGAAGCCGAGTTCCTCGAACCCCTCACCATCGAAGAAAAAAAGCTCCTGCTCGGAGCGATCCCCAAATTGATAAAACCCAGAAACTAAAAAAACTTACCTATTGCAATTAACGAAAGCTTTTGGACTAAGATTTTAGTATCAGCATCTTCGTCGCAGCCGCTTCAGTCTGTCTGAGTTAAGCCGTAAACCGCAGATAACCAGTTACCGAGTCATTGCTTCGAGCTTATTTCTTGCTGATCTTGAGCCCGCTGTCGCCGGATTCGATTTTGATCTGATCCCCGGCCCGGACATCCCCGGCGATGATCTGCTTCGAAAGTGGGTTCAGCAACTCGTTTTGGATCACGCGCTTCAAAGGACGAGCCCCGTAAACCGGATCGTAACCTTTCTTCGCGAGATACTGAATCGCAGAATCCTTAAAGCCGATCACGATCTTCTTCGCTTTCAAGCGCTGCTCAACCAAGTCGAGCTGCACCTTCACAATGCCGGCAATCTGCTTTTCGCCGAGAGCCTTAAACATGACGATCTCATCAATGCGATTTAAGAACTCAGGACGGAAGTGCGCGCGCATAGCCTCGTTCACAGCTTTAGTTTTGGCCTCTTCGCTCATATTCGGATCGATAATCGCATGCGAACCGATATTTGATGTCATTATCAGCACCGTATTTTTAAAGTCCACGGTGCGGCCTTGACCGTCCGTCAAACGGCCGTCATCCAAAACCTGCAGTAAAATATTGAAAACATCCGGATGGGCTTTTTCAACTTCATCCAAAAGCACCACACTGTAAGGCTTACGGCGGACGGCTTCGGTCAACTGACCGCCTTCTTCGTAACCCACATACCCCGGAGGGGCGCCAACCAAACGAGCCACAGAATGTTTTTCCATATACTCACTCATGTCGATGCGGACGACGGCCTGTTCATCGTCGAACAGGAACTCAGCCAGGGCCTTCACGGTTTCGGTTTTACCGACACCCGTTGGCCCCAAGAAGATGAACGTGCCGATCGGGCGGTTGGGATCCGAGATCTCGGCACGCGCACGGCGAATCGCATCCGCCACCGCCGTCAGCGCATGATCCTGCCCCACAACACGATTCTTGAGTTGCTCCTCCATGTGGAGAAGTTTGTGGGATTCGCTTTCAAGCATTTTTGAAACTGGAATACCCGTCCACTTCGCGATGACTTCCGCCACGTCTTCGGGGCTCACTTCCTCTTTCAGCATGCGAGTTTCATTTGCGGACTTCTGGCTGCGAGCTTCGAAGTCTTTGAGCTTCTTTTCCATCTCAGGCAGTTTGCCGTATTTTAGTTCCGCAGCCTTGCCCAAATCGCCTTCACGCTCGGCGCGGGCAATGAGATTTTTAGCCTCTTCGATGTCAGCCTTGATTTTCTTAATCTGTTCAATGCCACCTTTTTCGAAGTTCCATTGTTCGCGCAATTGCTGATTCTGCGCGGTCAGATCTTTGATTTCTTTTTCAATGATCTGCAGGCGATCTTTCGCGCCTTCGTCTTTCTCTTTTTTCAACGCCTCTTTCTCAATTCTCAGCTGCATGAGTTCGCGCTCAATCTTGTCGATCTCTTCCGGCACGCTCTTTGTTTCGATACTGAGCTTACTTGCGGCCTCATCGATCAAGTCGATCGCTTTATCCGGCAAGAAGCGGTTTTGAATGTATCTGTGCGAAAGCTTCACCGCCGCGACCAGGGCCGAATCCATGATGCGAATTCCATGGTGGAGTTCGTACTTTTCTTTTAAGCCTCGCAAGATCGTGATCGCATCATCGACATTAGGCTCATCCACAAGCACGGTTTGAAAACGACGCTCAAGGGCCGCATCCTTTTCAATGTATTTGCGATATTCGTCCAAAGTGGTTGCGCCGATACAGCGAAGCTCGCCACGAGCCAAGGCCGGTTTCAACAGTTGACCGGCGTCCATTGCGCCTTCCGTCTTCCCTGCGCCAACAAGATTGTGAATTTCATCGATGAAGAGAATGATCTGACCGTCACTCTGAGTGACTTCTTTGATCACGGCTTTCAGTCGATCCTCAAATTCCCCGCGGTATTTCGCGCCGGCAATGAGCGCCCCCATATCGAGGGACATGAGTTTTTTACCAACGAGGTTTTCCGGCACATCCTGCTTCAGAATACGCACGGCAAGACCTTCGGCAATGGCGGTTTTACCCACGCCCGGCTCACCGATCAAAACCGGATTGTTTTTGGTCCGACGGGAAAGCACCTGAATCACGCGGCGGATTTCTTCGTCACGACCGACCACGGGGTCGAGCTTTCCTTCGGCGGCCAAAGCAGTTAAATCCCGGGCGTACTTACCAAGGACCTCATATTTATTTTCCGGATCATCATCTGTCACTTTTTGGTTTCCTCTCACTTCCCGAAGAGCCTGTACCGTTGGATCATACTTCACATGATGCTTTTTAAAAAAAGCATTCAATTCACCGTCGTTCATCCCGAGCATCGCCAAAAGAAAGTGCTCGGTGGAGATATAAGCATCTCCCCAGTCTGAGGCCACCTGATGGGACACGGCGAACAGTTTTTGCAGGCGCTGACTGGCAAAAACCTTCTGGCCACCGCCACTCACGCGGGGCAATTTATCGATTTTCGACTTCAAATCCTCTAGCATGGATTTGACAGAAAGATTTTGTTTCTCGAGAACACGAGGAACGATCCCCTCAGACTGCTGCAAAAGCTCCAGCAAGAGGTGCTCGGGCTCCACAGATGGGTTGCCTCGAGTTTCCGCGTTTTGCGCAGCCGCCTGCATGGCTTCCTGACTTTTACGCGTCATTTTTTCAATGTCGTTGCTCATGATGTCCTCCGTCTGTAATAAGGATGAGGCCTCGGGGGAGATTGTCAATGTTCGGTGGTGAGCCCAACCCAAAATTTCAACCAAAACGGATACATCCTTCCATTAAGAAGGACGGGATCCATCCGACTGATTACCTGAAGTATGACTTCCGCACCGCCTGCGAAGACTGCTCACACTTTAATTCGATTTCGGTGACTTGCACACTCGGCTATAAGACGGGCCCCCATCTACGCGCGCAGCAACAGGCGGACTACAATATGTCAGGTAAAATAGCTCAGTGCCGCTTCATTGAGATTGATTAAACTCTTCAAGCTATCTATCCCGTACTCGTTGCTGTGAGTGCTTGGTGATAATGTGTCGAAGTGAAATCAAGGCTTTGGTGGAAAATGCCGATTTTTTTTATTGCCGCAAAGTCACTGCAAACAGCTTGCTATACCAAGCGCCAGTGCCACTTCTGCCCCGTATTTTTTTGACCGACCCTAAGTCCCGTTTTCCCTCTGAAAATCCACCCAAAGTACTGTAACAGAGTGGCGCAAGACACCCCTTCGTCCTGATTCCTCTCTGGGAGCGCTTCTGCCTTTGGGCTAGTATTGCAAAAAAAGCGCAAAACCCGCCCAGAGTCCTGTCAAGACTTCGTCGCGAATCCCGATCTTAAACGCATCAATGAGTTTTTGTATTCACAGTTACTAATGTGGATCCAGGACGGACCGGAGAGAGCGAGAAACAAGGTCACACTCTCTCCTAGGAAACCGAAAGGAGGGCCTTCACGGATGAGATAAAAAACGAACAATAGAATGTTCAGTTAGTTTTCTTAATAGTTATAGGCCAAAGAAAAATAAAATCGGCTCGGATGCCGCCCCCATAAAAATGGACTCGGGGAAATAAAAACAAGGAAGGTATTGAGATGAAAAAAATAAAATATTAAATGGAGGAATTTTAAATGGGAATGCGTGTAACAACAAATATTTCGGCTTTGAACGCTCAAAGAAACTTGATCGGCAGCCAACGTCAAATCAATAGCTCTATGGCTCAATTGGCTTCTGGCAGCCGTATCAATAAAGCGGCTGACGACGCTGCGGGCCTGGCAATCAGTGAAAACTTAAAAGCCCAAATCCGCTCTGGTATGCAAGCTCAACGTAACGCGAATGACGGTATCTCAATGGTGCAAACTGCTGAGGGTGGCTTGAACGAGATCGGCAACATCGTGGTTCGTCTTCGTGAATTGGGCATCCAAGCTGCGTCTGATACAGTTGGGCAAACTGAGCGCGGGTTCGTGGATAAAGAGGTTCAACAGTTGAAAGCTGAAATTCAACGTATCGCTTCAGTAACTACTTGGGGTTCTACAAAATTGTTGGATGGTTCTACACCAGACTTCGATTTCCAAGTGGGTTTGTTCAACAACCAAGAAGAAGATCGTATCACTTTCCACGCTGGTGAAAACGTTGCGACTCTTGATGCTCTTGGCTTGAGCGGTCTTGACTACACTTCTAAAGAAGGTGCTCAGTCAGCTCTTGCACTTCTCGATGCTGCTCAAACTTCTGTGAATGGCACTCGCGCTAATCTTGGTGCCCTTCAGAATCGTTTGACTTCGACTGTTGATAACTTGGGTGTTGCGACTGAGAACATGTCTGCGTCTAACTCACGTATCCGTGACACTGACGTTGCTCAGGCATCTTCTGAGATGACTCGTAACAATATCTTATTGCAAGCAGGTACTTCTACTCTTGCTCAAGCTAACCAAGTGAACCAATTGGCTTTGAAGTTGATCGGTTAATAGTCCGCAATACAAGTTGCGGGCGCTGCTCGCAACTGAACTCGATAAAAAATAAAATGCCGATGGCCAAACCCATCGGCATTTTTCTTTTTCCCTTACCCACAGCAACACTCCAACCATAAGGCGCAATAGGGATCCCTGTTTTTTTGCCAAAGTTGTCGACAAGACTGGCGCTAAGTCCAGAGATTTTGAGCTTTTCTGTACAACTATTTTACTAATAAAATCAAATATTTAACTAAAGTCTACCCGACCTTTATCCGAAAAATAAGGTGTCGGGAGGATCTATGTTACGACCAACCATCTTTAAAAGTTTAGCAGTTACTTGCACACTTCTGAGCCTTACTGCCTGTGGCAACAACGGCGGTTTCCAGTTCGCCAACTCGATTTTCGACAATAGCAGCAATCACTCGGGCTCCGTGGGCAATGGTGGCGTAGATCCGGGCGTAAACCCAACCGATCCGGACGCTTACCAAAAGCTTCAATATAAGGGAATGATCTCCGGCGGTAACGACGATGGCAGCTTGGTTGTTGATATCGACAAGGCAAATAATGCGCTCTTGCTCATTCTCCCGCTCCAGGTAAATCCCTATATTGATGGCACTCAGGGAGCTATTCCCGACCTTCCGGACGTGACTTTCATGACTTATAAGGACGATAAAGGAGCTTCTTACCTCGCCTTGAGTGTTCCTTTACGCTATGTGCGCAAAGGAGCAAGCTTCTTAAACCCTGCCCGTTTGCCAAATGGAGACCCGCTTCCGCAGGTGGCCAGTGGCGAGTTGCCAAGCGTTGCGATTGCGATTCCTGGCAAAAACAACGTGAAGTTCAATTTATACATTGGCGTCAATGTGGTCGGCGTCTTTCTTTCCAGCCCATTTGATCCTTATGTTGCAATCTCTTTTCCGATCCGCAGGGGCGTGGACACGATTGGTTATTTTCACACAGTGCCCGCAAAGAGTGGCTTCAATGGCGGGTTTTTCATGAATACACAAATGCCGGATTCTATAGCAGCGATCATTGATGACCACTTCCGCTTCTAATGACCAGGGTGTGACGTAAAGGACTTAGGTCAGGCGCCCGTGAGAGTGTAATTATCTATTGCTTGCCCCCTAAAAAATCGCTAGGCTCTATTCCATGCGATTTAACTTCTAAGGGGGCACCTCATGGCAAAAAAAGCATCGAAAACCAAAAAAACAAAAAAAGCGGCGCCAAAAAAGGCTGCCAAAAAAGCAACTAAGAAAGCAGCTCCGAAAAAAGCCGCTAAACCTACTAAGAAAGCGACTAAAAAAGCAGCTCCAAAAAAGGCTGCAAAAAAAGTCACTAAGAAGGCAGCTAAAAAGCCCGCAGCAAAAAAAGCTGCGTCAAAGGCAAAAAAATCTCCGGCTTCAAAAGTTAAAAAAGCAGCTGTAGTGGGTGCGGTTGTAGGTGCTGCAACGGTTGCCGCGATCAAACCTGAAACCGCTTTGGACGATATCTCTAACGAGTTCGACGACGAAAATGAGCTCGAAAGCATGGTTGATATCGAAGAAGAACCCATCAGCGACGAAGACTGGGAAGGCGCTGAAGAGCAAGAAGACGACTCTTTCGAAGACATGGAAGATACTCCTAGCAAGCCTGACGACGATGACGACGATGATGAGGACGACGACGATGACGACGACGATGAAGAAGGTTACTTCTAATCCCTGAGACTCACTTCTCGTGAAAAAGACCGCCCTCAGGGTGGTCTTTTTTTTTGCGTTTTTTTCGCCGCAACTTTCAACTTCACGACACAACACGGAGTTTAAAGATTTAATTTCCTGTCATTCTTATTGCGCACGCATCTAAAAAATGACAAAACCTGTCTTCAATGAGTTTGTTTGATCTCGGCCAAAGCCGCTTCCACCAAGGAGACTTTCAAAAAGCCCTCGAATCACTCGAGGCTTTTTGTGATTTGCCCGACATAGACCAGGATCAGTACATCGAGGCTGTCCTCATGCGCCTGCGAATCTATATCGAGGCGGAGATGACCGCATCGCGCCTGCACCTGCTCGAGGAAGCTCACCCCCGCTTAAATGAGTTTGGTGATTACGGGCTTGCGGTGATGAATTACCTTCTGGGCTACAGCGCTTTTGACGAGAAGCGCCCTCTCGATGGCATGAGTTTGCTTGAAAAATCCCTCAGCCATGCGATCGAGAGCCGCCATCACTACCCGCTTTTCTTGGCCCTGTTTGGCTGTATTTTCATTTCACTTATTTTGAAGAAAGACCTCGATCAAATAGATCTCAAAATCGCCCAGCTCGAGACCATCGCCCAAGAACTTCAACGGGCCGAACTCCAAGTTTCGGTCAATGTGATTAAGGCGAATAAAGCCCTAGCCGATAAAAACGGCGCCAGAGCTTTGAATTATATTTGGCGCGCGTACGACCTCGTCAAAAATGTGAAAAACAACTTTTTAAATGTCTCAATCATTTCCACTATCGGTTACGTCTATCTGGAAAACGACGACAAAGACAATGCCCGAATTTATCTGGATCTCGCGCACCGAATGGTCGACACGGCCAATTATGTGAAACTGAATCGGAACGTGAACAACCTCCGCGGTCGTCTTGGCGCCGCCCCTATTTCGGAATTTGATCTGATCTTGGATGAGCACAACAAACTGTTGATTGAGAAAACCAAAGGGCCCATCGAGCTCAAAAATCAATTTATCCTGATGAGCTTAATGCGACTGTTGATGGAAAATCCCGGCGTTGCTTTTTCTAAAGAAGAACTCGCGGAAAGACTCTGGCAGACTCCTTATAATCCGTCCGTTCATGACAATACGATTTATGTGACTATTAAACGGGCGCGGACGCTGATTGAACCCGATCCTCAACAAAGTAAGTATATTCTGCGGTCGCGCCAAGGCTATCACTTAAGCTCTGGACTTAAACTCGCGATTCACCACCAAGAAGGCCACCTATGAAATACCTCGTCCTCTTCCTCGTTTTCATGAATGTGTCGCTGAGTTACGGTCGTCGCAGCGGTGAAGACAATCCTTCGCCATGGCCACTGGGCCAGGCGCCCAGAAATCTGGTCGGCCACTGGCTTGGCTCTGTCCCCGACGAAGAAATCGTGGTGAAACATGTGCATGCGACAAAAGATACGAAAGACCGCCTATTTGTAACGACTTACAAGCAGAAACAAAAAACCGGCCAAGGTTATCTGTACTTCTCAGACAATCAAATGTACTGCGGCTACATCCATCACGAAGGGCCGACATTCACCCTGTGCATCTGGAAAAAAGATGAGACTTTGAAGTCGCAAATACTCCAGAAAGATGGCGCGTGGGTTGAATCCCTGTGGACTCATTAGCGGATATGAATAAGTCGTCAAGACTTCGTCATTTGCGGTGAGTGCGCCGCCGCGATAGAGTGGCTGTATGAAAAATATTTTACTGACTCTCAGCACGATTTTTTTATTCAATGCCTAGACCGCCGTCGCGTCTGAAGGTGCAAGGAACAATCCCTGATAGTTTTATTAATAGAATCCTAGCAGGAGAACTACTGCTGGAGCAGGTTTGGCGCGAGCGGGGTATGAGGAACATCCTGGCAAATAATAGGAATGTTCTGAGCCTGCACAGGAGCAGCCAGCAGATCAATGTGTGCAGCTTCATCCAAATATTTGATATGTCCCTTGAGAACTTTTTTCGAAATCAGCTTCGTTCCGTAGGCACTCAACTTACTTTTCGCCATGGCCTGATACTGCGGAGCCAGTCCTGCAACACGACGAATGCTCTCTAAGAAATGATGAACCATACAGTTAAAGCGCTTCTCCCTCTCTAGGACTTCAATATTCTGAGTGGCGATTTCAATCAGGGATTCAAAATCATCAGACTGTAAAGCCGCAGTCAGCGCGACTTTAACCGCGTAAATATCCAACTGATGGAATTGCGACAGCTTCGGCGCTCCTTGCGCAAATGAATTGCGGAACGGCGGAGTCTCGCTCATGTGAACGTAGTCGACACAAAGAATAGGAATGCCAGAAACTTGCAGAGGGAATGCCACCGCATCAGCGATACTCGCGGCACGGAGCAGGCCCTTCTCGAATGAGATCATGGCCTCACTGACGCCATCACTCTCACCATCGCTGAGGCGGCTATAAATCGGCGCTCGCGCCTGATTCAAAATCATCGCATCATCAATGTGAAGGTACATACAAGAATGCTCAGCCTTGGCAAAGACTGAGCATGTCAGGAACGGTATGGAGAGCATTAACAAACAACGCTTCATTCGGAAAACCTCGACGAAGAATTACTTCACCGGTTTAGAGTGAACTGCGAACTTCTCGAACTCTCCGTACTCATGGAGTTTGTTATAGAGAGTCTTAATCGTGATACCCAAGTTGTTAGCAGCTTGAGTTTTGTTGCCACCGAAGTGAGCCAACGCCTTCAAGATGTAACGCTTCTCGAGCTCATGAAGAGTCAAGCTTGGATCGTAATCAATGATGTCGTCCGCTTTCTCAGGATTACGAACGTTCTCGGGAAGATCGTTGATCATGATCGTGTGACCTTCAGAGAGGATCTGCAAACGCTCACAAACGTTTTGCAATTCACGGATATTACCCGGCCAGTCGTATTTTTGAAGCACCTTCAAAGCATCGTCAGCAATGTTACGACCACGGTTCAAGTAAGAATGAGTCGCGCTGCCCAGGAAGTGGTTCACCAGCGCCGGGATATCTTCACGACGACGGCGGAGTGGCGGGGAATTTACGACGATCGTGTTGATGCGATAGAACAAGTCCTCACGGAAGTTGCCGCGTTGAACTTCGGCGTCCAACTCACGGTTCGTCGCAGAGATCAAACGGATGTCTACTTTGATTGGATCTTTGCCACCCACACGATACAACTCACCTTCTTGGATGAAGCGAAGGAGTTTTGCTTGAATGCCTGGACTCAATTCACCAATTTCGTCGAGGAACAAGGTCCCGCCGTTAGCAACTTCAGCCAAACCGATTTTCTTGTTATACGCGCCTGTGAATGAACCTTTCTCGTGTCCGAAAAGTTCGCTCTCAAGCAGAGTCTCGCGAAGAGCGCCGCAATTGATAGCCACAAACGGCTTATTGCGACGATTTGATTTTTCATGAATATGACGAGCGATAAGCTCTTTACCCGTACCAGACTCACCCAGAACGAGGATATTCGCAGCAGAGGGGGCTACGCGATCAATCATCTTCATCAAAGAACCCATGATCTCTGATTGATAGACAATCGTCTTATTCTCGCTCGATTTTTGGACTGAGTTGTTCCAAAGAACTTGCTGTGTGTTTTGGGAAGAAGGTAAAACAGTAGTTGAGGACGATGAACCGTTGTTGTTCTCCATTACGTGCCGCCTTTCGAATATTCTAATTTTGATACAGCGCATCTAACGTGATGCAATATAACTGGCGGACTGTAATTTATGCAAGCGATTTTTTGCATGGCATTATACTTTTTTTAGGACCCCGTAAAATCTAAAAGAATGGATTTTAGGCATGGCCACCAACGACTTAAATCTCTTCAAATGCATACCTAAATATTTGAAATATATGGACTTTGTAAAATCTTCATCCCCTCTCACCCTGAAAGCCTACCGCAAGGACTTAGAGCAGGCCTTCGGTTCCGAGGACAAATGGAGATCGTCCTCAAACCCCTCCGAGATCGAGATTTTAGGTCTTGCCCGCGAAGCCCTGAATCGCTGGGCCGGCCTTTCTTTGGCTTCCCGCAACCGCAAGACCGCTACTTTAAAGAGCTTTTTTGGTTGGGCCTACCAGGAGCAGCTCACAGAACGCGATCTTTCAACTCAACTTCATTGCCCGAAAGTTCCTAAAAAACTGCCTCATTTCCTCAGCGTCGATGAAGCCCTCGCGGTTCTGCATTCTTATGACCGCGAAGCGGAAACTCTCCGCAAGCTGCAGGACCGCGCGATGTTTTTAGTCCTCTATGGAGGTGGCCTGCGGGTGAGCGAAGCCTGCGGGCTCCGCTGGTCAGACGTGCACGTCTCAACGAGAAGCCTGCGTTTGAACGGCAAAGGCGGAAAAGAACGCATCGTGATTTTGCCAAGTATGGCGATGGAAGTTTTGCAAAAGCTCCGCAAAGAGGGTGAAGGCGACTACATCTTCGGCGGGGCCCCTCTCAGTCCGCGCGTCGCCTATGAGTGGGTCCGTAGCCGTGGAGCTAAAGCGCAGTTGATGAAACCGCTGCATCCCCATGCACTTCGCCATAGCTTTGCGACACACCTACTTAGTAGCGGCGCAAATCTAAGAACTCTGCAAGAGCTCCTCGGTCACGAAAGCCTGCAAGCGACGGAAAAGTACACTCACCTTGGGGTCGATCAGTTGGCGTGCACTCTCGAGACCCATCATCCCCTAAGCGCCACACCGGGCAAGCGTAAAAAAGTTTATGAGTGATTTTCCGCGGTCTTTAAATACTGCTGAGTTGCTGATTCAATCGAAGACATGTGCAGAGTAAGGTCCTTCTTCAGATTCTTATCACCCACAAGCGTATTGTTTTCCATGATGTTGGTGCGAAGTAGCGGAGCCATCCACGGCTCTGGCGTCAGAACCCCCTGCTGCATCATGAACTTGAGATAGAAATGCATTTTTAGCAACATCACATCCTGCGTGTTTTCAACGGCTTTCAAGGTATTTCCCAAAAGATTGAAGAGGGCTTCAGAGTTCCTGTCACCTCCTTGGCTCACGCGCGAGATGCACTCTAGAACGTGCAATGCGAATTCGAGATGATCATAATCCTGGCGGATTTTTTTAAAATCATTCAGCAAGGTCGCTTCATTCAATGTGTTGATTTTTCCTTCGCTGGCCTGCTTATAAGTGAACTGCACGAAATGTGAGGGCTCAAGCACGCCGCCACCGAAACGCTTTTTACTTTTCAGCGCTCCACGGGCCAAAAATGACAGTTTTTCCCCGACCGGGGAGATCGCGTGCAAAATGAGATCCGCTTCAGAATACTTCATTGCTCGCAAAATGATGAAACGTTCTTTGACTTCCACGGACGGGACCCCACACAACAGAGGCCGCACATCTTGGGTTGGTAAACTACCAGCTCTGCTCAGCCTTGATCTCTTCATAGGTCGTTTTAAGGATCTTGGCAAAATCTTTTGTAACAAGCCACCCGGAGTCGATCACCAACAAGGACGCCAGATCTTCCGTAGACGGTTTTGGCTCCCACCAACTGGTGAATGTCTTAAAATGCAGCCAACGGCAGAGGTTCGTGGTGTCCAACGTTTCGTAGTATTTCGAAGGGTCCACTTGCAGATGATCAAAAAGACGCTGCAAAAGAGCTTCGCCATTCACATCGGGAAACTTCAACAGAACACGATCATATAAGCGCGCAGCCGACGGTGCAAACCAGGGCGAAGCAATATCAGCGAAAGACTCCTCGAAGTTTTCCACGAGCGCTTGATCTTGTGGACTGACATGAATCTTACGAACGGTCTCGAGAACCCGTGATGGCTCCCAGTTCATCTGCGGCGCAATGAGTGGCGGGGTTTTATAGCGCTCACCGCAAAATGCCACCGCAAGATCACTATTCAAATAGCAAATACGAACAGAGTATGGACGGAGGGGAGATTTTTCGTAATTGTAACGAAAGTGCGAGGCACGGAAAGAAAAGATTTTTTTCTCGTTCAAAAGCTCATCGAGGCGGTCGTAATTGTAAAGCTCGCCGGTCACGGGGTGATCTTCGGCATGCAAAACAAAAATCGTGTCTTTCTTTAAGCCGTTCACCCACGCTTCCGGATCAGTCAGCGCTTGATGGTTCACCGTTTGAACGCCGTAAACTTCTTTGTAAAAATATGGAAGAAGTGATTCGAAGTAAGGGGTCTGCCCTTTGAGCGCGCCGAGGCTGCGTCTGTGCGACATGAATTGCGCGGTTCCCTGACCGATCTCAAAAACAGCGTGTGCCATTCCTCTGTAGATTTTTGCGGAATGATCTGACGCTAAGTCAAAGTGGTTTTTTAACTGCTCGTTAAGTCTTTCCCATTCTTCCAACGGGACGAGGGCTAACTTCATAAATCAAAGGTATCACAAAGATTTTTTAAAAACACGGGAAGCGCATGTCCAGAGACCAAGGTCCGATTTGGATTTTACAATGGACCCTCCAGAAATCCCCGAGATACAATGAAATTCTGATTTCCTCAGGAGGAATAATCCGTATGAAACGTCTACTTCTTTTTGTCTTCACAATTATGACGGGCTCTTTGCTTTCCGTGCCAGCGCACGCGGTGTTTGAAGCGCGTCTCACTTACGGCTTGCTGGCTTCAAAGCCTGACTTGGGTCCGCTCTTTCCGGGTCAAAGCAGCTTGCCAGCCATCGCCCCAACCTATGGTCTAGGTGCGGATGTGATCATTTCCCCACCTCTCTTCCCGGTCGGCTTTGGGGTCCGCTATGAAAACATGGGGGTCAATGCGAGCCAAAGCGGACTTGAGTTCAAGGCCAACTACACGCGCACGGCGCTGCTGTTAAACTATCGCTTGATTGATACGCTCATATTCTTGGGACCAATCGCGAGTTACGGCCTTTCTCATTCGGGTGAAATCAAGGCGATTACAAACTCCGTAGAAACAGCGAACTTATCCTCGACAAAAATCTCTTCTTACAGCATCGGCTTAGAGGCGGGTGTGAAGCTTATTGGCTTCCATGTGGGTGCGGAGGCCGGTTATGAGGACTTCCGTTGGAAAGAGGCCCATGACAAGACCGGAAACCTCGCCGATCAAGATATCAATATGTCAGGGTCTTATGTAAAGGTGCTGCTCGGCTTCGGCATCTAATTCAAAGAGAAACAAAATTGAAAACAAACGGAAAAGGCTGCACCCCATTATAACCGGTGCGGCCTTTTTTCATTTTTATTCATTTGGTTGTCAAAATTGTGTTTCCATTGGAAAAACCCCTTCTTTCCGGGCACAATAAAATTCAGTTGGAGGAATTAACTTAATGCAAAAAAATTCTCTGAGACAAGGGTTTAAGCGATGGCTTTCGCGGTACGACCTCACTGTGTCCCTGTTCTTGGTCTTGAACCCTCTCTTTTCCATGATCTTGACAATTGTTTATTTCCTCACGACGGATCATGTGAATTGGGGCATCATCGCTTTCGGCTTTGTTTTCGCAGCTGCTACAAATCTTAGCATTACGGCCGGCTATCACCGCCTCTTCTCTCACAAAAGTTACGATGCCCACCCCTTCATGAAGGCGATGTTTTTGTTGATTGGAGCTTCGGGCTTCCAAGGTTCTTGCCTGAAGTGGTCTTCGGATCACCGCCGTCACCACTCCAAAATCGACAGTGAAAATGATCCCTACAACATTCAAGAAGGCTTCTGGTACGCCCACATGGGATGGATGTTCCGCAAAACGAGCGTCAATTTGCCAATCCAAGCTCCGGACCTTGAAAACGACACGATGGTGCGCTTGCAAGACAAGTACTACGTGTGGATAGCGATTGCGACAGGCTTTTTATTTCCAGCGGTGATCGGTTACTTCCTCGGCAGCGCTCTGGCGGGTCTTGCAATCGCTGGTGGCTTGCGCATTGCCCTGACCCAACAAAGCACATTCTTCGTAAACTCTCTTTGCCACACTTTGGGCAAACAAACTTACTCTAAGGAAATTTCGGCCCGTGACAGCTTATTCGTTGCCTTCCTCACTCATGGTGAGGGCTACCATAACTTCCACCACAAATTCCAGATCGACTACCGCAACGGCATCCGCTGGTATCACTGGGATCCAACCAAGTGGACGATCCTCACATTGAAGTGGATGGGCCTGGCAACAAAACTTCGCCAAATTTCAAATGCTGAAATCTTGAAAGCTCGCTTGCAAGTTGAAGGTTTGAAAATGAAGAGCCGTGGTTTCTCTGAAGAGCAACTCGAAAACCTGCGCGAAAAGATATTAACCGCGCAAATAAGAATGAAAAAGCTCGCTGAAGACTATGAGCGCATGAAGAGCGAATTCCAGGACGCTTCAAAGGCCAAACTCACACAAATCAAAATCGAAATGCAACTCGCCCGCCTCGAATTCGAAATGGGCATGCGCCAATGGCAGCTCTATCTGAAAATGGCTTAAGCCACGAATTGAAAATTTCGAAGCCCTTCAATGAGGGCTTCTCCCCTTCATGGGAACCTTCTTCTAAAACTCATCGTCTATTAGGCAAACTGATCCCGTGTGCCAGCCCTTTTTTCCAGCAGTTTATACGGTCCGTTCCGCTGCCGTAGATATTTCCGTCAATGACAACAACGTCACTTGTCCTTGATCACCGGGCTGAATAGATACTCGATTCCATGAAAAAACATTTTATTTATTTTATCTTATTCGCCGGTGTTGGTTGCGGTCCCCGGGCGCCTCACAACGCTCAACTACGGGCTCCCAATTCAAGTTCTATTGTGGGGGGCCAGGTTGTCGGCCCCGAGGACTTCGCCAAGCATGTGGTGGCCATTCACAATGCGGGCATTGGATACTGGTGCACTGGTACTCTGGTTTCCAAGAACATCGTTCTGACGGCCGCCCACTGTATCGATGAGGCCACTGAACACACTTACACGATTCATTTCAGTAAGAGTCCCCGCACCTTTGAGACCATCACCCGCACCGCCTCTTCGATGAAGGCAAATTCCAGCTACAATGCCGTGGCTTACGAGGATCGTAACGACATCGGCGTGATTCGCCTTGAAGGCGAAGCGCCTGAAGGGTTTGCGCCGATGGCTTTACCGACGTCGCGAGATCTGCGGCGCATGAGCGATCGTTTTTTCGCCGCCGGCTATGGCGCGATCACCGCTCGCGACGACATTCCCCGTGGCAGTGGCGTTCTACGCTATACAACGCAGACCGTGAGGGGCCATCGCATTTCAACCACCCAAACGCAGTTCTTAGTGGATCAAACGAATGGACATGGAATCTGTTACGGTGATTCGGGCGGTCCCGCATTTTCTGAAATTGACAATCATGACGTGTTGTTCGGCGTAGCTTCCGCCGTATACTCGACAAACACTGAAGCAAAAAAACGCAAAGACTTTGACATCTGCCGCTACGATGCGATCTATACCAGCGTGTTCTACTACCTTGACTGGATTAAAAAAACCTCAGCGTCTCTTCGCTGAGGTTTTTAGGAAGTTCATCTTATGAACTTAACCGCCGACTACTCTTTTTTGAGTATCGCTGTGTGATTCAGAACAAATGAAACCGGACTTCCTTCGTTTAAGCCGACATGCTGGCGAGTCACAGTCACCCGGGCCGTCACGGTTTTACCAGCGTCGAGCTGATCTTTCACCACCTGAGCTGGAACGCCCAAGTCAGCACCTAACAACATACGGAAGAAAGCTTTCGTCGTCACAATCATGTTTTCTCGGGCGATTTCTTTTACCGCGAGCACCTTTTTGCTGGTTTTGTCACCTGCCAGAATCTCGATCTTATAGATCGTGCTGACGCCTTCGTCCTCTGGTGACTGATCACGGAAGAACAACCGAGCCATTTCTTTTTCGCCACGGATCTCGAAGGTATTCACCATCGCTTTATTAGTATAAACGCCGGCATCCTTCAGCGAGGACAACTTTTGAGTTGCAGAAACCACTACATCGATATCGGCTGCCAAAGGCAAACCTTGGCGAACGACCCGAATATCCAATTGATATGTTTTGTTCTCAATCAAAGCGACTTGCACGGGAATCATAACTTGCGCACCTTGGGCGCTCCATGAGCCTTGCGCCAAAACATCTTGAGCGCCGACTTCATGAATTTGATAGCTGTAGGCGGACGCCACACGCGGACGCAAACCTTGATCATTGAAACGGATTTCAGCGCCGTCTTTCGTCAAACGAAGGCCAAGCCCTTTGATGCTCGCGACACCCAACAGGTCTTGCGTATAAAGGGCCACACGCTTCAAATCAATGACCATCGCGCCACCGCGAAATTCCTGATGATCAATCGCGTAGCCAAACAAAGTGGCTTTCGGGGCAAACTGAACCGCGGGAGCCGCTTCTGTTCCTGAGAGGGAGACCGTGAAGCTTTCTTGCTCATTGCCGACCAAAACTGTTTCTGCCGGGAAATTTAAAACTACTGGCATCTTAAACTGGTGATCAAACACGGTTCTTGTTTCAGTTTTGCAACACACTTGCTTGTCACGGTACTTCGTCACCGTTCGTGTACGCTGTTCCTGGCGGTAACGAGTCACCGTTCGTGTACGCTGTTCTTGACGGTAACGAGTCACGGTGCGGTACTTGGTCACAGCACGTGTTTTAGTCACAGGCACGTTGTCGCACTCTCGATACCGGCGAGTGACGTTCTCGCATACAGGTTGTGTCGTGCAAACACGGTTCGGTCCACCGCCAGGGCCTGTGCCCGGAGCGATATGGCAACTTTCGACATCGTGGCAAACGCGCTCAACGCGGCTGCGCTCTTCACAACGATATTCGTAATCTGTATATTGTTCGTAGTCTGTATAAGCTTCTTGATCTTGATAAGGAACATTTTCGTAGTAGGTTTCAGTATCTTGATAAGGAACGTTTTCATAATATGTTTCAGTTTCCGTATAGGGTTCTTGAACCGTGTAAGGAACCTGAATCTGCTCTTGTCTAAAGACATTCTTTACGAGTGAGTCTGTTGCTTGAACGCCAGAAGCGGCTGTTCTTATAAGTGTCGTCGTGAGCTTCTCAGATGGTGTTGCTGCCTGAACAGAAACACTGAAGCTCATGGCTGCCATCGACAAGACGGCAATATATTTTTTTAGTTGGTACATTTTGCTCCCCCCCTTGGTGGTGTCAAAGGCGAGGTAAGCAAATCTTATGCCGGAATAATTTCTGCGGTTTTGGTGTCAGTTTGCCTCGAGGCACGGCCGAGATTCACTCAGTTGGTGGAAGACCGACGGAGCCAGCTCTCCCTTATCAACACTTAAAGGGGCCCGTTTTTACTTCGAAGATTTCGAAATAGCGAGAGCGCCTTCTTTTTGCAGAAGACCGATTTTGGTTTCGCTGCCACCACGATATTTAAACGCGCTTCCACTTTTGGCAATCACACGATGGCAAGGGATCCACACACACACCGGATTTTGACCGATGGCCGTACCGACCGCGCGAACGGCGCGGGGTCTTTTGATCTTTTTTGCAATATCTGAGTAGGTCACACAAGTTCCGCGTGGGATCTTCAAGAGTTCAAGCCACACCTTCATTTGGAACTCTGTCCCTTGAAGTTTGATCTTATGTTTTTTGGTCCAGAAGTTTCCTTTCGTCCATTTTGCAGGCTGAAATTTGCCGATGTGGAAATGGTAATGCTGATGCAGGAATTTTTCCAAAAACGCTTCCATCTGCTTTCTACCTTGGTTGTAGCTGTCTAGGTAAATCAACTCATCCTTTTCAAAAACCGCGAGCCAATCGCCGATTTCAGACGGCACTTTATAAAGATAAAATTCCAAATCACCCATTTTTCACCTCTTTGAAGGCATGGGAGTACTTCGTAGAATGCGAAAATGCAAGAATTGAAGATAAGAACCTTGTCATTGCCCAATTTTCAGGATGCAATTTAGTTAAATGTAACTCTTTTATATGGAGGCCACCATGAAACTCGTTCTTTCGCTGGCGACCGCTTTGCTTTTCTCCCTTTCGGCGTTTGCATCGGACATCCAATCGCCGATCGAAATCGCAGTAACCTCCGAAGCTTTTCAGCCGGCTGGGGACCAGTATTACCGCTATAATTTCGGCTCCACGACTCGCAACTTCCCTATCTACGCTGATTTCAAGTTGACCAATCATGGCCCAGCCCCCTTGCTCATCAAGCGCATTGGCATCAGTGGCATTGATTTCAATGCCGTCTACAATTGCCCTGCGACCTTGCCGCCGGCGAGCACCTGTACCATTCACGTTCGCTTTCAACCTTGGAACGAGGGTTTCACTACGGGCCGCTTGCTGATTACGACAAACGAAGGCCGCATCATCATCGATTTCTCTGGCTGGGGACGCGGGTTCTAATATGGCTACGATTATGACTCACGGGATAGTCGGTTACACTTTGGCGCGCATTTGCGTGCGTAAGCCCGTAAGTCCGGTCTATTGGATCATGGCGTTTCTCGCGCCGATGCTGCCGGATCTCGATATCTTAGGAATGAAAGCCTATGGCATCCCTTACAACGATTGCTACGGACATCGTGGAGCTTTTCACTCCATCGCCATTGCCCTGATCGCCGCCAGCGTTCTGTTGTTGGTCTATAAAGCCCTCGTGCGTACCGACGGCTATCGCCTGAACAAAGATTGCTTTTGGGGATTTTTCTTAGGCATCTCTTCACATGGCCTGATCGATGCGCTCACCAATGGCGGACTTGGAGTGGCCGTCTTCTGGCCAGCAAACTGCAACCGCTATTTCTTTCCATGGCGGCCACTCGAGGTGTCGCCGCTCAGTCTTGAGCGTTTTATGGAGCAAGGACTCTTCATCATGAAGAATGAGTTTTTCTACCTCTGGATGCCATGCCTCGTGATCCTGTTCTTGGATTTTGCGATTCAGAAGTTCTCGATGCGAAATCGCGTGTAGGCTATTCTTTCGCTGTAAACTCGAGTGAGCCCTTCTTCGCGACGCTGCAACTAAATGCGGGCAGCACATTGCAATTGATCTTGCTGGGGCTGCGTGACGAACCACCGAGAGTGGCTTTGAGTTTTTTTCGGTGCTTATTCCAATTCCATTTCAACGGCACTGGGCTAAAAGATGCCGCCTTGCCATGCTTGCTGACAGTGTATTTCTTTTCAGCCTGAAGATCGCAAGCCGCGCCCTGAGATTTGCGCTTTTTGCACTGGTAAAGCTTGATATCGATATCACAACTCGGTGAACGCCCACACTTCATATCGCGGTCGGCGGCACCTGCCGTAATCATATAGCTGCCGTCCGGGGAAATCGTCACGGCCCCTTCCGTGACCTGATACTCTTCCCCACTGATAAGGTCATACACTCGATACTGGTTGGTCGGAATCGGCTCGCGAATCACATGCTGGAAGTAAATCAAGCCGTGCCTGCAATCAATACGCGCCAGGGTCGTCGGGGTATCGTAGATGGAATCCTCTTGATTGATGATTGAAAAACGCTTTTCATGGTTCCCTGGAGTCACATAATATGACTCGACCGTTGAAACCGGATCAGGATTCATCGCGGCCTTCTTCCCTTTTCTTTTTACAACTC
Source organism: Pseudobdellovibrionaceae bacterium (assembly GCA_039810425.1). Taxonomy (GTDB): domain Bacteria; phylum Bdellovibrionota; class Bdellovibrionia; order Bdellovibrionales; family Bdellovibrionaceae; genus JACMRP01. Next base: position 28,958 of record JBDHWW010000004.1, on the reverse strand, counting down.
TAAGCCAAGGATTGGAGCCAGGCTTTACCGGGATTCGCTCAGAGCACGTTCCAAAGCTAAAACTTTTTGTGGGAAAGTCCTGAGGATTGACGTTGTGACCGCCTCCGAAACCTTCTTTAGGAGTTTCCTGAATTTCAAACGCCCCGCCTTGCACGGTAAAGCAAATAACTATCACAAATAGAATACACCGAATCATCATGCATATAATTTTAACAACAATTCCGAGGCGATGGCGAGTTCAAAAATCTTTTCAAAATCCTGGAATGAGTTCCACCTTTTAAGGGAACCCGGCATCGGTGTACAATCTTCATATTCAACGCTGCTCAACGCTCTTCGTGAAATCAACCCAGCCCCATGCACTCGCTTTATCGATCTTGGTTCGGGCTACGGGCGGGCGGGTTTGATGATTGGCCTTCTTCGTCCGGATATTGATTTCATCGGCTATGAGTTTGTTCCTCACCGTGGGCTCAATCGTAATTTAACTTTTACTCGGCGCATCCGAAAAAGGTACGGCGTACCTTTTAGATTCCGGCTTTGTGTCTTTCTTCGTCGTCGACGTGGGTGAGAATTCCACCCTTCAGGCTTGGACGATATGCCAAGTGATTGATGTCGTAGATAAAGTTGTTGCCGTTCACGCCCGGAGTTTGCCACTCCGGACCCATGCGGATGGCGTCCACTGGGCACGCTTCTTCGCAAAAACCACAGAAGACGCAACGAAGAATATCAATTTCGTAGCTGATTGGGAATTTTTCAACAGTGGGATCGTCGTGCTCAGCAGCCGTAATTTTGATACATTCCGCCGGGCAGTTCGTCGCACACAACATACAAGCCGTGCAACGAAGAGAGCCGTCTTTCTTTACTGTCAAAACGTGGTTCCCTTTGAAGCGCGGAGAGTATTCATACTTCTCCTCTGGGTAATTCAAAGTAACCATCTTCTTTTTGTTCAGAAGATTCTTCACCAAGTGCTTCATGGTGATGCCCATACCGCCCAAAATACCGATCAGATACCACTTATTTTTTTCGGAATTATTTTGAACTACGCTCATAGAGCCCCTCTCTTGAATACGAATTCATTTTTCTTTCTGTGCTCAAGCATCACCTCGTCTGGACGACGGTTGGTCTCGACAAATGTTTCAACCGCAACGGGAACTGAGATTTTGATCTCTTGGCCCGAGAGCAAGCTAGCCGCTTGATCCAAAGTCAAAGCTTCAGAGACGATCGTTGTCGCTCGCTTGAACTTCTGCTCAAGACCCTGGTGATTGATGAAAGTCCCATCTTTTTCCACGAAAGTTTTCAGTGGAATCAAAGTCACATTGCCCTTTAATGCAGCCAACTGGTCGTTAGAGCCCGCTTGCATCCAAATCAAGGTCTGGGCCTTAGAAAGCTCCGTAATACGATCTTTCATATCCGGGAAAACCGCTTGGTTTTCAGGACCCGCTACCACCACGGTTTTGATAGAACCGTTCGCAAGACCCGCTGTCAAATCACCCCAAGAAGCGGTAATTCCATGCTTTTCCAAAACCTTCAACAAGCCTTTCGTGTTTGGATTCTTGTCACCGCGGAGGAGCAAGCCATCAAACGTTTCGAAAGATTCTTTGTTATTGATCCAGAAGAAGATCTTCTTAGTTTTGAATGTATTAACGAAAGTGCCAACGATCGCTTCGTACTCTTCAACAGTGTACTGGGCGGTCAAAACCAACGCTATTGAATCACCACTTGCTGACTTCAAAGATGCGGACAGTTCTTTCGCCGCCGCCCCCGGAGCCATCTCTGCCCAGTGGCCGCCTTGGCCTTTTTTCGCTTTCAACAAACGAGCTTCTTTGTTTGTGAACTTGTAGATACCGCGCCCCTCATCGCACATCCAATGACCGTTCACTTGCTCATTGAACACAGGCTTCACACGGAACATACCTTCTTTATTGAAGTACACTTTCACATTGCAGCCGGTAGAGCAGCCCGTACACACGGTCTCAGAATCTTTGAGATACCAAACACGCTGACGGAAACGGAAGTCTTTCGAAGTCAAAGCCCCCACGGGACAAATATCCACCACGTTAAGTGAATATTTGTTATCCAATTGAATGCCTTCAACCGTGCCGATCTCAGTGCGATCGCCGCGGTTGAAAAGACCCAACTCGTGTGTTTTAGAAACTTCGTCCGTGAAGCGCACGCAACGAGAACACAAAATACATCTTTCGGAATCCAAAACTACTGTAGGACCCAAATCGACCACTTTGTGTTTCTTTTGCTTCTTCTCGGCCATTTCCGGATCGTACTTACCGAATTCCATGTACTGATCTTGAAGACCACATTCGCCGGCCTGGTCACAGATCGGGCAATCCAGCGGATGGTTGATCAAATGGAAGTCGAGACCCCACTTCGTCGCATCTTTCACCTTCTGAGAGGTGTTGTTGATCTTCATGCCTTCAGTGATTGTGGTATTGCAGGCAATTTGAACACGTGGATTTCCTTCGATTTCCACCATACATAGACGACACACACCCGCGACACTCAGTCCTGGATGATAGCAATAGTGGGCAATCGAATCCTTGTTTTTATACATGGCCTCGATGATCGTTGTGCCTTCTTTTACTTCTACTTCTTTACCATTAATGGTGCATTTCGGCATACGTCGTACCCTTCACTTTAGAGCGTCCTTCACGAACATAGAATTCAAATTCGTCACGGAACTTAGAAACAAAGCTCAACACTGGCAATGCGGCCGCATCTGAAAGCGCGCAAATCGTGCGGCCCTTCATGTTGTCGGCGACTTTCTCGAGCAATTCGATGTCTTGCAAACGGCCTTTGCCTTCCAAGATCGAGTGAACGATCTTGTTCAACCAACCCGTGCCTTCACGACATGGAGTGCACTGGCCGCAAGATTCGTGGTGATAGAAGTGAGTCAGAACTCCCAACATATCGACCATGCACTGGGAATCGTCGATAACGATCACCGCGCCAGACCCTAACATCGTGCCCATACCTGCGAGGCATTCATAGTCTAGCGTGGCTTTTTCAACTTCCGCCGCTGTGATCACAGGAGCCGAAGAGCCGCCCGGAATCACCGCTTTGAGCTTGCGACCGGACTTCATCCCGCCACCTTCTTTGTTGATCAAATCAATCAAAGGATACGCAAGTGGCACTTCGTAGTTACCCGGCTTCATCACGTTGCCGGAAAGAGAAAACAATTTCGTACCTGGAGACTTTTCAGTTCCATGTTTACGGTAAGCTTGAGCGCCATCGCGGATGATGTACTTCACCGCGGCCAGTGTTTCTACGTTATTCACGATCGTTGGTTTACGGAGGTAACCTTGAACTGCCGGGAATGGCGGCTTCAATTTTGGTTGGCCTTTTGCGCCCTCCAGTGAAGAAATCATACCCGTCTCTTCGCCGCAGATGTAAGCGCCAGCGCCTGAGTAAACGTCCATGTCGTGATCAAAGCCCGAACCGAGGATGTTTTTACCGAGGTAACCCGCATCGTAAGCCTCGCGGATCGCTTTTTCCAACACGGAGATTGGATAGTGATACTCACCACGAACGTAGATGTAAGATTTTTTAGAACCGATGGCGAAAGCAGAGATAATCATGCCTTCAATAAGCTGGTGCGGCGCCCGCTCCATCATCAAACGGTCTTTAAATGTTCCGGGCTCCCCTTCATCGGCATTACACAATAGATAACGAGGTTCCCCGTTTTTAGGAAGAAAAGACCATTTCGTTCCGGTTGGGAACCCCGCACCACCACGGCCACGAAGGCCGGACGCCTTCACTTCATCGATGATTTGTTGCGGTTGCATTTTCAAAGCTCTTCCCAGGTCGACGTAACCGCCATTTTTTTTGTAACCGTCGATTCCGCGAAATTCATCAAGATGATAAAATTCTGTCAGTAGTTTAGATTCCATTACTTCATCCCCCTCAACAAATTCATTGCGGATTCGTGAGTCAAATTCTCGTAATACTTGTCATTCACTTGCATCATCGGAGCCGTCCCGCAAGAACCAAGGCATTCCACCTTAGAGACCGTGAAGCGGCCGTCTGGCGTCACTTCTTCGAACTTCGTTTTAAGTTCGTGGCAGATGTGGTTTGCAAGCTCACGGCTGCCGTTCAATGCACAAGAAATGTTCGTGCAAACTTGAACGTGGAATTTGCCCACCTTCTTTTGATTGAACATTGTATAGAACTTGAAAACTTCATTGATTTTACTAGCGGGGATATCCATGACTTTTGAAAGCGCGTGGATCACATCGTTATTCACCCAGCCGTTGTTCTCTTTTTGAGCGACAAACAGGCTTGGAATGATCGCGGACTCTTTCGTTTCATAACGAGAGAGTTCTTGCTTAACTTTTTTAATTCCCTCTTCAGACAAATTAAAAGCCATAATACTTTTTTCTCCAGTCCAGTGTCGGGCCCGCGGCCCTCCACATCCTCAGCATCCGCCGGTTAGCGGTCTAGTTCGCCGGCAATAAGATTCATACTTGCTACTGTTGCAATCGCATCCGCAATCATCGCGCCCTTAACCACTGACGGGAACGATTGATAGATCGCGAAGCAAGGGGGACGCACTTTCAAACGGTAAGGGTTCGCAGAACCATCACTGACCAAGTAGAAGCCCAACTCACCGTTGGCTGCTTCCGTCGCGTCGTACACTTCGCCCGCTGGCGGGCGAAGACCTCTAATGATCAACATGAAGTGATTCATCAAACCTTCGATGTTTCCATAAACATCCTTCTTCTCCGGAAGAACAATGCCTTTATCGCGGATTGTGTAATCACCACTTGGTGGGTTTTTACAGATTTGCTCGATGATCCGGATACTTTGCTTCATCTCTTCGATACGCACGAGGTAACGGTCATAGATATCACCGCTCGTCCCCACGGGGACGTCGAAGTTCAAAGCATCATAACCATAGTATGGGGTCGCTTTGCGCAAATCGAGGTTCACGCCCGAAGCACGGAGCAATGGACCAGTGTAACCCCATTGAACCGCTTCAGTCGCAGTCACCGGGCAAACGCCTTGAGTGCGTTTGATGAAGATTTTATTGTCCAGCATCAAGCGAGAGATCTCATCAACTTGCCCGCGCATATCTTTGCAGAATACGAGAACATCGTCGAACCAGCCCTCGGGGGTGTCCTGAGCCATGCCGCCCACGCGGGTCATCGCCACGGTCAAACGGGCGCCGCAGAGTTTTTCAAACAAAGTATAAACTTTTTCACGGTAGGTGAAGAGGTGGAAAAACGCAGAGAGAGCGCCCAAATCCACGCCGCCAGTACCCACCGCGATGATGTGGTCGATAATACGTGACAACTCCGCCAATACCACACGCATTGCTTGAGCTTTTGGCGGGATTTCCACGCCCAAAAGCCTTTCAACCGCTTTACAGTAACCCACATTATTCATCGGCGCTGAACAGTAGTTCAAACGGTCCGTGTACGGAATCACCTGATTGTAGGGATGGGTTTCCGCCATTTTTTCAAAGCAGCGGTGAAGATAGCCGATCTCTGGATTTGCGCGAACGATGGTTTCCCCGTCAAGCTCCACCATCACACGGAGAGTTCCGTGCATCGCTGGATGCGATGGACCGATGTTCAATGGAACGTATCTGTCGTTGAGGATGGAGCCATCCTCCCCCGGCTCGTTGTTGAAATGAATAGGCAATGGCTCTGTGCAGTGTTGTTGGGCATCGGCTTCGTAATCTTTACGAAGTGGATGGCCGACAAACTGGTGGTGGGTCAAAATCTTACGAAGATTTGGGTGACCGTTAAACTTGATGCCAAACATATCGTAGGCTTCACGTTCAAACCAGTCCGCCCCCACCCAGGTGTTGATTGCGGAATCAATCCACTCGCCATCGCCCACTGGGCATTTGATACGCAAGCGCGAGCCGTCTTTAGACGAGAACAAATGGTAAACCACATCGAAACGTTTTTGGCGTGTTGGATAGTCAACGCCGCAAATGTCCATCAAGAAATCAAAACGCTGGGACGCTTTGAAGTGACGGAGCACGGGCAAGATGTCTTCTTTTGGAATTTCCAAAACATCGTCACCAAACGCATGAACGAATTTGTAGTTGGCGGTATTAAACTTCGACGCAAGGTCGGTTTTGATATTATCGAGTTTGCTCATACGGCGACTTCCATTGGTCCTTCCACGGACGTGGTGTGTGTTTCGCGATCATTCTCTGCAATGCCATCACGCCATCCAAAACGGCTTCCGGAGTCGGAGGGCAACCTGGGACATAAACGTCCACAGGGATGACTTTGTCGCAGCCTTGAAGAACGTGGTAAGCGCGGTAGAAGCCACCAGAGCTTGCGCAAGCACCCATAGAGATCACGTATTTTGGATCGAGCATTTGTTCGTAGATCCGCACAAGAACTGGCGCCATTTTTTCAGTGATCGTTCCCGCCACCAGCAACAAGTCCGCTTGGCGAGGGGAAAATCGGACAACCTCGGCCCCGAATCGCGCGAGATCGTACCGGGGCCCCATCACCGACATGAGTTCGATGCCACAACAAGCGGTCCCATACGGCATTGGCCACAAAGAATTTTTTCTACCCCAAGCAACCAGATCATCGAGACGAGTTGTGAACGCATAAGCGCGTGACATGTCGTCGAGTGACTGAGTCGCTAACGACTGGTCCGGCTTCGTCGAACCATTGGACTTGTCAGTCAGGATGACTGATCCATCAGCTGAATTCATTTTGACACTCCATTTTCATTTAACTCTCAATTAGTTACAGAAAATGGCGAGACATGACAACTAGATAGATAATTTAGAGAGCGGCTTTCAATTACTTCAACGCATGCGCTCCCTCCTCTGGATTTGCATTTGCTTACAGCGCGAGCTTGTTTCTAGAATTGGAGATTGAGACCAACGATGGTCCAGTAACTCAACATGTGAGGGGGAATCCATGTTATTGCACATTATAGCGGCAGCTATGAGTTTGTCTCTGAGCGCGCACGCGGCTCAGAAAGACCACAAACAGGACGTTTTGATCAAGTTAGCTCCAAATGCGGGCTACTCGATGCAGCTTTTTGCACAATTTGAAGGCAGTGGTGCTAAAGTTGAGCAATTGAATGACCAATGGATCCGCGTTAAAGGGGGAAAAATCAACGCGCACAACATAAGGACTCTTCAATCCAACCCGGCGATTGCCTACATTCAACCGAACTATCCGGTTCACTTGTTGGAAGATTACTCGGTTCAAGACCCTCTTCGCCGCGCGGCTTTAATGAAATACGCCGCCCGCGAAAAGGCAATGGCGGGAACCTTTGCAAAAGATAAGAAGTACATCGACAACCCAGACATTCTTGCTGCTCCACAGCAAGGTGTTGGTACGGATCCTTTGTTCAACAACCAATGGGGCATGAAAGATATCGGCGTACAAGAAGCTTGGAAAGTTTCAATGGGCTCTCCCGAGATGATCGTCGCGGTGATTGACACGGGTGTTGATTACACTCACCAAGATTTGGTTGCGAACATGTGGAGGAATCAAAATGAAATTCCTGACAACGGTATCGACGATGACAATAACGGTTACATCGACGATGTGATCGGCTGGGACTTTGTTTCTAACGACAACAAACCGTACGATTTGGCAGTTGAACCTTTGCAGTTGCTTGCAGGTGGCAATCCAGGCCACGGAACTCACTGTGCTGGCAACGTCGCAGCTCGCGGTGGCAATGGCGTTGGCATCTCTGGCGTTGCTCCGAACGTAAAAATCATGGCTTTGCGTTTCATCGGCGATAAAGGCGGCGGTACGACTGCTGACGCCATCAAAGCGATTCGCTATGCAGTGGATAACGGCGCGAAAGTTCTTTCTAACTCTTGGGGTTCAGAGGGTGAAGACCCCGCCGAAGGCACTGAGAACCAAGCACTTCGTGATGCGGTTCAATACGCTATGGATAAAGACGTTCTCTTCATCGCGGCGGCTGGTAACGGCCACCAAGGTGTCGGCTACAGCAACGACACGGATCCTAAGCCTTCTTATCCTGCCACTTACGCTCATGAAAACATCATTTCCGTCGCGGCGGTGGATGCGAACGACAACTTCGGTTCATTCTCGAACTGGGGCGCTAAAACTGTTCACATCGCGGCCCCCGGCGTGAAAGTGTTCTCGACCACTGTTGGCAGCGAATACTCTGACCTTGTTATCGACAAGTATGGCTTCCGCGCCACTTGGGACGGGACTTCCATGGCGACCCCGCATGTTGCTGGAGCAGCCGCTTTGTACTGGTCAGCCCACCCTGAGAAAACTTGGAGGGATGTTAAAGCGGCGATCTTGGGTTCCGCGAAGAAAATTCCAGCGGCCCAAGGCAAGCTTGTCACTGAAGGTAAACTCGACGTGAATGCATTGATGCACTACTAATTTCGACCTGGAGTTCGAAATTAGATTTGGCCATCGACCTCAGTTCGGGGGGCCTGGCAAAAGGGATGGATTTACTCCGTCCCTTTTTTTGTCCGTTTACAACGCCCGCCCATTTTGAAAAACTGGGGGGCATGATAAAACAGATTTTCATTTTCTTTCTCTCTTTCACCGCGGTTCACGCCGCCCATGCCGCGAAAACCACGATAAAATCCACAACCCCGTCGCCCAAAACAGCGGCAACTTCCATGGCCCCTGGCAAACCTCTCAAAATGACGCCTGGGAGTGAATGGATCCTGACAAAAGAGCTTCAGTTGCAAAAAACCGGGCTCACACCGGAAGAGTTTGTACCTTATACCAGCGTCTGGGATCTGAAAAAAAAGACCTTCATGCGCACGAGTTCCTCGTCCTCGGACAGCTGTGAGTTTCGAACCACGATCTCAAAAAATATTTTCAAGGCCCCTTCCGTGAAGGTGAAAAAAGCCTCGGCCTTTAAAATCACCAATATTCAAGAGACCACGATGTCGATTCTTATCGACGCCACGGCCCGCGATGCAAAGAGGGCTGGCATCGATCAAATTCAGATCACCTGCTCCGCTTATGAGCAAGGTTTAGACTCGCCAGATCTGAAAGAGAAATTCAAAGTGAACATGGGAGCTTCGCTGGCGAGCGTCTTTGCTGGCAAAAACTAAACTTGCGAGGGCCGGCGTTCAGGGCGATACTAGGAGCCTATGTCGGCCGGCTACAGCTCGATTCCAGAAAATACTGCGGAAATCTCAAAACTTTTTAAAAATCCCCTGATTCACTACATCCGTGATCAGCCGCGGGCGTTTACCATTGGAATTTTGCTTTTGATCGTCACCAACGCGTTGGACGGTCTTTATCCGCTCCTTCTCAAAGTCGGTATTGATCAAATTGAAAAACACCAGCCCCTCGGAGAGCTCGGCCGCACCAGCTTGTTGCTGGTTGCCGCCATCACGGTTTTGGGTCTGACTCGTTTTGGCTGGCGCCGCAACTTCGGAAAATTTCACACTTACGCGATGGAAGACATGCGTTTAAGAATTTTCAAACACTTCATGAATCTCGGCCCGAGCTTTTTCCAAAAAAGCCAAGTCGGTGAATTGATGAGCGTTGCGACGAATGATGTTTCGTCGTTCCGTCAGGCGATCGGCCACGGACTTTTGATTTTTCTTGATGGTTTGATTTATCTCTCAATTATTTTGCCAGTGATGTTCACGATGAATTTCACTTGGACGTGGCAAACATTGATATTGCTGCCGCTCGTGCCGTTTCTCATTCACAAAGTCATGAAGCTTATTCACAGCAATTACAAAATCGCGCAAGACCGTTTTTCAGAGCTCACCGGCGTGACTCAGGAAACGATCGGCGGAATTCGTGTCGTGAAGTCGTTCGCGCAGGAAGATCACCGCACGCGGATGTTCTGCGAATCCAGCCGGAAGCTGGAGGTCGCCAACAATAAAGTGGCCTTCATTGATTCCCTGTTCCTCCCGGTGATGGAATTCGGCGTGACGAGTGGGTCGGTGATTTTGTTCTTTATCGCCGCCAATGATTTGTATACGGGTGCTGTGACGATCGGGACCTTTGTGGCATTTCACCGTTATATTCAAAAAATGGTGTGGCCGGTGACGGCACTGGGGGTGGGGTTTTCGTACTATGAAAAGGGCCGCGCTTCGGTCGAGCGCATTAAAGAAGTGATGACTCAAACGACCGATACCCCTGACACCGGCTCGATCGAACTGCAAGAGTTTGAGTCGCTCGAGTTCCGCAATGTTTCTTTCAAATACCCGGGCGCGGAAGTATATGCTTTGAAAGATATTTCATTCAAGATCGGCCAAGGCGAGCATTTTGGCCTCATGGGCCAAGTAGGTTCCGGCAAGTCAACACTCGTGAATTTGCTGTTGCGTCTGTATCCGGTGCTCGAAGGCCAAATATTAGTCAATAATCTGCCGATTGACCATTACACTCTGAAAAGCCTGCGCGCGAGCATTGTGCTCGTCACTCAAGAAGTGTTCTTATTCAATGAAACGGTTTCACGAAATGTGAGTTACGGTTTTCACGAAGACCCAGAGTTCAGAAGTATCGAGCGCATGACCGAAGTCGTCAACATCCGTGGCGAGGTCGAAAACCTGCCGCAGAAGTTCGAATCGCAACTGGGCGAGCGCGGAGTGAATTTGTCCGGTGGCCAAAAGCAACGTCTGAGTATTGCGCGTGGTCTTCTTTTGACTTCACCGTTTTTGATTTTGGATGACTCTTTAAGTGCCGTGGATACCCGCACTGAAAAGATGATTGAAGAAGAACTGGCCAAGGCCAAAGACACCCAGGCCCGCCTGACGGTCGCACATCGTTTAAGCTCTTTGAAGAGCACGGATAAAATCATTGTATTGAAAGACGGTGCCATCGAAGCACTGGGCACGGCTTCCGATCTAAAGCAATCAAGCCCCAGCTTTCGCACCATTGTCAGCGTCCAATCCGGATCTGGGGTGAACCATGAATGAAGATCTTATTAAGACCACGGTCACCTACCCTGTGATGTTTAAGCGGCTGTGGCCCTACACTCGCCGCCATCCATGGATGTTCCTCAGTGTGATTCTGATCATCGTGGTCCTGACCGGGATTTCGCGTTTGATTCCATATATTATCGGCTATGCGATTGACCACGGGGTCGTCGCGAAAGACATTTCACTGTTTAAGACGATCGCGCTGATCTATTTGGCACTGGAGTTTTCTCGCACGATTTTGAGTTTCTCGCAGACTTATATGTTCCAGGCCCTGGGAAACCGCGTCCTCTATTACTTGCGCGAAGATCTGATCCGCCACACACAGAGCCTGCCATTGCAGTATTTCAATAAAACACCCACCGGCCGCACGGTCACGCGCATCGCGAATGATGTGAGCGCTCTTGGTGATCTGTTTACGGATGGTGTGATCAATATCTTTGTCAATGTGGTCACGATGATTGCGATCATCATTGCCATGTCTTTGATTTCAGTGAAGCTCACATTGGTTACGCTTGCAGCGGCGCCGGTTTTCATTTTTGCCGCTATAAAACTCAGCGATCGTATCCGTGATATTTTGCGCGACCAAAAGAAAAAACTTTCAAATATCAACTCTTTCCTGGCGGAAAACCTGAATGGCATCAAAGTGGTCCAACTCTATAACCGCGTGCCGAAGAACCTAAAAACCTTCCAGGATCTTTCTGACGACTACCGTCAAAGCAATATGGATTCGGTTCACGCCTATGCGGCAATGTTTCCAATCATGAATTGCTTTACGGCGGTGACAATTTCAGCGGCGATGTATTTCGGTGGTTGGTTATCTTCTGGAAACGCTCTCACGATCGGCGCGGTTGTGGCCTTTATGATGAATGCCCAGGACTTTATCCCGCCAATGCGTGATATTCTTGAAAAGTATCAGCAGTTTCAGAACTCTCTCACCAGCGCAGAGCGTATTTTCACACTTTTAGATGAACCCATCGAAGGCGAGCTTAAAAATGCCGAAGAGGTCTCCGGGCTGCGTGGCGAGATTGCCATTAAAGACTTGAACTTCCGCTATGAAGAGTCCCTGCCACTCGTTTTGAAAAATATTAATATTGATATTCGCGCCGGTGAATCGATCGCCCTTGTAGGCCGCACCGGTAGCGGCAAAAGCACCTTTATTTCCCTGTTGCAGCGATTCTACGATGCTCCGGCAAATACCATGACCATCGATGGGAAGCCGTTGGAATGCATCACCCGCCACGCCATCCGTTCGCACATTGGCGTGGTTCAGCAGGACAACTTTATTTTCCGTGGCACGATTGCGGAAAATGTCAGCCTGGGCGATCCGACGATGGATCTTGCGGCGGTTGAGCGCGCATTGGCGCAAACAGGTTACTTGGAACTGCTTCAGCGCACGGGGCGCGGCTTAAAATCCCCGGTCGAAGAACGCGGAGCGAACCTTTCCGTTGGTGAGCGCCAGTTGATCGCCTTTGCAAGGATCCTGGCATTCAATCCGGATATTTTCATCCTCGATGAAGCCACTGCGAATATCGACTCTGAAAGCGAATTGATTCTGCAAAAAGCCACTCAGGAAGTGATGAAAAGCCGTACGAGTATTATTATCGCTCACCGCCTATCGACCGTGCGTGAATGCGATCGCATTGTGGTCCTCAAAGACGGTGAGATCATCGAAGTCGGCCCGCACGCGGAACTAATGAACCGCCGTGGTGTTTACTATCAGCTTGCCAGCACCGGCCTTGGCGAAACTGCGAAACCGGAAGCGGCGGCAGCTAAAACCGGAGAGACCTATGAATAAAGAACAGCTCTATAAAAAGCTTACGACGGACATACCATTAACCCAGCACTTGGGATTTGAAATCCTCGAAGCCAGTCCCGAAAAGGTCCACCTCCGGGCCCGTTTGAAAGAAAATATCAATCATAAAAGCACAGCCTTCGGCGGCAGTCTTTATACCCTGTCGGTGCTGGCAGCCTATAGTTTGGTTTACCTGGGCCTTGATAAAGAAAATATCCAGACGAACCATATTGTCATTCAAAAGGGCGAGATCAAATATCTACACCCGGTGGTTGAGGATTTCGATGTGATTTGTGAATTTAAAAATCCGGAGCTCTATCAGAAGTTCTTCTATTGCCTGAGCCGCTGGAAAAAAGTCCGCGAGCTCATGAAAGTCCAAGTCCTGTGCAAAGGCAAAATCTGCGCCCAACTTGACGGCGTCTTTGTCGTGCATATTTAGCAAAAAAAATGGGGAGAGCCCCCAGCCCTCCCCACAACTAAGGGGTGCCCTAAAAATTAGAGGCAAAGAGAAGCGCCTGTTGCCGGTGCGCAGCCATTCCAACTCGTAGATTTACAATAAATATTTTGTGGAGTTTTCCAGTTGCCTTTGGCCATGCAAGACTGCCAGTAGTTACTGCCCACATTAGCGGCCTCGGCCTCAAAGTTTTTGATCAACTCTTTGATGAGATCGCGTGCTTGAGCTTGCGACATATCGAGTTTACCCGCGACGGCTTTCAAAGACTCAGCATCGGGAATTTCACGTTTCACAAGGTCGTTCAAGTCGGCCTTCTTCAAACCGATCGCTTCGAAAGAAGCAAGGCCCTGAGTTTCAACATTTGCAAATGCTGTTTCGATTTTTGCAGCTGCCGCCTCAGAGATTCCGTACTTGCTTGCAAAATCAACGGTCTGAGAATTCGCACCGACCGCAGCGTCAAACACGTCTGAAGAGGCCAAAGCGACATCAGCAGAATAGCCCCGGCGAGGCCGACCTGGTCCATACCCTGGTCCGCGGCCGTAACCTGGTCCGCGCTCATTTCGTGGGCTACCGTAATTTGGGCCGGGATAGCGCCCCGGAGGTCGGCGATCCTGATGATGGTGGTCACCGCCTGCGCCGACAGCGATGCCAACGCCGATGGCCGCTCCGATAGCGCCGGCCGCAACTTCGTCATCCGTACAAGCCGTGTTGAAGAACATTGAACTTGCGAGCAATGCTACTAACAATTTTTTCATAGTGGTTCCTTTCTAAGGCTGTGGCAAAATGCCACTGAGTTTTTCGAGCACAGCTGTATCAAGCAATGCCCATGCCAGAAAAAAACGACACTACTGGTGAGTGTTCTAATTTGTGGTCGTCGCTGGAAGCGAGTTTAGATACTCCATCAACTCCTGACGGTAGCGGGCCTTTTCAGTGAAGAAGGAATCCCCGTGATGCCCCTCGGGCAGAATCCAGAGCTTTTTGGGCTCGCTGGCTTCAGCGAACAGTTTTTTGCCTTCATTGACAGGAATAACATTATCCAACTCACCGTGAATCACGAGAAGAGGAACTGGTGGCAAGCCTTGCAAGTTGTTTGGAGCATACTTATCACTCAGCACCAAATAAGGAAGCGGTTGGATCAACCAAGTGAGCCAATGCTTAGCTAAGATTGCTCGACCGACACTTTGGTAAGAGGCAAAGGAACCGTCGACGACGACGGCTTTGATGGGGACTTCATTTTTCATATCCAACACGACACGAAGGGCGATATTACCGCCAAGGCTTTGACCATAAATGTAAATAGGCCCGGTATTTTTATTTGTATGTAACCACCGCAGCACTTCTTTTCCGGCAGCCACTGTCGACAGCGGCGTGGGTTCGCCCTCGGACTGATCGTAGCCGGGATAGTCAAAGATCAGGTAACTATACCCCATCGCCGGAAGCCAAAACAGGCTAATGAAATGCGACGTGAGGTTTTCACCATTACCGTGGAAGTACAGAAACGTGCCTTTGTTCGGTCCCACGCTCGGAAAGTACCAAGCATGAATTTTTTTGCCCTCTGGGCCGGTGATAAAAAGATCCTCGTACTTAAGGGGGATGCGCCCAGGGTCAAAATACTTTCCCTGCGTGGGGTAGTATAAAAGAGATGAGCATCCGCCGAGAAGGATGCTCATCAAAGCCGCAAGTAAAATACGAAGCATGGAACTCTCTTTAGTTGGATTTGTGGCAGCAGAACAAATAGATATCTTCGCCGGCTACCGCGCGCGTCAGCGAACTGCTGAAGCTGCGATCAAGGTCACAGGTCTCGATCATTTTGAGCTTCAAGTCGCCAAGACTGCCGTTGAACTTCTCACACTTGAATGTGCTCACCCAATCTTTCTTTTCTGGAGCTGCGGCGGGTTGGGTTGTTTTTGACTCCTTTGCGGTTGCTGCAAAAGTAAGCAGCGTCAATGATGCTGCAAAAAGTAGATTCAATTTCATAGTTCCTCCATAGGAATATCATGCATAAGTCGAAACAGAATTAAAAGACTAGGTGCAAGGAGGTGTACATTACAAAGTAAAACCAACATGACAAGCCTGGTCAGGTATTCAATGACATTGTCATGAAGTTTTCTTGCTTTAGTAAACCTTTCGATATGGAATACCTTGAAACACTAATTTAGAAGGAACAACAAGTGTTAAAAAAAATCGTTATTATCGGACTATTGGGTTTGAGCGCAAGTGCAGCTAGCGCCGCTCAACCATACGGAATGGCAGGATGCGGAATCGGCGCTTTGGTATTTGCTGACCAACCAGGCAAAGTGCAAATCGTTGCAGGTATCTTGAACAACCTTATTTCGCCACAAACTTCTGCAATCACTTCTGGCACATCAAACTGCTACGAAGCCGGTAGCAACGCTGCAGCTGATGTGTACATCGAAGCAAACAGAATTGCTTTGCAAGAGGACGTTGCCCGCGGCCAAGGTGAAACTTTAGCCGGTCTTTTGACTATTTGGAACTGTAATAACGCAGGACAAGTTGGCAGCGCGCTTCAACAAAACTATCACCAAATCTTTGCAACTCCAGCTTCTGCGGATATCAAAGGTTCTATGAAAACCACAATTAAAAATGATAAAGGCGCGGCAGCTTCATGCCAAGCTTTAATCTAATTCGAAAGTAGAGAAGGACTTACACATGAAAAAAATTATCGTATTGGCTTCGGCTCTTCTTTCTTCTTTGGCAGTATCCACCAGCTTCGCCGCTGGCAAATCAGCATCCTTCAATCGCGAATATGGCATGGCTGGTTGCGGGTTGGGTTCAGTAGTTATCGGAAAACGCGGCGCTCAAATTTTCGCTGCGACCACGAATGGTACTTTCTCTAACCAATTGTTCGGTATCACATTCGGTACTTTGAACTGCGTTGACGGACCAACAAACGAAGTTGCGATGAACATGGATAAATTCATCGTTACAAACCGTGCTGCTTTGTCTGCAGATGTAGCTAAAGGCGACGGCGAAACATTGAACGCATTGACTCAAGTTATGGGTTGCAATGTACAAAGCCACGAAATGGGCCGCGTACTTAAAGCAAATTACAACCAAATCTTCGTAAACGATGCGCAAACTAACATCGTTACAGATAGCATCATTTCTGTGATCATGAATGATTCACAGGTTGCCAGTCAGTGCCACTTGGGTTAATTCCTAAGCCACAACGGCGATTCATAACTGCACTGTGAAAACAGTGCAGTTTTTTTATGACCAAAATGAAGTGTGCAATTTTAGTTTTCTTTAGTTCTATTCTTTTTTTCTCTCCTTTGGTGGAAGCCCAAGTTAGTGCATGGTCACCATCTCTGGATGAAGCCGTTAAAAAATCGCGCGAATTGAATCTGGCAGAACAGCGGCAGTGGATTCTGCTCGGTCACTATAAAAAATCTCTATTAGGTCTATGGAAGAGCGATATCGCTGACAAAAATTTTTTTACCAGCCCTGAGGGCCGCACCACCCCGCAAGCCGAGTTGGAAAGTTTGCTAGCAGCGATTTATGCTCCGACTAATGAAAGCGACATTAATCAAGATTTGCGTTGTCGTTTTCCTGCCCGTCTTTACTGGATTAAGAAGCAATTGAACCTGCAAGGCCCCTCGGAGGACCAGGATCCCGTTCTTCAACGATGCGCGATGTACAAGCGTTATCGCGCAGTAATTGATATTCACTCATTGAGCTTTGTGTTTTCTTCTTACTATGCCAACAGCCCAGGATCGGCATTTGGCCATACTTTTTTCCGCCTAAATAAAAAGCCAGGCCCGAATGGCCAACGCAGCGAACTGCTGGATCACGGAGTAGGGTATGCAGCCCAAGTGACGGTTTCAAATCCCGCCCTTTACGCGATTTTCGGTTTGGCCGGGTTTTTCGAAGGGGTTTTCACCAACTTACCGTATTACTACAAAGTGCGTGAGTACAATGATTTCGAGTCTCGTGATCTGTGGTCCTATGATTTGAACCTCACTCCCGAAGAGGTCGACATGGTGGCCCGCCACCTTTGGGAGATCGGCAATTCGTATTTTGATTATTACTTCTTCACGCAGAACTGCGCTTACTTGATGCTGACGGTGATTGATGCCGCGGCCCCTAGATACCACACGATGGAACGGGTACCCTACTATGTGATTCCATCTGATTCGATAAAAGCACTGAACGAAGAACCGGGCCTCGTGACCAACGTGACTTTCCGTCCTTCAATTCGCAGTGTTTTTATTCAGCGCTACAATAAGTTGGATCCCGGCAATCAGCAGATCTTCCGTAGTTACATGCAGGATTTGAATCTGCAGACGATCACCGCGCCAGAAGAGGAACGCCGCATCGCTTTACTCGATACGGCGTTAGACTACCTCGATGTGGTTTATCCTGAAAACATGATTGATACTCAGTCGCCTGGGGCAAAAATAAAAAACGGCATTTTAATGGCGCGCGCTTCGATTCCGAAAACCAGCGAGGCCTTTAGTCCGACTCTACCAGAAAAAGAAAGACCGGATTTGGGCCATAACTCCGCGCGGGCGGCGATTGGTGGCGGCAGCAACTATCTCACTCACCAGGCAATGCAGTTTGAGTTTCGTTTTGCTTTGCATGACTTACTGGATTCCCACCAAGGTTATCCGGAGTTTTCCCAATTGGAGTTCTTCAACTTCGCAGGCCAACATGACCTTGAAACCCATTATTCGCGATTAGACCGTTTTGACTTCTTCCGAGTGGCCGCGCTGAACCCCTGGAGTATTTTCTTAAAAAAGGCGTCGTGGCGAATCCATATTGGTGCTATTCGCTTCCTGCAAGGCGCCTGCGAGACCGATTGCCTGGCTCCAGGTCTTGGCTTCGGCTATGGCTATTCAGCCTTCTTGGATGGGTCCCAGCGCTTCTTGGGTTATGCAATGTTAGACGGCCAGGCCTATGCTGATGTTCACTTTTTGGGCCGCCCTTATAAGGTCGCGGCCGGGCCGACACTGGGACTATTGATCAAGCTGGGGGATCCGTTCAAGTGGTCACTCGAAGGTGGTTACTTGGCGCAGGCGGTGAAGCAACAAAAGGATGCGTACCATTTCTCTACGGAGCTGCGATATCACATGGCCCGCCAGTGGAACCTCGGTGCACGGTATACCCATGAATTCGATAGCGATGAGAGCTTTTTGATGCTCTATCGTTTCTTCTAGGCAAAAAACTATCGAGAAGGCTAGCCGTTCTCAGTCGGCGTGAAATCCACGCGGATGTCGGCATCGGCTGGTGGAATCGAATTGCCATGGAAGCGAATAATGTACTTGCCGTCTTCTTCAAAGTAAGTCCAACCGTTGTTAGCATCTTCCTGTACTAAAACGCCATTCACTGCGATTTTCAAAGTCGTCTTGATTGGCTTTGTCTTCAAATAAAAGTCCGTCAAAATTTGGACGATACGCGCTTTGATATTTGTGACTGCCGAAGCCAGGCTGTTAGAACACAGCGACTCTTTATTGCCGCCGGAAATATCCGCCAACTGCATATGGATTGTGCCCACTTCAGAGTAGTCATTGAAGGTACGGCAGGCACTGGAATTCTCTAGCACACCGATAAAATTGAAAATCCAGGATTTGCGGCCTTCAGCATCCGCTGGTTTAAGCTTATCAAGGAACGAAGCATAGTAACTCGCGGTTTTTCCACTCTTATCGTTTTCGTCGCTCAGGGCAATCACCGCAAGGAGCGCTTCATCGCGCAAGAAGCCCTGACCCTCCGTCGTCAGATATGATGGAGACAGGATCGTTTCCATCGAGTAAAGGCCGCGCTCGTTGTTCGAGCCCGTGTCACCCAAGGCGATTCGCTGTTGTAAAAGAGCTTGCAAATTAGGAGTCGCCGGAGTCAGCACTTTCGGTGAACCCAAGAACTGCCCACCGTTGCCATCCAAGCCCATACTCGTCGAGATAGAAACGATATGGTAGTCCATCTTCAAACTTTGAAGCGCGGAAACCAACGTCGGCATTTGAGAGTTCAGACGGTTTTGGTGTTGCGCCATTGATGTCGAGTTATCGACGATGAAAACGATATCAACTTTGTTATTGTAAAGGATTTTCTGCCCGAAATTCTGTCCGGTTGAATCGAGGTCGTATCGGGTGGCTGCCCCGTTTCCACAGCCCGTTTGAACCAATGTCGCCGCGAGAACCAAACCCATTGCAAAAGCACGAACCATAAAATCCTCCATGAAAAAACCACCGGTAAAAACCGCTGATTAAGCGGCTTTTTGTGTGAACTGACGGATCGATTCACGCACAGACTGGCTGATGCTGGTGAATTTCACGCCATATTTCACGGAATCAAGTGCACTCTTTGTGTCTTTAACCATTTGCTTGCTAACGACCGTGCAAACCGCATTGAATGGAGGTACGCCATCACCCGGCTGGAAGTGCAAGAACAAGTTCTGGCCCGGTTGAAGATTTGGATTATCAATCATGATGCCCGCACCGCCAGAGCTGATCTCCATGCTGCGGCCTTTAAAGACAGTCTTGTTGTTATGAACAATCAAAGAGCAGCCATAAGAAGCGCGTGCATGACGACGGCGGAAAAAGACTTCAGCGATCTCAGAAAGACCGGACTCCTTCATCGCACGGATCGATTCAGGAGAATATTCCTCAAGCTCCGCGACGCGTTTCCACGCATTCAATTTTGAATGCCATACATAATCGTATTCAAACATAGTTTTTTCTTGAAGCATCTGCACGAGTTCCAGTTTTGAGAATGGGCCGTAATTATTACCCTCTTTCAAAATATACCATGCCTTTTCTTTGAATTTATCATCCTGCTTCGAAGTTGCAGCGCCGCTAACAGTATGCTCTTCTTTTTTTACCGCAGGTACTTTTGCGCTGGATGATTGGAATTTATCTGCAAAGCTCGGGTGCTCCATTGCAACAACCCAGTCCGCTTTCGCTTCACAATAGACATAGTCTGTCCATACGTGCTCGCCGGCTTCGATTTTTTGTACGATCGTCTCTACAGAATACGGGCCGACGTGGCCACCATTCAAAGACACATAAAAAAGTGTTTGCATACTGCACCTCTTACCTTTACCAGAACCCTATCGGCCGCTGCCGGACCCGACTTAAGAGATTAAAAACAAAGCATATTTCAGTTTTGGAATCTCAGACAAAGTGCTCAGCTTTTTTACAGGACCTTAGAGCAATGCTTTTGATGTCGAAAATATTTTGAGCAACTGAAAGGCCCTCGAGGAAGTTATACCGGAGGAAATGCGGTACCAAGATTTTGCAGCCAGACACGTTTTCTCATCGTGAGACGGTGAGTTTTCACTCCCTCTAAAGAAATAACTCTTTGCGACCGCTTTTCCCCCGGCGTATGCTGACTCCATGTCTGAATCAAATACATTCCCTTACCTCCATGGCTTTTCCGAAGAAGAACAACAACGTCTGCGCAAACAGGCGCACTTCGGTGAGTACACTGTTTATCAGAACATCAACCTTTCCAACGTCACTGATTTGCTCGAAGTCGGTTGCGGTGTCGGCGCGCAGAGTGAAATCATTCTTCGCCGCTTTCCGGATCTGACGCTGACGGGAATCGACCGGAGCACGAAGCAACTGGCGGTGGCGCAGCACAATCTTGCGAAAACCCCCTACGCTCAAGGGCGCTTTGATCTGCGCGAGATGGATGCGACAGCGATGGAGTTTGATGCTAATTCTTTTGATGGTGCGTTTCTTTGCTGGATTCTGGAACACGTGCCGGACCCCATCCGGGTGCTGTCAGAGGTCCGCCGCGTTCTACGCCCAGGCTCGGTTGTCTATATTACAGAAGTAATGAACTCATCGTTCTTCTTGGGCCCCTACTCTCCGAATGTGTGGAAGTATTGGATGGCCTTCAATGAATACCAACTGGCTCAAAAGGGGGACCCCTTTGTCGGCGCTAAGCTGGGAAACTTTTTGATGCAGCTTGGATATCGGGATATCCAAACCGAGATTAAAACCTGGTTCCTCGACAACCGCTATCCTCAAGCTCGCAAAGATTGCGTGGAGTATTGGACCGAACTACTCCTCAGTGCCAGTGACCAACTGATCCAGGCCGGTTGTGTTTCCAAGGAGGTGGTCGAAGGAATGACGGCGGAGATGTCGAAAGTGGCCGGCGATCCAAACGCCGTGTTCTTCTATTCCTTTATTCAAGCCTGTGCACAAACCTAGCCAGAACTATGAGCAAAGGCTCGAAACCTTATACCACAAAATAAATATCGGCCCGAGCCTTCCGACCCTGGCGGTCGTTGCGCTCGCGCAGTTTCACATTTGAAAATTTCGTCACATATAAATTTACTGGCTAAATTTACTGACGGAGTCGGATAACTCATTTATTCTCTGGTTCACCCGTGTGAACCAGAGGACCCCTATGAAAATTTTAATGTTTGCGGCTTCTTTCCGCAGAGATTCCCTGAATAAAAAACTCATTCGCAATGCTCAGAAAATGCTGCCGGCAGGCCACGATGTCGTGCTCAAAGAATTCAACGATTACATGATGCCCCTTTATCATGGTGACCTTGAGGCCGACTCCGGCATTCCTGAAGCGGCTCAGAAGTTTATTAAAGACCTTGCCGCGGCTGATGCGATCATAATCGCAAGCCCCGAGTACAACTCCGGCATCCCGGGCACTCTGAAAAATGCCATCGACTGGAGCTCACGTGTGAATCCGGTCCCATGGGCTGGCAAACAAGTTCTGATTATGGGCGCTTCCCCCGGCATGGTGGGTACGAACCGGGGGATGTGGCAAGTACGTCAACCACTCGAGTACTTAGGCGCATTTGTATATCCTGAAATGCTCGGTGTGGCTCAAGCAAATAAAGCCTTTGATGAGCACGACGAACTCAAAGATGAGCGCATGCATGGCGCTCTCGAAAAGCTTGTGAAAAAGTTTGTCGAGTACGCGGACTATGTCAGCCGCCGCCTACTCTAAAACAGGAAATTTGCCATAGACCTGTTCTTTCGGCAAAGCATTGAAGTGCCACCATTCGTGCTCTAGGACTTTAAAACCTTGAGCCTCCAAAAGCCCCCGCAAGAGCCAGCGGTTCTTGTATTGCGCTTCGGTCAGCTCACCGGAGGCAAGAAACTGCTTTTCCAGCCGGGGCTGGGCTAGGTCACGGAAGTCATCAAAGCCTGTTCCCATATCCAACAGCTCACCCTCGCGAGTCTGTAACGTCAAATCAATCGCCATTCCAAAATTATGCAGTGATCCCGGCTGGGGGGCCGCCACGTAATTCTGAAAAGACGTGCCCTTCAGGTGATCATAGAACTGCGCTTGGATACTGCGTGGGCGAAGCGTGTCCCAGATATGAAACTGCAGATCCGGGTGGTTGCGTTTGAGCTCATCACAGGCTTTGAAAAGCATCTTTGCCGCCATGGGGGCCATAAAACAGCGATGGAAACCGCCGTAAACATCGGCATTCATGAAATTGTCCGTCGTCGAATACTTCATATCCAAAACAATTTCAGAATTGTTTTTAAGTTCAGCAAAGTTTCGTTCAATCCACTCAATTTGGCGCAGGAAAGGGTTCATGGAAAACATCCTACGTGATAGCCCCGTGAACTGCAATACGCGTTCGTGAAAGCTCAGCCTTCGTAGCCGACAGCCTTCTTCCATTCAGGAGTCGGTTCGATCATTTTACGAGCCTTCAGATCGAAGAGACCAAAGACGAAGACCGCTTCAGAGGCAACAGTCCCATCTGGCTTGATCATTTGCTGTTTAAGGCGGCCGACTTTGCCGGGATAATCGACAAGCTCCGTGGTGATGGTGATTTCCTCACGCAGGCGGAGCTCTTTCATAAATTTTAAGTTCACTTCAAGGATGATCGGGCCTTGCCCCGTCTGGTGAACTTTTTTGAAGTCGTAACCGCGCTCTGTGACGAGCTGCCAGCGGGCTTCTTCGTACATATCAAGGTAGCGGGCATTGTTCACATGGCCATAAGTATCTAGCAGCGATTCGCGAATGAGAATTTTGTACGAACCCTTTTCTGCCATGTTCTTACCTCTTACTTAAGCGCCTCTCGAATCACCGCGGAAGCTTGGTCCATCGCCCATACAACAACCGCAATCACAAGAATGATACAACCCACTTCCCGCCACATGCCCTGACCTTGATACTGGATCAACATTGTACCGATACCGCCACCGCCGACAAGACCGATGATCGTCGCCATGCGCACATTGATATCCCAACGATAAACAGTGAAGGAGATATAGGGAAGGATAACTTGGGGAACGATGGCAAACCACACCGTTTGCAACTTCGTCGCGCCTGTTGACTGAATGCCTTCAATCGGGCCTTCACTGACCGTCTCAACCATCTCCGAATATTGTTTCGCCAAAGACGCCACGGAGTGAACCATCAAAGCGAGCATACCCGCGAAGGGACCGATACCCACCCAAACCGAAAAGATAATTGCCCAGATCAAAGCTTCAATTGCACGGGTAAAGTTCAAGAGTGTGCGGAGGATCATGTAAACAGCGTATGCGCCAGGGCTCTTCATGATGTTCTTGGCACAGAAGAAGCTCAGGATGAAAGCCACGGGAATCGCCAGAGTCGTCGCCATGAACGCCATAAAGATCGTCTCGATGATGTTCAAAACTGCTTTCGGCAAGAGTTCAAAGTTGGGGTTAAAGAGGTCTTTGAACAGACGAACCGCACCGGCGAACCCATCTTCGTTCAAAAGCTCGTTGAACGAAAATTTCGTGGTGTTGATACCCACGACGAAAGTGACAACCAAGAAAACAACCAACTGCCAGCCAGAGAATGTCTTGTACCAGGAAGTCTCGGCCTTGGCGGCTTTCTTGTAAGGTGGCTCAAACAACGTTTCACCCATGGTGTGCATGCGGTGATTGTTAGACCGGTTGAGGCCAGTGCTCAATGCCGCGCCAATGATCATCGCGAAAAGAAATGCCACAAAGTTTTGGCCAAGATTCAGCATTTGTTCCGGCGTCGGTTGAGCCGTCACGGCCAAAAGGACCATGCCGAGATAGGCAAAGATAAAGGCATCAAAGAAAGTTCTGCGGAAAATATAACTCTTCATCGTTGTCATCCTTAGTTGATGTGAACTTCTTTGGCACCTTGGCCGTAGATTTTTTCGAACCACTCTTCAGTGATATCGCTGGGGCTGCCTTCATACACGATCTCACCGCCTTTGAGGGCGATCACGCGAGTTGCGTATTGGCGAACGAGACTCAAGAAGTGAAGATTGCAGATCACGGTGATGCCGAGCTCTGTGTTGACCTTTTTGAGGTAATCCATCACCGTATGACAGGTCGCCGGATCCAAGCTCGCAACCGGCTCGTCCGCTAGCAAGATGTCCGGACCTTGAGTCAACGCACGGGCGATCGCCACGCGCTGTTGCTGACCGCCGGAAAGCTGGTCCGCACGGATCTTCGCTTTATCACCGATACCGACCAGCTTAAGGTACTTCATCGCTTTTTCTTTATCTTCATCAGAAAAGAATCCAAAAATACTTTTGATAGAGCCCATCACTCCCAGGCGGCCCATCAAGACATTGCTGACAACGCTGTGACGAGGAATCAAGTTGAAGTGCTGGAAGATCATGCCGATCTGTTTGCGCAAAGAACGGATTTCTTCGCCCTGAACTTGCGCCACGTTTTTACCATTGAATACAATTTGGCCTGAGCTTGGATCATGCAACCGATTGATGCAACGAAGAAGAGTCGACTTACCGGAGCCGCTCAACCCGATCACTACGAGGAACTCACCTTTTTTAACATCAAAGCTCACGCCTTTCAGAGCTTGCACTCCGTTCGGGTAAGTTTTGATCAGATTCTTGATCGAGAGAATAGGCTGAGACATTCCGTGCTCCTATGTTATTACTTCTTCATCAAATCAGCGGCGCTCTTACCCAGGTCATTGAGCATTTTGCGAACGGGTTCGTAGTCAGCATCCGTGGCCTTTTTAAACTCAGTTACGCCATAGATTTTATTGAATGCGTCTTTACCTTCTGGAGTCGCTACGAACGCGAAGATTGCGTCTACGATCTTTTGCTTCATCTCTTCAGGCATGTCTTTTCTGAAAATAATCGGATCGTTCGGGATTGGATCAGAAAGCTCGATGATTTTGATTTTCTTTTCCACATCCGGATATTGAGTCAAAACCAAGCGGCGAGCGTCTTCGAGTTTCTCTTTCCCTTTGTCATCCTTCGATGGTGGCGAGTAAAACGTCGCGCCCGCATCGACTTGGCCTTGATAGATCATGGAAACAACCGAATCATGCTTCATTGCGAACACGGTTTCTTTTGGTTCGATCTTTTTGTCTTTGAGGGTTTTCAACGGCAGGAGGTAGCCGGAGGTGGATGAAGGATCGACGAACGCGATTTTTTTACCGGCAAGGTCGGCGATGGTTTTGATCGGGCCGTCGGCTTTCGCGATGAACTGGGATTGGTAAGTTGGAAGACCGTAACGGATCACCGTCAAGCGAGCTTCAGCGCCATATTTATCGTGGGCCAGGACGTAGCCGAAAGTGTTGATCGCGGCAACATCTGCGCGCTTTGTACCGAAGGCTTCAACGACGGCCACGAAAGATTGTGGAATTGAGATGTCGTATTTGTAGGGAGTGTTTTTCTCCATGAATTCTTTGAAGATTTTAGAGTTGTCTTCGATCACTTTCGCATCGACAGAGGGCACGAAGTGAACTTTGATCGGGTTCTCGGCAGTCCCGAGTTCGGCCTTTTTACCGGTACAAGCAACGAGCGCGGAAATTACGGCGATCACGACAACTAATTTCTTCATCATCAAACTCCTTATTTTTCAGTCGCGAGAACGTAACAAAAATTCGCCCCACGGCCAAGAAAAGTCTTTGCCTTTAGAGAACTTCCAAGGGTAGATTTTGCCATATGACGCAATCCCGCCATCTACTCAGTCAGATTCTTGTTAAGATTGAGGAATTTCAAAATAAAGGTCTCAAAAGTTTGGCCGTTTTTGACATCGACTCAACGCTGTTTGATGTCTCTCCGCGGGTGGAGCGGATCATTTTAGATTTTGCCGACGAGCCAGAATTTCAAAGGCGCTTTCCAAAGCAAATTCAGATACTTAAGAATATCCGCACGCACCGTAAGGACTGGGGCTTTAAGAATGCCCTGGAGCGTGCAGGGCTTGATGGTCATCATTCGGAGCTGCAAGAGGCCCTGCATGAGTACTGGATAAAGCGCTTTTTCTCAAACGACTACCTCCAGTATGACCTCCCCTATGATGGAGCCGTCGAATATGTGAATGCCGTCGCCAATCATGGGGCAGAGGTTGTTTATCTTACTGGCCGCGACGTGGCGCGGATGGGTTCAGGTTCAGCCCTGGTTTTAAAACATGCCGGCTTTCCGCTGGATGATCAGCAAACCCGTTTAGTGCTGAAACCCCATCGCAGTATGGATGATGCTGAGTTTAAAACCGACTGGTTCGCCTGTCTGAAGCCGGATCACTACGCGGACATCTGGTTCTTTGAAAATGAACCCGTGAATATTCACCATCTGCGGGCGCGCCAGCCGCAGGTGAATGTGGTGTTCTTCGAGAGCACTCATGCCGGCAAGGCGCCCGCTCCGGAAGATATTCCAAAAATCATGCACTATCTCCTCGATGAGGTTGAAGACTAAATGTTGTACGTCGTCGCCACTCCGATCGGAGACATCAGCGAAATTTCATTACGCGCTCTCGAGGTTTTGAAAGCTGCCGACGTGATTATTTGCGAGAGCACTAAAGAAGCCAGCAAGCTTTTGCGTGCTCATGGCATTACCGGCAAAACTTATGAGCTTTTGAATGAGCACACCACTCCCGATGAAGTCAAAGCCCTCGGCGAAATCTGTGCTCCGAAAAACGTGGCGCTGGTGTCCGACTGCGGGACTCCGGGCTTCTGCGACCCGGGGGCGCAGCTCGTAAAGCTCTGCCGTCAAAAAAAGATTGTGGTGAAATCCGTTCTCGGCGCTTCCGCGTTGATGGGGTTGCTGTCTCTCAGCGGCGAGCGCATAGATCAGTTTATCTTTCGTGGTTTTTTGCCGGCTGAAACCGAAGCCCGCCGCAAAGCCCTCCAAGAGATTCAGCGGGAAAGGCGCCCGATGATTTTGATGGATACACCTTATCGCTTAAAAAAAACTTTGGGTGATTTACAAGAGTTCTTCCCGCGCCGCCGTGCTCTACTGGCGCTCAATCTTTCGCAGGAAGAAGAAAAGATCCTCGAAGGAACCGGCGAGCAGCTGTTAAAACAGCTGCCTTTTGATAAGGCCGAGTTCATGATTCTGCTTTACGGTGATAACTGAATATTCAGGCCTTTTAAAACATCCACATCCGCTTGCTTCAGCGACCGAACTTGCTCACATATTTTTGCTAACGCACTTTTAAGGTTTGAGTCGTTGGCATTCAAAGTCTTCGGCAGGGCTTGGCAATCTGACAGCAAGAAGTTCAGGGTTTGCTGGCCCTTTCCGGAGGTGCTACGGATGTAGCGCGTGCTTCTTTCGAAATGCTCTGGCATAAAGCCGTGGGGTTTTTGCTTCTTATAAGCGCTCCGCAGAATTTTTTCAATCGTCGTTTCCTCGAAGTCTCCCGTCCGAGTGAAAATCATCTGCACTCGGGCGTAATTGATAAAACTCTTGATCGTGTGGTGCTTGTGTTCTTCGTCCACATAGCGGCCGAGCTGTTGGTACTTATTACGCGCATCAAAGAAATCTTCCTGGGCATCTTCGGACTTAACCACTAGTTGCCCTTCGGTTTTCGAGTCTGTCATCATACGAACGCGGTCAAAAAGATAGTGGGCAAATTCGTGAATTAGCGTCCAATCATCAGAGCTATCGACGAATAAAATGGTGGGTTTCACAACACGGTAAATCGGGTTGCTCGGAGTCATGTAAAGACCTACAACATCTTCGTCAAAAAGCTGGATATACTTCTTTGCAATCCGGTCCGTGGTCGCCTCAGGGAGTTCGCCGACCGTCACAGGAGCTTTCTCAGGATCCGCCACTTTGTAGATATCCACACCAAAGCTACGGATATACCCGAGCTTCTCAGGGATCGTCATTTTGAGCATCGGCCGAAGGAATTTTAGCTCTATCTGCTTACCAAAATCCACCGTTCTGCAATCGTTGCAAGCGGGGCCGGCAAAGGCTGTTTTCGCCAGCGAAACCAAGGCCATCACCAATAATTTCGAAAAAGACCTGAAAGCCATATTTACCTCGTGGACGATGTCTTGCAAAAGTCCCTCCTAGAGGAGGGCTTCCGATCGCGAATAGGCGCAAGCTCACGCGCGGCCCGTGTCGACCCTTTCGACATGGGCCCGTTTTCGCCCCGGAATCCTAAAAATGCCTCTCGGAACCTCTTCTTCGGGCGATCTATCTTGTACTCATTGCTGCGAGTGCTTGGTGATAGTGTGTCGACGTGAAATCAAGGCTTTGGTGGAGAATGCGGAGTTTTTTATTGCCGCAAAGTCACTGCAAACAGACATCCTGTCTGTTGAGGGCTCTCCCCTCAAACTCCCGCTACTCCTGATGCCTCCCGCATCAGGAGTTCCAGGCTTAATTGGGATAATAAAGACGGACCCGGATGGTCCGTCTTTTCCCGGGGAATGGGGGCGGACGGCCCCCATCTGCCAGGAGGGCAGAATCACAGTTAATAATTGTGTGATTTCGTGTTGACGTGATTTTTGTGTGCGGAGCTTTGCTTTGGGCGCGAGTTCTTGGGCGAGTCCTTGTTTTTTTGTTTTTCTCTAGAGATCGCTTCGGGGCGAAGGGGCTTGGCGCTCTTACGGGCAATGTGATTTGCGTTAGAGCTGCTCTTTAAAATTCATGCGAAAAACCCATGCTATAAGTTTCTTACTCTCAGTGAGGC
>JBDHWW010000003.1:0-144205 GCA_039810425.1 Pseudobdellovibrionaceae bacterium | reverse complement strand
AGGATGTCTGTTTGCAGTGACTTTGCGGCAATAAAAAACTCCGCATTCTCCACCAAAGGCTCCCGCCCGCTTGGCACAAAACACCCCCTTCTAATAAACCCGAGAGGCATTTTTTGGAAAGGTCATTTTTGGGCCGGGCAGCCACAAATCAGACAACTTACAAGCATGTACTGGTCTATAGATGACCTGGGGCAGGTCTTCATCTTGCAACTCCCAGTTTTCGTTAAAAAATGAAAACTAAATGAGGAGCTAAAAATGAAAATTTCAAAAGTCGTATTCGGTGCAGTTCTCGCTTTGTCCGCAGTATCTTCTTCCGCTTTTTCTTTTGAGAAAGCGAAGCGTTCTGAGAGAACGCTCCTTTGTACCGCAATCGACCAGTTGATGGAAGAACAAAGCGTTGATGCGGCGATTGATTTACGCGCGTGTTTAACAAACACAAACATCACTTCGAAATTGGTGACTGAAGGCATTCGCTTGGTCAGTGGAAAATTGAAGTTTAATAGTCCTTCACGCCATTCCTACACTGTCGAGTGTGAAGTGGCCTACCTCGGTACTCCAACTATTGAAAATATCGTTGGTGGTATTGAAGCGATTAATTGCAAGTAGTTGCGGAATAAAAACTGAGGGTGCTGTAAAAAAGCACCCTCAGTATCTAAGGCCCACGATACAGTAAATGACATGTGTAACAATCAGTTTAGCGAACCGGGTCTATTTTAGACTATTTTTCCTCGTTCTTTTCAATCGAAGTGCGCATCAGATTTTTCATGTAGCTCTTACGAGGAGAGCCACCGAGCATTGACTTCAGCTGGTCATGCAGGCTTGAGTCGTTGATCAAAGCACCCAGCGTGCCTTGGCCCCTATCAAGTTTTGTCATCACGCTGTCCAAACGATCCACCGTGTTTTTAAGCTTGCCGTCGCTGAGGCCTTCAGTGATTTTTTCGGCTGCCCCCGCCATCTTATCAAGTTTTGCAGTGGCACTGGCCATATTTGCGAGGATTTTGTCCACGCGATTTTCCGCGTTGAGAGATTTTGAGAAACGGTGCATTTCATTGATGATATCAAAGATTTTTTCGGCTTCGTTACCGCGCTCGGAAAGAATACCGAGGATATCAGTTGCTTTTGCGACTTCAACCACGGCATTTTCCGTGAGTGGCTTTGCCTTAGGATCGCCGGGAATGATGAAGATGTACTTATCGCCCAAGGCTCCCTGAGTGCGGATTTCCACCAGCGAACCTTCTGTCACGCGAGGCATGAACTGATTGTCGATTTGCATAACAATGTCGATCAAATTGCGCTCAGGAAGGATGTCGATTTTTTTGATGTTGCCAACCGTGATGCCAGAGAATGAAACAACAGAACCTTCCGCCAAACCTTGGACTTGTTCAAAGTGTGCATGCAGGGTTGTATAGCTGCGGAAGAACGCCTTGTCGGCACCCAGCAAGAAAATCGAGCCCAGTAGTATAATAAGGCCCACCACAAGGAAAATACCTACCCGAAGTTGTACTTTTGCGTTGTTTTCCATAGTTTCTCCTAGAGTTCCTCTCCGGCGATGAATTTAGCAATGGCTCCAAGGCCGTCTTGAGCCAGCTGAGACATGGTCCCTTGCGCTTCAATATGACCGTTAAGAACCATAGCCATTTTATCGCAAACAGCGTTGGCTGTCGGCATATCATGAGTCACCAGAATTGAGGTCACTCCTTTGGCTTTTAGTCGTAAAATCAAATCTTGAATTTTGCGTGTGTTAAACGGATCGAGACCCGCTGTTGGTTCATCGTATAGAATGATTTCGGGGCTCATCATCATCGCACGCACAAGGCCCACGCGTTTTTGCATACCGCCTGAAAGGCTTGTAGGGTAGACATTTTCGTTGCCGGCAAGACCGAATTCGTCGAGGCTGCCAAGCACGCGATCGCTGATTTCCTTTTCAGTAAGATGAAAGTGTTCACGCAAAGGATAGGCAAGATTTTCAAAGACGGTCATCGAGTCAAAAAGAGCGCCGTTCTGAAATGCGTACGCGACTTTTTTTCGAACCTCGAGGAGTTCGCGTTCGTTCATATGAGTAATGTCAACCCCATTGATAATGACTTGTCCACCGTCAGGTTTTTCAAGGCCGATCAGACTGCGCAAGATCACGCTCTTTCCAGTACCCGAGCCACCGATCAGGCCCATGCACTCACCTTTACGCACGTAAAAGGAGACGTCCCTGTGGACCACCTTTGTGCCGAAAGACTTTTTAAAGTTTTTGACTTCAATTACACCCATTTAGTCAGCATCCATATTAATTTTGAAAGGAAGAAGTCGCCCACTAAAATCATGATGGAAGAAACCACCACGGCATTTGTCGTGGCGATACCGACTTCCTTGGCGCCGTTCTTTACGTTCAAACCGAAGTAGCAAGAAGACAGAGAGATAAAACAAGCAAAGAAGAAAGACTTGGCGAAACCCGAGAGGTAGTCATCAAGAGTCGCCGTTGACATAATCTTCAAGTAATAGAAGTTCGGATCGAGCCGGAGTTCGGTCGCACCGACGATCAGGCTTCCGGCATTGCCGACGATATTTGCAAAAGCCACCAGGACCGGAAGCGCAATCAAGCAGGCAATCACACGTGGAATCACGATCTTCTTAATCGGCGAAGTACCCAGTGCGCGAATCGCATCGATTTGCTGGGTGACGGTCATGGAACCGATTTCACTGGCCATACCGGCGCCGATCCGGGCCGCGAACATCAAGCTGGTAAACATCGGACCGATTTCGCGAAGAATTGTGGCTGCAACGAGTTTCGGAACATAAAGCTTACCGCCGAACTTCTCGAGACCTAGACCAAATTGCAGCGCCATCACCATGCCGATGCTAAACGACGTCACAAAAACCAGTGGAATAGACTTGTAACCCACTTGGAAGACCTGCTCAATCACGAGCTTCCAATAGATTTTACCTTTAAACGTGTCACGGAAGACCTGACCGGTGAGGATACCGAGGCCTCCCCAGAAATTCAGTACTTCAAGTAGGAATGCCGTGACGGGTAGTGAATCCATCAAGGCGCCTTGAAACTTTCTATGAATTTTTCGAAATAAGATTTTTCAGAATCGAAAGTCTTTGCAACACCACCGTAGCTCAGCGTAAAGTTGCAGCCATTTTTCTTAAATACCACGAGCGAAGTTTTAACGGGAACGCCATCAACCTCGCCTTGGGCCTCGGTGCGAAGAGCATCGCGGCCGTTGAAGTCGAAGTTTTGTGTCGAAAGAATTTTGAGCTTATCCAAAACAACGAGTGAATCGCCTTCGATTTGCTGGAGCGTTGGATCCGCACTGCCGTTGCAGTCCGAAAGGAAGGAGAGCGTGTTCCCAGTTTTACCACTCAACCAAGCCTTATCACCTGAAGTGACTTTGATTTCTTTAAACGGTGCCGCGGGATCTGCGTACTTGAGGTCCTTTGCTGGTGTGCCTGTCCCGCTCGGAATTTTAACCGAGACGCAGGCCCCCACAGTCAGCACGAGCCAAATGAAAATGAGATAGCGAAGGTGATGGTTTTTCATAATCACTTCATCGGCTAAAAAATCAGAAATCCTCAGTAGTTAAAATCAATTCTCGACTTTCGGCGATACGGACTTTAGAGGAGTGTCATGAGTTTGTCGGACACCGACAAAAATCAATGGGTCATTTTTGCCCAGCTGGAAAATATTTGCCCTGGAGGAAAAAAAGGACCTGGCATTGCTTGTGCATTGAAAATCTTTTGTAGAAGTGTCTTTAAAGTTTGTTCAAGGAGTGAGCAAATTGAAATTCGGTTTCATCGTTGTAAGCCTACTCGTTAGTCTAGTTTCCTCGCCGTTTGCAAACGCCGCAAAGATCTCCAGTTTGCTGGCGGATCAAGGGGACACCGTGCATTTGGAGCTTTCCGGCCAGCAAAACTGGGACTACGACCTCCGGCGCGTCGAGAAATCCGGCAAAAGCTATCTACAGTTGACCGTCGATGCGATAGATGATGCTTCTTTGAAGAAAATTCTATCGTTTAAGAACGATATGGTGACCGGCGTGTCCGTGGATAAGGCGGGGCCGGATGGAAAATACATCGTGAGCTTCCAAGTTCCCGGTGATGAAATTGAAAGTTTTGACTACCTGACTGATCAACCGTCGCGCTTGATTGTCGATTTCTACATGAACGCCCAAAACCAAACGCCGGCGACAACCACAAAAACTAAAAAAACGGCAGCCGCGGCAAAGACCGCAGAAGCTTCAACCACGGCTAAAACTGAGGCCGTAAAAACGGGCAAAGACAACAAGACTCGTAAGCCGGCGACGGCGGACGTCTTGGTTATAAAAAACGACGGTTCAAATTCGCATGACTCTACAGAAAGTCGCTCGGGTCTTTTTGATGGCGGTGATCCGAACTTTGAGCGCTTTAAGATTAAAGACTACGAAATTAAAGAAGAGGCCATGCTTCGCAGTAAAGAAGGCTACTTCATTCCGTACCCGATGATTCGCGCAGAAAATCACTACTGGGAGAAAATGAGGACGGCGGCCCCAATATATGAAATCGCGCCGAAACAAACGGAAGAAAACAAGCAGGCGCGCTTGTTACTGACTTTGTTTGAAAACAAGCGCTATGCGGTTTACCTCAAGACTGAGGAATGGTTCCAGAAAAAGTATCCAGAGTCTGAGTACAATGACTTAGTCGACTTCATGACTGCGGATGTTTACAAAAATCTCTGGCAAGATAAAGAAGATCCAAAGTACTACGAAATCGCCCAAGTAAAGTACAAGCAAGCGATTCAAAAGCACCCAAAGTCTCCTTTGGTGGAAAGAACTTCTCTGATGTTGGGCAACCTGGCGCTTGAAAAGGGCGATTCAATGGATGCCATCCGTCTTTTTAATGAACACATCGAAAAAGGTCACGCCGGCAAAGCCGAGGCGCTTTCAAATGATTTGGCAAAAATTGGAACCGGCATCGGATATTTAAAACTCAATCGTTACCAAGAAGCGGCTGATATTTTCACCAAGCTGCAAAAGGAAAGCCCATATAAAGAGATCAAGTCCGAAGCGGCGTATCGCGAGGGCGATGTTTACGTTCAGGCGAAAAACTACCAGAAAGCGGTTGATACCTATAAAGACGCGGTTAAGAAATACCCTGAGTACCAAAGCGAGTATCCAAACGCTTTTTATAACCAAGCGGAGGCTTTGTTTGGGATGGGTCAATACCGCCAAGCTTTGGATGCCTACCTTGATTTCATGAAAAAGTTCCCTTCGCACGAGCATGCAGCTTTTGCAATGACTCGTATGGGTGAGTTGCTCGATATCCTGGGTGCGGATAAGTCCCGCGTGATCGGCGCATACCTTGAAACATACTTCCGCTATGGTGAAAGCAACAATGCGATTATCGCCCGCCTGCGCTTAACAAGCGCCCGAATGAAGGGCATGAAGGCAAAAGAAACCGATGCGGCCACGAAAGAGATTCTTTCTTTGGTGAAAAAGCTTGATATCCCAAATATCGAACAGTTCGGCACGATTATGATTTCTGAAGGCTATACGTCCCGTGGCGAGCATGAAAAAGCCATCGGTCTTTTAACAAGATACTATCAGCAGAATCCGACAACAGTCGATCGCGACTTAGTCATGCGTCGAATTGTCGGCAATATCACAGATGAAATCCGCGATCAGATCAGTGCCGGTGACTTTATCAAGGCGTTGAAGACTCATAGCAAGTACGCCGAGAGCTGGCTGAAAAACAGTGATCGTATTGATACGAAGTTCTACTTGGCAAACGCCTTTGAAATGGCGGGTGCGCAAGAGCAGGCGGAAAAATACTACCGCGATGTTCTGAATCAGGTGTATGCGATCAAAGGCTCGACAACGGATAAGGAACTGACGGCGACAAAGCGCAAGCCAAGCGAAGATGAACTGAACCTGCGTTTAGCGAGCACGACATTCCAGGAAAAGAAGTTCAATCAAGCCTATGACTACCTGAGAAATATCAAAAATCCCGAGAGCCTTAGCGACGCCCAACAAATCGAGCGCGTTCGTGTGGCGGTGGATCTTCTTGAAAAACGCGGTGACCTTGACTCGGCAGTTCGATACTTGACAGACCTTTTGAAAACTTGGAAAGGCCAGGCTTCGTTGGTCGCTGAGCCGTACTTGCGTTTGGCCCAGCTTGAGGTGAAGCAAGGTAAACCGGATTCCGCCATTGAGTCTTTGAAGAAAATCGATATTTTGATGAATGATTCAAAAGCAGTTCCAATCAGCGTGCATGCAAAGTCTTTGGAGCTTTTGGGTCAGTTGCTTTTGGAAAAAGGGGACGGTCCCAATGCGATCGCCGCCTACGACAAGTTGCTAAGCGCCTACGAAGAAACCCGTCCGCTGTCTTCGATTCGTTACAAGCTCGGACAGATTTACTTCAAAAAAGGAGAGGTTCAAAAAGCCGCTGATGTTTGGAGCCCGTTGAAAGGGCAAAAAAATCAGTTTTGGCACAATCTCGCCCAGGAGCAATTGAGAAACTCCGAGTGGCGCGATGACTATAAGAAATATATTCAACGCATTCCCGCAATGTCGAAACAACAGTAGAGGAACTATGTCTGTCATGGATTTTGTGAATTTAGAATTTGCGGATGAAAAAATGAAGCGCTTGCAGGCCCTGTTGCCGGCCGTGCGCTCATCGCAAGCCAATGTGCTCGTCAGCGGTCCCGCGGGGACCGGCAAAAGCACTTTGGCGAAATATATCCTCGGCCCGACGGATTATATCGGCTTGAGTGCCTTGGATCTGGTTGAGGATTTCGACTTCTCGGCGTTCTTTGCAAAAAGCCCCGTTAAAGTTTTCGTGATTGAAAATATTGACCGCTTGAACCCCGCTCAGCAAAAGAGTCTCTTTGAGGCTTTGGATGAGTCCGCCGGTCTTGAAAAATTGCGTATTATTTCCACCAGCCATGGCGTATTGAAGAATATGGCGCAGAAGGGCCAGTTCCGTGAGGATCTCTATTACCGACTCACGGTTCTTAACCTAGAGCTCCCGTCTCTGTGTCAAAGAGTGAATGACATAGAGACGCTCGCAAAGTATCTCGTTAGTGTCTTTGCGATCATTCATAAAAAATCAGATATCGTCATTAGCCCCGAGGCGTTTGAAAAAATGAAGATGTGGACTTGGCCGGGAAATATCCGCGAATTGGAAAACGTGCTGGAGCGCGCGGTGATCCTGGCAGAGAATGGCGTTGTTCAAGCCGCGCACATCGCGATCGAAAATAATGAAAATTCCAAAGATAGGACCGAAGACGCCATTGGCTTTG
This sequence comes from Pseudobdellovibrionaceae bacterium, assembly GCA_039810425.1. Classification (GTDB taxonomy): domain Bacteria; phylum Bdellovibrionota; class Bdellovibrionia; order Bdellovibrionales; family Bdellovibrionaceae; genus JACMRP01. The sequence goes on along the minus strand of JBDHWW010000003.1, from coordinate 136,935 downwards.
CCGGAATGACGTTGTCGCAAGTGGAGCAAAAACTTATTTTGCAAACGTTGCAGATGACAGAGCAAAATCGCACCCGTGCGGCAGAGATCCTCGGTATCAGCATTCGCACACTGAGAAATAAGATTAACGAGTACAGACAGGCAGGTTTAGTATGAGTAATTTATTCGACAAAACGACCAATGCCCTTCAGACGTCGCTTGCAATGCGCCAGCTCCGCCACTCGGTGACGGCGTCCAACATCGCCAACGCGGAGACTCCGGGATACCACGCGAAGAAAGTGGATTTCGAAGCGGCGCTGGGGCGAGCGTTGGATATCGACGGTCTTCGTGGAATGAGCACGACCGATGGTCAACATATCGCGGTGGGTGGACAATCCGCAGCGGTCCGCCCGGATGTCTACGAAAATCCAGAAGGCGCGATTAACAATGACGGTAATACTGTCGATCTCGAGAAAGAGATGTCGGCGTTGTCTGAGAATGCGATCTTGTACAAAACCGCGCTTCAGCTCATCAATAAAAAGATGGCGGCGCTGAAGTACGCGATCGGCGAACGTTAGAAAATAGGTAGTCGAAAATAGACGCCCGCATAGCGGGGGAGGCCAAGATGGCTGACTTTTTCACAGGGATGAGAATTAGCGGAAGTGGTATGGCGGCGCAAAGAATGCGCATGAATACGATTTCCAGCAATATCGCCAATATCAACACGACGCAGACTCCGGAAGGTGGTCCGTACCGTCGTAAGGACGTGGTTTTCGAGTCGATGCCCGATGCGAAAAGCTTCGGTGAGATCGTTTCTCCGACAGCGGCGAATTCCAACTTCCAACGGGTCCAGGTCAGTGATGTGGTTTCCGACCGGAAAGCACCCTTGCTCAAGTATGAACCGGATCATCCTGATGCAAACTCCGAGGGGTATGTTGCTTATCCGAATATCAATTTGATGGAAGAAATGACCAATATGATACAGGCCACTCGATCGTACGAGGCCAACGTCTCGGCAATGCAGGCGACAAAGGACCTCGCGCTGAGCAGTCTCGAGATTGGTCGGTAAATAGGGCTAAGTCCTTGAAATGAGTGGTAGATAATTAGGCTTGTGAGTAGAATTAAAGAGTAAGGAAAGAGAAAGACCATGGCTGGTTTCACAGTTACAAACGCAAACAAATTCTTAGACACGGGTGCAATTCGTGATTCAAAATCGCTGACAATTGATCAACCAATGTCACCTGGTGGATCGGTTGGTGAAGCTCAAGGAAGCTTCGCGGACACTCTGAAATCCGCGATCGATAACGTCAATCAATTGCAAAAATCATCTGACAAAGCGGCACAGGATTTAGCGACAGGCCGAACTGACAACGTCGCTGATGTGATGATTGCCACTGAAAAAGCAGACATCGCATTGCGCGTGATGGTGCAAGTACGAAATAAGATTATTGATGCTTATCAAGAAATCATGAAGATGCAGGTTTGATTTAAGACCATTTTAGGACAGCGGAGGACGTACCTTGAATAAGATTTTCGGCGGAATCATAATTCAATTCAGAGAGTTCTTTAAGAACCTGGGCCCAACCAAAAAGCTCTCTATTGTAGCTGTCACGGTGATTGCTTTGATCACGTTGCTGACAATGGTCTTCATGGCTTCGGGCCGCGATTTTGTCCCGTTGTTCACAAACATTGCTCCTGATCAAATCACGACCATGGCGGCAAAGTTGAACGAGAAAAATATCCCGTATCGCTTGAGCGAAGACGGCAAATCCATCAACGTGCCCAAAGAGCTTTTACACTCGACCCAGATGACTTTGATGTCTGAAGTGGGTTCTGCAAAAATGGGTAGCGTAGGTCTTGAGCTTTTCGAAAAGCAAGACTTCGGTATCAACTCCTATGCGCAGAAAATCAATTATCAACGAGCCCTTCAGGGGGAGTTGATGAGAGCCATCAACACTTTGACCGCCGTGAAACAATCGAAAGTGATCTTGGCATTGCCAAACAAGAAAACCTTTCTTGAAGAAGGCGGCCAACCGACCGCGTCCGTCGTTTTGGAACTTCATCAAGGTAAAGAACTGAGTGCTGATCAAATCCGTGGTATCCGTTACTTGGTCGCCAACGCCGTGGAAAGCCTGGATGCGGATAGAGTCACTGTCTTGGACGAGCGAGGCAAGGTTCTAACGCGTAAATCAGATGGTGCGACCGGTGGTTCTGACGAACTCATGGACTTGAAAGCGAAAGTGGAAAACGAGTTCCAAGACCGTATTGAATCAATTCTTTCAAAAGTGGTGGGCCATGCGAAAGTCATCGCCAAAGTCGATGCGACTTTGAATCACCGCACGGTGAGCTCAGTGGAAGAACTGGTGGATCCAGATAAGACCGCCATCCGTTCCCAACAAAGCGAAGAGGAATCTTTGGATGGCGCGCGCACAAATCCCGCAGGCGTTCCCGGTTCCCGCGCAAATTTGCCTGGCGCTGAAGATGCCGGTCAAGTAGGCTTTAAACAAGATGTAAAAAAAGAAATCAAGACAACGAATTTCGAAGTTCCTAAAACAGTTCGCAACGTAAAAGAAGGTGCCGGTAGTCTTGAGCGTTTAAGCGTCGCGGTTGTCGTTGATGGGATGACTCAAACAGTGACGAAAGAAGACGGTACGACAGAAACGAAGTACCTTCCCCGTTCGGCGGAAGAACTTCAGAAATACGAATCGCTGGTAAAGAATGCGATCGGATTTAACGCCGCCCGCGGTGACAGCGTCAGAATTGAGAATATCCAGTTCCAGTCGGAAGATTTCTCGGAATCTGAAAAACTGCTTACGAACTTGGAACGTAAGAAGTTTATTCACGCTCTCTTCAAATGGGCGTTGTTAGGATTTACTCTCGTACTATTCTTCTTCATCGTGGTTCGTCCATTCATGCAGTGGATCACAGACAGTTTCCAGGATTCGGTGGAGGAAATGTTGCCGCGAACCATTGAGGAGCTCGAGGAGTTGCAGTCGGTGGATAATACTCTGCCGGGCATGTCTTCCGCGTTGCCGGTGTTGCAGGAGTCTATTGATCCCGAGAAAGCCGAAAGCGAGCTTCTTAAAGACCGCATCATGGGCATCTTGAATCAAGATGAAGAAAAGGCCGGTAACGCGTTTGGTATGTGGTTGGTAAGAAAGGATGATCGATGAAACTCGTAAAAGCGGATAATGTGGAGTTTGAGAGTCTGCGTGGATTTGATAAAGCCGCAATCCTGATCAACTACCTCGGGAAGGATGCTTTGCGCGTTCTTCTGAAGCGTTTGGACGACGGCGATATTCGCAAGCTGATCAATCAGATGACGAAGTTCCGCGTGGTGCCCGTGCACGTGACGAAACGGGTTCTTGAAGAGTACTACGAAATGATTTCTGAGACGGAAGATTACATTTTCACTGAACAAACTTCGAGCAAAGACGTGATCGTCGATGCTTTGGGTGAAGAACGGGCCCGCGGTATCCTTGGAGGGCTGAATATCACCTCCGGGGGGCAGCGCTCCCTAGAGTCGCTTGAGATGGTCGATGCGAAATCACTGGCGACTTTCTTGGTGAATGAACATCCTCAAACGGTCGCGGTGATCTTGGCGCACTTAGAGCCAGAGAAAAAAGGCGAAGTTCTGAAACGTCTTCCGGAAGCTTTGCAAGCCGAAGTGGTTTTGCGTATGGCGAATTTGGAACACGTGGATCCAGAGCTTATCCGTGAAATCGATAAAGTATTAAAACACCAGTTGGCAAACACCGCGACGGTCGAGCAATCCGCTCTGGGCGGGGTTCAGCCGGTGGCCGAAATGCTCAACGTCATGGACAAGAACACGGAGACTTCGATCATGTCTCGTCTCGAGGAGAAGGACCCTCTCTTGGCGGAGGAGATTCGCAAGCTCATGTTCGTCTTCGACGACATCGTCAAGATCGACGATCGTGGTATTCAGGCTCTTCTCAAGGAAGTTCCGAACGACAAGCTTTTGCTGGCCCTCAAAACAGCCAGCGAAGATATTCGCACGAAGATTTTCAAAAATATCTCCGCTCGCGCGGCCGAAATGTTGCGCGAAGATTTGGGGAATATGGGCCCTTCTCGTCTGTCCGACGTAGAGGGGGCACAACAAGAGATCGTGAATGCGGCTCGCCGTTTGGAAGCCGAAGGAAAGATCTTGATTGCAAGAGGCGGTTCAGAAGATGCCATGGTCTAGAGCGGTTCTTCCTAAAATTGCGGCCAAAGAAGTGGTGCTGGAATACGTGCCGAAGAAGTTTGAACTCGGTACCCCAAAGCAGGCCCAGCAGTACCTCGAGCAAAAGGCTCGTGGCAGCGATTTCCGTCTAAACGAGACCATCCGTATCCAAACCGGCGTTGATGAGATCGAAAAAGCGAGCGAAGAAGAAAAAGTCGAAGCGCGCGCTTTAGAGCTCTTGAAAGACGTTCAAGAGAACGCCTATAAAGAAGCGTATGACCTCGGTTTGAGTGAAGGCCGTGAAGAAGCTTTCATGAAGTACTCAAAAGAAATCGAAGAAAAGCTTGGTGACATCGAGAATTTGTTGAAATCTCTCGAAGAAGCTAAAACTGAGGTCTTGAACTTTAATGAAGCTCACATGGTTCAGTTGATTTTCCAGATTGCGAATAAACTGGCTCACGTCGAAGTAGAAAAGAACGATCAAAGCTTGATTGAAGTGCTTCGTAGTGCGGTGACACTAGCGCAGGATGAGGAGAACGTCACAGTGCGCGTGGCAACGTCCCAGTTCGAGTTCGTCGAGGAAGTGAAAAAACAAAGTGGCCGGCAGTTTGAGTTCTTAAAGAAAATCAAATTCGAGCCGAGCGACGAGATCACAAAGGGTGGCTGTATCGTAGAGACGAACTACGGTGAGGTCGATGCCCGTGTCGAGCAGCGTGTCCAGTCACTGTGGGAAACGCTGGTGGAAAATATTCCGAAAGTGAAACCGAAGATCGCTGTCTAGTCTGCGGGAGTTGAATGAGCGCCTACGAGTTGAATCTGGAAAAGTATTCCGAGCTTTTGAGCACTGTGCATCTGACGAAAGACAGCGGCAAGGTTACAGAAGTGAATGGAATGATTATCAAAGGCTACTTGCCGGGCGCGAGCGTCGGCAGTATCTGCGAGATCACGCCTTCAGGACTGGAGCGGTCGTTCCTGGCTGAAGTTGTGGGATTTAAAGACAAACACGTTTTAATGATGCCACTCAGTGACATGCGGGGCGTGGCCTTGGGGTCTAAGATCGTTTTGGCCCGCCAGATTGCGACGGTGAAGGCTGGAGACGAACTCCTTGGCCGGGTTGTCGATGGCCTCGGCCGTCCGCTCGATCAACAGGGTGAGCTGGAAAATTTCAAAGAAGTTCCGCTTTACAATGAAGTTAGAAATCCCCTCGGGCGCAGCCCGATTCGCCAACCACTCGATGTGGGTGTGCGTGCGATCAATGGGCTTTTGACGACAGGACAAGGGCAACGTGTCGCCATCTTGGCCGGTTCGGGTGTCGGTAAGTCGGTTCTTCTTGGCATGATGGCTCGTTATACAACCGCGGACGTCAACGTGATTGCCCTGATCGGCGAGCGTGGCCGTGAGGTTCGTGAGTTTATTGAACATGATCTCGGCCCGGACGGGATGAAAAAGTCAGTCGTTGTTTGCGTGACCAGTGATCAAAGCCCGCTGCTCCGGATGCGTGGAGCCTTTGTGGCGACAGCGATTGCAGAGTATTTCTCCGCAAAAGGTAAAAACGTTCTTTTGATGATGGATTCCGTCACTCGTTTTGCGATGGCTCAACGGGAAATCGGTCTCAGTACTGGCGAGCCGCCGTCTTCAAAAGGCTATACACCAAGTGTGTTCTCGACATTGCCGAAGCTCTTAGAGCGTGCCGGCTCGTTTGAGGGCGAAGGCAGCATCACGGGCTTCTATACGACGTTGGTGGATGGTGACGACATGAACGATCCTATCGGGGATGCGGTTCGCTCCATCGTTGACGGGCACATTGTTTTGAGTCGTAGTATCGCGCAAAAAGGTCATTTCCCGGCGATCGACGTTCTTCAGAGTGCCAGCCGTGTTATGAGAAATGTGAGTTCGCCTGAACATGTGAAGATGGCGCAGAAAATGCGTGAGATCCTTGCGACCTATCGTGAGGCCGAAGACCTTATCAACATCGGTGCGTACAAACAGGGCTCAAACCCGCGGATTGATAAGGCCGTGAAGCTCATCGAGGGCGTGAATCAGTATTTGAAGCAGGCAGTTGAAGACGGTGCGAGCTTTAATCAGTGCCTTCGTCAAATGCAGGGCCTTTTAGCTAATTACTAAGATCGCGGTAAATAGGAAAACATGAAATTCAAATTCCCGCTGCAGAAAGTTTTAGATCATCGCAAGGCCTTGGAAAACTTGGCTCAGAAAGACTTTCAGTTCGCGATGAACGACCTCGTGGAGCTTGAGAGCCAGTTGCAGCGCCTCGAAGAGGCCTTGCATGGCTCGCATCAGCGCGCGGGATTGCTCCAGGGGCAGGGGGGGGCTCAGGGACCGGCCTTGTCGCAAATCAATGAGTTCCAAAGAGGCCAAAAGGTTCTTATCCAACGTCAGCATGGAAAAATTGAAGAGCAGAAAAAGACCGTCGAAGACAAACGTGAGCTTTTAAGGGCCGCCGCGGTCGAGACGAAAGTCATTAGTAAATTCAAAGAAAAGAAGCTCGCGGAGTTCCGCGAAGCCGAGGAAAAAGAGGAGCAGAAGCAGATGGATGAACAAAGCATCCTGCGCTACAAGTCTCCGGAACGCCGCGAAGGCTAATATCTATCTTGCCAAGGTAAAATCCCAGTGCTAACCCGGTAGACCTCAACAACGAGGAGCCAATGAAAACGCACTTAATTTTATTTCTGTTTATATTGATTCCAATGGCCTCACAGGCAGCCAGTGTCCTGGACGGCGCTTGGAACACGGAGGACGGCTCTAAGCAAATCCGTATTAACGAGTTTAATGGCTCGGTCACACTGAGCACGTCGGTGTCTTACAATAACGGCGCAATGGTGACCTGGTTCTTCGATTACAAGCTCGCTCAGGGTCATGATATTCAGCCGGGCGAAACCATCAAGGGTCGCGTTCGCAGTGTGGATGGTTACTACAGCTGCGTCTTTGATGAAAAGGCCGAAGCGAAGTTGGAATCCCCGGGAATTTTGAAGGTTCATTTTCCACTGCTGACCTATCACCGCGAGACTCGCTCTGTACCTGACGGCAACGGAGGTTACTATCACGAACGCATGGTGGATTGGAATGGCTGGGGTTGGGTTGAAACCAACTATGGTTTTCCGATTGAGCGCTATCGTGTCGTTTCATCCGAGTGTGTGATTGATCAAAGAAACTGGACGACCACTACCCTGACAAAGACCAACGCCCCCTTTTAGGCGGCGTTGGCTTTTGAGCCCCGCATATAGGACTCAAGATCTCGGACATTGCCTTCGACTTTATTGTTCTGTGTTTTTATATCTTCGCTGGTGGCGGCAATCTCTTCTGCGGCTGCCGCATTTGCCTGGGACGAATTATCTAACTGATTCATGGCTTTGTTGATTTCTTGAATGCCAGCCGCTTGCTCACCGCTGGCTTGGGCGATCTCTCCGTTAATTTGTGAAACCTTGGCGATCGCCGAGACAATTTGGTTCAACGACTCACTGGAGCGATCCGCAATTTTAATCCCTTGATTCATCTGCTCCGTGATGAGGTGAATCAGCACTGAAATTTCTTTGGCCGAGTTGGCGCTGCGTTGGGCCAGGGATCTGACGGCGTCGGCAACGACGGCAAAGCCTTTGCCTTGCTCTCCCGCACGGGCCGCTTCGACGGCCGCATTCAGGGCTAAAAGATTGGTTTGAAAGGCGATGTCGTCAATCACGTTGTTGATGTCCTGAATTTTTTTAGATGAATTAGCCATCTGATTGATGGAGCTAAAGAGTTCTTTGATTTCAGATTCGCCTTTTTTAGCGAGGTCCGAAGCCTCGACCGCCAGAACTGCGGCTTGCTTGGCGCTTTGGGCATTGGTCCCAACCATTGAACTGATCTCTTCTAAAGAGGCTACGGTCTCTTCAAGAGACGACGCCGCGGTATTTGATGACTGGGATAACGAGTTTCCGGCGGAAGAAAGCTGGAGCAAAGAGCTTTGGACCTCTTGAGCGCTTTCACTTAAGCCAGCACTGATGGTATGAAGTTTGCGCGCAATTCTGTTACCGAAGAGCCAAGAGCAAATCAACATTGTTAGAATAGAACCGAGAGCTAAAAGAACCTGGAACCCAGCCATTTTGGTGGCAGGAGCTTCCATTTCGGCCTTGTTGACGCTGGCCGCGACCACCCAGTTGAGTTCAGGGTAATAGCGAAAGACTGCCAGTTTGTCTTGGGGCTGATTGGTTTCGGCATTGAGCCAGCGGTATTGAATAGTGCCGTTTTTCTTTTCTAAGATATTCTTAAAGATGTAGTTGCCATCAAGATCGGTCTTTTCGAGAACGTTTTCGCCGGTCTTTGACGGATGCAAAAGGAAAGTTCCTTTGGAATCCAAGATGTAGAAGTAGCCGGTGTCAAAAAGCTTTTGTTTGCTAAGATACTCTTTGACCTTGTCTGAGGACGTGTCGGGCAGTCCGACAAAGAATGCACCAATGACTTTGCCATTTTTAACTAGTGGCTCGTAGCTCGTCATGTACCATGAGTTTAACACCTGCGCGCGCCCGGTATAGTGTTGGTTCGCGGCGATCGACTTATAGACCTCAGACTCTGCTGGAATATAGGTGCCTGTGGTACGTGTGCCATCAGCGCGGGTGACACTGGTTGCAATGCGCACAAGCCCCTCGGGTAAAAGCATCATAAAGCTCACCGCGCGCCCGGTTTCTTGCGAGATTTGGGTCGCGATATCCTGGTGGCTCTCCAAATCTTTCCCCAGATAAAGCCAGCGAGGAATAACCGTAGTGATACTTTGAGAGGTAACTTGATTGGTGATTTTATAGGTGTGCGCGGGTTCTTTAGCAATTTCAAGGTTGCTCTGAATTTGCGGCAGCCAATACTCCATCAGAACTTTTTGGCTATCGATATTTTCTTGATTTGAAATCTGAATAGCCGATTCGCTGCCGGCCAAAAGATGTTCAAGGTCTAACATCGTCAGATCATTGACCGCTTTCGACGTTCCGAGAAAGCCGATAAGGCCACTCAGACTTGTCACCAAGAGAGCGATAAGGGTAAAACCAAAGACCAGTTGTTTCTTTAAGCCGAGTGTTGTTTTCATATAAACTTCTGCTCGGTAGTTTTTAAAAAACACTTTAATTGGTTTGCTTGCAAATTCTGACAGATATCAGATAAAATGACCAAAGGCTTGGAAAGCCAACACGGGAGAGCTTTCCCAGACCTTGGGTGGGATGTAAAATAGACAGAGTATGGAATAACAATTTGGTCGAGTCTTGCGCGGATTTTTTGCGGAGATTGTGAGCAAACGATAAACTGAAAGTAATGAAAACTGGATACGATCAATTCTTCAAGAATGCCCGCAAAGCCGCGAACGACGGCGAAGTCACACGACCGACTCGTCAGTTCTCTACTTCCAATGTTCACTTTGAACTTTCAGAAGAAGATATCGAAAAACAATTGAAGCTGCGCATGGGAATGAAGCCGACGGCAACCAAGAAAAAGAAAAAACGTAAATCCATTCCTTGGAAGATGATGGGCGTTTCGTTCATGGGTTTGATGGTGACGGCTTACGGTTTTCAAAACTACGAACTCGTTGAGCACTACGTAAAGCGCATCGAGATTTCATTCTTGGGGTCTGCGAACGCGGAAGAGGCGCCGAAAGCAAAGCCCGCTGCTGAGGCAAAAGACAAAGCGGCTGCGAATCCTGAGGGCGGAACCGCAGTTGCGAAGAATGACGCTGTTCTCGCCGAAGGCGGCAAGAAAGCCATTGGCGATGAAGAGATTGATCATCTTTCAAAGCTGAATGACAGGAAAAAAGAACTCGATGAGCGCGAAGAAGAACTCAATCGCATGGAGCAGGAACTGACGGCGCAAAAAGAAGAGCTCGATAAACGCTTGAAGGATCTTGAGGACGTACGTCGTGGCATCTCGAGTGTCCTTGAAGAGAAAGTAAAAGGCGACGACAAGAAAATCGACACCTTGGTCCAAATGTACTCGGATATGAAGGCGCCACAAGCGGCTAAAGTCTTTGAGACGATGGACGAGGATTTGGCGGTGGATATACTTGGGCGTATGAAAAAGAAAAACGCCGCTGATATAATGAATCTGTTAAAGCCAGATAAGGCTCAAAGCCTTTCTGAGAAGTTTGCAGGGTATAAAAGAAAATAGAACGAGTCTTTTTCCAAGGAAGGAGGAAGTGTTTTGTTACCATCAATTGTCGGACCCCCCTTAAAGGGTGTCGCCGACTTCAAGGCTCCTGAGGAGAGCGCGAAAGCGCAGAACCCAAGAGACGAGAAGAAAGCCGGGTCTGATTCCTTTGGCAGTGTACTGAGTGCAAAAACAGCACCGGTTGCACCGAAAGCCAAAGACAGGGACGAAAAAGTTCCGATGCGCGAAAGAGTTCCACTCAAAGCCGATAAGACGGATACGGCAGAGAGACCACCGAGAGCTGAGCGACGAGAATCAGATGAGAAGGCCGAAAAAGTAGCGGCGACAAAAGATAACGGGGTACAAAAGAAAAGCAAAGGGACTAGTCAGAGAGAAAATGCGATACTGAACTTCATGGACTCTTTCGAGAGTGAATTCGGTGTCCCTCCCACAAAGATCGTGGAGGCGATGGCAAATCTCAAAGCTGATGACCAAGTGGAATCCCCAGAAGCGACAGCGGACCAAGTGATTGGCCAGTTGGATTTGGATGATCAACAAGAAGATCAGGCCAAGTCTATGTATATGGGTTTGCTTGCTCAACTTGCGCAAATTTCCAAGGTGGAACCACGACCTCAGAAACCTGAGCAGGCGACGCAACCTATGTTCGGCGGGGCGACGGCCACCATGGGGCTTTCGCGCGACCGGTTTGCGTCGGCTCAGGATAAGCGCAATGCTTTGAATCAGTCCCTTGATAGCATGAATCAGAAGTTTTGGATGAAGGGTGGGGCCGTGGATCATGTCGCGACAGGCATGGACACGCCCCTTGCAGACAAACTCGCGCAGATGAGTATTCAGGACAAGATCATGCAGCCGCAAGGTTTGCAGATTGATGAGAGCCTGATGAATCAGCGCCCGCAACAGCCGGTCGTGGAATTGCAAAACCCGGCGGCGCAGAGCACGATGGAGACCAGCGAGGGGGATAACTCTCCAGAAGTGGCCTTGGCCGCTCTCGTTGCGACGGCTCGTGCGGCAAAGGGACGTGCCGAGATGACGGATATGGCTTCAGAATTTGAGGACACATCCAGCGCCGCGCCAAGCAGCGAGAACGCTCATGGTAGAATGCCGATGAAAGCCGATGCGACAAGCATCGAGGCCACATCGCAAAACCAAGCCAAGGGGTTTGAGTTTGGCAAGAATTCTCAGCAGAATATGCAAGGGCAAGGCGAAGGTCATCCTTCCGCAGCCCGGACTGCGAAAGGGGGGCTCGAAGCAAAAACCAAATCTGCAGAGAAGGCTGACTTTAAGCAAACTCTCGGACTGGAAGGACTTCAATCTCAGCACGTTCCGTTGAAGCAAGAAGCTTTAGTGGGGAGTGTGGCGGTCGCAGGAGCCCAAGCTGCCCCGGTAGCGACGAAAACGGAGAATGAAGCCAACATCAAGCAGATTATGGATCAAGCCCAATACCTGATTAAAAAGGGTGGCGGTGAGATGAACGTCGAGATGACTCCAGAGGGTTTGGGCAAGATCAATATGAAAGTCCTGGTTCAAGACGGCAAGGTGAATGTTCAGATGGCGGCAGATACGCAAGAGGCCAAGAAAACTCTGGAAAGCGGCCTTTCCGATCTGAAAAATAGCTTGGCGGCTCACAAACTTTCGATGGATCATGTTAAGATAGATGTTGTGGGTAATGCCAATACCGACAACAGTGCGCAAAACCAGATGAATCAGAATAACTCTGGCTCGCGAGAACAAACTCGCCAGTTCTGGAATAATTTCGGTGACAACTTCGGCTCGGGCAACCAAGACCGCAGTTCATTCGTAGATATTCCAAGCTTGAGGGGCTACCCGCGTCCACGTTCTGATAAAGGCATCGAGCCGGTTGAAACTGCGAGCGTAAATAAATACGCGGCGGCTGGCAAAGGTAAGGGCCTGAATCTCGTAGCGTAATAACATCCAAGGAAGGGTGGTTTTAAATGGGTACAATGGGAGTGAAATTAGGAACGAAGGCGTTTGGTGACATCCAAGGGACGGTGCCAACGGCGGAGATGAATAATCAGACCCGTAATTTATCTGTTGGTGACCAGCAAAAAGCCTTTGGTGATCAAAATGGCAATGTCGGAGATATGCTCAACAAATTGGCGGATCCAAATTGGGTGGATCCTGCCAAGAAAATGAGAACGGCCGGCAATGACAAATTGGATAAAGACGCTTTTTTCAAATTGATGATTGCCCAGATGAAAAATCAGGATCCGACAAATCCTTTGAAGAGCCATGAAATGGCGGCGCAGCTGGCGAACTTCTCAAGTCTTGAGCAAATGCAGAATATGAATTCGACATTGAGCGAGATGAAAAACGGCATGAAGCCGCAAGAGAACTATCAAGCGCTGAACCTGATAGGAAAAGCGGTGGCGGGTGATTCATCGAAAGTGACTCGCAACGTGAATGACAAAGACCATGATTTTAAATTCAATCTGCCGATGGATGCTACTGACGTCAATGTTAAGGTGTACAACGGGGATGGTGAAGTGGTTCGCTCTTACGACCTGAAGGGCCTCAAGAAAGGTGAGAACAAAATTTCTTGGAATGGTCAGAATGACAAAGGCGTGAACCAGAATCCTGGTGACTATCGTTTTGCGGTCGAAGCCAAGCAAGGCGAAAAGAAGATTGCAGTGAAAACGGATTTCGATGGAATCATCACGGGTATCAACTACACGCCTGAGGGCCCTGTGCTAATGGTCGGGAATCAATCGATAAAAATGCGCGACGTTCGTAAGATTACAGACCCAAGCCTTATGAGTAACGACCAGAAAGTGACAGATGTTACTGCACAGGACTTGAAGAAAGGCGCTCCAACAGAAGAAACTAAAAAAGAGGCAAGTAAAGAGTCTGCGACCAAAGCAGCTCCTTCTGTTGCAGCTAACACCGCCGCACCGATGAAGAGCAACATCATGGATAATGTGGGGCTCTCCAGAGAGATGATGGCGAAGCTAACGAAGGAGATGAAGTAAGTGGACTTGAAGAAGCTACAAGGCTTTGAAGGCTTAACACAGCCGACGACCACGGGAGGACTCAAGTCCCCTGTAGGAAAAAATGTCGGGCCTTCCTTCCAAGACACCTTGAACAGTTTGGGCAATTTACAGGGCCCCGCTCAACAAGGAGCCGCGCAAACGGCGATCAAGGAAGGGATTAAGTTTTCAAATCACGCGGTGGACAGAATGAGAACGCGTGGGATCACTTTCAGTCCTGAGGATATCTCAAGACTGAGTGAAGCGGTTGGCAAGGCAGCTGCAAAAGGTTCTAAAGACTCGCTGATCTTGATGAACGATTCAGCTTTGATCGTGAGTGTGAAGAACAATACAGTCGTGACCGTGATGGATAAGAATGCGCTTAAAGAGAACGTGTTCACAAACATCGACAGCACGATTGTAATGTAAAATAAGAAAACAGGCGGGCGGTCGAATATCGCTGGCTTGAGAAAAATTTAATAATAGGGCCGGACCTCATTGAGGGGGCCCTCCAAAATACGACGGATTCCGAATGAAGACGTCGAATGACATGGAGGTCATATGGGTATTCTTTCATCACTGTACACAGGTGTCTCTGGTATGTCCGCTCAAGGTGAAGCCTTGGGGGTCATCTCTGACAATATCGCCAATGCAAATACGATTGGCTTCAAAGCAAGCCGCGCGGAATTCCAAGATATTATCTCTAAGAACTTAAAAGGTATTCTCGGCGGTAACCAAATCGGTCGTGGTGTGAAGATCGGCGCGGTGAATCCCATCCTTTCCCAAGGTAACGTGGATGCGACGGAAAAGGTTACTGACTTGGCGGTCTCTGGCGACGGTTACTTCAAAGTTCGTGGTTCGGATGGTGACTCATTCACTCGTGATGGTTCTTTCCACTTTGATAAAGAAGGTTACCTCGTAACAAATGACAATCAACGTGTTCAAGGTTTCCAAGCGGACGAAAAAGGCAATATCTTGAACAAAATGGCTGATATCAAGTTCCCACGCGCTCTCATTCCGGCAAAAGGCACAACGGAAGTGAAGTTGGATCTGAACTTGGATTCCCGCATGGAGGCCACTAAGAAATTCGATAGCAAAGATCCGTATTCGACGTCTCACTACTCTACGGGCGTTGAGATGTACGATTCGCAGGGTAACAAGCACTTGCTCAGCATGTTCTTCAATAAGACAGCGGACCGAGAATGGTCTTTCCACGGCATGGTTGACGGCAAAGAGGTTTCTGGTGGTGAAGAGGGTGCTTTGTCCCAAGTTTGTGAAGGTAAATTGAAATTCACGGTTGACGGCAAACTTGACAGCCAAGAAGTGACGGACTCTCAGTTCAACTTCAAAGGCGGCGCCCTGCAAAATCAAAAAATTAAATTAAACTTCGGTGATGCGATTGCGGAAGGCGGCAAGGGTCTGGACGGTACTAAGCAGTACGGTAAGAACTCTGACTTGATCAGCTGGCATCAAGATGGTGCGGCGGCCGGTACGATCACTTCATTGTCTTTCAATGACGAAGGGAATTTGACGGCAGTTTACTCAAACGGCCAGGCCTCTGACTTGGCACAGATCGCACTGGCCAAGTTCGAGAATCCAGAAGCTCTCTTTAAAGTTGGTAACAACCGCTTGAAAGAGTCCCGTGATTCTGGTGGTCCATCAATGGGCGCTCCAGGTTCTTCAGGCCGCGGTAAGCTCTTCGCGAAGTCTCTGGAGCGTTCTACGGTCGACTTGGCAACAGAGTTCGTAAACATGATCCAAAACCAACGTGGCTTCCAAGCCAACGCGAAAACGATCACGACGACTGACGAATTGCTGAACGAAGTGATTCAGTTGAAGAGATAGTGAGCAGCACATAGTTCGTAGGTAATAAGTAAGTAATGACCTCAACCCCTCGGGAGTGATGACTCGAGGGGTTTTTTTGTTTTGTCGCTTGAAAATCCCCCCGGATAGGCCTAGTTTGGGGCCATGAAAAAGCTTATTGCACTGATTTCGATGGGTTTTCTTTTGGCTTTCACTGGCTGCACTAAAATGGGCGTGAAGAACCGCGCTTTAGTGATGTCTGCAGAGGCCTTTGATAATGAAGCTCAAAGCGCCGCGAAAACAACCTTCGCCGATCAAGAACAGCAGAAAATTTTTGCTGATTTCATTAAGTTGAATACGCAAATTGATGTCAGCGACGTTGAGTTGCAAGGCGACAATGATGCCACCGCAAAACTTACGGTTGTGACGTTCTCGAAGTCCGTTTATCCTGAGCTCGTGGCTATTTCTGGCAAAGACTGGAAAGCTAAAATCGCTGAAAAAATGGAAACCAAGCATTACAACCTGAAGCTGAAAAAGACGGGCGGCACTTGGGGCATCGTCGAAAAGACGGAAATCCAGTAGCCGGCCGAGTGAAAGAGCTCTGTTCTGAATAGATGGCCGGGTTTGCAAAAAAATATCGGTTAGACGCCGAGGTAGCTCTTACGAACTTCATCGTTCTTTAAAAGGTCCTGGCCCGAGCCGCTGAGAGTAATACGGCCGGTTTCAAGCACATACGCACGATGAGCGATCTTCAACGCTTGATTGGCGTTTTGTTCGACCAGCAAGATCGTCATGCCTCCGGAGTTGAGCTTTTTAATAATCTCAAAGATCTGAGAAACGATCTTGGGAGCCAGGCCCAAAGAAGGCTCATCCAGCAGCAACAATTTCGGTTTACACATAATGGCGCGTGAAATCGCCAGCATCTGTTGTTCGCCCCCAGAAAGAGTTCCGGCCACCTGGTGTACACGTTCTTTCAAGCGCGGAAAGAGCGTATAGCAATACTCAAGGTCTTTAAGGATTTGTGGCTTGTCTTTGCGCGAGTAAGCACCCATTTGCAAATTCTCAAGCACGGTGAGGTTCTGAAAAATACCGCGCCCCTCAGGGGATTGTGCGATTCCATGGTGAACACGCTCATGCACGGGGATATCCAATAAAGGCTTTCCATCGAGTATCACTTTGCCTTGAGCCTCTGCCAACCCGCAGATGGCACGCAGGGTGGTGGTTTTGCCCGCCCCATTGCTGCCGATCAAAGAAACGATTTCACCTTCATGGACTTCAAAATCAAGGCCTTTCACCGCGTGAATGGCGCCGTAGTAGACTTCCAAATGCTGGACACTCATTAGGACGCGGCTCATGCTTCAACCCCTAGGTAGGCTTGAATCACTCTTTCTGAAGTTTGGATCTTCTTGGCCACGCCTTCTTCGATTTTGACTCCATGATCAATCACCGTGATATTTTCACAAATACCCATGACAAGTTTCATATCGTGTTCAATCAAAAGAATCGTCAGTTTGAAATCTTGACGGATCTTAGCGATGGTCTCCATTAAATGATGGGTCTCAGAGTGATTCATGCCAGCGGCGGGCTCGTCCAGCAAAATGAGGCTTGGATCGGTTGCCATCGCGCGCACGATCTCCAGTTTTCGCTGTTCACCATAAGGCAGTGAACCGGCCTTTTCCCGAGCTTTGCTTTCAAGATGAAAGATTTTTAACAACGACCTCGCCTTGTCATGCATTTCAGCTTCTTGTATTTGGAATTTCTTGTTCAGCAAAACAGAATCGCGCCAGCCATAGCTGACGTGCTGATGCGTCGCAATCAAAACGTTTTCTAGCACGGTCAGGTTTTTAAACAAGCGGATGTTCTGAAACGTGCGGGTCATCCCCAAGTGGGAAATTTGGTAAGGCTTCTTGCCGACAAGGTTCTGGCCATTCAAAAGGATTTCACCTTTTGTTGGCTGATAAACACCGGTCAGCATATTAAAAACCGTTGTTTTACCAGCGCCGTTAGGGCCGATCAAACCAGCCAGCTGTCCTTTTGGAATTGAAAACGAAAGCGATTCCACGGCCTTCAGGCCGCCGAACTGCATGGTGATGTTTTTCACTTCAAGCAGATTTGCGGACATATTTTCTCCAAATGTCGGTAATTTCATTTTCGCCGAAGAGGCCCTTAGGTCGAAGAATCATTACGAGAATCAGCAATAAAGAATAAATCACCATGCGCAAGTCAATGCTGGTAATGTCTTGCAAAGAGCGCAAAAGCTCCGGCATCGCTGTAATAAACACCGCCGCGGCAATCGAGCCCGTCATACTCCCCATGCCACCGAGAACCACCATGATGACCGCATTCACGCTCAATAGGAATGTAAACGTCGAAGGGCTAATGAAATTAGTGACGTATGAGAACAAAGAACCGGCCACACCGGCAAAGAAGCTTGAAAGAACGAAAGCACGCACTTTCATTTGCGTCGTGTTGATGCCCATGGCTTGGGCGGCGATTTCGTCCTCGCGTACGCTCAAGAACCCCCGGCCGTGGCTGCTTTGAACCAAGCGCCAAATCACAAAAAAACAAATCAAAGCCCAAATAGTTGCATAGCTATAGCTTGTGAGAAAATTCGGAAAGGAAGGAATACCCGAAATCCCGCGCGCGCCGCCCAGCGATTCCATATTCAAAAGTGCGACGCGAATGATTTCACCAAAGCCCAAGGTTACGATCGCAAGGTAGTCGCCTTTTAAGCGTAAAGAAGGCAGGCCCACAAGCCAGCCCGCAAAGGCCGCCAGTAAACCGCCACCGATAGAAGTAAAAATGATCCCAAACGGAGTGGCAAAGAACGGGTAGGTGGTGCTCAAGAAAGCAGCCACATAAGCACCGATCGCCATAAAGCCCGCGTGGCCCAGGGAAAACTGACCGGTATAACCATTGACGAGGTTTAGACTCATGGCCATGATCGCATTGATGATTACAAACAGAGTCATCAGTTGAATATAGGCGTTAAAACCAAAATCGAGAATCAAACCAAGAACAAGTAATATGATTAGCGAAGCCAGAGGGGCTTTAAAAGCGCGAATCATACTTTTTCCACCGTGTACTTTCCGAGAAGGCCTGCCGGCTTCAGAATCAGGATAATGATCAAGATACCGAAAGCCAAAGCATCACGATACGTACTGGATAAGTAAGCGACAACCATTTCTTCCGAAAGCCCCATGATCAATGCGCCGAGAACCGCACCTTGGATATTGCCGATGCCGCCGAGAACTGCGGCCACAAAAGCCTTCATCCCGATCATCATTCCCATGAGCGGCTCGATCTTGGGATACTTCATGCCGACAAGGATACTGCCAATCGCGGCAAGCGAAGAGCCCACGATGAAAGTGAAAGAAATAATTCTATTTGTATTGACTCCAAGCATCGCTGCTACCGGGGCATTTGTGCTCACAGCGCGCATTGCGCGTCCGGTTTTAGTTTTCTGAATGATGAAGGTCAAAGCCACCATGGCAATGAGGCTGACTCCGAGAACGGTGATATCAGACGATTTCAAGTCGATGCCGCCGAAGCTGCTGATCACAAAATCTTTCATGACTTCAGGAAAGACTTTGGGATCGGCGCCAAAAATAACTTGGCCAGAAAATTCTAAAAGTAAACTCACACCGATAGCAGTAATCAAAACATTCAGCTTCGGAGAGTGACGGAGAGGACGATAAGCAAAGCGTTCAATCGCAACCCCCAAGAGGCTGCAAACAACCATGGCCGCGGCCAACAAGATCGCAAAAGTGGAAAGGCCGGGCGAATTTTCCAGGCCCATCCATTTTGCCGTATAATACGCGGTAAACGCGCCCACCATGTAAACATCTGCATGGGCGAAGTTGATCATCTGCATGATTCCATACACCATCGTATAGCCAAGAGCGATTAATGCGTAAATGCTTCCGAGGCTAATGCCGTTAATCAAGTGCTGAATGAAATCCTGCATGCCGATCCTTACTGAGCAATCGTGGTGACGTATTTACGCTCAGGACCTTGAACTTGCACGATCACGGCGCTCTTATCCGCGTTGCGGTCAGCATTCAAACTGATTTTTCCAGTCACACCGGGGAAATCTTTGGTTTTAGTAATTTCGTCGCGGATGTTTTTAGGAGTCACTTCTTTCGTGCGAGCCATTGCCGCCGCCAAGATCTTGCCAGCATCGTATGCCAAGGCCGCCATCACATCCGGAGTCTCGTTGTATTTCTCTTTAAACTTTTTAACGAAATCCACAACCAATGGATCCGTGGATTCAGTCGTGTAGTGATTTGAGTAGTAGCTGCCATTGATCGCGTCTTTACCGATTTCGCTCAAACGGGCAGAATCCCAGCCGTCACCACCTAGCAAGGTTGCCTTGATGCCAAGCTGACGTGCTTGCTGCGCTATCAGACCCACTTCAGTATAGTAACCAGGAATAAAGATCACATCTGGATTCTTAGAGCGGATTTGAGTCAATTGGGCTTTAAAATCGATATCGTTTCCTTGATAGCTCAAGTCTGTTACGATCTCGCCGCCCATTTTTTTGAACTCAGTCACGAAAACATCGGCCAAACCCACAGAGTATTCAGATTTCACATCACGAAGCACAGCTGCTTTTTTAGCTTTCAAGTTTTGGTTGGCAAATTTGGCAACCACAAAACCTTGGAATGGATCAATGAAGCAAGTACGGAAGATATAATCGCCCACTTGAGTCACCGTTGGATTTGTTGAAGCATGAGTGATCATCGGGATCTGGTGCTTTTGAGCGATCGGAGCACCGGCTTTAGAGCGCCCGCTGGCAACTTCACCGATAATCGCAACAACGTTATCTTGAGTGATCAAACGGGTTACGGCCGCGGCCGCTTCATCGCTTTTGCCTTGGTCATCAATAGTGATAAGCTTGATTTTTTTGCCATTGATTCCACCGGCAGCGTTTATTTCTTCAAAGGCCATGCGCAAGCCTTTGTTCGTGGAAAGGCCGAACGTGGCGTCGTTACCAGTCAAAGAACCGTATTCCCCGACAAGGATTTCGTTGCTTTTTTTAGTACAGGCACCCATCAACGGCAAAACCATGAGGAGAGCGACGATCATTTTTTTCATATTTTTAGACTCCTGTTTCTATATTGCAAATAATTGCAATCACAAGAGGTTCGGTCAATTTTTATTTACGCTGAGACCAAGAAGGAGCAGGTATGTGCAAGTACCAAAAAAGTGCGTGCGTATCCCGAGACACAAGAACCTGATGGCCCCGGAGGACCGCCAAGAAAGCGGCTAAATCGACAGCGCCACCGCGAGATTCACGAGATCCATCGAACTCGTGCTCTTTTTCTCTGATTTGGTCACGATTTCCAGAGACATCGTGATCAATCTATCAGCTTCAGTCCCGACCATGACGTCGGATTGGCCTGCCAGCAGCGTTTCAATCGCGGCCGCTCCCATGCGTGAAGCCAGAATACGGTCACTCGCCGTCGGGCTGCCACCGCGCTGAATGTGACCAAGAATGCAGACCTTGGCATCAAGACCCGATTTTTTACGTATGGCTTCGGCCAAATCGTAAGCTCGGCCGGGCTTTTGCCCCTCTGCAGCCACGATAATCGAGCTGGTTTTTCCGCGTTTCATGGACGCTTTAATTCTTTCCACAGCTTTATCAACAGTGGTGTTCGCATCGGGTGTGAAGATTTCCTCCGCACCACCGGCCAGGCCCACATGAGAAGCAATGTGACCGGAGTTTCGGCCCATCACTTCAACAATGAATAGGCGGTCATGGCTGGCGGCCGTGTCGCGGATTTTATCGATCGCATCGAGAGCGGTATTTACTGCCGTGTCAAAGCCGATGGTGTTATCAGAGCCGAAAATATCGTTATCAATGGTGCCGGGAATACCGACAACAGGAATTTTATGTTCTTCCCAAAGTGCATGGGCCCCACGGTAAGAGCCATCACCGCCGATGCACACCAAACCTTCGATTCCCTGTGTGCGGAGACTGTCGGCCGCTTTTTTGCGGTACTCCGGTTTCATGAATTCGGCAGAGCGGCCGGTTTTTAAAACGGTCCCTCCGCGCTGAATAATATTGGCGACATCACGCAGCTGCAGTTGAGAAATGTTTCCTTCGATCATACCGGCGTAACCGTGAAAGATTCCGTAGACTTCAAGGCCCTTCGCGATTCCCATCCGAACCACTGCTCGAATGGCCGCATTCATGCCAGGAGCGTCTCCGCCAGATGTATATACGCCAATTTTCTTCATGATGAATTCCTCGGTGAAATGAGGCTAGCACAAGAGTGTTCCAGTCACAAGGATGGCGATTTTCATGAGGCCTCTGGTGTTCGCGCGGGCTCTTTGTGCGCCTGCGTTAGCGCCAAAAAAAAAGGATCGCTTTCGCGATCCTTTTTGGAATCATTAGTCAGTAATAAATTACTTAACCATTGATTTGAATTCCGCGCCAGCACGGAATTTTGGAGCCCAAGAAGCTGGGATTTTAATCGCTTTACCAGTTTGTGGGTTGCGACCAGTGCGAGCTTTACGTTTAGCTTTAGTGAAAGTACCGAAACCAACGAGTTTTACATCATCACCTTTTTTAACAGTTTTTTTGATGTTCTCGATAGCGCAATCCAAGATTGCTTCAGCTTGAGCTTTAGAAGTTTTAGTTTCAGTAGCGATCTTTTCGATCAATTGAGCTTTGTTCATTTTGACTCCTCATTGTGTCAATGTTGTTAACTCTTCCTCTAATGAGCACAATGAAAAGACAAAAACAAGAATTCGTCAACATCAAAAAGTAAGACCTATTGATAATTATCAGCATCTTCTTCAGGAATCTCGAGTTCGCTAGAGACAGAACTCTGTTCAATCGGAATGCGATACGACTCATCCGCCCACTGTCCGAGATCGATCATGCGGCAGCGTTCAGAACAGAAAGGTCGAAAGGGATTTTCAGAGGAGAAAACCGTCAAACGCCCACATTGTGGGCATTTGATTTTGCGTTTAGGGTTAAAATGGTTTTGATTTTCTTTTTTCATGTCAGCTCCGGGCCAAGGCAAGTTGCGGGCCTCGGGCCCTCCGCATCCTGCGCACAGCGCCCGAATTAATATCCGATAGGAGAGGACAATCCGCAATCTGCAGTGTTGCAGCGGACAAAAGTTCCCGTAACAATAATTTCGCCGCGGTATGCGATACGATAATCGAAACTTGGATCTTCAAGTTTTCCTTTAGCAACTTGAATTTGGATCAAGCTTCTGTTGGCATTTGTGTAGAAGTCGCCGTAGCCGCGTGTTTCAAAGCCTTGGTAGTTATTCGTTACAGACACCGTCAGATTGAGCTGCAAAGGATTTCGAACAGCGCTCGGGTTTGATACAACTGGGAAACCTAACAGCGCACCCGCCAACTGACCTCCTGATGGGAATGAGTATGAATAGTAACCATACGGACTTGTTTTTGGTTTTGCTCTGAAAGTCACTTGAACCGTGTTTGTTTGTGTGTTCGGAGATTGCATCACGACATCAAAGGAACCTGACAACCACGCGGAACAGTCCGCAAGGCCGCCGTCAGAGTGGTTGCGGTCACATACGCCCATGGCATTTTTCAGGAATTCTCTCATCCCATTGCCGGAACTCACCGTCAAAGATCGATTGTACCAGTTTTCTGAGTAGAAACCGACGGATCCAGTTTGTATCACATTGCCATTAGGTCCAACACAGTAGCCGTTTTGGAAGGTGGTTCCAGCCGGGCATTGGACTGTGGGGTTGCCACCGTTGTTATCGCTGCTTCCTGAGCCGCAGGCAACGATGAAAGCGGAAACTAGAAAACCAGCGATTAAGAAAATGAAATTTTTCATAATGTCCTCTTTTTCAGGGCGGCCATGGTTATTACGCTTCTTCATTAGAAGCCTACATATGAGGTCAATAGCAGAGCCTGTGCCACAGACAGAGACAATTTAGGGGGGAGTGAGGAAAAATTACCTGTCAAACTCTTGAGAAGAGTGCCCTTTTTGAGCCCGTCTCACTTTGAAACAGGCTCTGTGGCATCCGCCATCATTGTGTGAGTCACGCGCTGCTTAGGAATGGTGCTCTCATCCACTCGCACCAGAGAAGGTGCAATATACTTGCGGTTTAGCACTGAATTGCTGGGGTTATACAGCGTCAATACCACGTAGAAATTCGCATTGCTGGTGATAGGAAGCCAGTTGGAACGATAGATTTTGGCCGGTTTTTCCTCTTGCAGCAACAGATCCATCGAGCCGTCCATATTGTATTTGAGCGACGACGACTTGTCGTTCAAGAAAGAAATCGCCCGGCTTAAATCATCGAGGTTTTTACTCTTGAGCTCGTGCACTCGGAGTGACCACATGTACCGGGCCGGTGGAAAATCATCTTTTTCAAAGTGCAGCACATAGCGATAACTCCCGGTGAGCTGGCGGCCCTCGCTGTCGGCCTCAAGGGCCATTTGCACGCTTTCTTCCGGAGGCTGTGAAAAGAGATATCTCTGTGATGCCGCAGCTCTGATCATGTAGTCATCGGTAAAGGGAGGAGCCTTCAGCTCATAGACCCAGCCATTGATTCTAGCACCAAAGCCGGTCGCAAGGCGCTGTTGAATTTCTCGCTCGCCTTCGAAGAGTCCGTGCTCCATCATTTTTCCGGTGGTTTCGCCGGCTAAAGCCGCCTGTAGTGTTGCTTCATCTTGCAAACCAAGTGGTTTAAAGCGATTGAATTCTTTTACGTTCGCTTGAGTGGGCGGTGGATTTTTTTCCACAACCCGGCGAAGCTCTTCGTAGAATTGGGTGCCGCTAGCGGCGATATTTTTACTGATTTTCAGTGGCGCCGTTGGATAAGCGCCTTTAAAAGTATCTACTTGAATGCCTTTTTGCCAGCTTGAAAGTGGAATCAGTTGGCGCTGACTCGCAAGTTTTGCGGCGCTCGAAAGCTCTTTAGCATCTTTCACAAAGGTCTGCGCAACGATCAGCACTTCAGGCGTCGAAGCGCGCACTTGATGAAGATCTTTCGGCGCCTCGCCTTTCCAGCTTGGTCCGGTTAAAATAAAGGTTCCTGCTTTTTCGCCAAAGTTCACATTGCTGATCGCATGAAATACGGTGGAATAGGCATCTACGAACTGCACTGAATAGTACCGGGCACTGATTGCCGGATGGGTCATGATCAAGGGCTCTTTACTCAGGTCAACCCAGGCCCAGCTATAGAGATTCTCGGGATTCACATTTAAAAAGTGGCCAACAAACGGGTCAGGAATTTTACTGGAGTGATAAAAGTGATTGATAGATTCCAGACCACCTTTGGTTTTGCTGAGCATCGCTTCGCGCGCTTTACTCAAATAGACTGCCGGATAGCCCCAGATATAGGCATCGCGGCTGAGATCCTCCAGGCTATCGATTTTCTTCCCACTGGCGGCAGTGGCGGTCAGAGTCAAGACCGTCAGAGAACTTAGAACCAAAGAAAAACCGGATTTCATAGACCCTCCAAAGATAAGAAAAACTTTGTGAGAACCAGGAACCTAAATTTTATTTTGTTCATTAGAAGAACAGACTTTACCCGCAAGAAGTTACTGTCAACACCATGATTTTAGTATCGTCTTTTAAAGACAAAACGCCATGGATCTGATCGTACCAACCCATGGCTTCACCGGAAGCGCTGAAAAGGAAAATAATCAGTAAAAGAGCTTTCATGGCCGTAATGGACTCCATTGGTGGTAGGATTAGTTTCCTTTTGATCAACGGGAACAGTGTTTCAGATTTTTAAAGTGCGAACGTCATTCCAATGTCAAATGCACTGCAAACAGATACAAAATAATTGTGTAATTTCCTGTTGACGTGATTTTTGTGTGTGGAGCTTTGCTTCGGGGCGAAGGGGCTAGGCGCTCTTACGGGCAATGTGATTTGCGTTAGAGCTGCTCTTTAAAATTCATGCGAAAAACCCATGCTATAAGTTTCTTACTCTCAGTGAGCCTATTATCAAAGTTTAAAGGAAGGTCCCTCAAGGGCCTTTTTGATCTTCGCCCTTTTACTAAGATTTTGTCTTGGGGGACCTTCCGGCTTTATCAAATTATCAAGGGAGTTCGCGGGGTTTTAAACGGCTTTGAGGAACTTTTAGGCACAGAGGAAATTAATTCACAATATGATGAATTTGCCCGCGGCCATCGGCAAAAAAGATATATTCATCGGATGTTAAAAACACTCTTCATGCTTATTGTGCTGGTTTTCAGTTTTACCTCAGCGAGTGCGGCGGAGTACTTTAGCATTCCAGTAGATGCCGCCAATGTGGGGCCTGTGACTCAAGCCAATGCTGAAAAAATCTCGGCGGACTTAATCCGGCTCTATTTTGTCGAAGCCTTTCAAAAGACGCAAAAGCCGATGATGATTCAAGTTCTGTGGGAAATGCCGTATTTTGGAGCAGGCGTTGTCGAAGAAGCAGGGCCTGTGATCGCGATCAAAGTTTTTGGTGGAATGATTCGAAATCCTGAAATGACAGAAGATATTTTAGCAGCAGTGATGTGCCACGAGATCGGTCACGTTATCGGCGGAGCACCTTACCAAGACGTCATAGATGCCGAGTGGACTTCGGTCGAAGGGCAGTCTGATTTTTTTGCGGCATCGAAATGTTTGCCCCGCTATTTCCAAATGCTGCAGCCTAGGCTGACAAACGTGCAACTCAAACAAAAAATCGAGCTGGCGGCTTTGGGCTTTTTTCTAATTTCCCAGAAGTACGCGACCCCGGACCAAGTTTCAGTTTCTCTTGAGAAAACTGCGCCCGAAGTCGCGATAGAATTAAATCGCCACTCTTATCCCAGCGATCAGTGCCGGTTAGACACCTTCAAAGCTGGGGCAGCTTGCCTGACCGAAGCTACTTGCAGAGCTCCGGTGTGCTGGTTGCCAAAATAAAAGTATACTGACGGGCAATTTCCTTCAGATACTCAAATCGCCCAGAAGCTCCGGCATGCCCTGATTGCATATCCGTTTCTAGAAGCAAAACATTATGGTCTGTTTTTGTCTCACGCAATTTTGCACACCATTTTGCCGGTTCCCAATAAGTCACACGTGGATCATTAAGACCGGCTTTGATGTATATATTAGGATAGTTCTGGGCCTTCACGTTGTCATAAGGCGAATAGCTCTTGATGTAGTCATAGTACTCTTTCGAAGTCTCAGGATTTCCCCACTCCTGGTACTCCATTTGCGTCAGGGGCAAGGACGCATCGAGCATCGTGTTCAGAACATCTACGAATGGAACAATCGCCAAAGAGGCATTGAAAAGTTCCGGGCGCATATTCACCACAGCGCCCATCAACATGCCGCCGGCGCTACCGCCCATAATCGAAAGCGTTTTTGGCTCTGCATATTTATGTTGAATCAGATACTCGGCGCTCGAGATAAAATCCAAGAAGGTGTTTTTCTTTTTCAAGAACTTTCCTTCTTCGTACCATTGGCGCCCCATATCCGCGCCGCCACGAATGTGGGCGATGGCGTAGATATAGCCACGATCCAACAGACTGATTTTTTGTGCGTTAAACGCCGTCGGCATCGAATAGCCGTAAGAGCCATACGCATACAGCAACATTGGTTGAGGACCTTGCTTGCGAAGTGATTTTTTGTAAACCAAAGACACGGGAACCTTGATCCCGTCGTGAGAAGTCGCCCACACGCGTTCTGAACTGTACTCGTCCGCATTATAGCCGGATGGGATGTTTTGAACTTTGCGCACGATTTTCTCTTTGGTTTTCATATTCAGATCGTAAGTCTGATTAGGTTGTACCAACGAGCTGTAGTTCAGTCGGACCCAGTCTGTTGCAAACTCGAGGTTCGAACCAAGACCGACTTGATAAATCGGATCTGGAAATTCGATGGGCTCCATTTTAAAAGTCTCGTAATTAAACTTGTACAAAGTCTGCAGGGCTTGTTCAGTTGCGGAAACGATCATGAAATCCTGAAATGCGGCAATGGACCTCAAAGTGCGTTCGGGAGTCGGTTCAATGAGGGTCTCCCAATTTTCGCTGGAAGTCCTGCCTACGGGCGTGCGACAGAGCTTGAAGGTCTGCGCATTTTTATTCGTCATGATGTAGAAATAATTTCCGCGGTGAGTGATATCGTACTCGACCTTTTCTTCAAGTTTCGAGAACAATTGCAAAGATGCTTTCGGATCTTTCGCGGACAAGAAATAAAACTCAGACGTCGCATGGCTTTGACGATTGAGAAAAACGTACTCCTCATTCTCCGAGAGTTCGCACGAGATAAAGTACTGATTGTCTTTTTCCTCAAATAAGACTTCATCCTGCTCCACCGGCGTGCCGAGCGTGTGGCGCCAGAGCTTATCAGGGCGTTGGTTTTCATCCTGAGTGACGTAGTAGAAAGTTTTATGATCATTCGCCCAGGCGCTGCTGTAATAGATCTTCTTAAGCACTTCAGGATAAAGCGTTCCACTCTGGAGATCTTTAAAATAAAGAGTGTAAATCTCGGCGCCGTCGGTGTCCGATGCGTAAGCCAAAACTTCGTGGTTTTGGCTGACATTATAGATTCCCAGAGAAAAACTTTTGTGGCCCGCCGCTAATTCATTGCAGTCCAGAACGATCTCTTCAGAGCCGGTTGGCGACCCTTTACGACGGCAGTAAATAGCCTGTTCCTTATCACCTTCCGTGCGGGTGTAGTAATAATAGTCGTCACTCTTTGCCGGCGGTGAAGAATCATCTTTGGCGATTCGCGCTTTCATTTCTTCATACAATTTATTTTCAAGGTCTTTGTGGTCCGCGAAGAATGCCTCAGTATGAGCGTTCTCGGCCGTTAAATAAGGTTTTGTTTCCGGGTGCTTGACGTCCTTGAGCCAGAAATAAGGGTCTACACGCTGATCGCCATGGTGGTTGAATGTTTGAGGATATTTTGAGGCTTTGGGCGGATTTCCATACGATGTTGTTTTCATAGATTAATGAGGGTCTTATTTGACCGGTTTTTAATCAAGAAATTACATACTGTGCCGATCCATAAAGTGAATTGGAGAATCCATCATGAATACTTTGAATACTTCTTGGTTTCGTAGCCTTAAAGGCAAACTGTTAGTCACGGCGTTTCTGCCGGTCATTGCTTTCGTCATTGTTGTTGGCGGTTCTTATAAGGGCTTAGTTGAAGTTAGTTATATGCTGAGTGACGCCTATACTGACGTGGTGCCTACGATGGATGAACTCGGCCGTATGACGACGCTCCGTGCGAGTGTCGGTTACTTCAGCTGGGCGGCGATTGGCGCAACTGATGCGACAAGGAAAAAAGAGTTCATTAGTAAGGCCCAAGCCGCCTTGGACGAGTTTAAAGAAGTCCAAACTAAATACGAATCCGGTGCTTTCGACGATCAAGAGACGGAAAACTACTCCTATGTGGCCGCGCATAAGAAAGAGTTTATAGACACGACTCAGGAGATGATTACAAAACTGGGCATTGAGACTCCTGAGGCGCAGGCGCAGGCGCGTACTTTGATCGACTACGGTCCTTGGCATAAGATGTCGATTGAGTTCCGTAAATCCATCGAGAAAAACATCAAGCATTACCAAACGATGTCGGATGAGAAAAATGTCAAGCAGAAGGAACTTACGACCCGAGTGACACAATTAATAGTCGGTGTGGGCGCGATCTCTTGTTTGCTGCTATTCACGATGATGGCCGTCATTGCACATCGTGTTTCATCCGCCATTGGTGGAACGGCCAAAATCCTTGAAACATCCGGCCAGGAAATTTCTCGAGCCATTAATCAGCTTTCTGAAGCGGGGAGCGGCTTATCGCAAGCCTCTGTGGAAACCGCCGTCTCTTTGGAAGAAACCGCCGCCTCGCTCGAAGAAATGACCAGCATGATTAAATTAGCATCAGATCATGCAAGCCAAGCCTCGGCATTGTCACAGACTTCAAGCGCTTCAGCGCAAGAAGGTGAAAAAGAAATCCAGTCGCTGATTTCCTCCATGCATGACATCTCGGAGTCTTCTAAGAAAATCGAAGAGATTATTATAGTGATTGAGGACATTGCATTTCAAACAAACTTGTTGGCTTTGAATGCCTCGGTTGAAGCCGCCCGTGCGGGTGAACAAGGCAAGGGCTTTGCGGTTGTCGCAGATGCCGTCAGAACTTTGGCCCATAAGAGTGCCGAGGCGGCAAAAGACATCACGGGTCTTATTAAGGAAAGCGTCAGTAAAATTGAAAATGGCACAGCGATCGCTGATCGTTCCGGCGAAGTTCTTTCCAAGATCGTTGTTTCCGTTAAGAAGGTCGCCGATTTGAATCAAGAGATTTCCATGAGCAGCCAAGAGCAAAGCGGCGGTATAGTTCAAATCAATAAAGCGATGAATACCCTGGATCAGTCCTCGCAGTCTAACGCGGCATCGTCGGAAGAGATCGCCGGAACTGCGGAGGAAATCGCCGCTCAAGCAAAGCAAATGCAGAATGCGGTCGTACTTTTAAATACAATTGTTTTGGGTGGCACGACTCAGAGCGCTGCGTCCGGCGTGGAGGTTCCGTCACTTTCTGAAAAAAGGAAAGCTCCGGCGTCTCGCAAAGCCGCCTAAGAGAATCACTGAGACGAGCAATAAGCCAAAGCTGAAGACCGTGGAGACCGACAGACCCAAAATCTGTTCGCCGCGGAAGTCTTCGCGATAGTGCTCCATCAGGATTCTGCCGATCGCATGCAAGAACAACCACAAGATGAATAAATCGCCTGGGCGGGAAAGCGCCTTCAGGCGTTCGTTGCGAGGTTTTTTTTCAAGACCCAATAAGAGTAAGATCACGCCGATTTCCCAGAAAGTGGCATAAAGCTGCGTCGGATGGCGATGAGCGACGGCCCATGGAAGATCGCAGCTTGTTCCGTAGCAGCAGCCGGCCATGAAGCAGCCGATGCGGCCAAATCCGTAGGTGAAGGACAGGACCGGGGCAAAAGCATCGAAGTAATCGCCTTTTTGGGGCGCATGAATAAGATGAAGATATATAAAGGTCGCGATAAAAGCAAAGATCATACCACCATAGAATACAAAACCGCCTTCCCAGAGATAGAAAATGCGGACAGGATATTGACGGTAAAAATCGAAGTTCTCGTAAATGACATGAAAGGCCCGCGCACCCAACAACGCGGACAGCATGAGCAATAAACTCAAGTCTAAAGTATTCTTCTTAGAAAGGCCGTAGATCTCGCTACGGCGAACGATCCAGAAAAGCCCGGACGAGACGACCAGACTGATAACCAGAAAGTACGTTGGAATATCTAGACCTTCGGCTAAGTGAATTGAAGGATACAAATTTACTCCTTGATAGACCTAGGACTTAATTTTCAAACAATTCCAAAATTATTCAAGCGCAAACTAGTCAACCCAGAAATCAAAATTCATAATGATTTCTATGAGATTACATCCCGCGGAAGTCGCGCGAGAAATTAAACAGTTCGCTTTCTTCAAAAGCTTCAGCGAGGATCTGCTTTTGCAAGTATCTACCATGATGACTGGAAAATCTTTTAAAAAAGGCGAGTTCATTCTCCGTCAGGGCCAACCGAACCAGTCTCTTTACTTCCTCCGCTCGGGCAAAGTTGAAATCATTTTATCAGGTGAAGTCGTCGCGGAACTGGACCAGGTCGGCGAAGTGATCGGGGAAATGAGTGTGATCAGTGAAAATCCGACGACGACCTCCGTGCGCGCGGCGAATGACGTGGAGTGCTTCACGGTTCAAGCTTCAGACTTTGACCATGTCCACCCTAAGGACCGAGACCACTTTGATGCTCTTCTCTATCGTCTTTATTCTTCTATTCTCGCTGAACGTCTAATGAGGACCAATGAAAAAGCGCGCCTGTTTGAGATCGCGAATCGCGAGCTTCAGCGCGTGCAGGCGGACCTCCAAGCCGTCGGTGACAAACACGTTCTTCTTGTTGAGTCCGATAAAAAACAGCAAGTTGTAGCCCGTATGGCCGTCGGTGGAACCGGTGTCCGGTTGGATATCGCAAATAATAAAGAGGAAGCGCAAAACTTCATTCAAGAGCGCAAATACGATGTGATTCTCTGCGAAGAAGCTTTCTTGGATATCCTCGTTCAAGCTCATAAAGACAAAGTCAGCTCGCATTTGGTTTTGTTAACGAATCCTAATGTCACTGAAAACTTAGAAACCATGAAGGGTCTTCCTTTTGTCGACAATATCATGTCTCGTGATCCGGAAGATCGCAGCTTTACGGTGCGCAGCCTTTTGACGACCCTCACGAAGGTCCTAAATAAGAATATCTTCGGTATTGAAAAGTATCTTTCTTGGGGGGCCGACGTTCAGTTGAAGTGCGTCAAAGCCAGCAAAGACCGCGATAGCCTGAAAGACGATATGGTGGCGCATTTCAAAAAAAGTGGCATCCGTTCGTCCATTTTGGACCGGGTTTACTTGGTTGCCGAAGAAATGCTGATGAACGCAATTTACGATGCACCAACAGACGACAAGGGTCAGGCACTCTTCAATCACTTGCCAAGGAAAACAGAAGTGAATCTCGTGACGGGCCAGGAACCCAATCTTCGTTACGCTTTCGATGGCACAATGATCGCAGTTTCAGTCGAAGATCCGTTCGGTGCTCTTACAAAGGACATCATCATCAGTTACCTTGAGAGCTGCTACCAAGGTAAAGCGGGATCCCTAAATACCAATAAGGGCGGGGCGGGTCGCGGCCTCCACCAAATTATCGAGAATTCAGACTTAACAATCTTCAATGTCAAAAAAGGTGTCAAAACTGAAGTGATCAGCCTTTTCAACATCGAGGCCGGCCGTAAAGAACACAAGCCGTCTTTCCACTACTTCTTCATTTAAGCTTTCGCGGCGTTTTCTTGGGATTTCTTCTGCCGTGCCTCCATGACCATCATAAACAGCAATAGGCCAACTCCGCAGACAATCGCACTATCGGCGATATTGAATGCCGGCCAGCTGTACTTGTTGTTCAGGTGGAAATCCAAGAAGTCGATCACGTACCGGAAACGTAAACGGTCTACATAGTTACCGATTGCACCACCGAAAATCGCAGACAAGGCGATGATCTGTTTTGTGTCGTTGTCTTTCACCCCACGCAGGATCATCAGGATAATCACTAAAGCAATCGGCGGCATCGCCAAGAAGAAAGCTGCGCGGAATGCCGGGTGGCTCTCAGCCAAGAATCCGAAAGCCGCGCCGAAGTTGCGCACGTAAGTCAGGTTAAAGAAGTTCGGAATCACCACGAGGGATTCGCCCAGGTGGAATTGTGTATGGATATACATTTTCACCAACTGGTCAGCGGCAACGAGGAGTCCGGTAATAACGGCTAGATACAAATACTTCTTCTTCATCATGTTAGTGCCTCAACGCATTTAGGACAGATACCGAGAGTTGCTGGAACCTGACTGATTTCAGTCGAGTAAGTCCAACAACGCACGCATTTTTCGCCAGGAGCCTTCTCCGCCAAAACTTCGTAAGAACCCATGACTACATCTACTTTAGAGACAATCAGGAATTCACGCAAATCCTTAAAGCCCTTTAGGTCTTTTAAAAGATCGCCTTCCGCCTTAATAGTCACGGATGCCTCTAGGCTCGCGCCAATGACTTTTTGTGCGCGGAGGTTTTCAAGAACCTTCTGCACATCGCCACGAACTTTGAGCAAGCCCGTAAATTTTTGATTTAGGGACGGGTTGTTCCATTTCATCGGAGCTTCCGGGAACTCCAACAAGAAAACACTCTCCGCTTTAGTCCCTTTGACATAGCCATAAACTTCTTCGGATAGGAATGAAAGGATCGGAGCCATCATGCGCACGAGGTAGTCCGTGGTCAAGAATAACACCGTCTGAGAACCGCGGCGGGGAACTCCATCGGCCTTCCAGGTGTACAGGCGGTCTTTCAACACGTCCAAGTACGTCGCGGACAAATCCACCGTAAAGAAGTTATTGAGCAAGTGATAAACTTTGTAGAATTCGTAAGAGTCGTACGCTTGAGTTACTTTCTCCGTCAGTTCATAAAGTTCATGCAACGCCCATTGGTCGATCGCCGTGAGTTTCTCATAATCCATCATGTCTTTCGCCGGATCAAAGTCAGACACTGCGCCCAACAAGAATCTCATGGTGTTGCGGATGCGGCGGTAAGTCTCAGTCACGCGATCGAGCTCTTCTTTGCCGCAACTGACGTCTTTGCCGTAATCTTCGTACGCAGTCCAAAGACGGATGATCTCCGCACCGGACTTCGCGGATACTTCGTTCGGATCGATCACGTTGCCCAAAGATTTACTTTGCTTGCGGCCTTGTGAATCCACCACGAAACCATGGGTCAACAACGCTTTGTAAGGAGACTGACCGTTAGTCGCCATGGAGGACAACATCGAAGTATTGAACCAGCCACGATGCTGGTCACTGCCTTCAAGGTAAATATCCGCGGGAAAAGCCATGCCTTCACGGCGTTTTTGTACAGCCGCGTGACAGATGCCAGAGTCGAACCATACGTCTAAGATATCGCGACCATGGCGGAAGCCTTCAGAGCCGAATTTAGAATCGCTTTTTGCTTGCGGAGATTTCTGCCAAGCCGTGCCAACGATTTCGTCAGCCGGCACACGATAGTAAGCCTCGATACCACCTTGTTTTTCAATGATATCAGCAACTTTCATCATCACATCGTAATCAGCAAACGGTTCACCAGTGGCTTTACACATCAGAATCGGGATTGGTACACCCCAGATACGTTGACGGCTCACGCACCAGTCAGGACGGTTTTCCATCATAGCTTGGAAGCGCGCGCGGCCCCACTCAGGGATAAACTGAACTTTTTCGATTTCTTTCATGGTTTTCCTGCGGATTTGAGAATGTTCCAAATCCAAACCCATGAACCATTGCGGTGTCGTTCTAAAGATCAACGGCGTCTTTGTTCTCCAGCAGTGAGGATAGCTATGCTCGATTTCTTTCATCGCGATCAAGTGGCCTGAGTTGCGCAACTTTTCTACGATCAAAGGATTTGCTTTAAAGATGTTCATGCCTTGGAATTCAGGCACTTCCTCTGTGTAAGCGCCGGCATCGTTCACTGGATTCAAAACACCGAGTTTGTAACGAGCACCGACGTTAAAGTCGTCCACACCATGGCCCGGAGCTGTGTGCACGGCGCCAGTACCGGCATCCGCGGTCACGTGCTCGCCAAGGATGATCAATGAATCGCGATCCATAAATGGATGACGAGCTTTACCGAACTCGAGGTCTTTTCCTTTAACGGTCTTGCCTTCTTTCAAAGTCACGCCCGTATCCTTCTCAAAGAATTCTTTGAGCGGTTTGGCGATAACAAGGTTCTCAGAGCCCGCGTCGAAAACGCTGTACTCAAAATCAGGATGCAAAGAGATACCCAAATTCGCAGGAAGGGTCCAAGGGGTCGTTGTCCAGATCACCATGCTGGTGGGTTTGCCCGGGTTGCCGAGCTTTTCCAAGGTCATTTTGTCAGAGATGTTGAACTTCACATAGATCGACGGACTCTTGTGGTTGTGATATTCCACTTCGGCCTCCGCCAAAGCGGTTTTCAGAGTCCAGTTCCAATAAACCGGTTTTTCACCGCGATAGATATCACCGTTTTTATAAGCGCGCGCAAACTCACGAACCTCTTCAGCTTCGTAGTCCGCGGACATCGTGAGATAAGGATTTTCCCAATCTGCCAAGATACCTAAGCGGCGGAATTGCGTGCGTTGGTGATTCACCCAATGCTGAGCTTCCGCACGGCAAAGAGCCATGATCTCTTGATCAGTCTTTGAGACCTTCTTCGCGGACAAGTCTTTCAAAACTTTGTGTTCGATAGGCAAGCCATGACAGTCCCAACCGGGAATAAAGACAGTCGGTTGGCCTTTCATGTTTTTGTATTTAACGATGATGTCTTTCAAATTTTTATTAAGTGCATGACCTAAGTGGATCGAACCGTTGGCGTAAGGAGGACCATCCGGAAACACAAAAGGTTTTTTGCCGGCGTTTTTCGTCGACATCTTTTGATAAATCTTTTTGTCATCCCACTGCTTTAGAATTTCAGGCTCTTTCGTCGGAAGGTTTCCCTTCATCGGAAAATCAGTTTGCGGCAATCGCACTGTGGATTTGTAGTCAGGAAGTGTGCTAGACACCAGGGCCTCCTCGAAATTGAAGGGGCCAGTATATTCGAAAAATGCTAAATATTTAAGCCATTTGACTGGAGTTTTTGTATTGGAAGCAGACGGTCATCTCCTCGCCCAAGCTTCGTCGGGATGAATCCTCTTAAGAATAGAGGTTTTTGGCTTTGTGATAGCCCAATGAGACCAAAAGGCGGATGACTTCGAGGTCTGAACTCAAATTTAACTGTTCGCGGACTTCGGCAATCATCGCGCGGCTTTTTGCATCCATCTGTCCAGCCAGATCCATAGGCATATGATTATTCTGGATATTTACCTGTTTAGTTTGTTGAACGACAACCTGCGGAGCGGTTTGGGGCGGAGGCTGGGTAAAAACGGCGGGCGCAGGTTTGCCACCGTCGAGTTCGCCCATCATACCTGCTAAACTTTTAAGCTCTTTTTTGAAATTTTGGATGCTCGGAGTCTCCAGGGCTTCATCCCCGTTCCGTTGCGCCTTGAGAAAAAGACTGACCAAAATATCAGGAGTCGTCGCGAGCTCCTTGATAGCGTCACTCTGATGCACAAGCCACATGTAGGCTTTTGTCAGCGTGTCCTTGGTATATGCCTGAGGTGGTAGGGGGTTCATCGTCATGAGGGAAAGAAAGATATTGTCCTTGTGTCACTCAGTCAATTCTCGAGTCCCGCAACAGAACTGATTTTCACGAAATATATTTTTATACACATCGCGATAACCGGCGGTATTTCACTTGAATTAAAAAGTCACTTTGCTCAGGTGACGTCTTTGACCCACGAGTCACAGGTTTTCGCAACAAGGAAGGGTTGAATCGAGGCGGTATGCTCCCAACACTCTACTTTAAAAAATAAGACCCACATCCAGTAAAAGATGTGGGTCATAGCAAGAGTTATCGCTCCGGCCTGGAAGTTCGCGCTCAACTATTTCAGGAAATCGCCGTACAGGCGTGCGCCCAGTACCAGTTCATTTCGGATCTTGTTATCGCCGGTTTCCGGGTCTGTCGTGATGCTATTGTAGGCCAAATGGTAACGGACATTTTCAGCGGTGGGTTTGTATTCAACAACCGCGCCGACCCCCATGAACTTGTTGGTTTCAGTGACTCCAACTTCGCGTTTTTCCTCAGAGGTGAAAACTTCTAAACGTGGAGTCCATGAATCGAGCTTGTAGCCAAATTTTGCAATGGCCGCATAGACTTGGTCCTTGTTGCCACTGGCTCCGTCTTTAAATGTCGTCGTACTGTACTCAAGGCTGCCGACCCAAGTGGCATCTTCATATTTAGCGCCTGCAGAAATGAAGTCATGCTTATTATCCGGGTTTGTTTGGCCGCCAGCGCCGGCCCCTTGCGGGCTGACGGTGTGGTAACTGAGCAGGCCGGTCAGGGCTTTATCCATGAAAGAGCCTTTCCAAATCACACCCATCATACCACGATTTTGGTTAAAGGTGCCGGTTGCCGAGCTTGAGTCCGTCGCATCCGTGATATTATTCACCGCTACCAGGTAAATGTGTTGGTCCGAAAAGCTGATATCGCCTTTAAGGCCCGCCGTGTAGAGAAGATTGCGCGTGCCCGATTCGTTGATGCCGATGTTGCCGCCCGACAGGCCGACAGCAGCACTGTGTTGGTAAAAAGGAGAAACCATGTAGAGGTCCGCGCCGGATGAAGCCCCTTCAAAGCCGCCGATTTCTGAATTGAGCTTACCAATGGATAAGACAAAGTTGTCACTCATCTTGTCGGTCATGAAGGCATACTCAACGGAGCTATTGACAGAATCGCGTCGGCTATTGGCGGGCACTCCTGCGGCTGAAACATTGTCGGCGGCGGGCTTATAGAAACCCAGGCGGAGATCATAGCTGAAGCGGTCATTGACGGTGCCTTTGTAGTACAACCGCCCGGTTTTCAGGTAAAAGCGGGTGTAGTCAGAAGCGCCCGCGGCGTCGTTGTAATCGATGCTTTGAACATCACCGCGAAAATCAAAGCCCAAAGAGTTTGCATGTGCACTGGCGGAGACAAGCGCTGCACCTAATAGTGTCAGAAGAGTTTTCATTGTAGCCATCCTTGTTTTTATGGTTTTAACTATTAAACCGTATCTAGAAACTAAGTGAAGGGCTAATGATAATTTAGTTATTTATTTGTCGAAACCTGAGCCTCATCATCGTTGAGGTAAAAAAACCGGCCGTTTTCTTGCGGCCGGGTTTTGAAATGTGCTCACTATACTTGACTTGATTAAACAGAGTAATCCTTTGCGATGATTCCATATTTTTCGATCTTGCGGAGCAGGGTCTTCTTTGGAATGTTAGCATGCAAAGCCGTTTGGTTGATGCGGCCTTTAAAGGTCTTCAGAGCCTTGATGATGAACTCTTTCTCGAAAGCTTCCTTTTGGGCGTTAAAATCGAGGCTGCCAGCTGAAATAGAAACAGTTGCAACTTCGCCTTCGTCATTGTCCAACGCGAGGTCTTCGCTATCAACAACGCCTAAATCCTCATCGTCACCGAGGTCTGTGGACATAGAAGCCGCCGCTTTCGTATCAACAACCGCAGGCTGAGCCAACGCATCAATCAAGTTTACACCCGCTGCGGCCAAAACCGCTTCTGGGAGTGACGCCAATGTGATCATGTTGTGGGTCTCAAGAACGAAAGCATGTTCAATCACATTTTCCAACTCACGGATGTTGCCCGGCCATTGGTATTTCTTGAGCGCTGACAAAGCATCTGGAGCCACACCAGAGATGCGTTTGCCATGAGCTGCATTGAACTTTTTGATGAAGATGTTGATCAAGTTCTCGATGTCGTCTTTGCGGTCAGCCAAAGCGGGCAAGAAGATAGGGACCACATTCAAGCGATAGAACAAGTCTTCGCGGAACGTGCCGGCCTTGATCATGTCTTCCAAAGGACGGTTTGTCGCCGCCACGATTCTTACGTTTGTTGAAATCTCGCGGTTTGAACCCACCGGGGTGAACATTTTCTCTTGGAGGACGCGCAAGATCTTAACTTGCATCATGAGTGGCATATCGCCTACTTCATCCAAGAACAATGTTCCGCCTTCCGCAAACTGGAACTTACCAATTTTGCGCTGATCCGCGCCAGTGAAAGAACCCTTTTCGTGACCGAAGAGTTCTGATTCAAACAAGTTCTCCGGGATCGCAGAACAGTTGATGGCCACGAACTTTTCATCCTTACGGGCAGAATTGTAGTGGATCGCTTTCGCAACGAGTTCTTTACCAGAACCAGAAGCGCCGCGAATCAACACGGGAGTATCAACCTTCGCCAGACGGTGAATGATGTTGAAAACTTTCTGCATTTGCTGGGTGTTACCGATAATCTTGCGTCCCGCTTCCACCAGCACGGGTGCCGATGCCGCGATGTTTGAAATCATCGTGTGCGCGGAAACTGCTTTATCCACCAGGGCCAAGAGTTCATCGCCGGAAACAGGTTTTGAAAGATAGTTGTAAGCGCCGTCTTTGACCGCTTGAACCGCATGGTCTAAAGTTGCATGGGCCGTGATCATCAATACGATGATTCCTGGATCATGTTCTTTGATCAGTCTGAGTGCTTCCAGACCGTTGATACGTGGCATGTCGACATCAAGAATAACAACATCGAACTTCTTTACGCCTGAGTTCTCAGGTGCCTTTACTTTCTCGATGGCATTCAGGCCGTCAAAGGCCTCTTCAACTTCAAAACGATTCGACGTCGTGAGCGCTGTTTTGACTGAGAGTCTTAATCCCTGATCATCATCGACCACCAAAACTCTAAGCATGTGACCTCCCCTGTTCCAGAGGCAGTTCTACAGTAAAAGTACATCCTTTTCCATAGGTACTTTCAACAAAGATTCTGCCCTGGTGCAATTCTGTAAAATATTTAGCAAGGTACAACCCGAGTCCCGATCCTTTAATCGGAGAACTTTTCGCATTCTTGCTTCTAAAAAACTTCATAAAAATGTTGCTCACTTCGTCCTCTGGAATTCCAGGTCCGCTGTCTTGGACGCGAACGATCACTTTGCCGTTAACCTCTTCGCTGTGAACCTGCACCTGAGATTCCTCAGGGCTGTACTTAATGGCGTTCTCTATAAGGTTCGAGAACACTTGCTTCATGAGCTCGGGGTCCACCTGGATCGGAAATAAAGGCTCGGATTCAAACTTAATCGGAATACGTTTTACCTTAGCCAGGAACTCATGCTTATGGATAACGTCTTTCAGCAATGAATTAACGTCCCGACTTTGCATATGCAGTTGGACCCCTTGGCTCTCGATCTTACCGTAGTTCAAAATCGCATTGATGAACCGCAAAAGATCGTCACCGGAATGACGGATCGTATCCACGGCTTCGCGTTGCTGGGTGCTCAAGGGTTGTTGGTCCTTGAGAATCACATCGGTCATGCCTTGAATACGGGCAATCGGCGTTTTTAAATCGTGCGACATCATCGAAATGAAGTTGCCTTTGAGTTCCTCAACTTGGGAAAGCAGCTTATTTTTCTGGTAGTATTCCCAACTGCGACGATTTTCGATGATCAAGCGGTAGGGGATAAAGAAGTAATAGCACAAGAAGATCGCCAGGAAGGGATGCGCCATCTTCACCCAATAGCCGATGGGCCAGAAAGCGATCGCACTGAATACGAGTAAGGCACCGCCGGTCGCCGCCAGAATCGTGAGACTTCGAATTGGTTTCATTGTGAAGAGAACGTAAACGGTGATGATGGACGTTAGTATCGTCACCAATACGTTCAACCAGGGGGCCGCCTGAATCGGCGCTTTATTTTGAATCAAAGTATCAAGCATATTGGCGTGAAGTTCCACGAGGGTCATGGCCTTCGCGTCTTTGGAAAATGGCGTCTTCACGTAGTCACGCACGGAGCCGCCGTGATCGTTACCGATCAGAACGATTTTGTTTTTAAAGTGACCCGGTTCAAAACGTTTATCCATGACGTCTTCAAATGCCGTCATTGGATACGTGTCAGCTTTGCGGTAACTGATATATACCTGTTCAGAGTCAAAGAACTCAAACAGACCGCGGATATTTTCCTTTTTGGAAACTTCAGGATTCACAAGGCTGGCAATAAAGGGGTGAATCATCTGGCGGTCTTGGTAAGTGATCATCATACGACGGGTCACCTTATCCTGGGCAAGCACATCGCCATCACTGGTGCGTGGGCCGGGGAAGAGTTCAATCGTATTGAGTGGCTCCGCCAGGCGGAGCTTTCCCTCTTCGCCTTTCATTTCAAGATCCTGGCTGGCCATGTACAGGTTGTTGAGCTTCAAAGCTTCAGCGGCGAAGGCTTTTTTTTCTTCAGCACTTCCTTCAAGCTCGCCGAGGTTTTGGATGTAAAGAACCGCCAGAGGCTCTTCGCGTTCGAGGTTCTTAAGGAGTTCCAATTGCTCCTTCGCAGTAGGAATCCCTTTGAGGGTTTCTACCGTCCGCGATGTGGTCAAAATCATTTCAATCTGACCCGAAGGAGCGGGCTCCGGCAACAAGCGAACGCGCATGTCGTAGAGCATGGATTCCCAAGAATCGAGTTTGAGCTGACTGATGAAAACGCCCATCGCGCAAGCCAAAACAAGGCGCAAGACGGAATACAAGATTCCACCTTTGAAAGGGCCTTTTGTTTTAGTCTGCGAAGGAGGAAGTGCCATCGTTAGTCAGTTCCTCAAACTAGTTGTTTGGTACCATAATATCGCCACCGACTGGAGGGCACGGATTGCCGCCGTTACCAGGCCCAAAATGCGAAGGCTGAGATGTTTGTGGCTTCAGCTTCTTAATGTGTTTTTTCTCTATTTTTTCCATCATCTTTTCCTTTAGTAGAGTTAGGAATTTCATCATTATTGCTCCATCATGTCCTGGTGGTTGTGGTTCAGGCGGCGCTTCGGCATCGCTCATAGTAGATCAATGCCAGCGCTACCATAAATCTTGTTCTTTCGCAAAACAGCGTATTTTTAACGTTCTTAGATCCTGAGCCATGCTTATGGGCGAACATACAGCCGCCGCCGCATAGGAATCGCGCCCAGCAGGTTTCACATTTGTTCTGTTCGAGAATCGGCTTTTGGTACGCTTCCAAAGCCTTTTCGCTTAACTCTGTTCCTTGGCCAACTTGCTCTTTCTTTTCATTCACATCCCAAGGGCAGGTGTAGATCTGATTGCGGGCATCAATCATCAAGAAGGACTTGCCGGCGCCGCAATAGTTTTCGGTACGGCGTTGTTGGTCCAACGACTGAAAATGCTGTTCAAACGCGCGGATCTTTCTGAGAGCCCTCTCGCCACCTTGAGCGTAAGCCAGCGCGGCGACTTGAGTCATTTGTTCCATGTACTCTTGAGTCGCGCGGGGATTGTTGTCAGAAACCGAGAATGAAAAATCATAGCTGTCCACGTTGAATTGGGAATAGAACTCGTAAGCTTTCACAAGCGCCATGTTTTGGCTATCGAAAACTCCGTGAATCATCACGTGGCTGAATTCTGATTTGCGTGCGAGGACTTTTTCAAGGCCTTTCACGATCATCGCCGTTGATGAAGTTCCGTTCTTGGTCGGACGCATGCGATCGTTGATCTCCGCAGGACCGTCAAGGCTGATCGTCACGGTGGCTTTCATGCGTGCCAGCAAATCAACATTTTTGTCCGTCAGCAATGTGCCGTTCGTGATGATCGTGTAATTCACGCTGCGTTCAGGGGCGATGTCAGCAATATATTTCGCAATCATCTCGAGGCCTTCAGCATAAAGCAAAGGCTCGCCACCGAGGAAGCTTACGTTGAAGCTTAAGCCTTGTGGCAAACGATCGAGGAAGAACTTGATCTGCGGTAAGGTTTTTTCGATAGAGATTTTGGCGATGCTATCGCCGAACGTACCGTCGCCGCCCGCCGCGCAGTAGGAGCAGTGGAGGTTGCAGATTTGAGTCACGTTGATTGTAAGAAAGCGGATGTTGTTGCTGATCTTGCTGGTTTTAACCTGAGCGTTGTCTTCCTGGTTCCAAGTTTTGAGCTCTTCGAGGGCTTCGCATTCTTGGAGCACAACCTTCGAAGGGTTCGAATTCAGCAACGTTGTTGGGTTCATGTTCACCCAGGCGCTTTCTG
The DNA here is from genome assembly GCA_039810425.1 of Pseudobdellovibrionaceae bacterium. GTDB lineage: Bacteria > Bdellovibrionota > Bdellovibrionia > Bdellovibrionales > Bdellovibrionaceae > JACMRP01. Next base: position 94,726 of record JBDHWW010000003.1, on the reverse strand, counting down.
AGATTTGAGCGACCTCCATGTTGCGCGAATGAAACGCCAGAAGAGTGCCCTCTTCTGATTTTAGCGCTAGGATGTCTTTGTAGCGTCGTAGTTCCATGAGTCGTCCCCAATAGTGGCCAACTGGTGACCTTATGTCACCATCCACTTCCAAGGCTAAAAATATGCAATTCAAGGGCCAATTTTTATTTTGCCACCACGCTTAAAAGACAAGTAAAAATAAGTAGTTAGAATAAAGTATCAAACTTGGCGCCAGAACCCCGTGTAGGGGCACAATGTAACTATTACCTCTTTGTCGAAGACTTCGGCCTTCAAATTTGATTTTTTAAACTCTTGCACGGACTCGATGAGGCGCTCGAAGGCGAATAGTGTTCTTTGCTTTGCCAGCGGCCCAATCACGGAAAAGCGTCCACTTGGGAGCTCGCGGAGATTTTTTCAGGCACGGCTAGCAAAGTCTGGAAATCGCCATGATCTCCGAGCCAAAGCATGATCGGTGAAAGTCGGGTTTCTTTTTAAACCGCGCCATATTCCGATGATTTGTGATGAGATTCAGTCAGGCCTTTATCGTACCGGAAAGTTCTTGGCATCCGAGTGGCAGGGGCGCCGGCCAGATTGTATTTTGCTGGGTAGGAGTTTCGGTGGGGGAGTTGCGAAAATTTCCGCCGCCCTCATCGCCAAAGAGACAGGCGTGACCCTCGGTCGTCTCCGTTAGCAGCCGGTTGGATGCTTTTTTTATTCTTGCTTGCTCAACATTATTTTCACGCTGGCTGAATGGACCTGCGTGAGCTTCATAGGTCTCTGGGCTCTGCTGTGAACGGTGAAAGAACGGTCTCAGAGCAATGCCAGAGTTTTTTGGTGGAAAGCCGCGAGAGGGCCAGCTTCGTGACTGAAGCTGATAAGAATCATCTTGGGGAAGGATTTTATCAGAGCTTGGTAGATCTCGGCTTCGGTGTCTTTTTCGAGGGCGGAAGTGGCTTCGTCTAAAAACAAAACTTCGGGTTTTTGCAAGAAGGCACGCGCCAGCGCCAAACGCTGTTGCTCGCCGGAAGAAAGACGTTGCGACCAGTAGTCTTCGTCATCAAGATGCTGAATGAGTGAGTTCAATTTCGTGCCGGCCAAAGCTGTAACCATGTCTTGATCGCTGAAGGCTTCGGCGGAAAGCGGGTAGGCCAGAGCCGCGCGCAGGGTGCCGATCGGTAAGTAGGCTTTTTGTGTGAGCACAAGACGGTGGCTGTGACGAGGCAGATGAATCTGTCCGTCAATGAAAGGCCAAATGCCGTTCAGAGTGCGAAGCAAGGTGGTTTTGCCTTTTCCCGAAGGAGCTGTGATTAGCAAGCTCTGTCCTGGGGTGAGTTTTAGATTTACGGCGGTCAACAAAGTTTGCTGCTGTGGCGTTAGGACCCGCAAATCTTCGGCGGAAAGACCCGCGCCCTCTGTTGCATGGAGTTTTCCATTTAGGCCTTTTTCGCGAAGCCCGTGATTTTCTTCGAGCAAACCTAAGAATCCGCCCAAACGCAGAGCGACCGAATGCAGTCGCGCGATCTTCGCATACATATCCACAAACACCGAGACCGACCCTTGCACTTGGCCAAAGGCACTGCTGATCTGGAAAAGCTGCCCCAGAGTGATCTCTTTGGTGAACACTTTTGGTGACGCAACCACAAACGGAAAGATATAAGCCAACTGACCGTAAATATTCGTCGTTAGAATCAGTTTCTTCTGGCGCGAGATCAGCGCTTTGAAATTACCCACGACCTGGGAGAATTTGGTCGAAAGCTTTTGCTGTTCGGCTTTTTCGCCGTTGAGTAAAGCCACATTTTCGCTGTTTTCACGCAGGCGCACCAAGAAGTAACGGAAATCCGCCTCGAGTTTTTGCTGCATAAAGTTGAGTTTTGAAAGCGGATGACCAATCTTGTGAACGATGAAAGTCCCGACCACCGCGTAAAGCAAGCAAACCCAAACAAGGTAACGATAAAGCTCAATGTTATAACCAAACGCCGTGAATTTGGCCGAGCCTGAAAGGCTCCAGAGAATGCCGATGAACGACACAAAGGTGATGAACTCACGGATCACCTTCTCTGAGATTTCGAGGCTCAAGTCGGTGAGTTCGTGAATATCTTCAGAGAGGCGCTGATCGGGATTATCGTGTTCATGTCCGCTGAATTGCCAATAATAGAAGTTCTTGTCGCTGAGCCAGCGGTGCAGGCCTTTTTCGGTGATCCATTGACGCCAGTTGATGGCGAGGCTCTGCAAAACATAGAACTTCAAGGCCATGATCACGGAGTAAAAAAGCGCAATAAAGAAAAAACGCCATAGCTGGCTGATGAACTCCTCTCTATTCAAGTTCTGAAGGGCGTCGTAGAACGCTTGATTCCAGCGATTCAGTAGAACTAGGGCGTAAACCATACCGACGATCAACACCAAAGTGAGAGCCAACAATCCGCGCGCGCGCCAGCGATCTTCCGAACGTGTCCAATAAGGCAGCACGAGTTCTTTCAGAACTGTTCGAAGCGGAGATGTTTTTGCAGTTTGAGAGTTCATTGGAGAACCTTCTGGTGGACTTTTGCCGTCAATAATCATTTAATTTTGCAGTACTAGCTAGTGGAGACGCAAGGGAATGTCATTAAAATACTTCAGCGGTTTATTGCTCTTAGTTTTGGTCCAGCCAGCGACGGCGGCCTTTTCAAACTATAATTCCATTTTGATCGGCGATCAGGCGGCGGGGATGGGGGGAGCATACACCGCGATGACTAGCGATGCGTCGGCATTGGCTTATTACAATCCCGCGGGGCTGGCCTTCTTGCAAGGGCATTCATTTTCAGCCGCCGTGGGCATTTACAAAAAATTTGATACGACCTTTGGCAAAGAAGAGGACTTCACAAAGGCGCCTCTGCGAATCAATCAGGGTTTCTTTCGCGCGATCCCCTCCTCCACCGGCAGTGTGATTCGCCGGGCGGGCTATACGATCGCATTTTCGATCGTGGTTCCTGATTTTGATAACTACAAGGGCGACTTGCGTGCCAGTACTGAAAATACCACGACGTTGGCTTACGTCGATGAGTCTTTGTGGGTCGGCGCTGCGGTGGCAAAGCCGATCTCAGACACTGAGTCTTTGGGGTTGACGATGTATTACACCGCGCGAAGCTATACGCGTTCGCTGAATGACAGCAGTTTCCCAACGGCCAGCGAAGCGGTGTTGTTCAGCTCAGAGAAAACCTTGGTCGAAAATGCCATTGTTGCGATTCTTGGGTATCACTGGAAATTGTCGGATAAATGGTCTTTCGGTACCAGTTTACGGACACCGAATCTGACGGTGAAAGGCAGCGGTTCTTATTTTTCTTCGAAGGTTGATACCAATCCTTACACGGTCACTACGGTGAATCGTCCGGATGAAAAGACTAATGTGAATATTCCCGGCAAGCTTTCTATCGGGGTGGCTTATCATGAAAGCGAAGATCTAAACGTGTCAGCCGATGCGAGTCTTTATCAAGCCATGGAGTACAACGATTTTAACGATCCAGCCCTTGCGACTCATTGGAAGCATCGGGCAATTTGGAATGTCTCGGCGGGAGTCGAGAAGCGAGTGATGCCTTGGTTGAAAGTACGTATGGGCGCATTCACGAACTTCTCATCACATCCCAATCCGGATGCGACAATCGCGGGCGCCCAACCGGATAAGGTGGACCAACTTGGATTCAGTGCGAACTTGGCGTTTACGTCCGGAGATAAAATCGACTATACGTTTGGTGGTTACTACACTGGCGGTCGGGGCAAATCGATTCAGCAAATCAATCAAACAACAGAGGAGGTGGTCGTAACTCAGCACGTGTTTACAATGCTCGTGGGTACGGCCTTTTCATTCTAATGTCTGACGTGAAAGTAGTTTTCATAATTAACGGTCAAGAGCATGAAGCCACGATGACGGAGTACCAATCTGTCCTTGAGGCGGCCTTGAGACTGCAAATAAACCCGCCTTACTCTTGTTTGGAAGGAGTTTGTGGAACATGCTCTGCGCTGCTTGAACAGGGAGAAGTCGATTCGATTGAAGGCCGAGTGAACGAACACTCATTGGATCGAACATTTAAAACATGTATGGCTCAACCTAAGTCCAAGTTTTTGAAAGTGAATTATGACAAGGCAAATACCTGAGTAGAGTCTTGTAGGCCGTCAATAAATTTTATTTGCAAGCAACCTATTCCCCCGTCATTCTAGTCCCATATGTCGTTAACAATGAAGTATTGGGGAGTGCGCGGTTCATTGCCCTCATCCCCATCTCCATCGGATTGGACCAATCATATTGAAGGGCTCTTACGAGGGTTTTTCAATGCTGGCCATCGTGATACTACTGCAGTTTCAAAGTACATTGATTCTTTAGGTGCCTCCCATTTGGGTGGTTACGGAGCTGCCACGACTTGTGTAGAAGTTAAAAGCCCCAAGAACAGGCTCATCATTGATGGCGGCAGCGGCATTCGCTCTCTGAGTGAGCAGATCATGAGCGGTAAAGCCGGAGCGAGTAAAGGTCCTTTCCATATTTTCATGACCCACTTTCACTGGGATCACGTCATCGGATTGCCCTTCTTTACTCCCCACTTTGTTCCGGGCGTGCAAATTCACTATTACGCGGTTCAGGAAGAGATGGAGAAACTCATCCGTGGTGTTTTCATGAAGCCGTACTTTCCCGTGCCGTTTGAGTCACTGGCGGCAAAGATTCACTTCCATGTATTGCAACCTCGGCAGACGATTGAAATTGATGATATGATGATCACTCCATATAAGCTGGACCATCCGGATCCTTGCTGGGGTTTCCGTATCGAAAGCAATGGTAAGGTCTATTCGCACTGCGTGGATACTGAAGGAACTCGCGTATCCCGTGAAGAGCTGGGTCCGGACCTGCCGCTTTATCAAAGTGTGGACTTGATGTACTACGATGCTCAGTACACTTTTCCGGAGTTAGCGGAAAAAGCGAACTGGGGACACAGTGCCGCGCAAGTGGGACTCGACATCGCTTTCCGTGAAGGCATTAAGCAAGTTCTTTTCGCCCATCACGATCCGGGGGCGACAATTCAGCAAGTGCAAGAGTTAAAACGCCAAACGCTGGAATACTATGACTGGCGTCTCAACGCCGCGAAAGAAAACAGTGAGGCACTCAGCGCGGTTCAATGGGATTTTGCTTACGAAGGCCTGACAATTAAAATCTAAAATCCGAAAATACCAGGCTCCGTGCCTTTTTTGAAAACGAGTTCAACACTCATCGGCTCTTTCATGGGCGTGTTCATCTCTTGAAGTTTCTTTTCATCAAAAGTGACTTTCACGGTGTCTTCCGGCCAGGGAAAATCATCCGGAGGATCATCCACCGTCACGCGCTTCATGAAATCCGTCCAGATAGGCACGGCACCACTGGCACCCGTGAGTTTGTTTTGTGTGCTGGTATCATAACCGATCCAAACAATCGTTGTGCGATAAGGGGTAAAGCCCGAGAACCAAACGTCTCGACTCTCAGAAGTTGTCCCGGTTTTACCAGCTGCGGGGCGGGTAAAACCACTGGCGCTCACATACTTCGCCGTTCCTGAGGCGATCGTCTGTTTCATCATGCTGACCAGGCTCGCGACGGCCACGGCATCTTGAGCTTGCTCGGAGTGCGGGGTGAATTTGAAAACTTCTTCGCCCTGCATATTCACAACGTGGTCGACGAAACTAACGTCCGTTTTTTGACCCATTTTCGAGAGCGCCAAGTAAGCCTGCAGAACTTCTTTCGGGTAAAGCTCGAACGCCCCCAAAGTCACCGCAGGAAATGGTTTTAGTTGCGAAGTCACGCCGAGAGACTCCGTAATGTTGATGATCTTATCAAGTCCGACTTCCAAACCGATGGAAGCCGTCGCCGCATTCAGAGAGCTTTTTAGCGCAAAGAACATCGGCACCGTGCCGAAGTATTCGTTGCCATAATTGCTTGGAGACCATGTTTGCCCTTCGTACTTGACCGTGAATTTCTCATCTTTCACCGGTGTGATCGGGGTAAAGTCTTTGCCGTTTTTGTCTTTTGACTCAAGAGCCGCCAAATAAACAAATGGCTTCATCGTTGAGCCCACTTGGCGGTGACCGTCAATCGCGCGGTTAAACTGGGTCAGACGGTAATTGCGTCCACCCACGGCCACTTGAATCAGACCTGTGCTGGCCTCGGCTGACAGAATCGCGCCTTCGAGGCTGACGCCCTTTTCTTTTTGCGACTTCACCAGTTTGTTTTGTTCTTCCAATCTGGAAAGATGGTTTTTCAAAGCCTCTTGCGCAAATTGCTGGGACTCGAGATCCATCGCCGTGTAGATCTTGGCGCCGGCGATTTCGATGTTTTGCGCCTGCAACTGCTTGCGAACAGCATCGAGGTAGTAAGGAGCGGTTTCTGTCGCCAGGCGCGGCTGTGCGGTCGGCAGGGGCTGATCCTTCGCGGTCTCGGCATCGGCTGCGGCAATGAACTGATGCTCCAGCATTTTATCCAAAACAAGGCCGCGGCGGCTGAAGGCTTTCACGGGTTGCTTGAACGGGTCGTACACGCCCGGACCATTCACAACTGCGGCCAACAACGCACATTCGCTTAAATTCAAGGTCGAAATGTCTTTGTTGAAATAGAATCGTGCCGCAGCACCAAAACCACGCACTTGGAACGGACCGTTCTGCCCCATGTAGATAATATTCAGGTAGGTTTCGAGAATTTGATCTTTGGTAAATTTCGACTCGAGCATGTAGGCCATAACGAATTCTTGCAATTTACGCTTGATGGTTTTTTCATTGGTCAGGAAGTAATTCTTCACCAACTGCTGGGTGATTGTGCTGCCGCCTTGAACCATGCGGCCCGAGGTCACATTTTTGATGATGGCTCTGAAAATCCCACGGTAATTGACGCCTTGATGCTCTAAGAAGCGTGGATCTTCGATGGCCATCACGCCATTGGAACAGTACGGGGGAATCTTTCCGAGAGGAGCTTCTTCTTGCATGATAGGGTCGATGCCCACGTATTGAGCCACTAATGGGGCCTCAAGATGCACTTGGTTAACAACCTCGAGAGGAAAGGCCTTAAAAATTTGCTGTATTTTGCCTTCGGGGTCAAAGAGCAAGATACGAACATCATTCTGCGCCTGGCCAGGATCAATGTCCTTTTTTACGAAGGCCAAGCAAGAGGTGAAATTCACGTCCTCGGCAATTCGAAACAGGGCGCGGCATTCGGGGGCATTTGCCTTAAGATAGTCCCCAGGTAAAAGGCGTTGTTGGTAATCGCGGGCGCGATAATTCTGGCTCTGAAGCACTCGCTCGGACTTATCCACGGTCTGAAGCGACGGGGTGTGGAAGCGATATGGGGCGGCATAGTACTCCGTTGGGAGGAGGATGCGCTTGGCTTCGAGCTTTTGATTCATCTCGTCTTCGAGTGTGAAGAAAGCGTAAGAAATACCCGCGCACAGAGTGATGATTGCGAGCGTCACAACGATTGTAAATACGATGAAAATGTTCTTTAATCCTGGGCGAGGCATGACACCATTATGAAATTATCCTCCCAACAAATTCAAGCTCTAGCTGAAAAAATTCTGGCTCAGTGGAAAAAGCAAAATCTTATTGTTTTTAAAGAAGATGAAAAGATTGTGCTTGCTCGAGTCGTGGAAATCATTAAAGAAGATTACAACCGAGAGGCGGCTTTAGACCAGGACGTCAATGCGATGCTGGACCAGCTCGAAAAGAGCAATCCTGGCGAGTTTCAGCGTTTTAAAATGTTTCCCATTCTAAAACAAAAGCTCGCGAAAGAGAGAAAGGTGATCTTGTGATTTCCGCAGATCGCCAGAATCATCTGGCACACATCGTAACGGACGGCGTTTGGGGCGATGACATCGTGGACTTCTCAGACGATGACCAAGCCTTGCGAGCGGCAAAGCTCGCGATTGCCGAATTCGTCAAAGACGACGAAGCTCTCGATCAGCGGGCCCGCGAAAAAGTGGCTTCCTTGAAACGCAATGTGATGGAAGGCACTCCGGAGTGGGACGTGATGTACAGAAAATACTACGAAGAAGAAAGGGCTAAACGTGGCCAAAGGTAAAATAAAAAAAGCTCCGGTTAAAAAAACGGCCGCGAAAAAGGCCGTTGCCAAGAAAAAGACGGCGAAGAAGGCAATGCCGAAGAAAAAGGCAGCAACGGGTGCGCCGAAAAAGACGGCGAAGAAGGCGGCTTCAGCGAAACCTTTTTCTAAACCCATAGAGAAGAAATTAGACTTCAGCAACTTTGTCACTCCGTTGGACGACCGTGTGATGGTTCAATTGACGGGTGCCGAAAAAATGACCGCCGGCGGTTTGTACATCCCTGACACAGTGGCGGATGTTTCCGGAAACTTGCAGGGTTTTGTTGTTTCCGTGGGCCGCGGCCACCGCAACAGAAAAGGCCATGTTCGTCCGATGGATTTGAAGGTCGGCGATAAAGTTCTTTTCTCAGAGTACGCGGGTTCCAAACTAAAAGTTCAAGACCAAGATGTTCTGATTCTTCGCGAAAGCGATGTTCTCGGTGTTCTTGGCTCATTTCAAAAAAGGTGAATATGACGTTGAAAAATAAAGCACTTCTTTCTGCAGCGGCTCTTTTGACTTCGGTGGCGGCTTCAACAGCCAGCGCTCTTAGCATCGATTGGAAAGGGACGTACCGTTTTGAATGGACCCAAGTAGACCGGCCGACACTGGCGACTCCCTACGGAATGAAATCCTATGGTTTGAATTATCTTTCTTTGAGCCCAAAAATCATTGCAACAGACGGTGTGAATATCGTTTCCCGCTTTGATGTTTTGGCGAATCAAGATCCCGCGTATGCGGACGCTCAAGTCGGTCAAATGTGGGGCCAGGGCTGGGATGCAACCAATACGGCCGGCCAATCCAATGTGTATTCTAGAAATCATCCTTCCACACAGATGCGCGTTTCTCAATTATACTTGAACGTGAATCAAGAGTATGGCGCTCTCGTGTTGGGTCGTGCGCCTCTTGAGTTCGGTCTTGGTATTACTCATAATGCGGGCAATGGCATGTTCGACCATTGGGGCGATACGGAAGACATGGTTGGTTACAAGTTCATCGTTGACAACTTCTTCTTGATGCCGATCATTGGCCGTGTTTACGACGAAAATGTATCCCAGGGCAACACGGTTCAAGACACGATCCTTCATTTGCAATACGAAAGCAAAGAATCCGGTTCGATGATCGGTTTGATGCAACAAGTGCGCAAAGCGAGCTTGGGTGCGAACGATGTTCCATTGAACAGTCCGCCGGCAATCGGCCAGACAAAGACGGGTGAGTACAGCGTTTCTACAACAAGCTTCATCCTTGGCCGCGAGTGGGAAAAGTTCGCTTTCAAATTAGAGGCGGGTTTTACAAGTGGTAACGTCGGCGCGCAAAATGCAACGGGTGAAGATATCAAGTCAAATGGTTACGGAATCGCTGCGGAAATTTACTTCCCTCGCAAAGATTCTAAATTTGATTGGAATATCCGTTTGGGTATGGCGACAGGTGATGACCCTGCGACAACAAACGCGTTTGAAGGATATCAGTTCAGTCGCAACTACGATGTGGCGATGTTGATGTTCAACCATCGTTTGGGTCTGGCGGATTTCCTTACAACCAATAGATACAAAGAAACTGTAAACCACGATGTTGCAAACTCGTTGGACGATGAGTATATCAGCAATGCAATCTACATCTCGCCAAAAATTTCTTACGCGTGGAACGACCGTTTGGATCTTAATAACACTTTGACTTATGCTCAATTGATGACGAATCCAACGGGTAAAGCTGATTTCAAAAAGGATCTCGGCTTGGAGTGGGATATTGAACTAGTTTACAAGCCCACGGAACGAATTCAGTGGGTGAATCAATTGGGGCTTTTGTTCCCAGGCGCGGCTTTCAAGAACGGTTCTGCGAACCTTGAAAACGCGAGCACATATGGATTTGCCTCGAAAGCCGCTATCAGCTTTTGATATTTTGCACTCATCTCGTACGACAACTGTGAAGGCATCTTAGATTCAATGGCAATGGCGCAGGACCCGGGAGTGAAAGCTCCCGGGTAATTTAAATCGGGCGGTTTAAACATGTCACTTACAAAAAAACTCGACCTTATTGATGGATTTAGAAAATTTCGCCGCAAGTACTTTGTACTTGAGAAAGATCTCTATCTGAATCTCAGCAGCGAAGGGCAAAGCCCAAGAACGCTTTTGATTGCGTGCAGTGATTCGCGCGTAGACCCCGCGATCTTGTTGTCGGCGGAACCCGGAGATCTTTTCGTGATCCGCAACGTGGCAAGCCTTGTACCTCCGTATGAAGAAGGCGGCGGTCATCACGGTACGAGCGCGGCGATCGAGTTTGCCGTGAACGTTCTCAAAGTAGAGAATGTGATTGTTTTGGGTCACGCCCAGTGTGGTGGCATTGCGGCGTTGGCAGCAGGCCCAAGTCAGGCGGATCAAGGAACATTTATCCGTAAGTGGGTGACGATTGCCGATGAAGCACGTGAGAAGTCTCTTGAGCAGGTTCCTATCCATGATTTCAAAAAGTTTTGCCACTGTTGTGAGCTTGAGGCTGTAAAGGTCTCGGTGAAAAACTTGAAGACATTTCCATTTATTCAAAAGCGTTTGAACGAGGGTAATTTGGCGTTGTCAGGCTGGTACTTCGATCTCGAAGTCGGTAAGCTTTGGGAATACTCAGAGAAGTCGAATAAGTTTATCGAGCTCTAAAGTGCGTCGGTTTTGAGGCCCTAGTCCCGTAATTGTCGGGAAGTCAGCATACTGAATTCGACGAATTCTTCATCCTTCACAGCCAATGCATTTACTATGGAAACCAAAATATAAAGTGGCACTTTTTCTGGCTGTTTTTCTCTTTGTCTATAGGATGCAGGGGCCATATTTGACCTTTTTGCAGATTCCTCAAGAGTGAGATTTTTTTTGACCCGGAGGGTCTCCAAGTAGTTGGCCAGTGCAGACATAGACTTTATTTATAATCAAAAATGTGTTTTTAAGTCCAAAGAATTTTGGCAATAAGTCTATCTGAGAACTCACTGAATTAAGAACCATTTAGAGCATATAGTTTTTTCACAGAATCGAACAATAATCTGGGGAGAAAGGTCCTGATGCAGGTCGAAAAAAGGTGCGACCACGGCCCAGTTTTTTTTCCTAAATCTGCCAGTTTTAGGCTCGCAAAAAAGTCGTTTAGCATAAAAAAAATCGGGCTCAAGATAGAGTCTGTTTCAACGCCAATAAAAAGGAAGGCAACGATGACAAAGACAAAAACATATAAATATGGCCCACATACTTTTAAATCATACTTCAAACCGGTAGGAAACGGCTGGGAAGTGGGCTTTACACATGGCAACCGTACATACTGGGTTGGTAACTTCGTACATAGGACAGAAGCAACGAAGTGGTGGGCCATGTTCAATAGAGAGATCGTAACATTCTCTAAAAGATTCAACTTTACGCAACAGATGCCATTCTCTTGGTATTGCAACTTTTTGTCTAACCACATGTACACTTGCTACTACACTTGGTTGGATAAAATGTTCAACAAGCACGAGACAACTTTCAAAAAAGCTTACTCGAAAGATTTCAAACGCTACATGAAAATGAAGAAAACCAGAACGGCTGCGACCACAAAACAAACTGGCTACTTCTTGAAGGCTGTTTAATTGCGAACTTTCTGAAACGAGAAAGATCGCTAGGGGAATCAGCTTAAAAAATCTCTTTTGGACTCAGGCTGGTTCCAAAGTGGATCGGCACAAATAGAGGCGCCGAGCTCTTCCTGAGCTCGGCGAGGATGACACATTCATGCTTTCAATTTTAAAAGCAATTCAATTAGTATCCACGACCGCCGCGGATGGCCGGCAATGTCGTTTGATTCACGGGGGCAGAGACACCTTGGATCGCGTGGATCGTTGCAGAGCCTGGCTGACCAATGCCGTTTATAGCAAGACGCGGAGTCATCGCGGTCACGACATTTGCTGGCGTTAAGTTGTTCATCATCACCGTGATATTACGGCCACCACTTTGAATCGTCGTGTTGTTACGATTGTTCGTTGAAGTCACAATGTATGTTTGACCATTTTGATCAACGATTGTCGAACCATCAGTCAAAGTGACGTTTGGAAGATTGTAGTTCAACGGATTTTGAGCCAAGCCACGGATCGCTTGGTTCACAACATCAGCGTAGTTTGTATAGTACAAGCTATCGAACTGATTGCCCGTAATGAAAGTGCTCCATCGAGCACTTTCTAAACTGTCGTACAATGAACCACCAAAGTTGTTAGCAACTTGGTTCGCTGCGTGGAGACCCGCCGTACCCTCTTGTTGCAAGCGCAATGCAGTTTGTGGGTCTCTATTTTTGAGTTGATCAGCCTGCTTCAACTTCATTTGGGCAATTTCTTGTATTTGTAACACGGAGTTTGCTGCCAATTTCGTCAAACTTTCACGAAGGTAGTTATAGCGGCCAGTGATTTTCGCGGTCATGTCCTCAATCAATTTCTGAGCGTCGTTACGACGAGTGTTGAGGTCGAAGTCGAAGTCGAAGTCGAAGTTATTACGGCCAAGACTTCTTCTGCTTGGAACGAGGTCGGAAATATCCATCAAAGCAGCTTTGAGACCCCGCTCAATCTTTGTGCGATAGAGGTCCAAAACTTCATCGCGGTCATAAGTTTTCTTTTTGTTTGTCAAAAGCGTCGTCAAGCCACTTGCATAGCAATGAGTTTTTTCGTCGCCGTCGTCTTTCTTGTCGCAACGCTCGCGAAGAGCCGTGAAGTCGTCTTCTTCCTTTTCAGGGCGAAGAGGAGCTTTTTCAGCGACCTCCTTAGCTGGTTTTGCATCCAAATCTTTTTCTTTAGAGGTGTCTTTTGCGGCCTCGTTGCGTTCGGTCATCGCAATGCGAAGGGCTGCTTCCAGTGATTCGGTGTTTGAATCGAAATTTTTTGGCAAGAGATATTTCTCGCCGCAATCATAGCACCAGCCGCTCTCCGACTTCTTGGGTATGTACGCGATGGCTTCACCTTTTTCGCCTTTTACGTACTTAACTTCGAGTTTTTCTCCTTTATTAGAGATTATCGATACGTATCGTGGTTCAGTTGAAGCCAGGCTCATCGAACCATAACTGGAACCGGACAGGCTTAACACCATGTTGAAGCTAAGTACGGAAGCTAAACATGCCGTCAGAGCCCACTTTCTTTGGGTATCTGTGAGTTTTTTCATATCATCCTCCTAAAAATGAGCCATCTTGGCCCTTGTTGCTAACAATGTGTAAAGCGAGGCCCACGCCAACGTGCTCCAGCTGCGAAACCGCTCTAAGCCTTTGGTTTTTCAAGTGAAAAAGTCTTGTCTCGGTTTGAAACGAGCCTAGACAGTTGTTGAACTTCTGGTGTCTCAGTTTAGGAAAACGCGAAAATCACTGTGGTTTAAGGGTCTTAGGTTTGTTATAAAGACCTCCACGCAAAGGACTGAAAGCGCCTATGAAACTGCAATTTAATCGAGCTCCAAAACCTGACGCTATCGCCACTTCTGATTGGAGCCGATGGACCTGGCAGTTGCAAAAGAGCTTGAAATCCCAGGCGGATTTTGCGGCGATGTTTGATTTAAGTTTGGAAGAGCGTGAAGCCTTTCGTGAGGGTGCGGAGATGTTTAATATCCGCACGACGCCGTACTATGCGAGCCTTGCTGGTGCGCACCCTGCTGACCCGGTTCGCCGAATCCTGATGCCGAACACTCTGGAGCTTGCGACGCCAACGCAGGCGATGCTCGATCCTTTGGCCGAGCGCCGAAATACTCCCGCGCCAAGAATTATTCATCGTTATCCGGACCGCGCGCTGTTTTTGATCACTGATATTTGCAGCGTGTACTGCCGCTATTGCACTCGTAAACACTTCACCGGCCAAGAGCAGGCGTTCATTAAACAAAACGAGTACACGGAGGCCTTAGCGTATATCAAGTCCCATACGGGGATTCGCGAAGTGATCCTGTCCGGTGGGGATCCGCTAACAGTCAGTGATGCCCAATTGGATCGAACGCTGTTTGATTTGCGTAAGATTGATCACGTTGAAATTATCCGTGTGGGAACTCGCATGCCGGTGGTGTGCCCCATGCGCGTGAGTGAGGACCTCGTAAAAATCTTGAGGAAACATAAGCCGGTGTTTTTGATGTCGCATTTCAATCATCCGCGTGAAATCACCGAAGAGGCGGCGGCTTCTGTTGAGATGTTTGTGGACAACGGCATACCGGTGATGAATCAGATGGTGCTATTGAACGGCGTGAACAATCATCCGGCGATCGTGCAAGCTCTATCGCGCCGATTGCTGTATCTGCGTGCGAAGCCCTATTACATGTTCCAGTGTGATCCATCACGTGGAACGGATCACTTGCGTACGAGCATCGAAGATTCTCTCGAGATTCAAAAAGAGCTTTGGGGAAATCTGTCCGGTCTTGCGATGCCGAATCTATCCGTGGATATTCCTGATGGTGGCGGTAAGGCTTATTACGTCCCTAATTTTGAGACCTCATACTCGCTTGAAAAGCGCAGCTACCGTGGCTGGGACGGCGTCGAAGCCGACTATGTGAGTCCACCGGCGAATCGAATTGTGAAACCACTTGATTTCGAGGTGTATCAAGAAGAGTGGGAAGAGCTGAAGAGCGCCAAGCGCTAGCGTAACTTTACATGGCCTTCTTTGGAAAATGGAATCGAAAACAAATTTACTTTGGCACTGCCTTCGATCTTATAGGAGGCAGACTCCGAGAACAGCAACTCCTTAAGGTCGCTAAAAACTTTGCGGTACTCAATGGGCAGTGGCAAATTAAAATTGCCCGTGGACTTGCCGGCAATCTCGATCGCTTTGTCCGTTGAGGCTTGGGTGATTTCTCTATTGTTCAGAAAAACTTTGTAGCTGACGCTATCAACTTTGATTTCAACGCTGTTGGGATTTTCGACAGCAATATCAAAGACGAGTGTGGCGCCGTTCAGGTCAGCATCTTTGACGGAGATTCCCGCGAGACTCACTTTAGGCTCTTCCAGAATTTTTCCCATGATACTCGCGCAGGAACAAAGGAAAACACAAAGCAGAGGTAAAAGATATTTCGTCATTCCGAAGACTTTAGACGACGTAAAGGACTAGAAACAAGTGCTGAAACAGGGCGCCACCGACTGCCGGGACCTTTATAGGTCCCTTTTTCAATCCGCATTTAGATCCAGTTTCGTCTTAGAACATGACAGAGAAGTTCAAGAACTCGATATCAAAGCCGATATCCAAGTCACCGCGTTTCACCAGTGAGGCAGAGGGGATGTAGTTTACGTTGCCCCAAAGAGGGAAGCGTTTACCGCCACCAATCATAAGGCCAAACTTGCTTTCATGGCCAGTACCATTGTCCTTAATAACTGGATAGATACCAAGGCCGCCTTGAGCGAAGAACGCGTCTTTGAATGTCGTATCGAAGTTATAAACACCTAAAGCCACGAGGGTTAGCAAGGTCTCGCTGAAAGACTGGATTTGAGCTTGCGCACCTGCTTGGATGTTAGCGTTAATAGTGCGGAGGTAGTTGCCGCCAATAGTGATGACCGTTTGGCGGTCACAATTTTTACATTGCTTGCCAGACTGCAGGCTGCCGTTGGTGGTTACGCCAGGCAAGTTGAGAATGATTTCGTTCGGGCTAGAGAAGCTCACGGATGAACCGTAAGTAGAAGAACCAGTGTAACCACGAGATCCGTATTGTGCGTAGACGGTTGAAGCAGATGCGATCACGACCGTAGCTGCAATTACCTTCTGAACGAACTTTCTCACTGCATGACTCCTTAGTTGTTATTTAAAAATGAATAACAAAAACTTTGTCACAGCTGTGGGTACAGTCAAGACTAAACTTTTTCCAGGCGAGCGTATTTGACGATAAACTTTTTCACCGTCTGATCCGCGAACATGACACTCACCTTAAGATCATCGCCCGCACCTTCGGTTGCAAATACCGAACCGACGCCGAAGGTTGGATGACGCACGCGCATGCCCTTATGGTAACTGCTGCCTTTGCCTCCGTCTTCGTCATAGTCGGGAAAGCTTTGTGAATCATAATCCGTCTTGCTTTGACGGAATTTAGGAGAATGTGCAACCGCATCGTCATAATCGCCACCACCCGAGGCACCATAGCGCGACAAGAAGCGGGGAGCATCGATAGCGGATTTAAATTCAACGAGCTTTTGCGGAATTTCTTTTATAAATCTCGACGGCGGATTGAACTGCTCCTGCCCCCAAACGCGGCGGACACGGGTGTAAGTCATCCAAAGCTTCTGGCGCGCACGGGTCATGCCCACGTAAGCCAAGCGTCGCTCCTCTTCAACATCTTCATTGCCCGACTCATCCACGCCGCGGTTGCTCGGGAAGAGGTTCTCTTCAAGACCGACGACAAAGACATAAGGGAATTCCAAACCTTTAGAGATATGCAAAGTCATCAGTGTGACGGCATTGACCTCATAATCCAATGAGTCCACATCAGCCACCAAGGCCATCTCTTCAAGGAATGACAAGAGCGAACTTTCTTCGCCACGTTCTTTCACGAATTGAGTGATAGCATTGTCCAACTCATCCAAGTTTTCAATACGGGCCTGGGCTTCCGGTGAATCTTCAGCTTTCAGTGCATTGACGTATTCCGTGCGGTCCAAGAGGATGTGATAAAACTCAGGCAGTTTGAACTGGCCCGCTGAAACTTGCAGTTCTTCCGTGATTTCGAGGAAGCGGCGGATTTTGGACGTCGTGCCGGCATTAAAGAGCTTCGTGTCGACCGCTTTCTGGGCCGCGATGGAGAGGCTCAGCTTGTGCTCAATCGCAAACTCTTCGAGTTTGTCGACGGTGGTTTTGCCGATGCCGCGGGCAGGGACGTTGATCACACGTTTGAACGCGACATCGTCGGCCGGATTCACGGCCAGCTTCATATAAGAGATAATGTCTTTGATCTCCATGCGCTCATAGAACTTCACGCCGCCGATCAGGCGATAGGGAATTCCGAGGGTGCGGAGCTGTTCTTCGAGCACGCGCGACTGGGCATTGGTGCGATAGAAAACCGCGTAGTCATTGTACGAGCCTTCGCCCGCGTCCATCATGCTCTGAATGGTCTTTGCGACGAAACGAGCCTCATCGTATTCGTTCTTTTCTTCACGGACCTGGATCAAGTCACCGTCAGGGTTTGAGGTAAAGAGCGTCTTGTCTTTACGTTGGGTGTTGTTCTTAATCACATGGGTCGCCGCCGTCACAATGTTGCTCGACGAGCGATAGTTCTCTTCCAGCTTAACGACTTTGGCTTCGGGGAAGTCTTTTTCGAAGTTGAGGATGTTCGAAATATCCGCGCCCCGCCAGCTATAGATCGACTGATCTTCGTCGCCGACAACACAGAGATTGTGGTGCTTATTCGCGAGCATTTGCACGAGGAGGTATTGAATACGGTTCGTATCCTGATATTCATCCACCATGATGTATTTGAACTTGTCTTGGTAAGACTCAAGGATGTCCGGATACATGCGGAAGAGTTCGTAGGTCTTTAACAACAAGTCGTCGAAATCCAGGCTGTTGGCCTTTTTCATTTCGGTTTCATACAGGCTATACACTTCGAGTGTCTTTGGATCCATCATCGGGCGGCCGGCTTTTTTGAGTTCGTCCGGCGTCAGTGCCAGCATCTTGGCGTCGCTGATACGGCCCTGGAAATTCTTTGGCGGGTACATCTTGTCGTTGATGTTCAGAATCTTCATGACTTTTTTGATCTGGCTCAACTGGTCTGAAGAATCATAGATGCCGAAGCCGTTTTTATAGTCCAAAAGCGTGATGTGTTGGCGCAGGATTCTGACGCAGAAACTATGGAAGGTGCTGATCCAGAGCTGGCTACGGATCGGGGCGCCGATGTCGGACAGGGTCTTATAAATCCGGTGCTCCATCTCTTTGGCGGCCTTGTTGGTGAAGGTCACACACAGGATTTCGTCGGGGCTGGCGGCTCCCCGGGCGATAATATTGGCCATTCTATTGGTTAAAACCCGGGTTTTTCCGGAGCCGGCACCCGCCAAAATCAATATAGGACCATCTAAAGTCTCAACGGCATCTTTTTGGGGAGGGTTTAAGTGTTGGGTGATTTTTGCAAAAATATCCATTTTTAAGGAATTCCAGCGCGGGTTAGGGTATATATAACGCAGTTTGTCAATTGCTGAGTGGGTACCTGAAACTTATAGTCGCCGGAGACCTTTTTGTGAAGCTTTTTGGAATGGGCCTTTTGCAATCTCTGTTGGGAATCGCTCTCGTTGCCACTAATGTGGGTTGTAACCGGGAGCCGGATACAAGCAAAGTGTCTGGAGACGTCAAAACGCGTATTCCAGTCGCCGCCGAAGGGGGCGATTACAGCCTTCAAGAGGTGACTCTTCAGGGCATTACTTCTCTCTACGAATTTAACGGTCAATTTGCTAAATTTTATATTTTCCCCTCTGCTGTTCAGGGTAAAATCACTGGCATCCAGCCAAAAACTCGTTTTATCAAATCTGGTGATCTCTATGTTGCGGCTGACGAGCTTTCCCAGCAGATGACGGTGATTTATAACCACTTGCAAAACTTGGCGGCTTTGGACGCCGAAGTCGGTGCGGGTGGCGTGAATACATGGCCGCGCGATGTGGGTGTGGCTGTTCGCTACCGCCGTGGCGACAATTTCGATGCGAATAATGCGTTTTACGATGGCCCGACGGATGCGATTTTAGTGGTGCCTTATACTCAGAACAATCTGCCGATCGCGGTGAATGCCGGTATCCTGGCCCATGAGCATTTCCACTCGCTCTATTACAAACTTGTCGAAAAAGAGATGTTTGATAAAGAAACAAAACCTCTGCATGGGAAAAAAGTCCGTGAAGCTGTTTTGGGAAGCGCGATTGTTGGTGAGCCTTTGAATATTGCGAAGGTTGAAACGCCGAATGACGAAATCGAGAGATACCACAGAGTGTTCTCGCGCGGGGTGAATGAAGGCCTCGCCGACTTCTGGGCTTGGGTTTACACGGGCGATGCGAACTTCTTGAAGCGCTCATTGCCTTCAGAAGAAAAAGACCGCACTTTGGATCTGACCGAGAAAGAAGTCGCGGACTATAAATTCCCGAATAAAGAGGATTTCAGCGCGCGATTGGCGATGGCAAAGGTGCAAAACTTCTTTGATGGGACCAAGAATCCCTGTGGCGGTGACCGCGTTGCCTACTGCCTTGGAACGGACTATGCCCGTACCTTGAAGCGTTTTGCCAAGGTGGTCGAGACTTCACGAGGTTTGACCTCGATCGAGGCCCGGAAGCTGGTGGCAATGGCGATTGTTAAGACTCTGCCAAGCCTGAGAACCGAAATTTTGAAGTACCGGGACCGTAAATACTTCAGCCCGGAACACTTCTTCACGATGCTGAAGAGTTCCGTCGATGGTATTCATAGTGACGAGAAAGATTTCTTAGATGAAATCGTTAACAAATCCAATGACACGGATCACGGCAAGGTAAAGGCCGCGCCCGCTTCTTTGCGTCCTTCTGAAGAAGATCGCCCAAAGCCATCCGCGACGATCAAGCCTTTTCCGGTGGCTGTGGGTGGCGAGTCATGAAAGCCTTTGTTGTTGCCATCTTGGTAATGCTGGGAGTCGCTCACGCACAAGCGGCGGCGTCCACTCCGGCGGTTCCCTGGCGCTATGATATTTTTCCACTCAATGGCGAAATCCGCTGGGAGCGCGATGCGACTCAGCAGATGGTGGATCGTCATCCGTTTGGTTTGGCTTTCGGCGTGCGCAAAGGTCCGTCGACGGTTCTTTTTGAATACTCCAAATTTGATGAAAAAACGGGGAATGCCGCTTTAGCTTTGGATCGCAGCCACGAAGAGTTTCTTTTTTGGTGGAAGCAAAATCTCATAAACTTTGAAATGCTGGACTTATTCGCCGCAGGTGCTGCTGGCGGCTATACCGAGAAAGTGACGACGACCCTTGCCGGCAGTGGAAGTTCAGAAGATTCTACGGGCTTGCAAATGATGGGCGGAGTTTCCGCCGGTGCCCAGAGCCTGCTTTTCCGTTACGTTCTCGTGAGCTTCGAAGGCCGCGTCATGGCCGGAAAAAACTTTGACCCCAATCCTCAGCTGGGCATGCTCCTGCGTCTTGGGGTAGAGTTTTAAAAAAGTATTTTGATCTTTGGCCAAGAGGTTTTTGGACAAAAAAAGCCCTCGGTTTTGGCCAAGGGCTTTTTTGCTTTAGATTTAATGAATCTTACTGAATGATTTTCTGAACCAAAGCTGTGCTAAGTTTTGCTTTGCTCATGAGCTCTGTTCTGTAGTCTTGCGCTTCTTTCGGGGTCGCGAACAAACCAACACTGACGCGGAACCAAGTTTGGCCTTTTACGTTTGCTGGGATGTAGAAAGCGCTGAAGCCTTTAGATTTCAAATCGCCGGCGATTTTCTGGGCTTCTTCTTCCTTTGCGTAAGAACCGACCTGAACCGTGAATTTACCTGTAGAGTACTGGCCAACATCTTTAGGAATGCTGGAAGGCACGCGCGTGTCTTTTTCGATCTTTTTCTCTTCAGCAACAGCAGCGGTCGCAGCTTTACCATGAGCGATATTTTTTGCTGCGGACAAAGGCTCTGCTTTTTCAAGTGAACGGGTTTTTGCGTTAGCCGCGGGAGCCTCTTCTTTTGCAACGGTTTTTTCTGCTTTCGCACCATGGCCGGTTTCTGTTTTTGCTTCCTCGCTGGATGCGGCGGTTGTTGCCGTTGTATCGTCTGCCACGAATTCTTCAGCCAATTTCGCGATTTCTTCATCGCTCATGCCTTCTCCAGCTTTTGCCGCAACACCTGAACCGCCGTGTTCATTTTCAGAAGCGACTTCGCGTGAACCATGTTCACTTTTGCCTGGTTCTAAGGCGGCAAGTTTGTGTTGATTATCGCTGTACTTCTTACCGACGAAGGTACCGATGGAAAATGACAACAACGAAATAAAAAACACGAGAACCAATTTAACAATCACGTCCGTTTTTGCGCCCATTTATGAATCCCCTTGGGGTAGCTTAAAAGTTGAATTGGAGTCATTCCATTGACTCTATATTTATGTTAGCGTTAGGCAAAAAGTCGGTCAATAAAGGACCAGTCTAGGAAAGGCCTTCGTAGTGGAAACATCTGGGGAAAACAATGCAAATTCAGTAGATTTGGGGCGAGCCCTGCATGTGGGACTTAAGGCCTGTCGACTTGGCCGCGAGGTCCTACTCAAATATATAGGCAATCTACAGCACATTTCTGAAAAATTTCAGGCTGGATTGGTGAGCGAAGCAGATAAGGAATCCGAGAAAGTAATCTCGGATTATTTGAGGAAAAATTTTCCTAGTATTGAATTTTTGGGCGAGGAGTCGAGCTACGAAGGGGCCAAAGTCCAGCTCACCTCTGCGGGTGCGCGGGGCCGCTGGATTCTTGATCCACTCGACGGAACGACGAACTACATTCATCAGTTCCCGATTTTTTGCATCAGCTTGGGGTTGGAGATTAACGGCGAGATTCAAGTGGCCGTCATCGACTGCCCAAAGATGGGTGAGACCTACACCGCCGTTCGCGGGCAAGGCGCTTTTATGAATGGAAAAAGATTGCAGATCAGTTCCGCTTCGGGATTGAAGGATGCGCTTCTTGCGACAGGTTTCGTTGCTGAAAAACAAAAAGTCATCGAAGAGCAATTGCGAATTTTTTCAGACATTGTTTATAAGTGCCGTGGCGTTCGCAGGCCGGGTGCGGCCGCCTATGATTTGGCTTTGGTGGCGCGTGGTGTGTTTGATGGTTTTTGGGAAAGAAACCTACAGCCTTGGGACAGCGCCGCCGGCATGTTACTTGTTGAGGAAGCCGGTGGAAAAGTGGTCACTTACCGCGGAAAGAAGTATAATCCGTATAAGAACTCAATCATCGCGGGCAATGCCAATGTTGTTGCTGAACTTCAAAAAACACTGGCGCCTTATCTGAGCGAAGAAACGGATTAAGAATTGCCGCCCGCCTGTGATTGGGGAAGGGCGGAGTTATGAAACGGCATTCTTGGTGGTTCTTCGTAGAAATTGGACTGATATTATTTCTTGCCACTGTCTTGATCCCACGCCCTGTGCATGGAGCGATTCCGCCTTCGTTCTGTATCACCGATAAATCTGCCGGCGATAATCTGTCTTGTATTGGAGCGAGACCTTCTTATTGCATCTCAGATAACAGCACCGCCGATTTGCTTTCCTGTGCTGGAGTTAAACCGGATTTCTGCCAAAACAATGAATCTTTTGCGAACAACGGCGCATGTATTGGCGCCCATCCAGTATACTGTCAGACAAAACCAGAGCACTCGAATTCATTGGCTTGCGCTGGTAGCATGCCGTCGTATTGCCAGACCGATCGCAAGTTCGCCAATGATTTGGCTTGCGCCCGCGTTCAGCCAGCTTACTGTCAGACGGACCGAGAAATGGCCAATGCGCTGATTTGTATCGGCTCAATGCCGACTTACTGCTTGTCTGATCCCGCCCTTGCCGGATCACTGGCTTGTCAGGAGCTTGGCAGCATGTATGTCTTGGATGTTTTAAAAACCGGGAAGTATCCGGTGCCACCCGGTTTCAAAAAGTTTTTCTTTTCATCTGATTTGAATGACGTGGTGACGTTCCAGCGGCTGAAAGAAGTCGTCGGGACTTTTTAAAAGCAGAGGCCTGGCCGCCCCGTTTACCAGGACTTCTCATAGAGATCCGGTCCCAGCCAAATAACAGGTGGCTCGGTCGTGGCTTTTCTCGAAGCGACGGCTCGTTTTCCCCCGTCTTCTTTTTCCACTTTTGTTACGAAAATCTGTGGCACAAGTCTTTTGATGCTCTTCATTGGAATTCCACGAGTCACATTTTCTTGTTCGTAAGTCATATGACCGAGGGGAGTGTCTGAGACAGTGACTAGCAAGGATTGCTCCAGTGCTTCATGAGAATTAAAGAATTTTCCAAAATAAAGGCTTTCAATATCGATCGCTTGGGCTTTCTTTTGCATATCCATCATGTGATCTTTTGTTTCCACCGCCAAAGTCGGCACCCAGCCTTGAATTGTGTCACGAATGATATTCCCAGCGCCTGGCAAAGCTAGGTATTTCTGGCCGGCTGAGTTTTTGAACTCAATGATTTTGTTGTCTTTATCCAGGAAGCGATTTGGAATCAGTACATCACCGATTTTGAATTCAGGATCCAAGCCCCCGCAACTTCCCATATAGATGAAACGACGATAGCCCTTTTTGTAAAGGATATCGAGAGCTTCAACAATGTCGTCGCCATAGACGTTTTCTACGCTAATGATATTCGCGCCTGTGCGCTTATTTTCAAAGAGTGAAACATCGGTTCCCTCGTCCGTCAGCGGAATACGTTGCCAATCTTCCTTATTTGTGGTGTAGAACTCCCACCAAATCGTATTCTGAAAACCAAGTACGACGCGGTCTTCACGAGAGCGGACTTTCAAGGCACGACCCTTGCTATTGAATGCCAAGATCGGAGCTTTTACTTGATGCAAAACCATAGTGGCTCCGGCTTTGTTAAAGATCGGGCCTAACAATGCCACGATCCGAGTGACGTCGTCTTGGCCACGCAAATCACAAACCGCGAAGCGGTACGCCGACGTTTTCGGATTCACGGCAAAGAAGTATTGGCTATTGGAATTATCTCGCGCGCCCATGAAACGAACCGCTTGATTAAAACCTTCGCTCCGCTGAAATGCGTAAGCATCAGCGCAATTGCTATCGTGCAAATAGAGAGGGGTCTTTTGCGACTTCACGAAGTCCTGTAGAATCGCCGAGAATCGTTCATTTACATATCCAACCATATCCATCGTGTGATTCGGAAGGTAGCTCTCAGGCAGAGTCGTCGGCCTCACGGCCTTTGCTTTACCCGAGCCCTTTGCCGCCGCAAGACGTTCGCTCTCAACGGATAAGAAGGGAACCCGGGCAAAACCGACATTGCGAGAGTAAGACGTAAACATCTCTTTTGCGGAACCCTTAAATGCCTCCACGTGATCCTTCGGAACAGAAATCTGCGCCAACAGCGTATTTATATAGAGATCCAACCACTCGTTGCGGGAAAGCTTGGGGTTGAAAACGGGGGCCTTAGCCTCTGCTGGGATTTTATACTCGGGATGGGCCGTTCTAAAGTCTTTGGCGAAGCTCTTATAAGAGGTCTGAAAGAGTTTCTCCTGAAGTGGCACAAGGGCCGCCGGCAGGTCCGATGCCTGGGACAACGTTGTAAGCAACAACGGAATTAGAAGGACTAAAAATTGTGTTTTCATAAGTCTTCTTATCGTCAATTGGGAGTGAGTTGTTAACGAGCCTGAGGACTGGCACCTTCGTTGCTTTTACTTTTTTACAAAACAGAATCGGGAGATCCCAGATCGAACAAACGGCTTTAAAGGATGGATATAGTCATGAGAATTACAAAATTTGTCACTTTAGCTGGCCTTGTGTTGAGCCTATCTACAGGCCTTGCCCAAACCTCGGCGAATATTCAAGGACGAGTGGCTAATGAGAACGAAGTGGTTCAGTACTTAGCTAAATATATGTACGAGCTGAAAAAGCCCTACATGGTTTTCCACTGGTTCAATGGTAGGGGCCGCAATGCTGTTTGGACAAGTCCATTAGCTTCCAACAGCCCCTCTGGTTACGACCATCTTGAAAACCTTGGCAACCGCTATTACCAATCCTTTTGTTCATTCAGGAACCCAAGCGCCAATCCAAAAGACTGCGGTGATTTGACTGATTTAAAATATGGCGCACTTAATATGTACGGCCCGGCTCTCTATAACTCGATCGACCCCGTCGCGACTTTCTCTTACGGCGGTTACGGCTCCGATTGGGTCCTTATGCAAACTCAATTGCCACGGGGTTACCGCGTGATGGACGTTGCAAAAGATAACCAACTGTTTCCACGAGAAATTTCAAACTTCTTCCTTCAGGCTAGCTGTTCTGTGGCAGTTCAAAATATCTCAGGTTTGCTTCAAGTTGGTTACACTAATTACAGTTACATTGTCTCGGACTCCTGCTTGATGACGGCTCGTCGTATTTTGAAAGACCAGCTTAAAATGGATGGGTTCTTCTATAGTTACTCAGCAATTGACTTTCAAGAGTGCAATAGGCAGCCGGTTGCAAACAGCGTAGAGACCGCTGCGATTGGAAACTATCAAGGCCCATTCAACGGTCGTGCTTTCATCCTCGCGAATCCTGCGAAGATTTCACGGAACAGCGTGAAAGTTTATAACGAACAAACCACGGATGCGACAGCTGAGCGGGCTTTGATCCTGAGTGTTTTCAATGCCTTCCGTTCGGCTTACAGTGGAAGCCTTTTTCAATCTTGGAAAGACATTACGGCTGCCGACCTTGATCGAAACATTTCAACGTGGATGAAAGACAATTTAGTTGGTTGCCAAGACGATGTTCCTTATATTCCTGCAACGACAGATGTTTCCAATACTCAAGACGACGTCAAGAAAAAAGACGCTAGCGATAATAACCTCAGCGGCGCCTAGTTTGGATGACGGAAGAAAGAGGAATTTACGAAGATGACGAAACTTATCCTTTTTGCCAGCTTATTGCTGAATTTTTCGGTGGCATTTGCGCGAACTGATAGCACAAACCAATTTCAGGGTCGTGTAGCGAGTGAGGCTGAAGTTGTTCAATACCTCTCGAAATATGTTTATGAACTGAAAAGGCCTTACATGGTTTTTCATTGGTTCGATGCCACTAACCGCAACGCTCTTTGGAAGTCTCCTATTTCCGCTTACGATTATGCTGGCTATAATTACGTTCGAAATCAAGGATCCCGCTTTTTTCAAAGTTACTGTTCAACGCAAAATTCAAGTTTAAACCCTGACGATTGCAGTCCTGCATCTACGCCGAATTATGGGATGAATAACATGTACGGTCCGGGTTTTTATGCTGCGCAAAATCCAATGGAAACATATAGTTTTGGCGGGGGACCGGGTAATGCAGTCCTCATTCAAATTCAGCTGCCAAAAGGTTTTAAAACCCTCGACCTCGTAAAGGATACTCCGTTATTTCCTTCGGAAATTTCCAACTATTTCCAAAATGAGCAATGCCCCTACTTTTCGAGTCTGAGCGCTTTGGTTCAACTTCCTAGCGGCTATGGCGACCGGGATCAATGCAAATTGGCAGTACGCCGTGTTCTTAAGGACAAGCTCAATATAGAAGGCTTCTTTTATGATTATGGTAATTTCTTAAGTATTTCGGGATGCAATAGTGATGCTCTTGTCCCACCGAGCTCTGAAACAGCGGCTATCGGAAACTATCGAGGACCCTTTGGTCAAAGAGCCCTGGTCCTAACGTCAACCGGGAGAATTTCACCGAGTAATGTGAGAATATTTAATTCGCAAACTCCTGATGCTAAGACAGACCGAATCACTCTTGACGCCATTTTCAAACTGATGAGTGGGCGCATTTATAGCGGCTACTTAAGGCTCACTTGGAGCGATGTGCCTTCGAACGACACGAACCCCAATGTCGTTGATTGGCTGAAAGAAAATGTGATGGGTTGCAAGGCTGAAGTTCCATACGGTCCTACTCGATAAATAGGTGGCTTAAAATGGTTGTACGTCGCACATCGCTTTTTATTCTGCTGGCTTTCTTTTCTGCCGAGACTCTGTTTGCTCAACAGAGAATTCCTATTCGTGAAGACATCTCTGTACAGCTCAGTGTTGGGGCGGGTAGTGCGGCGACGAATATTCAAGTCGAGCTGCCGGAAGTGGCCTCTGAGGCCGAGGTTCTTGCTCAAATTAAAAAACACGTTGAGAAGACTGATAAAAATGTCATCGTGTCTTCGGATCTAGAAGACATTTTGGTCGGTACGGCTCAGTTGAAAAAAGAAAACGTGGCGTTGATGCCGCTTCCGCGTGCGGGAAAAGAATCTAAGGCAAAGAACTTCTCGGCGCTGCTAAGAGCTTATCCTGCGAAGGTTGTCACTTCGGCGAAAGCCGATAAATGGGGTCTCGTGATTGTAACCTTTAATACTCTTGTCGATTCTTATGTATGGATTCATGCGAGCCATCTTTCGAGTTTCGAAAGAACCGCTAATATAGTTTTCACCGTAATGACCGCAGTTGCATTCGGCCTTAACAAAGATAGCTGGTCCCATGCGACGAAACCCTTCTATTCATTTTTTAGCAAATTTATTTATAAAACAGACCAACTTAAAGCGAAGTCTTTTGCAGACGTCAGTATGCTGTTTACTTCGAGCTTTGCGCTCTCAAGTTTAATTAACTTATCGCGGGTTCCTTTCCTCTCCTTCGATCGACTCGTTGATGGAACAGTGGACATGCATCTGTTGACTGTGCCGATAATGATGAGCCTAGTGTCGAGCGTGGCATCCTTTGCCTGGTCCGAGAATATTGCTTCGATTGACGAACGCATTCAGCCGGCTTCGAAATGGGTTTTCCGCCGAGTGCAGGAGACACGATCCATTCTTCTGGGTTATTTTGCGGCAACGGCCATGCTTTTTAGCCCGAGCGTGTATGGCCTGTCCCCGTGGGGAGCTTTGGCAACGTCTGGTATCGTCGGCCTTGTCGTATACTTGAATAACACGAAGATAACGACCTTTATTGAAACGCGGTTTGCGCAAGCGGTTATGAAGGGACTAATACAAAACCCATTCAACGCCCGCTGTGCAGATGTTTTTGCGAATTAACCATTTGAAAGATTAAATCCCGAACCAAGCGAGTTTTTCAGTTGGTTGATTTTTTTCTTTGATATATTTGGCCCTCCGTTTTAGAGCAGGTGATTCGCACGGCATTAAGGCCCCCCGCCTCTTTGCCTGGTCGCCCTCGACTAAGGTTGGTGCGGCAAAATTTGCCGTCAAAAGGCTGACTCTGCCTATCGGGATTTTGGAGCTTGCCGGGTCCAGATCGAGCGGCAAAAATTTCCCAGATTTCATTAGTTCTATCTGACATGCCAAAACCGTGACTCGACTAGACCGATGTCGCGTTGGCACTAACGTTGCTTAATAACTTACTGAGATCGGTGTGTCTATTCATCAAGGAGGATGAAGTGGCAGAGGAAAAAGCGGCGGCAGCGGCAGTAGAACCAGCAGCGGCGCCATCTAGTGGCGGGAAAAACAATATCATTCTGATTGCCCTGGCAGTTATTAACATGTTGGTGGTCGCCGGCGTGGGCTTCATGCTTTATAAAGGCAAACAAAAAGAAGCGGCAGAACCTAAAATCGAGCAAGTGATTAAGGGCGAAAAAGAAGCCCAAGATCATGAAAAAGAAAATACCGAAGAAAAGAAATTCGTCGGTCAAATCATTCCATTAGAGAAGTTCATCATCAATCTTGCAGGCTCTAAGGGCCGAAAGCTTGCTAGCGTAAGCATCGAGCTTGAAGTAAGGGGCCCCGCGGTTCAGGAAGAGATCGACAAGCGCAAAGCTCAAGTACGCGACATTATTATCATCATTCTCTCTAGCAAGACCTACGAGGAAGTTTCGACTCGAGAAGGTAAAGACAATCTCAGAAATGAAATTAAGGACACCATCAATTCTTTCCTGGTGAAAGGAAAGATCTCTAACGTGTTCTTCACTGAATTTATCTATAACTAGAGGTCGAACATGAATCAGGTCCTGTCACAAAGTGAAGTAGATGCGCTCTTAGCCGCCGTCTCCGATGGTGAGGTGACGACCGCTGATACGCCGAAAACGGAGAGCTCCGGTTCGGTCAAGGCGACAGACGGCAAGAACGTCGTTAACTACGATTTAACGAGCCAAGACCGTATTATCCGCGGTCGCTTGCCGCAACTCGAAGTTATCTACGAGAAATTCATGCGCGCCTTCCGCGTTTCGTTGTCATCAACGCTGCGTAAGATTGCCTCCATTACGCTCACAAGCACTGAGTTTTTGAAATTCGGCGAGTTTATCAATACTTTGCCGATGCCGACATGCATGTCGGTTCTGCGTTTCGGTTCTCTTCGTGGTTCGGCTTTGATGGTGATCGAAAGTAAACTTGCCTACGCTTTGGTGGACAGCTTCTTCGGCGGCGCGGACCGCCCCTATACTAAAATCGACGGCAAGGAATTTACACAGATCGAACTTTCGATTGTTAAAAAGGTCGTGGAGCTCGCAATCAATGATTTGGAAAATGCTTGGGCTTCGGTTGAGAAGATTGACTGTTCTTTCGTACGTACTGAGGTGAACCCCCAGTTCGTCGGTATCGTTCCCCCGACAGATGTGGTTATTGCTTCTACTTTCGACGTGGAATTGGAAAATGCGACAGGAACTATATCAGTAGTCGTTCCCTACGCAACCATCGAACCTATTAAGCAAAAACTCCAATCAGGTTTCCAAGTTGAGTCTGATCAAACAGATAAAAAACTTTGGACGGCGATCATCAAAGAGCAATTGTTGGAAACAAACTGTGAAGTGAAAGTAAACCTCGGCCAAACAGAGATTTTACTTCAGGATTTGATGGGTATGAAAATCGGTGACGTGATTCCTCTGGACCAGGATGCGACCGGTGAAATCGATATTCAAATTGAGAATGTTAAAAAGTTTAAAGGTTACTACGGAATTCATCACGGAACGGTGGCAGTACAAGTCACACGTCCAATTGAGAAATAGGGGGATGCCATCATGAACGATTTAGAGAATCTAGCCGATCAGCTCGCGGAAGAAGCCGCCGCAATGAACGATGCGCTCGCGGGTAAAGGCGGGGGCGATACGGGCGGAGGTGGTGGTGCCGGCGGTATGAGCGGTGGCGGCGCCGGTGGACCGAAAGATAAAAACTTGCAATTAATTTTGGATATTCCACTTCGCGTGACAGTGGAATTGGGCCGCACGAAAATGCCTGTGAGCGAGTTGTTGAATCTCACTCAAGGAAGTGTGATCGAACTTGCTAAACTGGCCGGTGAGCCGATGGAAGTCTATGTGAACGAAAAGCTCATCGCCCGCGGCGAAGCAGTTGTAGTCAATGAAAAATTCGGCGTGCGTCTGACAGATATCATCAGCCCGACCGAACGTATTGAGCAGTTGAAATAATGAACGAGGTATTCATGCGCTTGTTACTAGTTGCATCTTTATTAATGGTTAGTTTGACGGTTTCGGCAAAAGAACCCGCAAACGTGGCTGAAACCGTGGCGGTGGCTGAAGCTGCGAAAACGGAGACCGCGCCGGTGGCAGTGGGTACGACGGCCGAGAATAAAGATGCGGTTGTTGAAAGCAAAAAAGAATCAGAAATTCCTTTGAACCTGAGTTCCCCCAAGAAAGCTTCAGAGGATGGTTCCCCTATTTTCAGATTGATTCTGATTGTTTCAATGATGGGTGTTCTTGGCACAGGCGCCTATATTTACATGCGCAAATACTCTAAGACGAGTTTTGCGGCCGGTAAGAATAACGAAATTAAGGTGCTGACTCAGCACTATTTGGGTCCAAAGAAGTCATTGGCAATCATTCGCGTTGCAGGTGAAAGCATCCTGATCGGCGTGACAGACCAGAACATCAATATGATCAAGTCCTTGGCTTTGTTGGATGACGAGGTTCCAGAGGAAATTCACAGCGGTAACTTCGCGGACACTTTCGCGAACGTACCTGCAACGAAGTACACGCCGGCGGCGAAGACGGCCCCGGACGCGACCATGGATGCGGAAGATGAGGAAGAGTTTTCGATCCGCGGGGTTAAAGATGTTGTTTCGAAGAAGTTGAAGGGCATGAGGTCTTTCCAGTGAAAAAACTCTTACTGATGGCGGGTATCGTTCTTTTCGGCTCCTGGGCGATGGCACAACAAGTGACTTTGCCAACAGTGAATTTGGGTTTTAAAACAACGGACAACCCAAATGAAGTGGTCAACGCCATTAAATTGGTTCTGATCATGACGGTGCTGACTTTAGCGCCGGCGATCTTGATTCTGATGACGGGCTTTACTCGTATCATTATTGTTTTGTCCTTTTTAAGGCAAGCGATGGGTATTCAGCAAATGCCGCCAAACCAACTGTTGGTGGGCTTGTCTTTATTCCTGACCTTTTTCGTGATGGGGCCGGCCTTTAAAGAGATTAATGAAACAGGTGTGCAGCCGTATTTGGCGGGAAAAATTTCCCAAGACGCGGCTCTGGAAAACTCATTGGCGCCACTTCGGAAGTTCATGTTCCATCAGACCCGTGACCAAGATCTGGCGTTGTTCGTGAAGTTAGCGAAAATCGAAGCACCCAAAACTCGTGCGGACGTTCCTACGATCGTTTTGGTTCCCGCTTTCGTTGTGTCTGAGCTAAAAACGGCATTCCAGATTGGATTTATCATTTTCTTACCGTTCTTAGTGATCGATATCGTCGCTTCAAGTGTCTTAATGGCAATGGGTATGATGATGTTGCCGCCGGTAGTAATTTCACTGCCATTTAAAATTATGCTCTTTGTTTTGGTTGACGGCTGGGGCCTTCTCATCGGTTCGATGGTGAAGAGTTTTGGGTAGGAGTGGACGATGACTGAAGAGATTATTATCAAGTTAGGGCAAGACGCCCTTCGCACGACAGCAATGTTGGCGGCCCCTATGCTGTTGAGCACGCTGGTCATCGGATTGGCCGTGAGCATCTTCCAAGCTTTGACTCAGATCAATGAATCAACGCTGACGTTCATTCCAAAGATGATCGTAGTTGCGTTGGTATTTGTGCTCGCCGGTCCCTGGATGATGGACGTGATGAGCAATTACACAGTCAGTTTGTTTGAGAATATTGCCACGATTGTACGGGAATAAAGGGGACGCATTTGTTCTACGCAATGTCGGAAGCACAAGTCATCATGTTCGGGCTCATCTTTTTGAGGATGATTTCCTTCGTGGTTTCTTCTGTGGTTTTTGGCTCGGGCAATATCAGCGTTCCGATCAAAATCCTTTTGGCCGTGGTGTTTTCGATGGTCGTAATGCCTTCGATTCAAATCTCTGCCGGTGAAGTGGCTCGTTTGACGGAGGACCTGGTTTTGCTGTCAGCCCGGGAAGTGGCCGTTGGCTTGAGTTTAGGCTTCTTAACCCGTTTGTTTTTCTTCGCGGTGGGTATGATGGGAGAGCTGATCTCAGTTTCGATCGGTTTGGGCCAAGCACAGATTTTTAATCCGATGCTGGGTCAGAACAGCAATACGGTGGAGCATTTTTACAACACGATCGCGACGTTGATTTTTTTTGCGGTGAATGGCCATCACATGCTGGTGATGGGAATCGCCCAAAGTTACGAACTGATCCCATTGGCGCAATTAAAATTTTCGGTGGGACCGTTTGCCGAGATGGCGGGTTTTGTCCAAGACATGATGGTCATGGCGATCAAAATGTGCGCTCCGGTTATCGGCGCGATTTTGATTACAAACATCGCTATGGGAGTCTTGGGCAGGGCGGTGCCCCAAATCAATGTTTTAGTAACCAGTATGCCGGTAACTTTGATGTTGGGTTTTGTTTTGATGTTCATCTGCATTCCATTACTCGTCATGGAGATGAACGGGATTTTGGATTTAACACAGACGAAAATGTTGTTGGTAATGAAAGCCTTAGCGTTCTAGGAAGGAACATTTAGGTGGCAGAGGATCAAGAAGAGAAGACGGAACAGGCGACGGATGCGCGGAGGGAAGACTTCCGCAGACGTGGCCAGGTGGCGCAAACAAAAGAGTTGGCGTCCTGCCTGCTATTGTTGACATTTGCGGGGGGCATTTTTGCCCTCAGTCGCTTCTTTTTTCAAAACATTTTTGAAGTTTTCAACTACTCGTTTGGTCCACAGCTTGTGGCCACAATCCGCTCGGGCAACTTTACGGAGGCAATGGCGTTCAGTGCGCAGAAGATGTTTGTGTTGATTGCGCCGGTGATGGCGGTTGCCGCTTTGATCAGCGCTATCTCGTCAATCGCCCAAGTCGGTTTCATGCAAGTCGAAGACGCGATGAGCCCGGACTTCAACAAGTTGAATCCGATTGAAGGGTTTAAACGCGTCTTCAGTATGCGGGCTCTGGTTGAGGGCTTGAAGTCGTTTTTAAAATTACTTTTTATTGGCATGGTTCTGTACTTCTTGCTTCGTTCAGAAGTGGTGAAGATTCCTTATCTGATCGGTTACTCCCTCGAAGGCATTCTTCAATACATCGGTGGTATTGTCGTTCGCCTGCTTGGTGGTATCGGCATGATGTTGCTGGTTCTTTCCGCTGCGGACTATTTTTTTCAGCGCTGGAAACTTGAGCGCGAAATGATGATGACCAAGCAAGAGGTGAAAGAAGAAGCCAAGTCCCGCGAAGGGGATCCGATGATCAAGGCCCGCGTACGCCGCTTGCAACGGGAGCGTGCGAGTAAGCGTATGATGGACGCCATTCCTAAAGCCGACGTCGTCATCACGAATCCGACTCATATCGCGGTGGTATTGAAATACGATGCGAATTTGCCGGCGCCACAAATCGTGGCCAAAGGTGCTGATTTCATGGCCGAGAAAATTAAAGAAGTCGCACGCGAGCACAATATTCCGATTGTGGAGAATAAACCGCTGGCGCGCACAATTTATAAAACCCTCAAAATCGGCCAGGTGATTCCTCGTGAGCTGTTCGTCGCGGTCGCAGAAGTTCTTTCGTATGTTTATAAGTTACGTAAAAAGGTGAGAAGATAATGGAACCGTTGTTTCAATTCATCAAGAGATTCGAGAAATTCACCAAGAATACGGATCTATTCATTGCCTTCGGGTTGTTAGCGATCCTGGCGGTTATGATTATCCCGCTTCCTCCTTTGATGCTCGACTTGACCCTGAGTTTTTCTTTGTCTTTAAGCTTGTTGATCCTGGTGGTTTCTATCTACGTAAAGCGTGCTCTCGATTTTACGTCGTTCCCGTCATTGCTCTTGATGACGACTTTGTTCCGTTTGTCGATGAACGTGGCGACAACCCGTTTGATTCTGACTCACGGTCATGAAGGTACGCATGCCGCCGGCGACGTGATCGAGGCCTTCGGCAACTTCGTTGTTGGTAATAACTACGTGATCGGTATCATCGTCTTTATGATCTTGATCGTGATTAACTTCATTGTCATCACCAAGGGTTCTGGACGCGTCGCTGAGGTTGCGGCGCGTTTCACCTTGGATGCGATGCCAGGCAAGCAAATGGCAATCGATGCCGACTTAAATGCCGGTTTGATCACAGAGGCGGACGCTCGTAAACGCCGTAAAGAGATTGAACAAGAAGCCGACTTCTACGGTGCGATGGACGGCGCCTCGAAGTTCGTACGTGGTGATGCGATTGCCGGCATCATCATTACTTTGATTAATATTATCGGTGGACTTTTGATTGGGGTGATTCAAAAGGGCCTCGATATTTCAACAGCGGCCAAGTATTACACCATGCTCACAATCGGCGATGGTCTTTTGGCACAGATCCCGGCGTTAATTATCTCGACTGCAGCCGGTATGATCGTGACCCGAAGTTCCAGTACTGATGAAAACATGGGTGCCGAGGTCGCGGGGCAACTTTTGGTAAACCCACGCGCTGTGGGTATATCTGCTGCGGTAATCGGCTTGCTGGCCTTGGTGCCCGGCCTTCCCACAGTTCCGTTCTTGTTCATGGCGATTGTTCTTGGAACGGTTTCTTGGGTCATCAAGCGTTACAAAGCTGAAAAAGAAGAGAACGAGAAAAAAGCGGCTGAAGTGGTAGCTTCTGCGCCAAAGAAAGAAAATATCGAAACGATGTTGCCTTTGGATCTTGTCGAACTCGAGGTTGGCTACGGTCTTATCAACATCGTTGAATCTGACAAGAGCGGTGATTTGCTCGAGCGGATCGTCAGTATCCGTAAACAGTTTGCTCTTGATCTGGGGATTGTGGTGCCAAGTATTCATATCCGTGACAACTTGCAGCTGGCTCCGGGTGAATACCGCGTGCTTATTAAAGGCAACCGAGTCGGTGGCGGTACTCTTCGTCCTGAATTTATGCTTGCGATGGATCCCGGTAATGTGGTGGAGCGCATTGAGGGGATTGCCACGAAAGAGCCCGCGTTTGGTTTGGATGCCCTTTGGGTTTCACCAAATCGTAAGGAAGAGGCCGAAATGGCTGGCTATACCGTAGTGGATTTGCCGACAGTCATGGCGACTCACTTAACGGAGATCGTACGTACGCATGCCCACGAACTTCTTGGCCGTCAGGAAGCTTCAAGCCTTGTGGAGAACTTCAAGAAGTCCCATCCGAAAGTGGTCGAAGAGCTTATTCCGGATCAAATGTCTTTGGGGGCTGTTGTGCGTGTATTGCAGGGCTTGCTCAAGGAGCAGGTTTCTATTCGTGACTTACTGACCATCTTTGAAACACTGGCGGATGAAGCTCCTCGCAATAAAGACACTGAAGTTCTTACTGAGAATGTTCGTCGTGCTTTGGCCCGCTCGATCACGGCGAAATATACGACAGAACTTGGCAATATTCCGGTCATGACGTTGCATCCGGTGATTGAAGAGTTGATTGCGAATTCCCTGTTGCAAACAGAACAGGGCGTTCAGTTGGTGATGGATCCAAATACGGCGCACCGTTTGATCGGCGAGATTGCTCGCACAGTCGAAACGCATCCCGAAATCGCGGGTCAGCCGATCTTGTTAACAAGCCCGACTTCACGGCGGCACCTATTTAAGCTGACTCACAGATTCATCCCGCAACTGGTGATTTTGTCTCACAACGAATTAACATCCGACGCAAATGTACAATCCGTCGCTTTGGTGGAGTTAAACAATGCAGGTTAAGAAATTTGAAGCCCGCACGATGAAGGAAGCCCTCGAGATGGTCAAAGCAGAGCTTGGTCCCGATGCGATCATTCTTTCTGCACGGGATAATAACAAGAGCTACGGCCTCGTGGGTGACGGTAGTGTCGAAATCACAGCGGCGGTTTCGGAAGAGACTTTGCAAAAAAAGCGTTTCGCAGAAGGCCGTTTGCGTGAGCAAGAGCGTACGAAATTCAGCCAAAGTACGGCTCGCCAGCAGAAAGAGCTGATCGAAAAGATGGTCAACAAGCATCTTGAAAGAAGCAAATTGCCACGCCCTATTACTTCACAACGGTACATTGATATCGATGAAGAGCAGGTTCAGAAGCAGCAGGATAACCGCTATGGTTCTATGGCGGCTCCGGTGGTCATGCCCATCATGCCAACACCCACGGCAAAGCAAGTAGAGTCGCTGGAAATGCAATCTTTGAAAACGGAGATCGCTAATTTGAAGCAGGTTTTGGCTCAGTTCCAAAACATTCCACAGAATTTTGTGCAAGGCCATCCGGGTTCAGAATTCGGTTTACCTTATGATTTGAGCTTCGTGTTTGAAAAGCTCGTGACTGCGGGTGTCGCACCTGAAATTTCGGCTGATATTTGCAGTCACGCCCAAAAGGACCTTCCGTCATTAAAACTTAAAAACCGCGCTTTGGTTGAAGGCTGGGTTGCAAGAAAGATTCTTGAAACAACAAAGGTTTGTACGCCGGAAGAAAGCAAGCAGGCCAAGGTGCACATTTTTGTCGGTGCTGCAGGTTCTGGTAAGACAACGGCCCTTGTGAAGATGGCAAGCCATTTGGTGGTTCGCGAAAACAAAAAAGTAGCGATTCTTTCCGCTGATACTTTTAAGGTGGGGGCGGCGGATCAGATGCGTATTTATGCGCAGATCCTGAATGTGCCGTTCAGTGTGATCCGCAATGCCAGCGACTGGTACCACATTATGAATTACATGAATAGCGTGGACTATATTCTTGTCGACTATCCGGGATTGAGCCTGCGCAATGCTGAAGAAGGCATGAACTTGAAGCGCTTGATGCCGCCGGCGACTTTAAAGGCCCGCGTGCACTTGGTGCTGTCGACATTGGCGAAAGACCAAGACGTGACGGAGCTCGGCCGTCGTTACTCAGTACTAGACTACCATGACGTGATCTTTACCGGCCTTGATGAGTCCGTACAGCACGGGACTATCTATAACTTTATGAAGCGCTTTGACGTGCCATTGCACTCCTTTGGTATCGGTACACGCGTCCCTGAAGACTTCGAGTTTGCGACGAAAGAGCGCGTACTTGACCTTCTTTTCAAAATCACTCAAGCGAATAGACAGGAACAGCAGACACTATGAAATACAACGGACTCTTCCAAAGCGATGGAACACGTACAATCAGTATCACCTCGGGCAAAGGCGGCGTGGGTAAAACCACTCTGACTTCGAACCTGGCACTGCGATTATCACAGACGGGAAACAAAGTCTTGATCTTTGACGGCGATTTGGGGATGGCAAACGTGGATATCCTCTACGGCGTCAAGGCCGGCGGAAATATCCATGATGTTATTATGGGTGATAAGACTGTTGAAGAAATCCTCATTGAGGTGGCAAAAGATGTGTTCTTGATTCCTGGCGGCAGCGGTATCTTGGAGTTTAACAATCTCAATAGCTTTCAACGGCGCACGATGATCGAAGCGGTGAGCACTTTGCCACAGGATTTTGATTACTTGCTGATTGATACCGCGCCGGGAATTGCGGACAATGTTTTATATCTGAATGCGGCCGCGCAAACGATCTCGGTTGTCATCACTCCGGATCCAGCAAGCCTCGCGGATTCCTATGCGCTGATTAAGGTTCTTCATCAGAAGTACAAAGAAAATAAGTTTTCAATTATCTGCAACAATGTTCGCGACGAAGCTGAAGGCGCGGGCCTCTATCAACGCTTCAACGATGTTGTGAACAAGTTCCTCTGCATTGGTCTTGATTACTGGGGTTCGGTACCTATGGACCCCGTACTTCGAAAGGCGACGCAGCTCAATCGTCTCATCATGAGACATGATACGACCGCAGAGTCCGCAAAAGCTATCAAGAATCTCTGTTCGCAAATCGAGAATTCTAGCCAGAAAACCCTTACTAAGGGCGGGCTCCAGATGTTCTGGGAGCAGGTCGTCGGTGTAGCTTAAGGGAATTGGACTTTTTAGAACTGGTATCCGTTTGCTAACATGGAATTACAGAGGGAACGTATGGCGAAAAACGTGGCATTGCTGAAAAAATACAAAGAAGAGCCTAAGAAACTCACCCAGAAACAAAAGGATGAGTTGATTAAGGAATACGCTCCGCTGATTAAGTTCGTCGCACAAAAGATCGCCGTGCGCCTCCCTTCTAATATTGAACTGGATGATTTGATCTCTGCAGGTGTGATCGGTTTAATGGACGCCATCGATAAATACGATCCGACTCGCGACAATAAATTTAAAACTTATGCCGAGTTCCGCATCCGCGGCGCGATCCTCGATGAACTCCGCGCCCAAGACTGGGTGCCACGTTCTATTCGTGATAAAGCAAAACTTCTCGATAAGACAATGGCAAATCTTGAAAATGAACTCGGCCGTGCGCCGACAGATGAGGAAGTTTCTAAAGCTCTCAATATCACGGTCGATGAGTTTCATGATCTCGTGAACCAAGTTCGTCCGGTGAGCCTGCTTTCCATTGATAACAGCCAATCCTTCAGTAACGACGACCACAAGTCGATCTTAAACCTTTTGGAAGGTTCAAAATTGAACAATCCGTTCAATCAGCTCAATATCAAATCCATCAAAGAAGTCGTGGCGCAGGCCATCGAGGAACTACCGGAGCGTCAGCGCTTGGTGCTTTCTTTGTATTACTTTGAAGATCTGAATTTAAAAGAGATCGGTCAGGTTCTGCGCGTAACAGAGAGCCGCGTCTCTCAACTCCACGCCCAAGCGGTGGCAAGGCTTCGCGTGAAGTTGCAGCAAAGCATTGGCGTGGGTGAACTTGAGGTTGCTTAATCGGCGCCCCGCTTTCGCTTAGTATTTCATTAATTCGGTCAAGCGGGCGGCGATTTCGCGGAAGTTTGATGCTTTCTC
Organism: Pseudobdellovibrionaceae bacterium; assembly: GCA_039810425.1. Lineage (GTDB taxonomy): Bacteria > Bdellovibrionota > Bdellovibrionia > Bdellovibrionales > Bdellovibrionaceae > JACMRP01. The sequence continues at coordinate 55,907 of JBDHWW010000003.1, read as the reverse complement.
GGCCGTTATCTTAGGGTTCTGGGTGATATCCACTAGAGTCATGTTGTTAATCATTCTCTGCGCCATAAAATCCATTTCTGGCTTTACACCGATTTGTTGAAGGATCTTCTTGGTTTTCAAAGCCCCTTCCAGAAACATATTGAACTCTTCGATTTGAGCCGCGTTGAATTTATTCAAATCCAGCGTCCACTTTCTTGCAAAGAATTTAACGCCAGCCCATTTGCTGTGAGCTATCGGAGTGGCCCGGCCCAGGAACAAGACGCTGAGGTAGTTGTACCGGGCTTGCATCAAATAAACTGCCGCGGGCTCGTTAGAAAGAATCTCGAACACATAACCAGGATAGTCAGAAATCTTTTTCTCACCGGATTCAATCGGCGCTTTTGCAAGCAAGGACTCCTCGATCATCTTGTACATTGACATCGATTTCAGCGAAGGATTTTCTTTAAGGCGCTTTTCCTGCTTTGGATTCAAGTAATGGGCTGTTACCGCCAGAGCATTCAAACAAGCAATGAGATTGCCTTTATCCGTAGAGATAATTTGATAGGCGAACGGATCTGTCTTCATTACGCCGTTCGGAATGAACTGATAAACATCTTTAAAAAACTCGCGGGCGGCGAGTGTCGCAAGGTCGATACGTTTTGCTTCACCTTTATCTTCGTGGGCATTTGTCCAGAACTGGAATTCAAAAGACATGAAGTATTTAGCTGCCTCCGAGAGCTTGCGCGCGGGCTCTTCTGCTTTCAGCATATTATCCAAAGCGGAGCGGCGGGCAGCCAAAGTATCACCCTGGCGAAGAGCATCGTAGAGCTCACCAGTGGCGTTCTCAAGGCCTTCGGTGCGTTTGTTCATATCACCTGTTGTTTCGTTCATCTGCTGGGTGGTTCTATTCATCTCGGCGGTTTGGTCGTGCATCTCATCGAGATTGCGTTTCATATCGCAGGCATTCAGGGCCACAGCGAAACCAGCCAGTACGAAAAGATTCTTACTTGTGTTCTTCATACATCATCACCTTGCTGTTTTCAAAAATTAAATCAACCATCAGGGGGGCATGGTCAGAAGAATCAATATATGAAAAATCGAAAATGAAATTCGCTGTCATGCCGCGCAGGAAAATGTGATCTAAATCCAGCATTCCCGCGACGGGTGTATTCACTTGGACTAAGCCGAGCGGCTCAAAGAGACTTTTAATATAGTCGAGGCGTGCTGGAGCCCAAGTATTAAAGTCGCCGGCGACGATCATGGGGCCCTTATGCTGGCGCAGCTTTTCCACGAGTTGATTCATTTGAGTTTTATAAGCTTCAAGACCAACGAAGTTAATGCCGTGTACGTTCGCGACTAAAAGTGTCTCGTAGTTGCCGGTGATTAAAAACTGAGAAAGCAAGATCGTCTTCGGCGTTTCAGTCACGGGCTCTGTCACCTTAGAGACAATCACGGTCTCACCCACGGGTTTCACGCGGTACGCGGTGGCAACACCGGTAAAGCTAAAATCAAAAAGCTGAAAAGACTTGGCTATCGTCCATTCGAAATCTGTGTTGGCGGCGACTAAGCTCTGGACAAAACCAGGGCTGCTGACGGCCTCTTGAAAAAGAGCGAGGTCGGCACCGAAAGTCAGGTCAGCGAAGTCTTGGGAAAGCCTTGGATCTTCAGCCTTATGAATATTCCAAACGAACAATCGTATTTTGTCCGGGGGCAACGGGGATGTTGGCACCGGTTTACCAAAGGAGAGTGTCGAATCATTGTACAGATTCCCCAAAAAGGCATTGGCCGCAGAAGCCGATCCGGTCCCAAGGGAAGTTATAATCGCTATGAATAGGGTAATGCGAGCCAAATAGGACATAACAGAGAACTCATGCAATTGTGAATCCTTGATTTTGTTTAAATCTTTTAAACGATGGAAACGGAATTGGCAGAGCCGAGCAGCCAGGGCCCTCCTATCTTCATTACGGCCGCTTATATTTGGCAGCTATCTTGCTTTAGTAAGGAGTTATCTCGGGGGAAACAATGTACATCAGAAAACCACAAAGAATTGTGTTCGGTACTCTTCTTACGCTATTGATCATCGGATTTCAAAACTGCGGTAAAACAAACTTCACTGCGGTTGCTGGGGCGACATCTTTAAAGGCTGGGGAGGCGGGAATGGAACCGCTCCAAGACGGTACTTCGTTTACAGATGAAAATGCCCGCGGTCAAATGTTCGATCACAATTCTGGTAGTGGAAATCCATCTGCTTCGGAGGAGAGCTTGGATAATCCGAACATTGCGTACTCTGGAGCCTGCTCCGTCTTTAACGGTGTGCAAATCCCTATGACTATTCCAAGCTCCGCGCAAGATGTGGTTCTCAAGGGTCACGCGGGTGCTCTTAATATTGATCTTGCCTAGAATGTCGATTTACAAGGGGTTGCTGGCCACATCCTGATCGGGGCTGCCGATAAGATTGTGCGAATCAGTGGTGCCTCAGGCGGGGTTCAAGCGAATGCCAACGAGATTTCATCGGTCTCAAATTTGGCCGGCAAAGTTTGCATCCATGCCATGAAGATCGGTACAGTCTCGGGCACGGCCGGTGGTACAAAAATCATCGCGGCAGAGATTGACGAGATCTCGAATACAGCCGGGGTCATCCACGTTTATGGGGGTGTGATCAAAATGGTTCGCAACAACGCTGGTGGCATTTGTTTGCACGGTGGGGCGAAGGTTTTGAACTATAGTAATGTTTCTGGTTCCGTAGGACCTTGTAATTAACCGCTATGTCCAAGCTCTGGAGGAGCTATTTCAGCTCTTCCATCTTGGCTTTGATTTTTTTCATCACACGGACTTCCATTTGGCGGACGGCTTCACGAGTGATACCGTGCTTTTCGCCGATTTCCTGCAGAGTCAGCGGATCATCATTGAGAATGCGCTCATCAAGAATAATTTTTTCGCGCTCAGAAAGTTCGGGACGGATTTCTTCGAGTTTCTTTTTTAAGATCTCTAGTTCTTCCTCGTGCGCGATACGCTCATCAACACTCATGTCAGCCGTGGATTTTTGAAAATCCATCAGCGTGCCGCCAGAATCATCGTCCAGGGGGCGGTCAAGACTCACATCACGGCCTGACATCCGCTGCGCCATTTGCGCTACTTCGTCTTCAGGAATACCGAGACGAGAACTTAAGAGCGCGATGTCTGGGGACTGCCCCATGGCATCGAGTGCGTCTTTTTCCTTCTGCAATTGATAGAAAAGTTTTCGCTGGTTTTGAGTCGTGCCGATACGAACCATCGAATATTGGCGCATCAAGTATTCCTGAATGTAACCACGAATCCACCAAACAGCGTAGGTGATCAAACGCGCGCCTTTGTATGGATTGAATTCGCGCACGGCGTGCATCAGGCCCACATTGCCTTCTTGAATAAGATCGATCATCTTTGCGCCGAATTTGGAATATTCAGCGGCAACTTTCACGACAAAACGAAGATTTGATTTCACTAGAATCTGTGCCGCTTCAGGATCTTTGGTTTCGAAGTATTTCTTAGCGATTTTTTGCTCTTCTTCTTTACTCAGAACCGGATACTTGCGGACATCGGCGAGGTAAATCGCCAGCGGATCTGAAGTTGAGGTGATCGCCTTAGAATCTGCCGCAGGAACCAAGCCTTTTGTCGGCCCGTCATTGAGGCCAAACTCTTCCTCGATGTCGCGTTCGTTGGGTATTGCATAGGCCTTGCCGATCTCGGGGGCAGCTTCTTCAGGCGCAAGCGTGCCGGTATCGTCCACAATTTCTGCGACGACGGCTTTGGCTTTGACCGGTTTTTTCGCCAAAGTTGCTTTCTTCGCAACAGGCTGAGTAACAGGTTTAGTTCCAGGCTTCTTGGCCGAGCTTGCTTTTTCCTTCGGCTTTTTGGCCGCCACTTTCTTTTTCATAGGTTTTCAATTATGCCAGATATTTAGACAATTTCTTCTGGAGAGTTTCCTGGACTTTACCCTTAAACGGGGCCAAAAGCATAGGGAGATCGACAACGATCTCAATTTTACTCCCTGTTCCTTGTGCTAGCACATTCAGTTCCGCCTTAAACTGGCTGCCCTTAATGGAACCATTCATCGCGCCATCATTGAATTGACACTGCATCTTAGGATCGAAGCGTCGTAGATCTTCGTCATTGGTAAAGGATTTGATTTTGTCGAAGGTCTCTTTCGCACTGTGTGAGCTGTTATGCTCGATCGTAAATTTTGGCATTGTTGACTCCAGTCTAGACAATTTACCTGACTTGGTTTTTGACTGCAATAAGACAACGTGTCAGACTCATAACACTATGAAATTCGTCAAAGATCTCAAAAGAACAGAATATTGCGGAAACTTAAACTCTCAACACGTCGGTAAAAAAGTCGTTATCATGGGCTGGGTAGATACTCGCCGTGATCACGGGAGCCTCGTGTTCATCGATTTGCGCGACCGTGAAGGCATCGTGCAAGTGGTGCTGGATCCAAACAGAGCCGAAACTTCCGCAGCAAAAAATTTACGTGGCGAATTCGTTCTTGCTGTCGAAGGGACGGTGCGTGCACGCCCCGACGGCATGAAGAACGCAAAAATCAAAACGGGTGGGATCGAAATCGAAGCGGCTCGTTGCGAGATTTTGAATGACTCCGCGGTTCCTCCATTCCAAGTGGATGATGAGAACGTGAACGAGATGTTGCGCTTAAAATATCGTTATCTTGATTTGCGCTCTCCGCGTTTGACGAATCACCTCGTCGCTCGCCACAAAGTAACTCAAGTCGTTCGCCGTTTCTTATCAGACAATGGCTTTCTTGAAGTAGAAACTCCGATCCTTTACAAATCCACTCCGGAAGGGGCTCGGGATTACCTTGTTCCTTCGCGTGTGAACCAAGGGACTTTCTACGCGCTTCCGCAGTCTCCGCAGACGTTGAAGCAGCTCTTGATGATTTCAGGCTACGATCGTTACTTCCAAATCGCACGTTGCTTCCGGGACGAAGACTTGCGTGCTGATCGCCAACCGGAGTTTTCGCAAATCGATATGGAAATGTCATTCATAGACCAAGAGGATATCATGGCGATGAATGAGCGCTTGCTGCGCACGGTTTGGAAAGAGATCAAAGGCATCGACGTTGGCGACATCCCACGTATGACCTACCAAGAGGCAATGGATCGTTATGGCATCGATAAGCCTGATACGCGTTACGGCATGGAGATCAAAGATTTGAAATCCGTTGTCACGGGTTCGGGTTTTAAAGTGTTTGACGATGTTCTTGCTCGCGGCGGAATCGTTCGTGGTATTGCGGTTCCTAAGGGCGGCGATTACTCTCGTGGTCAATTTGACAAACTCACGGACATGGCAAAACGCGCGGGCGCTAAAGGCCTGGTGTGGATCAAGTCTGAAGCAGACGGCACTTATTCCTCTCCGGTTTCTAAATTCTTTAGCCCGGAAAAGCTCGGCGAGATGTTTACGGCTGTTGGCGCTGGAAATGGCGACTGCGCTTTGATCGTGGCGGATGATTTCGATACGGCCTGTGCGGCATTGTCCAGTCTTCGCATCCACTTCGGTAAAGAGCTGAAGCTTGTAAGCCCTGGCACTTACAAATTCTTGTGGGTTGTGGACTTCCCGGCGTTTGAATACTCTCCGGATGATAAGCGTTGGGTCGCTCGTCACCATCCATTCACTTCGCCAAAAGATGAATTCGCCCAGGATTTAATTGAGGGCAACGAGGCTTCTTACGGTAAAATGCTCGCGAAAGCTTATGATCTTGTTTGTAATGGTTACGAGATGGGTGGCGGAAGTATCCGTATTTATCGCAGCGAATTGCAGCAGGCGATGTTCCGTCTCTTGGGTTTGAGCAAAGAAGAGCAAGAACACAAGTTCGGTTTCTTCCTCGAAGCTTTGAAGTATGGAACTCCCCCGCATGGTGGTATCGCATGGGGTTTGGATCGCTTGGTGATGCTCCTCTGCGAAACAGATGCGATCCGAGAAGTGATCGCATTTCCTAAGACAGCAAAAGCAACGGATCTTATGGCCGATTGCCCGAGCGAAGTAAATCGCGATCAACTGACAGAAGTCGGCGTGAAACTCACGCCGCTTGCTGAAAAGGCGGTGGATGAAGCTCGCAAGGCCCGCTCACATGGCTCTGACAAAGAGATGTAAGGCCGAAGGGTCCGTGTCCAACGACATAGTGACGGCACCTTCTTTACACCCACAGCTTTACACCTACAGTGGAGAGTGATATTTTGCTTTTATGTCTCATATGGATGTTCAAACCCACACACCGCTGACAACTCATGCAACGAAACTCTTTACGCCGATTCGTTTGCGTGAGTTGAATATTAAAAATCGCATTTTTATGTCACCGATGTGCCAGTACTCGGCGATGGATGGCGTGCCGAACAATTGGCACATGGTTCATCTTGGCAGCCGTGCGGTCGGCGGAGCAGGTCTTGTGATGGTCGAAGCCACCGCTGTTCACCCCGTGGGTCGTATTTCATCGGCGGATTTGGGAATTTGGAACAACACCCAACGGGACGCCTTTAAACCGATTGTCGCTTTTTTGAAGGAGCATGGGGCTGTTGCGGGGATTCAGTTGGCGCATGCGGGACGAAAAGCTTCAATCGCTTCTCCATGGCATGGAGGCGGGGCTGTCGATGGCAAGCAAGGCGGGTGGATGCCGGAGGGGCCAAGTCCCATTGCATTCAGCAGTGACCACGTGGTGCCACGAGAGATGACAAAAAAAGACATCGAATCGGTTGTGCAGGATTTTGAAACCGCGGCTCAGCGGGCTCTCGACGCCGGCTTTGAAGTCGTCGAGATTCATGCGGCCCATGGATACTTGCTGCATGCATTTTTATCGCCGTTGTCGAATCACCGCGCCGATGATTACGGCGGTTCGCTGGAAAACCGTATGCGCCTTCCTTTGGAAGTCGCAGAATGTGTTCGTAAGATTTGGCCTGCGAAGTGGCCGGTGTTTGTGCGCATTTCTGCTACGGACTGGGTTGACGACGGCTGGGACCTTCCACAAAGCATCGTGTTCGCAAAACAGCTCAAAGAAGTCGGCGTTGATTTGATCGATTGCTCTTCTGGCGGCTCAACGGCGCAAGCAAAAATACCTGCGGGCCCAGGTTACCAAGTTCCTTTTGCCGCAGCCATTCGCGATCAAGCGCAGATCTTTACCGGCGCTGTCGGCATCATTACTTCGGGCGCGCAGGCCGAAATGATTTTGAAAGAGGGCGCGGCCGACGCGCTTTTCATTGGCAGAGAACTCCTCCGCGACCCGTATTTCCCATTGCACGCGGCAAAAGAGCTCGGCGTGGACCTGAAGTGGCCTGTGCAGTATGACCGTGCGAAGCGGTAGCCTCTAGAACAAGGTCTAGTTTTCCGGAATATGTCTCAAGTTTGAACGTCTCAAGCCGATACGGAGTTATGAGCTAGGATGGCTCATAGAAACAGTCTCCACACGGAGGTGAGAGATGGAAAAGATCAGCCGCATTCTTCCGCCCAGCAGACGGGTTACGACAGTAGACATCGGGAGCAATCAACCGGTGCGTCCGGGGGCTCCGGAGTTTGGCCGCCCTATTCAGAGCCGCTCTTTAGATGTACAGGACCGCGTGAGTCTCAGTTCGCTTGCGAACAATCGCTCCCCGGAACCGATAGCAACATACAAGAATGCAAGCAAAGAAAGCGCTCGCGCGAAAGCAGTTGAAGACATTGCAGAGAAGTTCTTCAATCCACGCAGCGCTGTGCAAGAAGATGAAGGTACCTTCTCAGAAGAGACTCTCAAAAATATCGAGCAAAACTCGAACTACCAGAGTGTGCCAACCGAGAGATAGTGTCTAAATCTTTTCGACTAAAAAGCCATTTTCTTCCAGGGAACATATCTTATATGCTCCCTGGAATTTTCTTTTTCCTTCGGGCGTTTTCTCTACGACTAAAATACAGTTTAAGCTCAAATGTATGAGCCTTCGTACGGCTTGCAGATTCCATTGCGGGGCACCCATCTGAATCAGCATCTCGAGCCGAATCAGAGCCTGACGAGGATCACTCGCGTGCAAAGTCCCGAAACTCCCTCCGTGACCGGTGGCTAAAGCCATCAGAAGATCTTTTGCTTCCGGGCCGCGGATTTCACCCATTATAATGCGATCAGGTCGAAGCCGCAGCGAGTGCCTGAGGAGGTCACTTTGAGTCACACTCTTCAAAACGCCCTGAGGATCTTCGCGCGTGACCATCTTCATACACGCAGGGTTCGGGAGCTCAATTTCCGGAGTATCCTCGATGACAATCGCCCGCTCATTTGTGGGCATACTCTGTAGAAGAGCATTGATGAGCGACGTCTTACCACTGCCGGTGCTGCCGACAATGAGAAAGTTCTGCTGACGATTCATCAAATCGCGAAGTACTAGAATCTCAGACTCTGAAGCCCAGCCGCAACTCAGCAACCGTTCCAACGTCCAAGGATTCTTCGGATGTCGTCGTAGGGACAAATGATGATGATTCCGGGTGAGTTCTTGTCGAACGAGAGTGAGTCTAAACTCATCAAAGAATCCCGTGGCTGCTGGGTGTTCCACGGTGCTTTGGCATTGAGATTTTTCACAAAGACGGTGAAGGGCATTATTGTAACTAGAGTCTGAGAGAAAAAGATCCTGATGCCTCTGTAGGCGTCCGTCTTTTTCAAACCAGATCGACTCAGGACCGTTCACCAGTATTTCTGTGATGTTTTCGTCAGCAAATAAATGATCAAGTGGGCCATAGGTAAAATACTCAGCGGTCAGCCGCTTTTGTGTTTCAGGAGCTTCATTGTGCAGGCTGGCTTCGAGGGCCTCACGGAACTTTTCAGAGTTTTGTGTGCGCCAAAACTCCTCATGGCCGTAGCCACGGTCGGCGGCTTCGTGAAGGTGCTGCTGGGTTTTAGCGAAGGCCGCTCGGAACTGCTCAATCATGTTTGATATCTCCAAGGTGCTGAGACGAATCCACGCTTTCGGCCATGGTATTTTCACGCACAACCGACGGGCGAACAAGAATCACTAATTCCGTGCGATTTTCCTTGAAGTCACGGCTGCCAAAGAGCGCTCCCAAAACGGGAATACGGCTGAGGCCCGGAAGGCCCTCTGTGGATTTGCCTTCTTCGTTTTTAATCAGCCCTGAAAGGACGATTGTCTGCGAACGGCTCAGATCAAAGTGCGAAGAGATTCGGTTCGTCAAGAGCCCCGGAATGCCTTCAACCGTCCGGCTATTGTCGATGGTGGATACTTCGGTTTCAATACCAATGCTCATGCGCCCGGAAGAGTCCGCCTTGGGTCGCACCTTTAAGAGGATCCCGTACTTTTTCCAAACGACATCCTGCGTTTTATAGTTGGAAATTTTGATCGGAAACTCTCCGCCCGCGAGAAATTCCGCTTCTTTGCCGCTTCGACAGATCAGATTCGGGCTTGCGAGGATTTTGCCGCGGCCTTGTTGTTCAAACGCTTGGGCCGCGAAGATGACATCTTCAAACTCTGTTTGCCCGTTGGACAAAACCTTGGCGGAGTAGCTGGCCGGCCATTGAAGACCATATTTCTGCGCAAAGTCCCTGCGAACTTCAGCCACCGTGATTTGAACCTTTACGACGGGAGCCATATCCAACGCCTGCGCATCTTTTTCAAGCACAATGCCGTAAGGCCCTAGGATATCTGAGTATTTGGCAAAGAGTTGCGGGTCCACGGCGCTTCGAGCTTGCAAAGGACGAGCAAAATGCACGGGCAGGGCTGCAAGGCCTGCGCGATCAAACTCTTGTTGCCAAGCAGCCAGCGCTTTTGCCTGCAGGCTCGGTGGAATTTCAGCACTCATCGCATAACTGACGCCGGTGTCTTCGCTGATTTTGGCGAGGAGCTGCCAGTCTTCCCAGCGATAGATCTTGCCGGTCACCGTGACTTGGTATTTTTTGATTTGAATTTTAAGGCCGAGGACATTGCGCAGTTCTTTCTCGAAGTTTTGCAGCAAGTTCCTTTTTAACGGTTGAATCACTTGAACTTGGTAACCTTTGCCTCCCACTTGCAGGGTGGTTTGGCCCTCGTTCAGGCCGTTTAAAATAACGAAACCACCCTGGGTAGAAATACTCAGAAGCTTGCGGTTTTGAACCCAAACCCGGTGGTTTGAAGGAATGGGCAAACGATAGTCTTCGCCAATTTTTAAAACCAAAGACTCAGCATTGCCTGTGGAAGCCTGTAAACAAATCCATAATAAGACGAAGACCCCGCTCCTCATAACCACCTCGCTGGACATAAAGAATGCTCTCAGCAAAAACGGGGCTGGACTCAAATGTCCTTCTAGCGGCGTCGGCATCCCAAATTCGGATTTTAAGATCCGGTGGTCCGTGCTTGGAAGGTAATTTCACAAAATCGGAAGACTGTTGGGTCGCAAGCAAACAGGATATTGGCGATCCTAGAGCCTCATTTAAAGGAGCCGCCGATGAAACCCCTGATTCTAAAGTCGATTCTTGCAGTGCTTGGTATTTCCGTACTGGTCGTGACTGCCTATGCGGAGATTCGTAATACATTTCTCATATCGAAAGGGAAAGTCTTGATCGTGTTGTCGAGCCGGGCGCAACTGGGGAGCAGCCAGATCAAAACGGGGGTGTGGCTGCCGGACGCGGTTCATCCATACTTTGCATTGCTAAACGCAGGCTATGAAGTGGATTTCGCGAGTCCGCAAGGTGGTGCCGTACCGATTGAACAGAAAAGCGATCCACGTAATCTCAATGCAATGAATGCTGATGATGCTCTCACTCGGGGATTTCTGAGCGATGAAAATGCAGTTGCAAAGCTGACGAGCACGAAAAAGCTTTCAGCGGTTCAGGCCAAAGATTACTCCTCAATACTGATCGCGGGCGGTATGGCGGCAATGTATGATCTGCCGGGAAACGGAGACCTAAAACGCCTGCTAAAAGATTTTTGGGAACAAAATAAAATGCTCTCGGCAATTCATTACGGAGTTTACGGCCTCTTAAAAATGACGACTGCGAGTGGTAAGCAAGTCCTTCGTGGTGTGGAGCTCACCGCCGTTTCTAGTGACGAAGAAAAGCGCTGGGCTCAGGCGCTCGGTTGGGACTTGGCATTGCTGACACCAAATGGATTTTTGCAAGATCAGATTAAGAAAGAAGGTGCCGGTTACAAATCAGGCCCGTCTTTCTCATCCTTTACGTTTTACGGGGCGGAGAAGCATTTCTTAACGGCACAGCAAGCTTTCTCGGGCATGGAGCTCGGAATCAATCTGGCGAAGTCCATGGCAACACCTCTAAAGCCTTTTGTGCCGAAGTCTGAACGATATTTAAGAATGAAGGCAGTCAGCCGCTAGGCAGCCGGTAGATTGAAAGAGACACGGACACCTTCGTCTGTGTTTTCGATTCGTAGTTTCGATTGATGCAACCCCAAGATGGATTGGCAAATACTGAGCCCTAAACCCATGCCCGTTGAATGATTCATGACGTCTTCATCAATGAAGAACGGGCGCAGGATTTTCTCAATCATCGGCGTTTCGATTTGCGGTCCCGTATTCGTTACTGAATAAATAATTTGCCGGTCGCCGGCCATGGATGCCTCAATAAAAATTTCGCTATTGTCGGAGCCAAACTTCGCGGCGTTGTGGACGAGTCTGTTGAGAACTTGGCGGATTAAATCCTTATCGGCTGCGGCTGTCACTGCCAGGTTCTTTTCTATCAGCGTCTGGTGCTTGTATTGAAGGACATTGCTGACTTCCGGATTTAGCAGGTTTTGTACGCCTGTAAACGACACTGGTGACAAACTCACTTTTAATTGGTTGGTCTCAGCGCGCACGATCAATAATACGTCATCGATGATGGATTTTAATTTATCAGCACCGCGCGAGATGCGATTGACGAAAAGTTTCTGCTCGTCATCCATCTGTGTTTCATTCAGAAGACCGATAAAGCTGATGATCGAAGTCAGTGGAGTTTTCAGCTCGTGGTTAATCAAAATCATGAAATTACTTTTTGCCCTGTCGAGGCTCTTCAATTCGTTTAAGGCTTTAGCGAGCTCGAAGTTTTTCTTTTTGAGCTCTTTCGCCATTTCATATTTCTGAGTTGCTGTTGCGACGGTGTTCAGAAGGTCATTCGAATCCCACGGCTTCGTAAGGTAACGGTAAATCTGTCCCTGGTTCACGGCTTGAATCACAGATTCGATGTCCGTATAACCGGTGAGGAGAATGCGGAGCGCTTCAGGATGGGTGCGCTGGGTCTTTTCAAGGAACTCAACGCCGGTCATGCTCGGCATTCTTTGATCCGAGATTATCAGGGCAACGCCTGGATTTTCGGCTAGGACTTCCAACCCCTGTGCTCCAGACGTGGCCTTTAGTACTGTATAGTTCTTGCGAAAGAGTCTCTCCAGCGCATCCACATTGTCTAGTTCATCGTCCACGCAAAGAATTGTATGCTTCGCCATAAAACTTAGTGTAGAATTGGAAAGTAAGCTTGTCACGGATGACGACTTCACAAGGATGTAGGTCCAGTTTATACAAACCCTCCTCGAGTTTGACTAAAAGATAGTCAAGTCTCGGTCTTCTCCTGACGATACGTTGAATGAAGTAGTGTACATTTTTGTTTCAGGAGAGCGAATATGAAATTCGGAAAGCGATTAGCGATACTTGCGGTGTCTTCCGTAACGTTATTTGCGGTATCTGCAAATGCACAGATGGGGGGAGCCGGGATCATCATGGGTCAACAATCATGCCCCTACAATGTCTCTGCAGGTGACGGTGCTGCCAGCTACCTCGATGAGTACAATGATGTAAAGAAGGCTGAGTCGGAAGAAAAAGCAAAACTTAACGAGCTGAATCGCAAGCGTCGCAATCTTAAAAAAAGTCTCGACAAGTCACGCCAAATGATCGAGAAAACGATCGATTCGAAATACACTTCTGCTATCACTGAGCATATCGATAACCTTCGCACGTGCGAAGAGTATGACACTGGTGATGTTAGACCGGTAAAAACTCGCATTCAAGTTGAAGAGGATGGTCATGATCTTCCACCCGCTGATGGCGGGGCTCAAAAGAGCCTCATGAAAGCACCGGCAGGTTTTTCCCCGAAACAATGGCAGGCGGTTTGCCAGCCAGGTAAAGGCGTTATCAATGCGGCAGTTTGTACAACTCCGGGCTATGCAGCGTCAGATCGCGGCGGATCTTCTCCGAAGAATTGTAAGGATGCTTTAGATTCGTATCGTAAGGACACAGCAGATTTGGAGAGAACAGAAACTGACATCAAGCGTTCTGAGAGCAGTATCGCTGACTACAAAAGTCAGTTGCCAGAGCTTTTGCGTGATGCAAAACAACGTTACAAGGAAGACCGTCAGGCTGGCACCGAAAGTGAGATTTGTTTGACTTGTCTCGCGGCCGGCAATGGTTATCGCGGCGAAAGACAAGCGCCAAACTGGGCGGGTGTTGCGGCAAATGTGGGTACGGGTTTGCTTGCAATGTATATGGGTTACCAACAAAACAAAATGGTGGCTCAATACAACTCAGCGGCTGGCTGGCAAAGCCAGTCTTATCCTACATGGGGCTATGGCCTTCCATTTTTAGCGAACGGCTTGTACGGAGCTTTGGGTGGCGGTATTGGCGGGGGTGCATTTGGCTGCGGCGGTGCTAACATAGGCGGTGGCATCTATGGCGGTATGGGCGGTGGTGCTTTCGGATATCCATCTGGAATGTTTGGTGCGCCCTATGGCGGCGGCATGTACGCTGGTGGTATGGGTCCTTGGGGCGGCGGCATCGGCGGCGGCATCTATGGTGGCTTAGGTGGTGGAATGATGAATCCGTACGGTATGGGTGGTGGAATGATGAATCCATACGGTATGGGTGGAATGATGAATCCATACGGTATGGGTGGAATGATGAATCCGTACGGTATGGGTGGAATGATGAATCCGTACGGTATGGGTGGAATGATGAATCCATACGGTATGGGTGGAATGGATGGCAGCTTGGGCTCAATGCAAATGCAGCAAGCAATGATGCAAATGCAACAGCAGCAAACCCAGCTCTACATGCAACAATATCAACAGCAAATGCAAAATCAGATGGCTCGTCAGCAGACAATGGCGGGATTACAATCTGAGCTTTACAACTTGATGTACAGAATCCAACAAGTTCAATACGGTTACGGCTCTTACGGCACAAGCCTTGGAGTTAGTGGTGGTTTCAACATCGGTGGCGGGTTCAACACAATTGGTGGCACGGGTAATCCGAACATTCCAATCCCGGCTCCGGGCAATGGTGTAAACACTGGAACGGGTGTCCTTCCAGCCACAGGAACTGGCGGTGGCGTCGTAATCCCAGCCGGTAGCCGATAGTTTACAAAATTAGTGCTTAAAAAAACGAAGCCTCTCTGCTAAAACAGAGGGGCTTATGCTTTTAAAGATTCCGCGTCTTTATGACTCCCATATTCATTGGCTCGGCACCGGACAGATCGCCGTCGGGTTGCCGCTCTTTGATCTGCAAAAGCCCGAAGACGTTTCTGCGATCGCGGTAAAGCCGGAGTTCTTCCGCGGCAATTGGCTCGTCGGCTTTGGCTGGGATCATCATAAGTGGTCTGATAAAAAACTTCCAGCTAAAGAGCTCCTCGATCGCGTCTTCCCGGATTTTCCAGTGATGCTTCAGCGTGCGGATGGTCATTGTTCTTGGCTGAATTCAATTGCGCTAGATCAACTGGGTTTCGAGTGCAGCCACTCCGGAATTCTTCTCGAAGAAGACCATTTTAAAGCTTACTACGCTTTACCGAAACTTTCTGACCAGCAAATCCGTCAATCACTGAAAAAAGGCTGCGAGATTTTCAATCGTGCCGGCTTCACACATATTCGTGATATGACTTGCGATGAGCAGCAATGGCGTGTGGCTTTGGCGCTCGATAGGGCTGGCGAGCTGACTCTTTACGTTCAAGAGAACTTTCTCTGCGGGCAACCGAAAGACATTGATCGCGTTTTAGAGCTGCTAGAGATGGCAAAGAGGCAAGAAACACCTCATCTAAAAGCGCAGGGAATTAAAATTTTCTTCGATGGCACTTTGGGCTCAGACACCGCATGGCTTTCTCAGTGCAACTGCGTTCATCATAAATTTTCATGGACGTCTTCAGATTTAGAGACTCTTTTCCGGCAAGCCTGGGGGAAGGGCTTTGAGGTCGCTGTTCACACGATTGGCGATGAAGCGGCTCATCAAGTCGTACTTGCGGCAAGAAAAGTCATGGCGACGAACCAATACACAGGCTGGCTAAACTTAGAGCATGTTGAGGTCTTGCGACCTGAAACTGTTCTGATGATGAAAGCTCTTCATGTGCGTTGCCATATGCAGCCATGTCACTGGCTCAGTGATAAAGCGTGGCTCAAAGAAAAGCTTGGTGATCTTTACAAGCACGCATTCCCGTGGGGGACTTTGTCTCGCTCGGGAATTCCGCTTTATTTCGGTAGTGATTCACCGGTGGCGAAAACTTCTTTCTGGGATAATCAGCGCGCCCTCACGGAAAGCATGAAAGCAAAAATCCCTGCCCTCAAAGGCGACATCCTGGACTATCATTCATTTCCTGGAGCGGCTCTCGGCGAGACATACACGGTCTTTTCGGGGCAAAAACTACACGAGCTTATGTTTGATGGACGGCTGGTGACGTTCCCACCTGAAAAATAATCAAGGCTTCGTGATCACTAAAGTTTTATCTTTCAATTGACTGGCGGCTATACCCGTCGCAACAATGCCGACAACCCAAAGCAGAGTTTTGTGATTTGAGGCCCAATCACCCCAGGTTTTCTCTTTGGGGATTCCTGGTTGGACGCAGGCGTTGCTAAAATAGACCTGCGATTGAAGCTGAAGAGAAAAATCTAAATTCGGAAACCGGTAACTCTGGCAGTCTCCTAGAACCCAGGGCTGTGGCGGGGTTTTTAGCGCCGCCAAGTCGTTGGCATCCCCAGTGAAACGGCGGTCCTCAAAGCGATTCGAAACAAATTTCCACTGGTAAGAGCCGTTCACAAGACGAGGGGGCAGTTGGTTTTTCGTAAACCCTTTCCCATCTATGAGAATCAGATCGTGAGCATCAATGTGTGCGAGCAATGACTCCGGCAGCGCAACCGCCTGCGATGAGCAGAGGGCGGATGGAGCAGGATTCTTAAGGAGTTCAGCCATTTCGGGCTCCAAAAGAAGATAGCGGCAGAGTTCTTGAGTCACATGCAATTTTTCCGCAAGTAAAAGCAAAATCTCGCGATCAAGCCGGTTCAAATCAATATTGAGTCGAATCCGTTTCCAATCGGCGGCAAGCTGCTTCGAGGATTTTTCTTGAAGCGCCCGTTGAGAGAACTCAAGAACTTGCGGATGGGGCTCTGTCGCGGGCTCCTGTAAATTTTTTTCAACCCACTGGGTGTAAGTCAGTTGATTTTTTCCAAGAGCATGGTTTTGAAATTCTTCGGAGTTTGAGCCCGGCGACTGAAACAAGATCGCTTTTGCAGTCGAAGGCAGGGCGGAATTCAAAAAAACCAGCACGGCTAGTAAAGCATATCTTTGTAACATAACACTTATTCTCCATATTGAATCAAGAGGGGATTCTTGGTCGTTCGGGCTTTGGAAACTTCGTTTGGGTTTTTAAGCGCGGCGAAGAAGGGACCTTCATGTGTGACAATCTTTCCGCTGTCCTCCTCACGCACCAAGACTGCGAATTGCTGGGGGTTTAGTGGCGCTCGCAATAGTTTGACCGCGGCTGCGATTTTAAATCCCTTTTTTTCTTTATCACCAGTGACATACAGATCCACAATCGAGAAGCTTCCTGAAAGAGAAGACAGTGATTCTGCATTGCTAAGCTCCAAGGGAATCAGGAGATACCCCGCGGGAATCATTGTGTCGACGGCATAGCCTTCGTCTTTGTGGGAAGCCGCAGTCTCGCTCGAAGTCGAGGACGAGGCGAGTAAGTTTAAGAGCAAAATCGCGCCACCTAAGCCGACGAAAGCAATAAGAAGTGCTTTATCGGTTTTTATATTTAATTTTTGCAGGTAGCTCATAGTTTTTCATCACTCCGTTTTGGTTTCTAACGAAACTCATCAATACCAGTAAAATACCGGTGAAAAAAATCATTACAAAGAGCCCTTCGATGAGAACTTGTCCTTTTTCAGACGGGCGAACCATTCTTCGCCGTCGACATACAACGAAACCGTGCATGATCTTTCAAAGCCTCCGTTAAAATTTAGATATCTTCGTGCCCAGCCTATTGTTGTCAGCCGAAAACTCCAGGTCTGCTTCCAGGCTTGGGCTTCAACAAAATCAGGTCGCAGCAAATAAACAGGCGCGACCTCGGGGAGATCCGCCATAACCGCAAGCTTTGCAAGACTCGTTCGCCCGGTTTGAAAGCGGCTCTCGAGCCAAGAAGACAGCCCTCGGTGATGCTGAAGCCATTCTCGCTGTAACTCCCGAGGTAGTTCCGTGCCACCAGCCGCGAGCCAAGCATCTGCCGTGTCGATCAAGGCTCTTTGACGGATGTGCAGATCTTGACGCCGCATTTTCACTGACAACAAGTAGGCTTCGGCCGCCGCAATCGCTCCGGGGTTCCCGCTTTCCACGGCGGAAACCAGTATCTTTTCAGCCCGGGCCTCTTCCGCGCGCAAACTGACAGCGCGGGGATTCAGCTTCAACAACTTCGTCAAATTCCGACCTGCTTTGTTTTGCACTGCCAACGCCTTCGCACGGCAGACATTTAAGATCGCTAGATCACTCTTCAGAAGGTCAAATGCAAAAAACAGCGCAATTCCCGCAGCTAAGATCAGCGGTAGCAAAGACAAAAATAAAATAGTGGCGAAACCTTCTGAAGATTTCATCAGTAAATCCGCAGTTCTTTTTTCAGGGTCAAAGTCCGCCTCATCGGCATTTGCAAAATCAAGCGAGCTCCATAGCCTGCGAAGTTCTGTCGGCTTTCGAGGCTGAGGACTTTGGCCGCAAACAAAAAAGACCCCGCACGCGAACGAAACTGCTTTTCGCAACCGTGCTCGCCGTCAGTCGCCTGGCAGACGAGAAGCTCATGCATTAAGTAGTTCGCTCCGATATGCACGAAACCAAAATAGAGAACTCCCAATAAAACCCCGAGAGCCGCCACGAGCGCCGAACTTAGTGCGAGAGTTTCGATCAGGGCCTGACCGCGACTATTTTTTAGAGCTACCGGAAGTCGCGCCATCCAGGAAGTTCCCTAAGTCTTTTTTGCTATACATTTTAGAATCGAGTTTTTCGGCTTTGAGCTGGCTGTCATCACCGCTGCCAAGGGCCTTCGCCACGTTGGCGAATTGCACGGAGACGTTTTTACCGACCACACGCACGATTGACAGTGTTCCCACTGCGACGATGGCAACGATAATCAGATATTCAATCAGGCTTTGGCCTTTGCTGTTTTTCAGAATTCTTTGGGACATGGGCCCTCCTGCTGGAGCAGCAGAGCAAAATGGATTCCACGGCGGGTGGCCGATTAAGCCGAGGACATAAAAAAAGGATCCGGGTTGCGGATCCTTTCGTCGGACTTTTGTTTCTAAAGCAGAAAGCTATTTCTTTTTAGCTTTGATGTTTTTTGCGTTTTTCGCGGCGGATTCAGCCTCTTTAGCTGCTGCCTTAGCTTCTTTCGCCGCTGTCGCTTTTTTAGTCTTGCGAGCAATAATGATTTGATCGAGGATTTCGTAAGATTCTTTTTGCAAATCATTCTCGAAAACGAAACGGTAGAACCCTTCGATCTCCGGGCTTTGGCGGAACTTTTTTAGGGACGTAGGGATGCTGTCAGATTGAACAAAGTCGATCGAACTTCCATCTTTGGAAAGTTTCACTTTTTCAGCCATTTTAAATTCCTCCGTGGTTTCAAGAATTTGTACAATAAACTATGGCACTGTTGCGGTCAAGACAGCACCCATGGCCGGTTGCAGAGCATTTAGCCGATAATTTTTTGTGATAAATTATTGAATTTCTTAGTGAAATAGAACAAATTGAGATATCAAAGGTGGTACTCGATGATCCTCTTGGATGGAAAAAACGTCGCTGCGGTCCGCAGAGAGGCTTTAAAACCAAGAATTGAAAACTTTAAGAGAGCTACGGGCCGAGCGCCACAGCTCTCAGTTGTTCTTGTCGGAGAAGATCCCGCAAGCCAGGTGTATGTGCGAAGTAAGCACCGGGCTTGTCAGAAGACAGGATTGGATTCATCAATTTACACCCTACCCGCGGCGGCGACCCAGGACGATCTCAATCAGTGGATCGAGAGATTGAATTTGGATTCCAAAGTCGACGGCATCCTTGTGCAGTTGCCACTTCCGAGACAGCTTCGGCTCGAGCCGGTTCTTCGTAACATCATGGCTGAGAAAGATGCCGATGGTCTGACTTATGTGAATGCCGGTTACTTAGCCCTGGGGAGCCCGTTTGTGAAGCCCTGCACTCCGATGGGAATCATGAACATTCTTGAACATTACAAAGTCGACGTTGGAGGGATGAACGCAGTTGTTGTCGGCCGCAGTCAAATCGTTGGCAAACCGATGGCGATGCTTCTGAATGAAGCCAATGCGACGGTGACGATCTGCCATTCAAAAACCCGTAGCGTACGTGACTACACTTCGCGTGCAGATATCGTCGTTGTAGCAGCAGGGCAAAAACGCTTCTTGGGCCGCGAGGATTTCAAGCAAGGTTCCGTGGTGGTGGATGTCGGCATGCACGGCACGGGCGGAGGAGAACTCTGTGGGGACGTGCGTTTTGAAGAGCTTGCGGATATCGTTTCAGCAATTACTCCGGTGCCGGGTGGTGTGGGCCCGATGACCATTACTTCTCTTTTAGAAAATACTGTTTTCCTCGCCGAGGTTCGTGCGGGCCTTCGTCGCTCATAGGGAGGGTTTTCAATGCAACAAACTTTTCTTCGTAACGTATGGTATGTGGCTCTCCCGAGCAGCGAATTAAAAGCAAACAAAATGCAGTCGCGCGTAATCTTGGGTGATCCCATTGTGTTTTTCCGTGATTCGCAAAACAAAATCTCGGGCATTCGTGACATCTGCCCCCATCGGGGCATTCCTTTGAGCTATGGCCGCGTCGTGAAAGACCAAGTGGAGTGTCCATACCATGGTTGGAAGTTCAACGGCGAGGGCACTTGTACTGAGATCCCGTCTTTGTGCGAGGGCCAGGATTTAGATTGCACAAAAATTAAGGTTCGCCACTATCCGGTGAAAGAGCAGCAAGGGCTGATTTGGGTTTTCGTAGGTGACAAGAACTTTGATATTTCCCAGGCCCCAGAGCCTCCGTACATGAAGGGACTGCCGGCGGACGTGCAGCCGAAGATTCTCGAAAAATGTATTTTTCCATGCCACATCGATCATGCGGTGATCGGTTTGATGGATCCGGCGCATGGTCCTTATGTTCATAAGAGCTGGTTTTGGCGCTCAGAAAAAACCATGCATGAAAAACGTAAAAAATTCGCGCCGGTGGAACATGGTTTTCAGATGGTGCGCCATCAGCCGTCCTCAAACTCGAAAGCTTATAAAATTCTCGGCGGCGTGCCGACGACGGAAATCACTTTCAGTCTTCCCTGCGTGCGGGTAGAACACGTTCAGGTCGGTGAGCGCAGTTTCTATTCTTATACGGCTCTGACCCCGGTGAATGAGAAAGAAACCGTGATTCACCAGATGGCTTATTGGGACATTCCCTGGCTGAGTCTGATTAAGCCAGCCATTCACAAATTTACAAAGGTTTTCTTGCACCAGGATATGGATGCGGTTTCCAAGCAACAAGACGGCCTCAGGTATGATCCTAGCCTGATGTTGATCAAAGATGCGGACTCTCAGGCTAAGTGGTACTATGCCTTAAAAACGGAATGGGAAAAACATCTGGAAGAAAAACGGGATTTCCACAACCCGGTGAAAGAGACCGACCTGAGATGGCGCAGCTAGTTTTAAGAATTCTGCTATTCGTGGCGGCCTTGGCCCAAGCCCCTCTGGCGAATGCCAAGAGCTTGCAGGTTGAACTCTATGCCCAAACAAGCCTCGCACCCAAATTGATGCTCGACAGAGAAGTTGTCGGCGGACTGTCCGGAATGTTCTGGGACGGTAGCGCTCTCACCGCCGTGAGCGATGATCGTGGCAAATTCGGTCCGCCCCGCTTTTACGAACTCGATATGAAAATCAGTGTGGGCAAAGTGGATCTCAGAGTGACGAAGGCACGGCACTTGAAAGAAACACCAAAGAACTGGGTGCTTGACGATGAAGCCATCGTCAGCCTGCCGAAGGGTGATCTTGGTATCAGCACTGAAGGTGATAACAATAAAAAGCCCCGCGCGATGCCGCACATCTTTGTGACTTCGGCAACAGGAGTCTATAAATCCGAGATTCCGTTGCCGGACAAGTTTTTACCGGAGCCCACCGGGCTTCAGAAAAAAGGCATCGAGAACAACCACGGCTTTGAAGGCATGACGGCAAGCCCAAATGGCCAGAGTCTTTACATCATGAACGAGTATCCAATTATCGCAGATCAAAGCGATGACGATTTACACTTCTGGTTGCGCCTGGTGGAATTCAAAAAAGACAACGACAGCTTCAAAGCATCGGCGGAGTATCCTTATATGATGACTCGGATGCCGAAGAGCCCCATGGGTGCGGAGATCTTTCGCGGCATTTCCGAGATTCTATACGTCAGCGAAGGAAAGTTTATCGTTCTTGAGCGTGGAGTTCGCCTAACCAAGAAGGGGATCGCCTACTCCGGTGGTCTGTACTTGGCAGAAACCTCAGGCGCCAAAGAAGTTTCTGCCGTGCAGAGCTTAGCGGATGGTAAATCCACGGCAATGAAGAAGACAAAGCTCATCGACTTTGAAGAACTATTTAAAAATCAGACGTTGGAAAACTTTGAGGCCCTGGCCTGGGGGCCGGTTCTGCCGGATGGACGGAAGAGTTTGCTGGTCATGAGTGATAATAATTTTTCCGCTAAAGAGAAAACCACGTTGTTGGTATTTGCAGTTAAAGAGGTTGAGTCATGGTGATCTGGAAATTACGTCAGGGCGCTGACAAGCGCATTCGCGGCGGCCACCCGTGGGTTTTCTCTAATGAACTCTCCAGCAGCCCAAAGGGGATTGGCCTGGGTTCATTCGTCGAGCTTCAAGATTGCAAGGGCGGTTTTCTGGCGCGGGGTTATGGCAATCCACATTCTTTGATTTCATTCCGCGCCGTGAGCTTCAACGCCGAAGAACGCGAACCGCTGGGCTTTCCGGCGCTGATTAAGAAACTCACGCAAGCCTGGCAGGTTCGCAAGAACGCGGGTTTTCGTGGCAGCTTCCGTCTGTGCTTTGGTGAAGCCGATTTCCTGCCGGGATTGGTTTTAGATTATTACCTCGTCGAGCAAAACGGCAAGAATGGCCAAGTCTTCGCGTCTCAATTGGTGACGGCGGGTTTGGATAAGGCCCTGCAAGACGCGGTGGGCTTTTTTAAGCTCCTCGTAGAGGAGGCGCGGAAACAGAATCTGACAACACTGGGTTGGGATGAAACGGCCGTGGTTTTGCGTAATGATGTGAACGTGCGAAAGCTTGAAGGTCTGGAGATTCAAGCTCCGAAAACGATTAAAGGAATTCCGGCTATGGATCTCACGAAAGTGGATATTCTTTTGAATTCCGCGAGTGACGAAGGCGTGATTCGCATGCAGTGCGATCTTGCCGAGGGTCAGAAAACCGGCTTCTTCTTGGATCAGACACAAAATATTTTTCAAGCTGTTCAGCTTTTTAAAAACTGGGCGAAGGCGCATCCAGAATTGAAAGCAAAGCCGATCCGCATTTTGGACCTTTGCTGCTACGCCGGTCACTGGGCGACACAGATCTCGCGGGCGCTGAAGACTCAGGATTTTGAGGTGGAAGTGCACCTCGGTGATGTGTCTGAATCCGCCTTGGCATTTGCCAAGTTGAATGCGGAACGCGAAGGTGCTCAAGTCACAGCCCATAAAGTGGATGTGTTGGAAGGTCTTGATAAGTTTGAAAGCCGCAGCTTTGATATCATTATCGCGGATCCGCCGGCGTTTATCAAAGCGAAGAAGGATATTCCCACGGGGCGCCATGCTTACTTAAAATTGAACACTCAAGCCTTCCGTATGATTAAAGCGCAGCGTTTTGTGGTGTCGTGTTCTTGTTCCGGACTTCTTGAAGAAGAGGATTTTAAAGAGGCGATTCGTAAAGCTATTCAGCGTAATAACTGGCAAGGCCGCAACCTCACTCGTGGTGGGCACGCGGCGGACCATCCGACGATCTTGCAATTCCCAGAAGGATTTTATCTAAAGATGTTCACGCACTTCGTGGAATAGCGGGCGTTGGAACATTTGGACGGGCTGAAAGACTTTATATGACATACTTGAAAAAGGCGGCGAGCCTTAACCAGCAGTTCTTAGCCAGTCAGTTTGTTTTTCTGCTTTTTACTCTCGTCAGTTTTTACTTAAGACACGAGGGGCTTTCTTTTTTTGATGCCAGTGATTTTGCGACAGCGATCCAAGGCTGGGGAATCCCGCATGCCCCGGGATATCCGCTGTATGTTCTTTTGGGAAAGCTCTTATTTATTTTCACCCAGAACCCGTTTGATGCCCAGTTTTGGGTGAATATTCTGGCCGCGTGGGCCGCCTGCTTTTTTTTATTTAAGACATTAGCGGCGAATAAAAATGCGGCGCTTGTGGCAGTTCTCATTTTCCTCGCGCAGGGAATAGTTCAACAATACATTCTAATCCCAGAAGTATTCACTTTGAACCTCACTCTAGTCGCGGCGTTGATTTATTTTCATCAGTGCTTTGACGAGAAGCACGAGCTTCAATATGTTTTTATGATCGGTTTGGTGTACGGTTTGGGCCTTTGCCATCATCACTTGATGGCTTTGATGGTTCCGGCGTCGGGCTGTTTGTTGATCCGCGGCTTTATGAAAGGCCGTTGGGTTAAGGGCTTTTCTTTGTTTGCTGCGGGGTTTGCGCTCGGCCTTTTACCCATGGCTTACTACTTCATCGCGACGTCGCATGATCCGGCATATACTTATTACTCTGTGAACACTTTGCAGGATTTATTGTTCGTGGTTTTGCGCAAAGGCTATGGAACTTTCCAAATGACGGGAACCGCCGATGGGGTCCCGGCCTGGGAGATTTTTATACTCATCGCCGAAGGGCTCTTTAAAAGCACATTTGGGGTCGGCCTGCTGGCGGGCTTGGTGGCGATTCCATTTTTCTGGCGGGCACGTAAGCCAGTGTCGGCCACAGCAGTTTTATCTGTGGTAACGTTAGTGGTTTTTGTAGCGGCATTCTGTCTTATGGCGAATTTTCCGGTAGAGAGCCTCGAGGGTAAAAATGCCTTCGTTCGCTACCTGACGTTTCCAGGCTTTCTGTTAATTTATCCGCTGATTTTCGGCGTCGAAAAACTCAGCCAGAAGCGCGATACGAAAGTATACGTCCTAGCGGCCGTCATGGCCCTGGTGGCTGGTAGTTATTCGCTGACCCGATTGAACTATCGCCACTATTCGACGATGGACTTTCAGATCGCGCAAACTTACCGCGTGATTGAGCGCACGATGGGGCCTCAGCCGGATACGGAGGTCGATCCGCAATATAACCGCTGCCTGGTATTTGGCTTGTCGGATCCATTTCATTTTGGCGGCAGGTATTACAATGAGTTCCAAACGAATTACCGCTGTTACTTTTTTAGCATCGCCACGGTCATTACCGGCCAGTTCCAAGGTAAATCTGAGTTGCGCTTGGTGCAGCACCTGCTCGAGCCGTCGTATCTGTTTGCCGGCAAACCCCGCGAATCGATTATGCTGGATATTTTTGCCCGTGCCCTGGCGAAGGGCTATCGAATTTTTGCGATGTATCCCGGGGATTTAAACATTTTCAATATGCCGGATATGCAGGTCACGCCGATTGGCAGCGGCTTGGAATTAAAACTCCCATCATCGCGGGTGCCTTTGGATTTTATTGCACGCGAGCATCGATTGTACTTGGATAGCTTAAAAGTTCTCCTTGATGAAGTGGAGCAAGCGCCGATTCAGCCTCGTCCGGTTTCGGTGGCATCTATCCAAGCGCCGTTCATGAATCTTGAAGTATATGAAAAACTGCTCAAGTTCACGCCAGAGCTCAAAGCGGAGCAAGATCAAATCCACGCGCGCGCGGAAAAGTTCCTGTCTCATCTCTCTGAATAATATAAAGGGGCGGAGTTGTGCGACTCCGCCCCGTCGTTGCAATCAGCTTGAAGGCTAATCGCTGTCAAGTTAGCATCGCCAAAGCGCTTTATGGCCGATAAAGCAAACTCCAGACGAGAGTTGAATTAAAATTCCGGACGGTCGGTAGTTAACAGACCGCTCTGAAAGTTTTATTTAAGTATTAAAATGTGGTTGAACTGATAGTGATAAAACCTAACGGACGACTCGGAAGGCCACGGGGAGTTGAGAATTCATCCCGGATTCTGTAGTCGAGTAGTCAATGTGTGTAATCATATCGCAGCCTCCTTTCAATAGAACTAAGCTCATACTCTCACACCGCTCGCGGGTTTGTAAACAGAAATAAATGTCTGATTTCCGTCAGCCCGGTTCCAAAGTGGAGCTGAAACGCACTCTAGGAAAAGAACCAAGGTAATTTCTTTTCGGTATTCAAAGATTTACTAAAGTGCTGCTGGTGCTGGTTTTGCTACTGGCTGCTTAGCTGCTGTTGAGGCGGCGGTTGCTGCATTTGCTGGGCTTGCTGTTGCAACTGCGCTTGAGCCTGTTGCACGGCTTGTGTCTGCTGATGGTAGTAATTCAGCTTATTCACATAGTCTTTCAAAGTCATGTTCTCCTGAGCCAGAACATTCACTTGAGCCAGCGCCTTTTGCAAGTGGCTGTAGTAGTCCGCGGCTTCGCTATGCTTTTTGTCCAAAGCGAGTTTCATTTCTACGATCTTCGTTTCAGCAACGGCCATCAGGTTTTTAAGAACATCACTTTGTTGAACTGCTGAAGATTCTACTTCGTTGAAGGAGGTGGAGATTTTTTCGATATCCATGCTCAAGTTAGCGATCTGCAGATCTTTCTCATCCATCATGCCATTGAGTTCTTCAATGGAGGCCAGCATCTCCGCTTTTTCTTTATTCAGTTCCGCGATTTGACTTTGCAAGCCTTGGCTCGTCTCAACCCAAGTTTGTTGCTCTCTTTGCATCGCGCTCTTGGCTTTAGCCATTTCCATCGCCATTTCGCCTTTGAGTGCTTGCGAGAGGTCCAGCTCACGCTGCAGAACGCGGTTTTTTTCGATGAGTGAGTTTGAGAATTTTTTGTCTTCAGTTTGGATCGCCATTGAACGGGCCTTTAAACCTTGGATCTCAAGCTGTAGTTGCAAGCAGAGTTCCAAGGATTTTGCCAAGTCTGCGCTGAGTTTGGAGTTCGTCATGCGCTCATGGTTCAGTTGCTCCGTGATTTGGCGCAGCTGCCCCGTGATCTCGTTTTGCGAAAAATTCACATTTTCAAGACTTTTAATCTTCTCAATCATCTCATTATTGTTGCCCTGCATATCAGTTCTGAATTTCTTCAACTGATCCTGCATCCGCTCCAATCTCTGCTGTTGAGACGGTGCTTCTTCGGCTGTAGGGCCATCCTGATAGCGCTGGCTGAGCTCATTGAGTTTGTTACTGATTTCGTCGAATAATTTTTCGTGCTCTGGTACTGGACTCGTCATAGGTATAAGGCTAAACGGAGGGCTAGAATCCGTCACCTAAATCTTCACTTCTCGGCGAAGGTCCGGGCAATTATATTTGTATCCCAACAGGTCTAGGAAAGAGCAACGGGGAGGATTTTACCGTGAATATAGTGGCGAAGAAGCTGTTGAAATTCCTGATGGTTTTCTTAACTTTTTGGACGTCTGTCTCTACGGCGGCGTCGACGATGGATTTGGGCGCGATTGGCGATATTAAAACGCCAGCGCAAGCGTCGGAATATATGTATCGCTCTTCGCCGAAAGAGTCCTTGATCTCGGTCCAGTTACTTGGCGCTGTTCAAAAACCCGGGGTCTACTATGTGCCGAGTAACACGGATCTATTGAAGGTTCTGACTCTTGCGGGCGGCAGTACGAACGGGGGCGATATCTCTGACGTCTTGGTTCGCAAACAAGAGCCGGAGAGGTGGTCCGGCGTTCACTCCAAAGCCGTGGATGAGCATCGGGGGACTTATGAGGTCGATGTCCAAGAACTTATCAAACAAGGGGGCGGCGATATCTTAAAAATGAACCATGAAGATTTGATTTACGTTCCGCCAAGGGAAATGCTTGTGAGTCCCGAGGCCAGCAAAGCGATCACACTGGTGTCGGTGGTGATGAGTATTGCCCTGACGGGGCTTCTCATTAGTAAATACAGCAACGAAAAACAGTAATGGCTTTCTGGGCTCTGGCACTCCTCTTTTTGGTGTTCGTCTCGAAACTGTCGCTGACGTGGATGGGGATTCCTTCGCAGGTCTCTGTCATCATCTTTCAGCACGGTTTGCATCCGTATATGAACATCATTCTGAGTTTTCTGCTGGGGCTGCCGTTAGTTTTCTACACTCTTCATCATCATGACCGTTTGAATAAACTCGGCAAAGTCTATCGCTCGCTTGTGATTGTGCTTCTGCTGACGCTCTTTTTAGAAACGCTTCTGCAATTTATCTTTATGGATAACCATAAGGGTCTCTATGGGTGGGCAGCGCTGGCGTCTACGTACTGGATCGTTGTTTTGTTTGGAGTTTTCTTGCCCGCGATGCTGGATCCTAAGAAAGCAATACGATTCCTCAGTTTCTGTTCGGTGATCTTCGTTGTTCTCTCATTGGTGCTGCTTGCGGTACGCCCGGATCTGACTTTCAAAGGCGGCCGCTTTATCGGCATCTTTAAGCACATTCCTTACATGGTGACCTGCGCGACGGTCGGAGCTGTCTTTCCACTGGCGTGTTTGCAACAGACAAAAAGGTCTTGGGTCAGAGTATTGTGGATCATTGGCATTCTCCTCAGCGTTGTGGCATTGGTCCTCACGGGAACTCGTTCGGCGTTAGCGGCTGTGATGATGGCGTGGGTTTTATGGCTTTTAAGAGTTCCGACGAAGCACGCGGGCTTTCGCTTCTTTAAGTTTTCAGCCGCACTCATTATGACTGTCACTTTGGTGCTTTTTGGTGCGCAGATGGCCGAATATGCGAGTGACATTGCCACCGGCAAAAAAGGCCTCGTCGATCGCGAAGCTCAAGACGGTGTCGCTAGCCGCATGGAAGAGGTCGAACGCGGCTGGGAGTACTTCCAAACGAGTCCATGGATCGGGCAGGGCTTGCTGTCGAAATTCTCGGGTAAAGACGATCTCAATGTTGAAAGCTACAACTCATTCAAAGATCCGCACAATATTTTTGCCTCTGCCGGTGTCGTCGGTGGTTGGCCCTTTATTGTTTGGACGGGGATATTTTTACTGTTACTGGTGGCGATGTCGGTCAAGGTTTTGATGTCCGAGAACTCGGTCATGCACATCTTTGGAATCTACGCGGCGGTGCAGATTCCGATTCTGATTATTTATCACTGGCACTTATCACTCGGCGGAATGGCCGACCGGTTTTACTGGCTGGTATTTGGCTACTTAGCTTTACATATTTACCAGACAAAGCGCCCTCTGCCTCAGCCCGAAGCTCTTACGAAGCAGGCCGAGGCGACAACTCACTAGCGTAGGCTGTCCCAGAATTTGCGGATGTTCTCTTGAACGTCTGGAGTGGATTTCTTAGCAAGATTAAATTCGATCGCATACGGTTTCGCGTTCAAGAAGCCGATGATGATTCTACGCTCAGGAATCGAACTCTTTTGGTCAGGATCATCCGCTTGGGCTTCGCACGTATTGCCCGTGTGCGATTTATAAACTGTGATGTACTTTACTTTCAAAGTGATTTTATCAAGCGGCCCATAGACTTGCTTGAGATAATCCTTACAAAGATTCTCGTTCATCGAAATTTTGCCGTTATCCTTAAAAGCATAAAGATCGACGAGGCTCAGATCATGAGCTTTCTCGTCTATGCGGCCGATCGTACCGATGTAAGCGTCGGTTTTAAAAGTATCCAAGAGTTTATTGTCTGTTTTAGAGATGAACTTGATCTCTTCTTTGGATTGAACTGGCGTGGTCGCTGCAAAGGACAGACTGAGAAGTGTGCTGACTACGAAAGACATCATTGAGCACCTCCATTATTGTTATTGTCGCTAGATCCGCCTGATGAAGACGAAGAGCTTGAGCTTGTGCTATTTAAGATCGCCATGGCTTTATTGTACTCGGCTGGTTTGCGAGTCATCTCGTAACCTTTAATAGTGACAGTGGCGTCGGGCGGATTGTCGTTGATAAGTTTCACTTTGAATTCTTTGCCGTTATCGAGTTCGATTTTTAGCTCGCCATTGTCTTTGTTGTAGCATAGACTCGTCGCATAGCCTTTTTCTTGCTTGATCCCGAAGATCGGAATTTTGTACTTTGCTTCGCCGGCTATTTTATCCGGAGATACTGTCACACTGAGATACGCCACCGGAGTTTCTGAGCGAGCGAAGTGGATTTCTGTTTGTGACTGAAAAAATCGAGGAAAAGAGTCTTTCAAGAGAGCTAGGTCTTTGCCGTTTTTAGCACAGATATCAGCAGCAAAAGCGCTATTGATAAAACCCAGGCCAACAAAGATATAAATACAAAGCTTTGATTTCATCTTAGCTCTATTGTCCGCGAACTGCGGACAATTTATAAGTCCAGGACTCTAAAACTATTTAGAGCTTTCGCGGATGAATTGAGTGAGGTAGTGGCGAACCATGTATTCCATTTTCACAGTCTGTCCACGATAAGTCCAGATGAGCTCTTCGAAAGCAGCCCACTTTGCTTCAACGACATTTTCATCCATCACGTTCGCGTTTGCCGCCGGAGTGCTCTCTGGGGCTCCCGGAGTGGGGATGTAATTTGTACCGATGAAATTGAATCGAACACTGATCTGACCTGGGGCTTTCAATGAGAAAATCATTTTATAGCCATTACGGAAAAGCATGAAGTCTGCGTGAGTCTTCGCGATCCCATAAATTTTGATGCGTCCGAGAGCAGAAGGTTTCAACTCATTAAAATTGGTGGAAGCATCCACGAACTCGGTTTTGAGGTTCATGAGAAATTGGATGCTTTCGGTCACGAGAACGCGTTCTGGGTCGAACCCAAAAGTCATGTCCACGAGACCAGACTCTTCCATTTGTTGTTCAGCTTTCACAAGTTCTTTAATCCAGCTGATTTTCTCCATGCACCCCTCCAGGTATTTCCAGTGTTTTCGACGACCTGGATCATTGTCAAGGGGTCCTTGTGGAGAGCCGACAACGTGCAGCGCTAAAAGCCTCCGAATTGGATGGCAAGGCCTGCTGTCGGGTCTGGCGTGTACTTTTTATTGGAACCTTGGTAGACACCAAAAACGAAGTTCAGCGGGAATTCGTAGCCAATCGACGTTTCCAAGTGCCCTTCAAAGCCGTAGCTCATGAAAATATCATGCGCCGTCACCGCATTAGCCGCAAAAGTGCCATTAACGATTTCATAAGCAAAGCCGTCGGTTGAAAGGGCATCCATAGTCAACGCGGCGTAAAGGCGGCGGGCAAAGAACGCCCAGGTCCCTTTGCCTTTGTACATGTCCCAAATCGGCAGGCGGTACTCGAGGCTCGCATTGTACATGTTGCGGCCAATGAACTGACCAGTCGAGTAGCCACGGGCGAGGAACTTGGACATCAAATCCGAGCCGTCAAAATCCATCGAGGCCGACTGGGTTCCGTAAATCGCGGCGATTTTCTCAGGCGTGTAAAGCACGCTTGCTCGGGCCATTATTGAGTGCAGTTTCGGCAACCACGTCGAAAAATAGTAGACGCCACCTGTTTGGAACTGCGAATGATTCATCAGGCCTTTGCCCGCGATGTAGTCCACGGCCATCAGATAAGCGCCACCACCTTCTTGCGGAGTAAACTGTTCTCCTCCCTGAGTGAAGTTTTTGTAGATCAATGAGCCAAAGGGGCCCGTGCGTTTTGTCGTCGGGCTGCTGACCACCGTTCTCTCGAGATAACGCCAGCCAAGCCCCAGAGTGAGTTTCTCGCTAAGGCTCCAGATGTCCGGTAAGGCAGAGACTTGCGCCAAAGTATCTTTCACGAGATTTTCACGTTCCACCAAGTAAGAGTGTGTTTGCGCGCTCGTGACTTGAACTGGAAGGTTCGTGGTGTTGTTCAAATAGCTTACGGACCAGTCAAAGGCTTTAAGATAAGTATTCCAGTCGACAAGGACATCGTAAGAATGGCGATGAAGCGGATCGAAGCCGGAGGTCTGTGCCTGAATGACGATACCGCCCTCAGGTGAAGTCCAAATATATGGAATCCAGTAGCGCGGCCACAAGTAGCCCCAGGGGCTATAATCGCTGACTTCGAATTTTGTTTCGTCCGCCGTCGGCATTTCAGCAGGCACGAGTGTCCTCTGATAGCGTTTTGCAAACAGCCCATCGACTTGAGGCAGCGCCGCCGGAGTTTTCTTCCAGCTATCGGCCGCGATCATGACCACCATCGGACCCATGGATGACATATAAGTGGCATAGAGGTTGTCTGTTTGTGGGTCCAACGCTGAGGAGCTGACCATGGTTGCCACATGAGTCACCGGTTTTGCCGAAGTCATCCCGGCATTTGCCAGATAAAGGTTGTGCACGCCGTTGTTTGACGCCGTGAACATCAAACCGTTTTTCGTAACACTCGGAAAGCGCGCTTGTGTGAATGATGTTAAAACTTGCGCGGTGGTTTTGTCTTTGAGCGAGTAGGTCCACAGGCCTTCCTCGCCTTGGCTGTTACGAAGCGCAAAGATGATCGTGTCCGCATTCATGTAGGCCGGTGAAGAGATACGCTCTTGCAGGGGGGGGCTAAAGAGGATCTCGGCTTTTCCGGTCGCCAGATCGTAAACTGCAAGGCGGGTGCGTCCACCTTCAAGACGGACGAAGACGATTTTATCATCATCCGGGGACACGGACGGTTCGCGCCCGCGCAAGCCCGTCGTCAAACGTTTGCTTTTGCCGGTGTCGAGGTCGTAAGAGTATAGTTCCGAGTAGCGTTCAATGCGGTTCAGGTAGCGAAGCTGATCGTAAATCAATTTCGGCGTCTTATGGAACCATGCGATCTTTTGGATGCTGCCTGAAGGCGGGCCGTCGTTATTATCTTTCGGCGTGAGAGGCTCATCTTCTTTTTTGATTTCGACTTGCAGTTTCTTGCTAATAACTTTTGTCTTTGGATCACGAATGAAAATATCAATCACACGATCGGCTTTGTAATCGACAGTAATCAGTGCCAAGTACTTGCCGTCATCGCTGATTGCCGGTGAGGAAGAGTATTTTGCTTTTAGCGGCAGCCTGTGAATCTCCGTGGTGGGTGTGGCTCGCAGAGATTTTAATTGCTCTTGCGCCATCGTGTTCGTCGTGCTGAGGGCCTTTTGATAGAAATCTTCGTAGTCAAGTTTCAGTAAATCTTCGGCCGGCGCATCGATAAAGTAAGGTATACGCGAAGAGTGGCGCATGTTGAGGTTATTCATAACCTCTTTGCCGTTTTCCTCGACGGCTTGGCTCCAGAAAATCGAACCAAACATGTAAGGACGCATGCCTTCGGGCCATGAGGGGATGAACTCGTTGATTTGTGCAACGTCATAACTTTGCAAACTGTTATCATCCGCCATCGCGCGGATCGCCGCATCTTGGTACAGGGATTTCAAGCGGCCACCTTTAGGTTCGAGCATGGACTCTACTTGAACGGCGAGACCTTCCTTCCACCAGTTCGGCAAAAGAATATTCGGCGAAGCAATGCTGCCGAGGACTCCGCGCAGGACACGGAAAACTCCGGTCGCTGGTTCAAATGTGAGAATGTGCGTGTATTCGTGTGCAAGAAGTTCCAAAGACCAATCGCCGGCTTCGCTTAAGCTTTCCTGCGGTCCAGGCAGAACTGGATACGTCATGATATGTGGATAAGGGATGCGAGTCGCATAACCATTGGTCGCATCTGTTTTGTCATTGATGATCACGAGAGTTTTCTCGGGCTGGGCGGCGAAAATTGGAGAGAGCGCGCTGTAGGCCCGCTCTAATTGGCGCGCGTAAAGATCACCCAGCTCTTGCTGCTCGGCATTATAAATCACTTCAAAGTGAGGTGTAGTGATTTTCTTGACCTTCCAACTCGGAGGGAATTCGAGAGCCAAGCTGGGAGCGGAAAAGAAGGATGCTGTGACTAAGACTGCCGCAAAAAATAACAGATTTTTCAATTTCATGGGCTCAGTATCACCGCATGGCAACGCAACATCAATATCGAAACAACTAATTGATATGGTTTGACAATAACCCATCATGGCTTAAAGTTTTAAAGGTCAAAAACTTTAAGGAGGAGTAACGATGTTACGTAAATTGACGTTCGCTTTTGCTGCAGTCGCTTTGGTAGTTGCTTGTAAAGGCAAACAAACGAAGTCCGATGTTGAATCAACACCTATCACCACTCCAACGTCTGAGACGGCTGTGGAATCAACTCCAATGAGTTTTGATACTGCCGGCAGTGACAGCGGTAAGATCCCTGGACTTGAGACGGTGCATTTTGCATATGACAAATCCAGCATCGATGCTGAGAATAAGAAGATCCTCCAAGGCAATGCGGATTGGATTAAAAAGAACGGTGGCTACAAAGTTCAAGTCGAAGGTCACTGCGATGCGCGTGGGACTATCGAGTACAACTTGGCATTGGGCGAAAGACGCGCTAACGCGGTTAAAGCTTACTTGGTAAGTTTGGGTGTTCCAGCGGCTCGTTTGTCTGTGATCAGCTACGGAAAAGAAAAACCTGTTGAAGCAGGTGAGAGCGAAGCTGCGAACGCAAAAAACCGTCGCGCGAACTTCTTGCCAGTTCAGCAATAATAGTTAAAGGAATTTTCGGGTGAGGGGATTTGTTGTTCTAGCAGTGACGATGTTGGCTCTCTTAGTGAGCTGCCAAACG
This sequence comes from Pseudobdellovibrionaceae bacterium, assembly GCA_039810425.1. Taxonomy (GTDB): domain Bacteria; phylum Bdellovibrionota; class Bdellovibrionia; order Bdellovibrionales; family Bdellovibrionaceae; genus JACMRP01. Next base: position 21,980 of record JBDHWW010000003.1, on the reverse strand, counting down.
GTCCCCCAACCGATTGAAGAGTATACTCTGGCCCGCGCCGCGATTGAAGCCGCTCGGGCAGTCCAAGCCCCCCGCCACTCACCAGGCTACTGGCACCAAGCTGACGAGGCCTACCGACAAGGCCGGTTGTACTACAAAGACAGAGATTACATCCAGGCACGTGATGCTTTTATTAAAGCAAGGATGGCCGCTGAAAAAGCGGAAAACTCAGCTCGCCTGATCCGTCAAAAAACAGGAGATGTTTTATGAAGTGGTTACTTCCTGCATGTATTTTGTGCCTCGGCCTCACTGGCTGTTTGAAAACCCGTACAGACGTGCGCGAAACCGAGCAAAAACAAGTGATTCAGCAAGAGGTCACAAAAATGCAAAGGGCTTCCGCGGACTCTGCGAGCCGCTTCTCGGATATTGAAGAGGACGTGCGTGGCTTGAGAGGCCGTGTAGAAGTGCTTGAGCACCAAAAAGGCCAAGGCTCGCAAGAAGCGGAAGCTGCGAAGAAGTTCGCCGCTGATTCTTCAGCAGACGCCAACAAGAAGATTCTTCTTTTACAAGATGGTCTCAGCAATCTCGAAAAAACAGTTTTCCAATTAAGTGCTGAAGTAAACGCTTTAAAGGCTGAAAAAGCCGCTGCCCTCGCTCAGGCGTCTGCGGCCCAGGCGAAAGCCGCCACAGAAGCCAAGAAAAGTGCCTATGAGCTCGGCCAAGAGGCTTTCGAACAAAAGGATTGGAAAAAAGCGATCTTGAACTATCAGAAATATCGCGATGAAAACCCCAAAGGCAAAAAGTTCAACGAGGCTACATACAAAATGGGCGTGTCTTTCCAAGAGTTAAGTATGAAAGATGAAGCCAAGACATTCTATGATGAGCTCGTTACCAAATCTCCAGATTCTAACGAAGCAAAAAAGGCTAAGATCCGTTTAAAAGGTCTTAATAAAAAATAAAGAGTACCAAATGGACCGCGTTCTCGCGATTGAAACGAGTTGTGATGATACCTCTGTGGCCGTTGTTGAACGCACGGGATGGGTTCACTCGGTCGTTTCCGCGAGCCAAGACCTGGAACATGAACCTTACGGGGGGATCGTTCCAGAGATTGCCTGCCGCAATCACTCGAGGGCCTTGATTCCGCTCATTGAAGAAGCTCTGAAAAAAGCCAATATGACTTGGGAGGATATTCCGGCCATTGCAGTGACGAATCGCCCTGGACTGGTGGGCTCATTGATTGTCGGGCTTGTTACCGCGAAAAGTATTGCGCAGTCTCGCAAAATCCCGTTTATCGGCGTGAATCATCTTGAAGGGCATTTGTTAGCCCCATTTTTGAAAGATGCTCAGTATGCTCCACCAGAAGATTTCGATTATCCCTATGTGGGTCTTGCCATCAGCGGCGGGCACACGAGCCTCTATCATATCCGGGGGATTGGGGATTACGAAGTTTTAGGGACGACCAAAGACGATGCGGCTGGCGAGGCTTTTGATAAATTTGCCAAGATGGCGGGGCTGGGTTTTCCGGGCGGAGTGCGTGTAGATCGTGAGTCGCAAAAGGGAAATCCTCAGGCTTACGAGTTCCCTCGTAGTATGCTTCATGACGATACTTTTGATATGAGCTTTTCGGGTTTAAAATCCGCAGGTCAACGCCTGCTAGAGCGAATGGGCCCTGAGGAAGTGAAAAAACATCTACCAGATCTCTGTGCTTCTTTCCAAGAGGCCATCGTGGATGTGCTGATTGCAAAGCTTGAAAAGGCCGCGAAAACATTTAAAGCCAAGCGTGTGATCTTAACTGGTGGCGTGAGTGCGAACTCTCGCTTGCGTGCGCGGGCTGAAGACTGGGCAAAACGTAAAGGTTTTAAATTGGTGATTCCGCCTCTCAGGTATTGCACGGACAATGCCGCGATGATCGGCTACGTGGGTGTTTTGCGCCTGAATAGAGGCGAAATTTCGACATTGGATCTTGGGCCTTCTCCGCAGAGCCTTCCCCAAGATTTCAATAACCAACAATGAGTACCGCTCGGCAACGCCTGAAAGTCGTACAAGAGGCTCTGGGTATTGAAGCCAAGAAGTCGCTGGGGCAGAACTTTCTGGTCAGCGATGTGGTGATTGAAAGAATCATCAACAAAGCCCGCGAGTTTTCTGCTGAAACCTTGATCGAAGTGGGGCCTGGGCCGGGGGCTTTGACTTATTTCTTGCGCGAGATGTGCGGGAATTTCCGCGTGATTGAGTTGGATCGCGTGCTCGCCGAATTCTGGCGCTCTCAGGGGCTCGAGGTGATCGAAGGTGATGCCCTGCAATTGGATTGGCAGCAGTTTTATTCTTCAGCGGCGGGCAAAAAAGTTTTGGTCAGTAATCTTCCGTATCAGATTTCTTCAAGTATTGTGATTGATCGCTGCCTGGACGGTGAGGGTGGTTTGGATCACATGGTGCTGATGTTCCAAAAAGAAGTGGCGCAAAGAATTACTGCGACGGCAAAGACCGATGCTTATGGTTTGTTGACGGTGATTGCACAAACATTCTGGAAAGCCGAAAAGATTACGGAAGCTGGCCCGGGGGATTTCGATCCCGCTCCGCGTGTGGCTTCGCGGGTTTTGGCATTTACTCGCAAGCCGCCCGTGTTGACACAGCCCAAGTCTTTCTTAAGTTTTGTGAAGGCCGCCTTTGCTCAACGCCGGAAGCTCCTAAAGAAAAACCTATCGGTTTTTTATTCGCAAAAAAACATCAGCGAAGCCCAACTCGTGGGTTGGCTCGCCGAAATGGGTTTTAAAGAAACCGTCCGCGGCGAAGAACTCAGCCCAGAGCAGTTCGTAGCGCTTTATAAGAAATTCGGCTTCGAATAGCGCTGGCGTTAATGCCTTTGACGAAAAGTCTTTATCGCCCGTCGCGAATTATGCGCCCAACACAGCAATTGTAAGTTTGGTATTTCATCTGAACCACCCAGTGCTAGTGACTGAACGTGATCTATCTGCAGTGCAAACTTCGAGGCACAGCGCTTTTGGCTTGCGGAGTCTCGGTGTTCACAACAAGATTGGGCACGCTGCCAAATATGTTTTTTGGTATGGACGCTGATGTATTTTCGGTACGGAGTTATGTTCACCTTCGGCGCCGATGGTGGTGGCGCAGCATTGGTGGCGTCACTTTTGTTCGCAGATTTTACTTTCTTGAGCAAAGGCTTCGTCTTATCTATAAGACCCATCTTTTTCTTTTTATGTTGAACTGCTTTTTCTAATAAAAACACAAGAACATCGCCATTGCCGTGTCCGTTAAGTTCATGGGCATAGAGATTTTTAAACTCTGTTAAAAGTGCTTGGTGTTCTTCTGAAAGATGAGTTTCAAATTTCTGGTAGTCTTGACCGACCTCGCTTAAAAGCATAGACGCCTTAGCGCCTTGAAACTTCTCAGCTAAAAGGGCTGGCTGATGAGAAAGGCTGATAAGCTCTTTTTCCACTTCGCGGGTGGATTTGTTTTGCATTTCTTCAATCAAGTCTAATTTCTCTTCTTTGCTCAAAGTATGAGAAGCGGCTTTCTCCTGTTTGAGAAAACTCTGGATTTTAGAAAGGTTTGTAACACTCAAACTGCCGGCTTCGATTTTCTCTTCAATCTCTGGAAGCTCCGTTAATAGTCTTGCCGAGGTCAGGCGTCTTTGCGTTTCGCCTTCTGAAAACTTAAGCTGTTGAATGCAATACTTATGCATAGACGTAAAACCAAGATCCACAAACAGACGGCGCACTTCAATTTCACGAAGGTGACGTAAAAGCAGAATTGAGTTCTTGCGATGTTCGAGCGCTAAGAGATCCGTTTGCGCGAGCAAAGTTTTGTCGGAAAGCTTTTTGATATTCTCATCAATCATATAGTTGATATGTTTCATGGCTAATTCCTTCTCTGCGAAAAGGTATAGCATGCGTTTTTTAAGCTCCATTTTGGCCCTTAAAATCCGCCACCAGAGATGATTTCAGGTCGCATGAGAGCGGCCTCATTTTGGAAAAATTAAAAGCGTGCAAGCCTTGTGATGAATTGTATTAGCTTATTAAAACACTTCTTGTTTCTACAGGCGTAAAGAGGGAAATCACCCCAAACTCACGTCAAGAATTAATTTGCGCCGATAAAAAATAGTCCTCATTCACAAAATAACGCCCCACTACCATCGGCGAAGGTGATCCGGGCCATTTGATATTTTCTCAAAACTGATTTGACCTTGACGTAATGTCAAACTTTAGGCTTCTTCTAGAGGCAAGAATGAAGAACTGGTTATCCATAGGACAATTTTCAAAGAAAGTTTCGCTCACTCAACGAACGCTTCGTGTGTATGAGGCCGCAGGGCTTATTGCCGCTCATACTCGTGGCGAGAATAAGTACCGCTACTACACAGAAGAACAAGTGGAAGTTGTACAAAGAATTAAACAGTTCAAATCATTTGGTTTTACGTTGAATGAAATCAAGTCACTTCTCGAGGTTGATACCTCGATGAATCCAGCTCGTCTGGAAGTTCTTTTAAAAGAGAGACTCAGTCATCTTCAGAAAGAGCAGATACGACTCCACAGTGCTGAACAGGTGATTTATAAAATTCTATCCTCTTTGCATAGTAAAAATCAGGGCATGGGCCCACAAGAGAGGAGATTTATCATGAGTCAGTTAGAAAAGATTTCTGTCGTTGTTGGCGGGGTGAGTGGTTTAGAAATAACTGCCCAATATATTAAAAAGCACTTAGCGTCTGGAGGTAAAAACATTCCAGTCACCATGTGGGATGGGCACAGTTTATTGCCTCATACGAAACCATACATTGTGGTGATTCCAGAGCATCTGCTTAATAAAAAAGAAGTGGCCGAACTCTCGCCAGACGTTGTGGTCATCAAAGAACTCAGTGCTTCAGCAAAAGAAATACATTCAGGTTATTTGCAGCTGTATAAAGATGTCGGTCCAGAAATGTCGACGATACTAAATGCGGACGATCGCGCAGTTGTCGAGTTCGCTGCCAATGAGACTATAAGAAAAGGTAAGACATATTACTTTTCTAAGAACACAGCAATGTTGCCTCAAATTAGTCGCATTGGTGGTGCTGTGGTTCGAGGGGAGACGGTAGAGGTTTTTGGTATGAATCAAATGCCAGGCCCTACCGAAATTAAGATGCAAAAAGTCTTAGGGCATATTGAAGAGGTAGCCTATCTGGTCTCTCTTGTGGCGGTCATGGATTTGGGGTTAAGGCCCGAGGACCTATAACTTACGGCAAAATAACGCCCCACTACCATCGGCGAAGGTGCTTTTAATGGCAGAGAGAATCTTGTAATTTGGATAGATGTCATTGACGCCAATGTCTCCGCGACTTTTTTACTGCCCCATTTCCGAAGAAGATTTCGATGACTTCTATGCACTCACAAAAAACGAACACGTCAGAGAATTTCTTATGGAGGGGCTCGAAACCAGCCCGATGTCGTTTATGCATTTCCCGATACGGGCAAAGGCTTCGCAACAGAGGCCTGTAAGGCTCTTGTTGATTTAGCAGCTCGATCAAAACTTAAAAGGCCCCTGACCGCTGTCGTACACCCACAAAACCGGGCCTCGATTCATGTCCTCGAGAAGTGTGGTTTTAGGCATACGGGTGCGGCCTCCGGAGAGCTAAGCCATCTTCTTAGATATGCAATCCCGCCCCAAACCCTGTTTTGACATCCCGCGAGGACCCTGATAGGGTCCTCGGAATGAGCATTCTGATCATCCAAGAAAACAAAAATGCCCGGTTCAACTACGAGATCGTTGATACCTTTGAGGCAGGCCTTATGCTGACAGGCAGTGAGGTCAAGTCGTTGCGGGATAAGAATGTTCAGCTCAAAGATTCCTATGTGAGCTTCCGTGGATCGGAAGCGTTTCTGCAAAATGCCCACATCGCGGTCTACAAAGCCAGTAGTTACAACAATCATGAACCTGAGAGATTGCGTAAACTTTTGCTGAATCGGATCGAGCTCGATCGTATTTACGATGCTCTTCGTGAAAAGGGTTATAGCTGCGTGCCTTTGAAAATTTACTTCAAAAAAGGTCGCGCTAAAATTGAGATTGCCATAGTTAAAGGGAAGAAAACCCACGATAAACGCGAAGCCATTAAGAAACGCGACGCCGACGCCCAGCTTCGATCGACACTACGTCGGGACCGGTAACAGCCGTCTTTGTTTTTTCTGAGCCAAAATCAGGGCCGTTGCGTGACAACGGTTGCACCGTGAATTCTTCAAACGGCAACTCTTGCATGCCCAAGCGAGAGCGTTTGATCGTAATCAAATTCTTCCAAGCCGCGTAGGCTTCACGATTCTGAGGGTCAATCGAAAGCTTTTCGATGAGCTTCAATTCGGCTTCGGTGTTGGCTTTCAATGAACGATAGAAATAGTCGTACGTCATCGCCAAGTCGCGGAAGTCGTCTTCATTCGTAATTTTGTAATCAGGAATATGCCAGTGACCGTACATGAGCTCTTTCATGTGCTTTTCCATTTGCACCAACGGGGCCAGAAGATTCTTGGTCATGCGAAGACCGGCGACGAGGGTGAAACCACCTATGATCACCAGACTAAGGACCATAACGACACCGAGCCAAACCACTTCGCGCTCGAGGTGAGTCACAAGAGCTGGTTGGGTATCATAAGCAAGATTTGTAAAGAGAGTGTAGTTCTGACTGATGAAGTAGTACGCTGGCGCGAAGAATAACAGCGCTCCACCGAGGACAGCGGTCATCAAGAAGACCGTGTACTTGTATTGGAAGGCCTTGTTCAGAATCATCTTCTGGGAACGATTGTGCGACAAGCGCGACTGAGGTTCGTAGATTCGTTTTCCGTACAACATATATATACTTATCGACAGATTGCTCTTTCTTTGAAGTCCAATTATTCTCAGAGTGAGACAAATTAGACTCAGGGAGGTCCGTTCATGGGACATTGGTCGGGGAAAACAAAATACCTTTCGCTGCTTTATGTGGCATCCATGATTTTCATTTCTGCCTGCCAAGTTTCTACAAAAAAATCGGAAAGCGCTCTGTCTCAAACTGAGAATGCCCCACTAGTCGACGACAAGTACTCTTTGACGGCGGACCGCCAGCAGTTCGAAGAGCTTCGTAAGAATATTCCTGAAGAGAAGAAAAAAGAAAATGATGAGCTCGCATTCATGGACCAGCTTTTCGCCGACGGGAAAAAGTCTCCAACGAACATCCGCGAAAAGTTCGATGGGCTCTTACGTAAGAAGCGGGAGGTCTTTCAGAAGGACATGACAAAGGCCCGCGAGGCTTATGTGAAAGAAGAAAGAAAGCGCAAAGACGAATTCACCAAGCAGCAAGAGGAAGCGCGCAATGATTTTAAGAAACGAAAAAGCACACGTGATCAGAATAAGGATTTTTATGATGATCTCGATGCCAAAAGAAAAGAATTTTATTCCGCGGAACGTGATAGACGAGAAGAGTTCGAATCAGACATGAGAGATAAAAGAAAGAACTTCGACGACTATGCGCGAGAGAAAAGTAGCGAATTCAATCAGGAGCTTCGTGCTTATACGAAGCGATTTGAAGAGGCCAACAAAGCCGCGGCCAAGTTAAAGAACTAATATCAAGCGTTCATGAGCAGCTCAAACCAGACGCCGACTCCTAGAATGAACGAAAATATGATGATTCCAAGTACGTACTTCATTAATCACCTGCCTTCATAGAGTACTTATCGGCTGGTTCTATTCTGGACACGATTAAAATTTTGAAGAATTCTTTAGCTTTTGGTGTTTAATCTTGAGAAGAATTCCCGGTGCAAATCCATTGTAATTGCAAACAACCTTCCCTCTAATAGAGAAGAAAGGGGTTTAAATTCGATACCGAAAACTTGTTTAGTGAGATTGGCGCCCTTTTCGATTTTATGGTGTCGGACGGTGCCCTCTATTCCAAGTGATTCCCTTTTGCCGATCACCACATGCCCTTCAATAATATCGCCATGCTCAAGCAATGGCGTACTGGCAGCTAAAACGACGCGACATCCGCCGCTGCTCAAATCATAAAGCTGGCCCGTGAGTTTTACTGCGGCTTTGTTCAGAGAGGAAATCAATAATGTTGCCTGATAATTTTCTGGAATTTTAATGCGGTAATTTTGGCGGCGCTGCAGGTGAAAGAGATCGGAGTCCATGCGTAAAATGACGACGTCTTTATCCACCTTCACCGGTGTTTTAAAGAAATATCTTTCACCGCCTAAAAAGAAGTTTCCTAAAAGCTCTTTTTCTTTAGCCGGGGATGGGAGACCGAAAGGAATAGAACATTGGAGTTCGGCTTTGGCCGTCGCACGCTCAACGATCATACGATAAACATCGTCGTCGTCACCTTTGCAGGTCACTTCACCGCGCACGTTCGCAAGGTCTCTGAAAAGACGCATGCGTTCTTCGACGGTCACTTTCGAAAAAATATCGGTTCCATCCTGGCTCACAAGTTGATGATACATCAAGCGCCCCCTCAAGAGTAGCGACTCAAGCAGCTTTTTTATGCGAGTGTTCTTTTGTAAGCCAGGGTGATGTTGGAACAAATTTTTTTATTTGTGCAATTAAATACAGCAAGTCTCGTTTCACACTGATAATCGTACGTGCTGGTTAAAAAAAACCTCAACCCGCCGAAGGTCCAGCCGATAAGTACTGCATGTTGGTTCATCGTAGTGATGGCCTTAGAGGAGGATGCGAGTGTTACGAATAAACAAATCACTTCGCCACGAATTCATGCTTCACAGGGAGCTTCGTGAATTGGTCCATCACCAGGAGACAGGACCCCCATAGTAGAGCTATAAAACTCTTTTAAAACAAAGCCATGGATTGAAGCCCATGGCTTTTTGTTTTTCTAAGTCGAATAATAATTCTAATATCTTACGTCTCATTTTGGAATGCGAGTTCCACACTCCTTGCTATGGCAAATAACACCTGTTATATTAGTTGCCATGGCAAGCAATAATATTAAGACCCTCGAGCAATATGGCGCTTTGAGAAGAAACATTAGTTTAGAAATTTCTCAGAGAATTAAACATCTGCCTTTCGGGCATCGTCAGATGGTGATGCTCAAAGTAATCCACACACAAGGCGAAATCAGCCTGGGAAAACTTGCCGAGCGTGTCGGTACGGACCCCGGAACTGTCAGTCGTTCCATCGCGCAGATGGTGGAGCAGCGTTGGGTTGAGAAAAATCAAAGCCCCGAAGATGGCCGACTATGGACAGTCAAGATGTCGGCGGAAGGCGAAAAGCAAATGCCGGTTATTCTTTCAATTTACGGCGAACTTGCGGATCTTTTGGTGGCGTCCCTGTCACCGGAAGAACATGAACAGCTTTTTAGTTTGTTAACAAAAATAAACGCACACTTTGACAAAGTACACGGCAAATAAATAGGAGCCTTTATGGCAGAGACTACAATCACGACCGGCATTTCAAGAGCAACTCCAACAGGCTCTGTCTCAGCGAAAAAGGTTTGGTACAAGTCGGAGCTGAGCCGCAAAGTGCTTGTCAGCACTCTTGGTATTACCCTCCTGGCGTTAATTACGTGGTTTTTCTTCTTCCATCCGTACATCAATACGGATGACGCCCGCGTGGCCATGACCATCGTGCGCGTCGCCCCGAGCGGGGTGAGCGGGAGAATTGAAAAAGTAAACGTGGAGGAGGGCTCGATCGTTAAAAAAGACGACGTGCTTGTTGAGCTCGATCACCGTATCAGTCAAGCGCAAGTCGACCGTGCGCAATCTAAACTGGATTTGACGCGTAAAGAGCTCGGCCGCCTCGAAGGCTTGGTTCGTCAAAACAGCGCTCCACAAAGAGACCTCGATAACGCCCGTTCTAACTTTATTCTGGCGCAAGCAGAGCTCACGCTCGCGCAAGTGGCGTTTGAAAATACCTTCTTGAAGGCGCCATTTGATGGAATTGTGGTTCAGAAGCTTGCCGAAGTCGGAAATATTCTCGAGAATGGGCAGACGGCGGTTTCTGTCGCCGACCGTGCCCACGCATGGGTGAACGCAAACATCGAAGAAACTGAAATCACACACATTAAACCCGGCCAACCCGTGGCCATCTCTATTGATGAAGGTGGTAAGCTCAGTGGCAAAGTCAGTGAAGTGCGCGCGGCAACTGCGGGACAATTCGCTCTGATTCCGAGCGACAATGCTTCGGGAAACTTCGTGAAAGTGGTTCAGCGCATTCCGATCAAAATTATTTTGGACAATCCTTTAGACACTTTGAAATCAGGGCAATCAGTGACGGTAAAAATTAAAGTGAGATAATTATGGAAACGCAAAATTCGCGTTATAAATGGGAGGTGCTCATCATCGTCATGATTGGGACGATGATGGCCGCCCTGGATTCCAGTATCGTCAATGTCTCTGTACCAAATATCATGGCCGACTTCGGTGTTGGCGTTGATGACATCGAATGGATTGTCACGGGCTACATGTTGGCCTTTGCCTCTCTGATGCCGCTGACTGCGTGGCTCCGCGATCGCATCGGTCATAAATCCTTGTATGCAGTCAGTCTTATTGTGTTCACCTTAGGTTCGGTGCTGTGCGGGCTTGCGTGGGATTTGCCTTCGCTGATCGTAGCGCGCGTGATTCAAGCCCTGGGCGGCGGGGCGATCACGCCAACGGGTATGGCGATGATCACCGAGGTATTTGATCCTGATGAGCGTGGTAAAGCGCTTGGCTATTGGGGCGTCGGAGTGATCGCGGGTCCTGCGATCGGCCCAACACTGGGAGGCTTTTTGACCGAGTGGTTTGGTTGGAGGTCGATCTTTCTTGTAAATCTGCCGATCGGTATTATCGGTTTGATTATGGCGATGAAGATGCTGCGTAAAGATGTTCCGCATCCCCATCACCGCAGAGCATTTGATACGTGGGGATTTTTCTTTTTAACGGCTTTTCTTATTTCTTTTCTGCTAGGCGTCTCAAAAGGCGAGCATGAAGGATGGACTTCGAATTACATTGTTGTCTGCGGAATTATCGCGACCTTAGGTTTTACCGGTTTCATGCTTGTGGAAACCCAAGTGGAAAACCGAATCATCGACATCACATTGTTTAAAAACAGCACCTTTACAATGGCGATGGTGGTGACAATGGTGCGCTCGCTGGCTTTGTATGGCGGAACATTCTTGTTGCCGGTCTTCTTGCAGCAGATTCAAGGTTTGGAAGAAGTGGACAGCGGGCTTTTGATGCTGCCCGGCTCTTTGGTTCTTGCGATGTTAATGCCCGTGGGCGGGCGCCTCAGCGATAAAATGGGCGCGCGGACTTTGACGATCACCGGTCTGGTGTTGTTGGGTATTTTCATGTTCCTTTATAAGGACTTGGACATCAATACCTCGAAATGGGGAATTATTTATCCGACACTGATTCGCGGTGTAGGCTTGGCGCTGATGATTTCACCGATCTCAGCGCTTGCGATGAACTCCGTTCCTAAAAACAAAGCCGGGATGGCGTCTTCGATGATGAACATCATGCAACAGATAGGTGGTTCTTTGGGGATCGCGATCCTGTCGATGGTGCTCAGTCACCGTATGCATTATCACCTCAGCGTTGTTGGCGAGAATCTTGCGAACCAAACCGAAGGCCTCGCCCGACAGGCGGTGATCCTACGCGATCATGTGCATTCTTTGGGTTACACTTGGGGGCAGTCTCAGGCGGTTTCGCAAGGTTTGCTCATCCAGGATTTGAATATAAAATCGATGGTGCTTTCGTTCCAGGATTCCTTCTTGGTCGGAGCGTGTATTGTCAGTGGCTGTGTTCTCATTGCTTTCTTCCTGCCACGAGGCAAAGTCAAAGTGGATCCAGAAGTTGCAGCGATGGAGTCGTGAAATGAAAAAAGTTGGAAAGTTGTTCTTCAGTTTTGTTCTATTCGTCGGTGGAGCGGCACATGCTCAGTCGTTGACCTTTCAAGAGGCGCTGGCAAAAGCAAAGGACAATAACCCGGGCATTCGTCAGCTTCGTTTAGGACACGACTCCGCGACATGGCAGAAAAAGAAAGCCTTTTCGACTTTCATGCCGAAGTTGAGCGTGAACGGCGAGCATCGGTTCGGCGAGAAATACATGTTGATGCCGGTGGACTTTGGCGGCGCTCATATTGAGATGCCGGTTGAAAGCCCTTACACGGACTTCAATATTCGCGCGGCTTATACTTTGTTTGAAGGTTTCGGTGGTATGAACAATTACAAGGCCGCCGCTTTGCAGGAGCGCGCTTCTGAATTGGAACTGCGTCGTGCGGAATTTCAACTAGAGCGCACCGTCCGTTCTCATTTTTATCAGGCGCTGGGAGCTCAGACATTGGCCGTGGTGGCCAATCAGCGTGTTAAGAATCTTGACGAGCATTTGGATCAGGCCAAGCGCTATGTGAAGTATGGCTATACGACGAACTACGATGCCCTTCGTATCGAAGTGCAATTGGCTGAGGCAAAAACTGAAAAGCTTCAAGCCGATGATAATATTACACTGGCGAAAAACCGTTTAGCGCAGGTTATGGGTCTTGAGTCTATCCCTGAGAATCTGGCGGGGGACTTTCCTTCGATTGATAAGATTGTAATTCCTGCGGATCTGCAGGCAGAGGCTCAAAACCGTGATGATATTCAGGCAAAGCTCTTGCGTGAAGAGGGGGCCGCCCGGTTGGCGGCGGCTTCTAAAGCTTGGTGGTCGCCAAAGTTGAATGTCTATGCCGATAAGACTTATTATAACTTCGCCGATCGCGACGTGGTGGAGTCATCAAAATACAAAGATGCCTACTCCGTGGGGGTGACCTTGAATTGGGAAGTCTTCGATGGTGGAGCGTCCTGGGCAAGCCAGCATCAAGCGGCAAATCAAGAAAAGATCGCGGCTGAGGCCACTCGTGCGGCGATGATTCAATTGCCACAAGAGCTGGACCTCTGGAAACGCAAATACAATTACAGTGTCTCCGTATATAAATCAAAATCCGTCTCGATCTCGCAAGCTCAAGAGGCTGTTCGTCAAGCCACTGCCGGCAAAAAGGCGGGCACTCGCACGGTCAATGACCTCTTAGACTCCGAGCTTGAGTTGGACCTTAACAAAGCCAAACTCGTGCAATCGCAAATCGACGCAATCGAAGCCTTAGGCAACCTCGAACTCGCCTCAGGCCGCACACTCTACTAGCCAAGGGGTCGTCGATCGGTCTGAATTTTTGAAATGAATCTGCGTTAGAAGATTTTAGATGCGAATTCGCGGTTTCTCGAACCTCAGAAAAAGAAACATAATTTTTCGTGAGAGTTTCTCATGCATTTAGGCGCGAAGAAGTCTCGTGAAAATTTCTCGAATTGAAAAATACACTCTGAATATTCGGAACTGCGACACCCGACTGCGGCATTTTCGTTGTTGTTTGTCAGTGTGGTGCGGTTGAGGTTGGCACGAAGTTCGCTTAGAAAAATTTATAGATGATTTTAAAGCGTCATTGGAAGGGATCTCAATGAAGTTACTTGCCTTACTAGTCTTAGTCTCCATCGGAATGGGGACAAAGTGCGCCCAAGCTCTTCCGTCGACCTCGCTCCTGCCCGCAGGGGTCCATAGCCCGTCGATTCGCATGGGAAATATCCAAGGTATCGATGAACGCTACACCGAGACCGGCACCCTTATGAAACTCGGAGACTACAAATCGGTTATTTTTGATGCACCGACTTTGGCAAAATTTAATGCAGACGCGAAAAAACTCATTACGGCCCTTAATCGTTTTGGCGCCCAGGGCCTCGGAGATCAATTCAACCTTGGAGTCCTCAAGGTCGAAACAATGCCAACCGTAAAGTACTTCGCCCCCGTCTACGCCCGCGGAGTGACCAATGATTGGACAGTGGGCTTCGGTCTTCCAGTTGTAACTTATACAAATAGAATCTCGATTTCGAGCCAGTTTTCCAACATCGATGCTTACCGCCGCCAATTCTCGGGGCTTGATCCGGAGCTGGATCAGGCACTGAACACCGATCTCAGCACCGCGACTAATCAAGCCCTGGCGGATAAAGGCTACAAGCAACTCAGTGATAAGAACGAAACCTTTGTCGGCGATGTTCAGCTCGTGAGTATGTACCGCCTTTTCGGTAACAATGACCAAGCCCTCGTGTATCAAGCACAGCTCGGTCTGCCGACGGGTCCGAAATACAATCCTGACGACCTCGCGGAGCTTAATGTTTTCGGTCGCACAACTTTGAACAACTCATTTGTATACTCCCGCAAGCTCGGCAAGGGCTTCACCGCGATTCCTTATTTGGGCTACCTGTTCAACATGCCGGATGAAGTCACGGCACGTGTTCCAACAAATGAAGATGACACTCTTCCGGATGCGTCAACAAAGCAAACAGTTCAAAGAACAATCGGTAATACAACCACTCTCGGTGGGAGCCTTGTCTATGATTTTAGCGATAGTTGGAGTCTTGGCGCTGGTTATGAGCTTTCTCAAAAAGAAAAAGACTCCTATCGTGGATCCAAAGATGCCCGATACGATCTATTGTCCGCGAAGACGGTCCTGAACGCACAACGCGCGAAGATGGAACTCACTTATAATAGCATTAAAAGCTACTTCAGAAAAACAGCTGTGATCCCTGCGATCATTGCGCTGGAGGTTTCTGATGTGGTCGCAGGAACAAACATTGAAAGACAGCTTGTTCAAGAACTTAACTTGATGTTGTTTTTTTAGGGGGAATGATGAAAAACACTATCAAACTTGCCATTGCCGCCAGCTTCCTCATCAATGCGTGTGCGCCGAAAGCCCAAGAACGTCAGTTCCCACAACCGACCAGCGAATTCGGTCCTCGTAATCAAGATACGGATTTGAGCGCCGGCCTTAAAGAGAGCGAACTTTTCAAAGCCAATCTCGCATGGGAAGGCACGGTTTCGACGGCGAGCTTCTTTCAGCAAGCGGAAAACCTGATGCTGCTTGGTCAAAAGACAGAGCGCCCCCAACTGACTCAAGCAGGTTTGCAGTGGGTCGAGCGATTCTATAAGTCTTCAAGGACGAGCTCTTATACGGATTTTGCACGCAGCCCTTTTGCAACTTTGGCAACAACTCAAACTGAGGAGCAAGTTCAGAAGTCTCTCGGCGAGGTTCAGGTTGATTTGGATCGTTCACGTAAACTTATTAAGAGCTCTATCGCTGATCTCGGTAAAAGCTATGCATGGCCACAACAGGGTTCGGATTTGAATCGCATTATCGTCAGCGCTGAGGCTTTTACCTTGGTCGTGACTAATAGAATCGCTGCTTTGGGTATTCCAAAAGTGATCTCTGAGGGAGTCAACGCGGAATTGCAGAAGCAAACATCGACTTTGTTTGCGAAATTCCGCGATATGGCTAATCAGCTTTATAATACGCCCCTCTTTTCAAAAGCACTGGCCCTTGTTGAAGGCGCGATTGCGCAATTTGAAATGCAGTTGCCTGCAGAAACCCAAAAGAGCATTCAGCAAGGCCGGGTGATCGCAAAAGACTTGGACAGTTTAACAACGCCGCAAGCGGGCTTGACTGTTTTGATCGACATTTGGAGTATTTTGACTCCGCAAGAGCGGGTTGACTATTTCCAAAAAGAAAATCAGTCTCTGTATGACTTTCTTGCAAAGCAAGACGCGAAAGACCTGAGTTGCCTGCGCCTTCCGGGCTGCAGCGGTGGTATTATCAACGGTGTCGCCAAGAAGATTTTCATTCTGCCAAAGATTGAGCAATATGGTATAGAGCAACTTCATACAAAACTGAACCAGGCGACTTTGAAATACATGATCGGCATTATCGAGCGGTTCGCGCAGACCTTCATCGTGACAATGCCAGAGACATTCGCAAAGCAAATCGATGCGGGTCTTGTCGATAAAGCGGATGAGCTTTTGGCGATCCGTAAGGACTATCCGCGCTACCTGAAGAACCTCATCAGCAAGTGGGCAGGCAAGACCTTGCCTGGCACTGACGGAAAGGTTGCAGGATTTGAAGCTCCATCTGTGAACTTGCAATTTTCTACAAAAAGTAAAATGGCGGTCGAAGCGGCAGGGAGTTCTTTGGATTTAAAGGCAAACGCGGCCGGCACTTCAATGGCAGCGAATGCTTTGTTTTTACAAAATACTCCGGACCAGAATGATTTCAAAATGCGCATCGCCTTGTCGCAGATCAATAAGTTGATTGCGCTGGGCGGTTATCGTGATGACGAGAAGCGTTTGGTGCCGGCATTGATGATGCCGATCGAAAAGACCAAGACTTCACTGGACTTAATGACATTTACAAAGTCGGCGTACTCTTATCGTATTCCAGATAAAATCAAGATGTCGGATTCTTTCCAGGCTTCTGAAGAGCCTTACGCGAAAGACTTCTCAGCCTCGGCCTATGCGGATCAGCTGCGTGGTCTCAGCCAAATGCTGAATTTCACCGCCGATTGGAAAAAGACTGGCTTTGAAGAAAGCCTTGGCAAAGTTCAAGCGCAGGAACTGACGAGTGAAATTCAAAATCCCGCGCTGGCAAGGCCGTTATTCCCGAAAGACATGCTCTTTGCGCTGAATATTGGGGATGCAGCGGTTTTACTAAAGAATATCACGAAGAAATCGACACCGGTTTTTTTGATCACCTTGAACAATAAAACTATATGGGCTGATCAATATCAATCCGGCGGCGAAGAGACCGCGATTATGGCCGGGCTCGTTGATATCAAAGACGGCCAAAGGGCAAATCAAGTTCAAGGCCAGGACGTTGCAAAGTTCTTGCTGGCAATTCAAGAGTTCTTAAAAGCCACTGACGGTGTCGAGCGGACGCGTTCGGCAATTTTGCTAGAACGCGATGAAACCGGAGCGACTCCTTTGCAGGCGCTGATTGAGGGCCGTAAGGATCTCAAGCTTTTGACTATTGCTTTAGCAAATTTTATCTCCAGCCAGCTTTTGGATGAAAACTCAATGGTTCAATCGGTTTACTCGTTGAAGACAATGCAAAAGGTGAAGAATCCGAACTATCGCATCGAAGATCAGGCGATGGCCATTCGGGCCTTAGTCGCCGCATGGGAAATCACGGGAATGAACGCATACCTTTGGACAGCTCATGAGATTTATTTTGCCCTCAACAAGAACGCTTTCAGTAAGACAGACCGCTTCTACGTGAACGGCGACGGGTCTAGTTTGAGCTTTCCTGAAAAAATCCAAACGCTAAGAGCTTTGGTCGAGGTGCAGCCGTCTTTGTCTCAAGCAAGTCAGGCACAATTGAGCCGTGTTTTGAGTCCGTGGATGCGGGCCCTGGAAGAGTTGCAGTAGGTTGTAAACTCCTTTAAACTTTTGGGATGAAGTTGAATTTCGACGCCAGCTCGAAAGGGCTGGTCTGGTTTTCTGTTGCCTTGCTTGTGATTAGCATGAGCTGCTTTCCGCTGATGTCAGAGGATCTCTTCATGTATCTCGCGATTGTTCGTGAGTATTTTAAGACCGGTTCTTTGCCGGTGACGGATCCTTTCTTATTTTCAATCCCGAATTTTCATTGGACAATTCTGCATCAGTGGCTGGGTTATTTTGTTTTCTACGGTCTTTATCAGCTCGGTGATTTTGATCTGATTATAGTCGTTAAATCGTTCTTCATTACTTTGGTATACTGTTTTCCCCTCTGGCGAATCCGAAAGTCTCCACAGGCGACATGGTTTTGGGGGGTTTCGGTCGTTCTAGCGGTCTATGCGATGAGCTTCCGAATGATGGAGAGGACCTCCTTCTTCTCGGACTTCTTTGTCGTCGCTGTTTTAAACATCCTGATGGCTGAACACATCAAACCGGGCCGCTGGAAGTATGTGCTGCCGATGATTTTTCTCTTTTGGGTGAATCTGCATCCCGGGTATCCTATCGGCTGGTTCCTCTGTGGAACTTTCTTAATGATCAACTTACCGAAATGGCGCGAGACGGAGTATCGTAAGTTTGCGGCTTTGGTCATCGCATCGGTTTTAGTTTGTTTTATCAATCCTCGGGGCGTGGACGGGTTCTTGTATCCGTTTAATTTCATGCAGAACGAGGGCAAGGTTTACCGAATTTTCTATTTCGAGTGGATGCCGACGCTTCATCCACTCTATCGGGAAGGCGCACAGACATACTTTATTTTTGCGCTGGCGATTCTAAACTTGTTTTTGCTTGTCCGCGCACGCAAACAAAAGCCGTTCTTCGAAGCCATTGCTTCGGCATTTTTCATTTTCTACGGGTTTTACGCGATTCGCTTTGTACCCTCGTTCTGCTTTGCCATTGTGACTTTGAATGCCTCTCTGGCTCGGAAGGGGGCGTATTCTCCCAAATGGCCTTTGAAGTACCTGAACGTGGGGCTTGCCGCGCTTGCGCTAGGTTTGGTAGTGAAAAATGTCGGTTGGGGCTATGATAGCGTTTCAGGGCATCGTGATTTTGGGCTCGGGAAGGATCCGCGCATAGTTCCGGAGCGGGCGGCGAAAATCTTGGATCAATCAGGTTTGCAAGCGAACGTTTATAACTCACATCTTTATGGTAGCTATCTTGCCTGGGCATGGGAAGGGCGTAGAAAGGTTCTGTACCATGGCTTTGTGACGGACCTGGATTTCTTTGTAAACCAATACCTGGCGTTTGGCGTTGACCGCGCACGTTTCGATGTCCAGGTGAAGAAATTTAACATCGGGGCATTTTTTCTAGACCGGTTTAGAGGCAATGAGGGGCTTCTCAAGATTTTGACGGAGCACCCTGATTGGCACTTAGTTTACAAGGATGAGGGAGCCTTGATTTTCCTCAAGAAGTAATAGTACAAAGACCTCATGAAAAAACTGAAGGTCTTCCTTTCCGATAGCCTGAATCCCCACCTCAATCTTGCCACTGAAGAGTGGATCTTCCACAACCTCGATCCTTCTCAGCAGGTTCTTTTCCTATGGCGCAATGAAGAGACTGTGGTGATCGGCCGCAACCAGAATCCTTGGTCGGAATGCAATCTCGCGAAAATGAAGTCCGACAATGTCCACTTGGCCCGCAGAACGACGGGCGGGGGCGCGGTTTTTCATGACCTTGGCAATACGAACTTCACTTTTCTGTCCCCACGCGAAGCTTACAAACGTGAAAATAACGTGCAGGTGATCTTTCAGGCGTTAAAGCAATTCGGTATCGAAGGTAAAGCTTCGGGCCGCAACGATTTGCTGATTCCTTTTCCGGATGGCCCTCGCAAATTCTCTGGCAGCGCTTATCGCGAAAAGAAGGACCGCGCTTTTCATCATGGGACTTTGCTTTTGCACGCCGATCTGGCCCGCTTGGGGCAATACCTCACGCCGAATCCCAAAAAACTTCAAGCTAAGGGTAAGGAATCCGTTCGTGCCCGCGTGGCTAATCTGAAAGAAGTTTCTGAGCACATTGAGCACGGCAAGATTGTCGATGCGATGATCCGGTCGTTTGAGAAGTTTTATGGCGCCCAAGCCGTGGTCGAAGCTCTGGATTTGGAGAGTTTGCCAAAAATTCCAGAGCTTAAAGAGCAATACGAAAGCTTAAGTTCTTGGAATTGGCTCTATGGCAATACTTTGGAGTTCAACCAAAAGATGGATGAGTACCTGTCTTTAGGTTTCTTTGATTTTCATTTTAAAGTCGATGAAGCGCGGATGACCGACCTTCAGATATTCACCGACTGCCTTTACCCGCAATTGATTGAGGATCTGACCTCGAACCTGCGTGGGCAGCCCTATTCCGGTGAAACGATCCGTAAGGTCTTTGCTGTGCTTAAACCAAAGTATGCCGATTTGACATCAGGGCTGATCGAGCTTGAAACCTGGCTTTGCGGACAGGTGGAAGTCTAAGCGTTTAGTGCTCGGGCAAAGCTTAAAAATTGCTTCTTACTTTAATCCTAGTTTTCAAGAAGGTACTTGTTCAGTAGGCGAGCGTTTGTCGCTGAACCAAACTGGTTGTTTGGGGGTGCAATGATTCCTTCGATGATCAAGTTTTGAATGGCATGATGAGTGACCGAAAGTTCTTTTGAGATCAGCGCACGGCCGTTAATTTTAAGTGTATGGGCCTGGTAGTTATCGATGTTCACGATACGGTGACCGGCGGTTTCAACAGGAGTTTCCTTATAGCCGGTAGAGGTCGTAACTTTGTCTTCGGGATTCACACGAATCTGAATCATGCGGTAGAGCTGATCGGGCTCATCGCCAGGCTCCGTGAAGATAACTTTCGAAGCAAAAAATTTCGCGTCGACGCGGGCGCGGGTTACGGATTGCAATGAGGCGATACGGCCCTCTTGCTCAGTGACTTTGTGAAGGCCCATCGTCCTCACAAAGACTGGCGGGCATTCCCAATAGACACAAAGGGAGGCCTTCATCTTAAATATGTCCGTCCAGCCCGCTTTGCTTGCATAGGTTGGTAAAACCAAAAGCATAGCAAAAATAGCTAAGAAGGTGGTTAAGAGCCACTTCTTAAACATCAATATAATCCTTTAGGCGTCTAAAGAGGCCTTGAATTTCTACTCAGCAATTGCAACGCCAGTGCCCGCTATTTGGGTTCTTATACGCTTTAAAATGGGAACCTGCAGAGGGTGGAAAACCGGTGCGACGATTTGCGCTTTACACGCGACTGGAGAGTGCGTCTCAGAATGAGACTGGCGACATCCGAGTTGTTTCAAGAAGTAGGGCCCCCATGGGGACGTCTTTTCACGATTGTTTAAGGATCTGATATAGGGTAGGAAGGGTCATGTCCTCTGTTAATCCCTATTACACATTTAATTACTCCCAGCCGACAGAGTATCGTTTCTCGCACGATTCGGTCTTTCTAGCGCGCCGGGCATTTGAGCTGCTCGGGGGGCGGGATTTCAGTTCACGGCATGCGCTTGATCTCTGCGCGGGCTCGGGGATTATCGGTATGGACTTTTTGTTTCACCGGCGGGCTGCGGGCGGAAGCCTGCCAAGGGAGTTTGACTTCCTCGAAGTTCAAGCGGTCTATTGGCCGCACTTTCAGGAAAACTTAAAGCGTCTGGGAGAGCTGGCGACAACTTGTCATTTCCTACAGAGAAACTACGATGACTTGCAGAGGCCGGAGTTCGCGGGGAAGTACGATTTGATCCTGTGCAATCCGCCGTACTTTTTGCAAGGGCAGGGAAAGCTTTCAACGTCGGAGTTTAAAAATCGCTGCCGTTTCTTTATTGATTCGGATTTAAAGAATCTATTGCTGGGAATCGCGAATTGCTTAAGTAGTGAAGGGGCCGCGTACGTGCTCCTCCGCGATTTGCCGGAGCATCGCCGGAACATCCTCGAAGAAGCGCGGAAAGTCTGTCAGGGAAATTTGCAAGTAGAACTTCTCGGGGATATCCGCGGAACCCACTTTGTGAAGTTAAGCCTGGTGTAAGAGCCGTGTCATCCGACAGATTTTGCGGACTCTTCTTTTAAAATTCACATCAAAAGAGTCTTTTGCGAAAGAGTTCGGTTTAAGGTGTTGGCTGATATTTTTCAACGCACGCAAGGAGATAGGTATGAAAAATTTGGTACTCACTTTAGCAGTCGCCGGGTTGATGGGTGGAGCTTCCGCAGCCGTCGCACAGGAAACGATGACTGATGCGAAAATCGTGAAGCTGATGAGGACGGCCAACGACGGCGAAATAGATCTTGCTAAAATGGCAAAATCCAAAGCGGAAAATAAGGATGTCAAAGAATTCGCGAAACAGATGATTGATGAGCACAAAAAAAATGAAAAAGAGTCTAAAGATGTTGCCAAAAAGGCCAGCGTAAAACCTGAAGATAGCACCGCTTCAAAAGATTTGAGGAGCATGGCTGAAAGAAAAGAAAAAGAACTCAAAAACTTTAAAGGCAAAGAGTTCGACAAAGCTTATATAGATCAGCAAATCAGCATGCATCAGCAATTGCTGGATGATTTGAACACAAGACTGATACCGGCGGCGCAAAGTCCCGACGTAAAGACATATCTCGAGGCCACAAAGGCACATGTTGAAAAACATTTATCTCGCGCCCAGGAAATTCAAACAGGTTTGAACAACTAGTCAAATAAGTTTTGGTTCTTCCGACTTTCTTGTGCCTATAGAGGGTAGAGTTCCAGTTTACCACAGTAAAACAAGATAGCGATGCG
>JBDHWW010000002.1:0-144515 GCA_039810425.1 Pseudobdellovibrionaceae bacterium | reverse complement strand
GAACAGAAAACTTTGGGATGAAAAAACTATGCACTAAACTTCTGCGTTAAAAGTCCGACGAGAAAAAAGCTAGACATTATCTCGTGAGTATAAGCACAAATTATTCGGTTGTATCCCGTATCTACAGCAAGACTGATGGAGTAGGGATATTTTTTAGAAATTACAAAAGTTTCCATCTCATCTAAAAATACAAAACGAGTTCGAAGAAATCCGTGGGATAAATATGCTTGATGATAACGCCTACAAAGTCCCGCCAGTTCTTCAAGATAACGGAGGGCAGTTTTTTTACTTATATGAAGATCTCTTGAAAGGTTCGCCAGCGTGTATCCACTCGTGTATCGAGTAAAAATATCTTTTACTAAATCTACATCTTTTCTAAAATAGGTCGAAACTCCTATGGAGTTTTGGCAAAAACTTCTTCCACAGGCACGACACTGATAACGCTGAACTTCCTTCCCGTTTCGTTGATGAGTTCCTTTTCCCTTAAACATTTTTCGTTCGGGTTGGGCGTGATACTTACACTTCTTATTGGGGCATTTTAAGAGTTGATTCATACTCTTATAGTATCGGTTTTTAAAAAAGTTCGGTGAGCGGTCAGGTATTGTGCGTTCATCGTCGTTTCACTGTTTATAGGATTTGACGGCTTTTCGTTTCAAATTGAGACGGAAAAACTCTAAGAATTAAAGGTTGTTAGAGGTCCTCTCTAAGCTATTGATATTATTTAGAAACTCAGGTCAAATCCGCTGTATCACCTTATAAAGGATTCTAAGATTCACCCTATCGAGGGTTCGCATACTATCAAAAATGGCGGGGGAAGGGCCAGTCGAACCCACAAAAAGAGCAGAGCGATTGTCAAAGAATCTGAGAACTGTTAAAAATTTTGACGGCGTAACGGCAAAAGTCAGTCTCTTTATTTTAAATCGATTTCAAATTTAATTTAGGGCGTCCCTGTGTCTCAATTATTGGAACAGCTCTAGCAAGACAGGTTTTAGGAGATCTGACCATGATTACAACAGTTCATTTTAAAGCTCGTCCTATCGCCCTTCAAATTTTAAAAGCAGGAATCTCGGTGTTATTGGTGCTGGTCTCCCTCACCGCAGCAGCAAAAAACCCGGTTTTTAAAACCATTTATGATCGAGAAGCAGATGTGCTCGCTCTACGTAAAGTGCTTATGAGCCCTACACTGCTTGGTGCCGTGAATGAAATGCGGAAATCAAATGTCTTGATCTATAAAGTGGCTGTTGATGCATCCGCAGATCCTGATCTAAAGGGCAAATCTCGAACATTTGAATTTTTACCCCCAGTTCCAGAGCACTTAAAAACACGTTTAGAAAGTCAAATTGCTGAAGTCAATGGAGAGGGAGCTCTTTTCGTAACTTGGAACGACTTCGATAGTGATAAGAACGTTATTTTGATTTCAGAATACGCAAAACCCGGGACTGTGTTTCATGAGTTTGCCCATCACTTGTTTGAAACACAAAATCACAGTGAAACTTTGGCGCTGTCGAAAAACCAAAAAGAATTTCAAGATTTTCTTCGCATTTACAACCGCAGAGTAACGGGTGCTTTAATGGACGATTATTCTTTATCTCGACGCAACTGGCGCGAGAACTATGATGAATATATTAATGAGTATTCCAAAACTTTCGAAAATGCTCAAGGCTACATCAATGCGGAAGAAGTGGCGATCGAAGTGGGTCTGCTTAAGCTGATGATCGAAGTAAAGTCGCCGCACTTTGACGTTGCACGCGCAAATGAAGGCATTCTGTTGTATGCGCAAAAAAGTATTGTGAATGGCTCTTTGTTTCGCGTGGAAGGTGTCTTCGCGCTGATGGATACTATCCGTACAGGTGCGAAACAGTCGGATTCGGACTGGACGCCGGAGGAAGATATCCAACGCAATCAATTGTACGACCAGATTACAAAACGCTTGAACAGCTTTAAAAAGTACCGAATCAGCGCACTTCAGTTACAAATAGACGAAGCAAAAAAAATTCTGCAAGAACTTGAAGCCAGCCCTAAAAAATAAGAGATAGAGTTCTTTTTTCACCCGTGTCTTTTTCTAAGACCAACAAACATAAAGATGTCTATTCATTTCCCAGTCGCTGATTTGCGAGAAAAGTCACCGCGATTGGGAAAGAGGGTCGGCGAAGCCTTATAACTCATTTCCCAGGCAGACGGGATGGCGTATCTGTTGCAATACCATTGGATACGAGATCTTAAACACATTTTCGAGGATATAGAGTATGAAAAAATCGCAGACGGAACGTCTTTTAGTAGCTGTTACACTCATCTTCACCTTGTTTTCCACTTCTCAATCACAGGCTGCCGCCAACAATAACTGTGGCCAAGCATTTCGCCAACTGACACTAACCACCGCCCATGCAATTGCGGGTATGATCTGCACTTTGCACTCTAACAATAGCACTGAAAAGCATTCACGCACCGAAGCCAACAGCTTTAACTTTGTCCACTCGTTTTCAGTGTCTAACACCAGTGAGGGCTTTCAAATTCAAGGTACTTGCTCGACGGCGCTGAAATACTATAGTCAACTACAGCATCGTCCCGAGATTTCGCACCCTGGCTTTAAACTCATGCTTACACTCCCTGACTACGACGATAGATGCTCACCAACCTATAAAGGCACTTTATCTGAATTGAGCCCTCTAAAGGACGAAAACAAAAGAAATGAAATCACCCAAGCTATCTATGATAACCTTCGCAAGACCATCGCCCCAAAAAATGTGCGTACCGTAGAGGTGGAATTCTATGATACCGGCTATCGCGATAGTTCTAGTGGAGATTTCATCGGCTCTCGTGCTCTTCGTTCCATCCGCCTGGGACATAACTTGTACTCGATTTTTGCTTCAGGCCTTTCCTCATCCGCTATTAGCCAAGGCTTTGAAAACCGCCCGAATGAATTGGGTATCGGCGCGGGCCGCATGAGCCAAGAGCAGTTCTTCTATAAAAGTCGATCAGGCATTCTTAAGCCGGATTTTACGAACATCAATGCCATCTTCCAGATGAATAAAGCGACGGATCCCGCTCTCGCCAACCGCGATGGCCTCCGATTGGTGGGAAATAGCAGTGAGCTTTACATCCGCCAAAATGGCGTGACTCACTTCTTGACAGATACCGAGCTTGAAATTCTTCCGGAAAAAAATCAAGACGACAGGACCTACGATCGTCTACAAAGCTCGGTCGATCGCGAACTTCAGCGTGGCGCTTCGAATGTTTTTTACACACATAACTACGACCTCACAAATAAAATTGCGACGGTCAAAGGCTGTTCGGACTATTCTTACGCCGGTGACTACAACAGAACGGCTATGACAGCCAGCGATTGCCGCACGCGTATTCAGTCTTTGCCAATTTCAAATTAGCGCAGAGGCGGGTTTTGGAAATAAAAGGCTGGGAGGATAGGTGTTCGAAGTACGTCAGGGCGACGTCTGTTAGAAGCTCTACGGGTTCTTTTGTCGTCTCTGGCGGTGGTTCGTCAGTGATCGAAGCAAACGATCTCAGAAGGGCCGATTCTATCTTTGCGTCGCCGTTTAGGGCCTTCGACACTGTCATAACAAAGCCGGAATGGAAAGATGGCATGTTTCCTTCTGAAGACGGGCTTTGCCAATTTCTTCAATTTTAATTATGTGCCAATAAGCAAAGCCTACGAAAATATGTTATTGAGCTAGACAGCAGAAAAAATTTACTTAGAACGTCATTGGACAACTCGTCCGGGAATTGATTTCCTCCTAGGAACCATAACATACAAACTTCCCTTATAAGGAGCTAACTATGTCTGAACCTAGAAGTGAGAGTGAAAATCCCGCTATTCCGTCGCCACAACCGAAAATGAATCGGCGTCCCCAATCCAATCGCGATTGGTGGCCGAATCAGTTGGATCTTTCCGTGCTCAATCAGCACTCGCCGAAATTGAATCCGATGGACAGCAAATTTAAATACTCCGAAGAATTTAAAAAACTCAATGTCGAAGCCCTGAAGCAAGACATGTTCAAACTCATGACCGAATCGCAAGAGTGGTGGCCTGCCGACTACGGCCATTATGGACCCCTCTTCATTCGTATGAGCTGGCATGCCGCCGGCACCTATCGCATTGAAGATGGTCGCGGTGGTGGCGGCGACGGGGCCCAGCGATTTGCGCCGCTCAATAGCTGGCCTGACAATGCCAACCTTGATAAAGCGCGTCGCTTGCTCTGGCCGCTGAAAAAGAAGTATGGACAAAAAATTTCGTGGGCTGACTTGCTCGTCTTCGCCGGAAATTGTGCGCTTGAGTCCATGGGTTTTAAAACTTTTGGATTTGGCTTTGGACGTGAGGATGTTTGGGAGTCGGAAGAAGTTTTTTGGGGCCCTGAAGACACCTGGCTTGGGGATGAGAGGTATAGCGGGGATCGGGAGCTCGCAAATCCTTTTGGGGCCGTCCAAATGGGGTTGATCTATGTGAATCCCGAAGGACCCAATGGCAATCCCGATCCCAAAAAGGCCTCGAAGGATATTCGAGAAACTTTCGCGCGTATGGCGATGAATGATGAGGAGACCGTGGCCTTGATCGCCGGTGGTCACACATTCGGAAAAACTCACGGTGCCGCTCCGGCGAACAAACATATAGGGGCAGAACCCGAAGCGTGTCCGATTCACGCAATGGGAATTGGTTGGAAGAATTCTTTTGGTAGCGGTAAAGGCGGTGATGCGATCACGAGCGGTCTTGAAGGCGCTTGGACCAGCACGCCGACGATGTGGGGAAATGGCTTTTTTGAAAATCTGCATAAATATGAGTGGGAACTTAAAAAAAGTCCCGCAGGCGCTCATCAGTGGAAACCAAAAGAAGCCGCCGCGAAAGAGACCGTGCCGGATGCGCATGACCTGAATAAGAAACATGCCCCGACAATGCTTACGACGGACCTATCATTGAAGGTCGATCCAGAATACGCAAAGATCTCAAAACGTTTTCACGATAATCCAAAAGAGTTCGCGGAAACTTTCGCGAAGGCTTGGTACAAACTTCTTCATCGCGATATGGGGCCGGTATCTCGGTATTGGGGACCTTGGGTCGCGCCAGTTCAGATTTGGCAAGATCCCGTTCCCGATGTTGATCATAAACTCATTGATGCACAGGATGCGAGAATTTTGAAAGAAAAGATCGTGGCTGCGGGAATCAACTCTTCACGCTTGATTGCGACAGCCTGGGCCGCGGCTTCTTCATACCGTGGTACAGATATGCGTGGTGGTGCCAATGGCGGTCGTTTGCGACTGGCACCGCAAAGAAACTGGGAGGTGAATGAACCCGAAGAGCTGGCAAAAACCCTTCTCGTCTATGAAAAGATTCAAAGCGAGTTTAGTACGTCGGCTTCGGAAGGTAAAAAGGTTTCGTTGGCAGATTTGATCGTCCTCGGGGGAGGGGCTGCGATTGAAGCGGCGGCGAAGAAAGCGGGCTTTAATGTGGAAGTGCCGTTTTCTCCAGGTCGAACAGACGCCTCACAAGACCAGACAGATGCTCATTCATTTGAGGTCCTCGAGCCTCGCGCGGATGGGTTTAGAAACTACCTTCATGGTAAGATTAAGCTCTCGCCGGAAACGTTATTATTAGATCGTGCAAACATGCTGGAATTGACCGCTCCAGAGATGACGGTTCTGGTTGGCGGTCTACGTGTTTTGAATGTGAATTACAAACAATCCCATCATGGTGTATTCACAACGCGCCCGGGAGAATTGACTAACGACTTTTTCGTCCACCTTTTAGATATGGGAACGGAGTGGGGAAAGTCCTCTCAAGAGGGCATCTATGTGGGCCGTGATCGTGGCACGGGCGAAATAAAATGGACTGCGACGGCGGTGGATTTGGTCTTTGGCTATCATTCGCAGTTGCGTGCCTTTGCCGAAGTCTATGCTTGTGATGATGGCAAAGAAAAGTTCGTTCGTGATTTCGCGGCGGCTTGGGGCAAAGTCATGAATTTAGATCGATATGATTTGCTAAAGCGTCATTAATAAATCAAGCCGGGCTCCGGCGGCACCGTAGAGCGCGATGTGTTATTGCTGAATATTCTTTCTGGCTTTGATATCATTGGCACCACTTCTCAGATGAGGAGTGGTGCCAAAATCGTTTTGGAAAAGGGAAGCTAAAATGGATGAACAGGACTTTGAAGGAACTCTCGTATTAGAGAAACTGGCTGAGATCGGTAAGGTCGAAGCATTCTTTGAAGCTATTGACTCTGACGATGCCGGCCGTGCAAGGTCTTTGATGAAGCGGGCGAATGTCGATTCTAAAACCATCGCCATGGTTTTAAAGAAAATGAGCGATGCTGATGGTGATCACTAAGCTATCTTCTGACGGTGGTAAAGCTACTATGATCACAGTGACAAACAAGAATAGAACTGAAATCACATTCTCGATCGCTTCTGAAAGTGAGCTCGTCCAGGCATTTCGTTACCGCGATCAAAAGAAACTGATCTTGCCTGAGAAGCTTTCATTCCCGTTCAATGTCCGTTCGTATTTTACCTGGAAAGAGCCTTCCGGTGTTTACATCTATCTAGTTTTTAAAATGCCGAATTGGGAAAGCCCGCGTGGAGTCGCGTTTAAGCGCACCGCTTCTATTGGTGAACCTACGGGTGGCCTTTGTAACTGGTGTCACGCCTATGGCTCTTCTGAAGATATCGGAATGCTATCCATCGCGATGAACGGTAATGTCAGCACGTCTTATTTCATCTGCCAGGATATTCGTTGCATTGAAAAGATTGAAGAAGCTTCCATGCTTGGTGGAAAAGATCCATCCAAGAATATTGCCGACCTTTACTATCGCATGGAAAAGCTTTTCGAAAATATCAGTAACTACAAGAAAGACTAAGATAAAAGCTGCTTCAGCAGAACCTACTTCTTTCATGTCAAGCGTACAGGGCAGTGGTCTGAGCCCATGACTTCCGGGCAGTGAGCGGCCGTTTACATTCCAAGAGACTAGTTTCATAGACCGACATAATCTCCCAAAACCGGGATTTTCGCTATAAATAACAAAGCGAAAGCCCAGTTACTTGACGGGCTGGGTGTCAGCTAGACGATTTTCGTATTTCTGATTGGCAAAAAGATCGAACGTTTTTAAGCGCACGTCAGCGATTTCATCGCAAGTTTTCTGCACTGTTTGATCTTGGCAGTACTCATAGACCTTTTTGCGGATTTGATCCCAAGACTGATACCAATCGCGGGCTTCGTCGAGGTCTTTTTGCGTTTTCTGTCTGAGCGCCGGGATTTTTTTTAATAAAGGCAGGATATTTGCGAGATAGAAATCCTTCTGTGATTCTTGAAGATCATGGAAGGTGTCATATGACGACATAAAGAAAGGCGGTTTAGACATATCCACGGGTGTTGAGTCGGGCTCTTGGCTAGGTAAAATATCTTTGCTTGCGAACGCCAGGCTCGCGGCTAAAAGGTTCACTATTATAAGAGCGCAGACAACTTTAATTGGGTTCATTATTGAAATCCTGCCGGTAAGCGGTGACGTGTGATGCTCGCAAGCGCCATACGTGTATTGCCGCTGACGTCGCGAAGCGCATCGTCAATCGCGGCTAAAGACGTTTCATAGGAAACAGATCCACGGCGTACAACGGTGAATGATTTTGAGTCTGAGCATTCCGAAGCATCAACCATGCGAGTGTCTCTTGAAGCGGAATAGCCGAAAGAGTTCTCGCGATTAATTTTACCGGTACGCGGGTCACGAAGGCCCATCGACCCCATATAGAAATCAAAGCGATTTGGCCCTCGAATCGAGCCGCCCGTGTCTTGTACGACGAGATATCCCGGATGAACCATTTTGCTACCATCCGGAAGATTAATAATTTTTCCCTTGAGCGATGGCATTTGAATGATGTCACCAGGTTCATAATAGCGCATGTCTGCGGCGACGGAGATGAACGGAATGAGGCATTTACCGCTTGAGCCAATGGTCGTATCACACGAGGTATCTAATTTAGAGGTTTTTCCAGTGTAGGTATAGATCTTGCCACCTGGTAGAGTTCCTGAGCCTTGTAGCCGGACTTCCTTCTTAAAACTTTTGCATGGAACTGATTGTCCGCAGATGCGGTTTACATCTGGAGTATAATAGACGGACGTCGTTGCAATATTAGATGCGCAGAGGTGTTGAATACCCGCTTCCGCGATGTTCAAAAAGATCGAGGCACCCAGCACATGACCTGTAAGCTTGAGCAGTATGGAATACTTCATGGACTATTTGATGAGCAAACCTGATGCCGTTGAGGCGGCGACCACGACTGTTAAAACCGCACACGCTTTAGTCACTGTCTAAGAATCGGATACTGTAGAGTTCCAGGTTTGTTCCCAGAGTCTCAGAACGAGCCGCAAAATCAGACCGAACAGTTTTCCCGTTTTGAAAATTTCGGAAAGCCGCAGCTAGTGCAGCTTTCCGGGAGGAATAAATCTATATTTTGGTGATGTATTCTTCAAGTTTGTCGAAGGAACCAGTCCAACCCATTGTCATACCCGCCCTTCCTTTGATGAAAGTGTCGAGTTCTTCCGGAGTCACGCTTCCGGTGGCTTCCCACTCGACGGTCACGCGTGTTTGATGCGGGCCCTCTTCAGCCAAGGTCACCACGGTCAGCATTGTTGCCGGCCACGTCGGTGCCATTGGGTGGCGGGAGATTTTTTCGTTCTCATCAGCAAATTGCTGAGTGTAAACGATGCGGTTGGGGCTCTTTACTTCAAGGTACTCAGCGCGGCCGAACATCTTCATACCGTCGGCATTACTCATATAATAGAAACTACTGCCGCCTGGCTTAATGTCAGCGCGGATGAAATGCATATCAAAACCCGTCGGTGCAAGCCACTTTGAAAAGTGCTTGGGATTCGTCCACATCTCAAACATTGTGGTTATTGGCGTATCGAAAGTGCGGTTGATAACGAACTTCTCTTTGCCAGTGGATCCCTTGTCCAGGAATTCCGCCAAACGGTCCCAGGTGGAGTTGCCGTTCGCCGCTTTGATCATCTTTTTCGACTCTGCAAGAACTTGCGCAGAAGCAAACGCCATCGTCATTTTGAGCTCTGTTCTATCTTTGGCGATTTCTTTGAAAGTTGCTGTCACTCGGAAAAGGGGAGGGGTGTTGTCACTGCCGCCGTGGTCGTAAACCAAGCGCGAATACTTTTCTACTTCATAATAGATCGTATTGTTTGGGTAGTTAACGCCATCAGGTCCGTGCATCGTGTATTTCCAGAACCCTCCCGGACGGAGATCTTTTGCGTGTGTTGTGATCGTGAAGCCACGCGGACCCCACCATTGGGCGACCTGCTTCGGGTCAGTCCAAGCGTCCCACACGGCCTTGACCGGGGCATCGTAGATACGTGTGAGAGTCATTGAGTGGGCATTATCTTTTGCGCTCATTTTTTTTCCCTTTCGTTTTTTCTTTCACTGTGACGGTTTTTAAATAGTCTCCGAGACGATCCAAACTTTCTTCCCAGAAGATTCGATACTGTTCCATCCAATCGGCCACGTCTTTGAGGCCTTCGCTGTTGAGCTTGCAGGGCCTCCATTGCGCGTCTTTAGATTTTGTAATGAGTCCCGCTTTTTCTAAAACTTTGAGGTGCTTTGTCACCGCGGGTAGGCTCATGTCTTTCAAAAAGGGTTTTGCTAAATCAGAAACATTGGCTTCGCCTTTTGAAAGCCGGGCCAACATCGCTCTACGAGTCGGATCCGCGAGGGCTGCAAAGGTTTGGCTTAAGTGATCTTGCATATTTTACCTTCAGGTTAATTAACTTATGAGTTAAGTATATAAATAAAGCGGTAAAAAAGTCAATAGTCGATGATTATTCTTGCAATTTCAATAAGTTATATAGATATTGTGGCCACGATGTCGTTGAAGATTTCACGAATTCTGCATGCCGGTTACGTCATAGAATGCACCGAGAATGGTCAAACTAAAAAGATCGCGTTTGATACGATCTTTGAGAATCCCTTTAGTAGAAACTGCTATGCCTTTCCGCCAGTTCATTTTGATGAAGAAAAAATCCGTGAACTGAAATTCGATGCGGTCTTCATTTCACACTTTCATGACGATCATTGCTCCTTCGAAAGCCTGAACCTGCTTTCACGAGAAACTCCGATCTACATGTTTTGCGTATTCGAGGAGATTTTTGATTGGATTCGCGAACTTGGATTTCAAAATGTGTTCCCGCTGAATCTCAATGTACCGGTAGGGATTGGTGCTATCGAAGTGATTCCACGCCGGGCGCTGGATGCGGACGTCGACTCCATATTGCAAGTCAAAGCGGGCGGAATGAATATTCTGAATGTTGTCGATGCATGGATTGATCACGACACTCTGGAGTTGCTTGCAAACGAAAGTCCTTGGGACTTGGTCATGTGGCCGTTTCAAACGATGCGGGAACTCGAGGTGATTGCGCCTTTGCGCGCGGAGCCCGCGCCGGATTCCATACCCGGCGAGTGGCTTGCACAGTTGCGCATTTTGAAACCGCGTTATGTGATTCCGAGTTCGTGTCAGTTTCAGATGGAACCGTGGTCTTGGTACAATCATGCTTTTTTTCCAGTGACGTACGCACGGTTTGCAAAAGAAGTCCAAGCGGCGTTACCAGCCGCGCAAGTGGTGCGCCTGAACCCGTCGGCATCAGTCTATTTAACCGCCCAGGCGCTGGCTTCCGCGGAGCCACTGCCGTGGATTCAGCCTGTCGGGGAGCAAAACTTGGACTACGATTACTGGCCGAAACTGCCGCCGCCGGCGACAGCGGAAATTGCCAAGCATTTTACCCCTCTCAGTGCGGAGCAAAAAGCGGCGGTCTTAGAATATTGTCGCTGCGGAATAATCGAAAAGTATCAATCGTTAGACGAGCCTGAGAGCTGTTACTTTAGTAAAGCGCGTGCTTGGCGGCTTACGATTTATGATCATTACGGCCAGGCCACTCATTTTTTTTATCGTGCCCAACGAAGCACTCTTCAGTTAGAGAAAGATGTTCCTGAGAGCGAGCTCGGATGGACGACAGAAGTCCCTATGGCGAAGCTTTTCGGTGCGCTAGCCGAAGGTGAATCACTGACGTCTATGTATGTGCGGATTAACGGCGTGACTTTCGCCTCTACGATTGAGCGGGAAATTGCAGAGGCGGATATTGTCGAAGACCCCCTCATCCGCTGCCTTTTTAACGGAGTCTTCGGGGCTTATCAACGAGCTCAGTTGAAGCGTTTACGAGGAAAATAATTTTGGCTTGTTCTTCGCTGGCTTCTTGGCCGCGGGCTTTCTTCTCCACTGAAACTTTTTAAGATCAATTTGGTCGGCTTCGTTGAAATCGATGCCCTCTTTGACGAGAAGCTGCTTTTGTCTTTTGAACTCCGCGGAATCCATCGGAAACGAAATCATTCCTTTAGAATTCAGCACCCGCTGCCAAGGCAGATTGTGAGCCTTTGACGAGGAGTGCAGAATCCACGAAACTCCGCGTGAGCCCTGCGGCTTTCCGGCAAGCTTTGCGATTTGCCCGTAAGTAGCAATTTTACCTTTCGGAATTGCCTGGATAAGCTGAATAACTTTTTTAGAAAAAGGCGAGCGGTCGTTCATCTTGATGATCATATAAGCCCCTGAAACCATTGTATATTTAAATTACATCGATTTCGTAGAGCAAATTCTTCTTTGGCGGTGGTTAAAAATTTGGCTTTTATAAACAAATATGTCATAAACCGCTCTATGAATGATTCTCTTAAAATCAAAAATCCGTCGCCTTTTTTGCAATCTGTTTTAAAGCTCGATAATTACTTTTCTGAGCTCGTCCGCTTGGGCGAGAAAATCGAAACTATAGACCTCAAGTCCGATTTTGACTTTGACCAAGTGGAGCGTTTGGTCAGGTACTTCGCTGAATGCGGAGAAGGTGTCTCACAAGAAGTGGTCGTGATGTCCCAGGCACTATCGGATCTCCGTGGTCAAGCCGAGCACGCAGCTAAGATCGTTGCAGTTCGTGCGGATATTTTACAGACAAGAAAAGAAGAGCAACAGCGCAAGATGGAGGAGTTCCGTCTTCTCGGTGAAAAGGTGCGCGATCTGACCTCTTCATTGAATGGCTTTAGGCTTCAAGAGGGCGTACAGCTCACTGAAGAGGAGCAGGCTCAATTGAAGACACGTCTAGCAGAGTTTGAAACGCAGTTGCGACCATTGATTGAAGAGGCATTGACTATGAAGAAAATAGGGCAAGAGTCCAAAATCAAAATTCTTGAGCAGGGCGCTGATTCTTTGGGGCAAAGTCTAAAAGCAGTGAGTCAAAAGATCAGCGCTGTTCATAACCCACATCCCTAGTCCGCCGATAGCAAGATGCCTTTGTAGAATTATTTAGGCCTGAGTTGGTGTCTGAAGAAAATACCGTCGTCGCCAAACTGAGAAGCCACGAAGCTTGAGGTCGTCACGATATCTGCAATGTGCTCGGACTCTTTTAAAAAAAGTTGAGCATTTGCGGGCTGATACTCCATCAGATAGTTAAAGCTAATGTATTTTTCAGGTGCCGCGAAGATTTGATAGATCACGGTGTTTGCGGGAATTTTCGCATAGTCTTCGCGAAGTTCGTGGGGAGTCGACGAGAAGCCTAAGCCAGGACCTGGAACAAAGAATAACTGGCGGGGAGACACTGGAGTAGCGACTCTCTGCCCATGGACGTCCATTTCTCCGAATTCGTGCGCGCCAAGTTCCTCAGGATACTGCGTAGCTGTTAAGAAAATTTTGTGAACCATTTTTTGACCGAAACCATCGCCTACCGGAACAATGTTAGACATGGGGTTTTTAAAGAAATTGTAGTCTTGGCCCTGGCCATCCAATGAAACTAATGCGGAAATGTTAGTGCTGGGATTTCCATCGCGGAAAATCTTAAATGCCAAGCCCGGAGCCACCGGGCGGCTGCTGGTCGGTTTGTATGTCAAAGAGATTCTTAAAAGTGCGCACTCGGCACCGCTTTGAAGAAGGCCGGTGTATTTGTTGCCGACAACGGGAACGAGTTTTGCCTTCGCGACACTTGAGCGGCCATGGAGGTATTTTTTCCAGCCTGTTGGAGCGAAATCGGAATAGTTCTTTCCCTTAACACCGACCTCTTGCTTACTCATCGCCATCAATTGAAACAATCCGAAATCGCGATCCGATGGTAATTCTTTATACACGGTTTCTTGGATTTTGCTCCAGAGGACGTCTTGCTTTTCACAAGCCTTCATGGATTCATAGTTTGACGGAACAGAAGCGGGTTCGCGTGCTGCAGGGGGCTCGATCACGAGATCGACGATTGAGTAAGTTGCAATGAGTGCGATGACGAGTACACCAAACGAAATTGTCCTTTTTTTCATGAATCCTCCGAAACTCTTCTATTGTAACAGTGCTTGAACTGCGTTTGCATAGACAAATTTTCGCCCGCGGGATCGCGTCCAGTGCAAATATGCACCATGAAGTTTGTTAATGCATTGTTGGGCCCGCCACGGTTCCTTAGTCGAGGTTTCGAACGCACATTGCAAGGACGGGACAAGTATCCCGCATTGGTGTTGCGAGCGTAGTGTATCTATCTTAGAGTAAATTCATACTGTTTAAAATTTAAATACAAACATGTAAAAGGAGTTTGCATGAATCAGAGGATGATAATATCCGTTCTTATCAGCACGAGCATGGTGCTGTCGTCTTGCGCCCATGGGCCTGCTACGAATACAACACAGTATATTTTTGATACTTCGATTCCCACGGGAAGCGATGAAGTTCGTCGGGCACCAAGTTCTGAATTGGCGGACACTCCTTGGACAACTTGGTCGGAAAAAGGTCAGCTGAGAGGTTTACTTGATCTAAAAAAAATGCGCGACAGTCTCTTTAAGAATAATCTTCATGATCCCCATGTTGGTTATTTCGGTTACGCTCCGATCGATTGTTCAAAAGTAAATACGAACTTTAGACAAGCGGACGGTTCTTGCAATGATCTTTCAGATGGTCATATCGGGGCTGCCGGTGTTGCTTTTGGCCGCAACGTAGCGCCTGAGTTTATCGATAAGAAAGCCCAAGAGAAGGTGATGATTCCCAACCCGGCAGTGGTTTCAAAAGAGTTCTTCACGCGCGATGAATTCAAGCCAGTTCCATTTTTGAACATGCTGGCCGGTGTTTGGATCCAGTTCATGAATCATGATTGGCTGACTCACGGGCCTAACATGGTCGGCAATCAATATAAAATCAAAGGTCCAGACGGTGTTGAACATGTGGTCGACAGAACCAAGGACAATCCGGCCGTTCGTTCTCAATATAAAGACGGTTACGATAAAGTTTCCGCCAATGATTCTACTCACTGGTGGGATGCTTCTCAGATCTATGGTAACAGGCAAAACGAACAAAATGTGTTGAGGAGTTTCTCACGCGGTAAAATGCGTACTGAAGTTGTTAACGGTAACGAGATCTTACCTAAAAATAATAATCTGAATCCAGCTGATAACAGACAGAACAACGGTTATGAAGTGACGGGCTTCCGTGACAACTGGTGGGTTGGTCTTAGTATGCTGCACACTCTCTTCGTAAAAGAGCACAACGCGATAGCAGACACATTGATGAAGAAGTATGTGACTTATGATCCAAATAGTCAAAAGTTCACATGGAAAAACGGCAAGGAAGTTAAAGTTCTTGACGAAAAAGGCCTCGATGAGCAAGTGTTCCAAACCGCTCGGTTGATCAACGCGGCCGTTTTGGCAAAAATTCATACCGTGGAATGGACTCCGGCAATCTTACCTAATAAGGTTTTGCGTGCCGGTATGTACGGTAACTGGTACGGGTTGTCGAATCCACAAACTTGGTCGAAGCTTATAAAGCGCATTCCTGGTTTAGGCAAAACAGACATCATTCCCGGCCTCAAAGAAGGGTACTTAGTGGGTGGTGTGGTTGGTGATAAAACTTGGAATGCGGGTGTCCCGTTCTCCATCACTGAAGAGTTCACATCTGTTTATCGGCTGCACTCATTGTTGCCGGAAACTTTAAACTTTAAGGTTTTAGGTCAACCTGGTAAAGTCGAGCCAGTCCCGTTTGCCGAGACTCGTAATAATAAAAGTTACAACATCATGGCGACTCACAGTTTGAAAGATTTGTACTACTCTTTCGGTACTCAGCACCCAGGGCAGTTGGTTTTGAACAACTTCCCAAAATTCATGCAGGAATTTACAGTTCCAGGCCACGGCGAAATGGATTTGGGCATGGTTGATATCATCAGAGACCGCGAAAGAGGTGTGCCTCGTTACAACCAATTCAGAAGAGCGATCGGCTTAAAGCCAATCAAGTCTTACAAGGACTTCTTTCCTGTGAGTAAGCCTTTGGATGCAAGACAGGTTGCTGTTGTAGACAAGTTCTACAAAGTTTACGGTCGTGATTCAGTAGGTAACGATAACGTTGAGATGATCGATTTGCTC
The DNA here is from genome assembly GCA_039810425.1 of Pseudobdellovibrionaceae bacterium. Taxonomy (GTDB): domain Bacteria; phylum Bdellovibrionota; class Bdellovibrionia; order Bdellovibrionales; family Bdellovibrionaceae; genus JACMRP01. The sequence continues at coordinate 129,105 of JBDHWW010000002.1, read as the reverse complement.
GTGGGTACTTTGGCAGAGGAAGTTCGTCCTAAAGACTTCGGCTTCGGTGAAACACTCTTCCAAATCTTTATCCTGATGGCATCACGTCGTTTGATGACAGACCGTTTTTACACGGTTGATTACAATGCAGCCCACTACACGCAAGCGGGTCTAGATTGGATCGACAACGAAGGGACTATGGCGCAGGTTATCGGGCGCCATATGCCTGAGCTGAAATCAAAGATGACTGGTTTGACGTCTGCTTTTGAGCCTTGGCACGACTAGCATCTGGAAATAGATAAAACGGAAAGGAGAAGGGAAGCCTTCTCCTTTTTTTATGCCTTAGAAGTACTTTTTGTGTTCAATGATCAGACAACGGTTGGAAACGACTTTGATCCCGGCTTTTTCGGCGCGAGCCTCAGCTTCTGGATTTGAAATGCCAAGTTGCAGCCACAGGACCTCGATACCGCCTACAGCGAGGGCCTCATTGACGACGTCATCAATGCGGTCGGAGCTTCTAAAGACATCTATGAACTTACGATACTCTGCCGGGACTTCTTTTAATGAGGCGTAGATTTTAAAGCCACCAGCATCGTGTGCTTTGGGATAGGTGCCGACCATGTCCCAACCGTGATTGCGCATATACTCAGGGACATAGTGACTGGCTTTGCCGGCGTCGGGACTTAACCCGTAGACCACAAATTTTTTGTACTTTTCTAAAAGAGCTTTGAATTCACTGTCTTTAACATTCATGGTTTTATTTCCTTGCTGGCTATCTTATTAACGGGCTAAGTCGGTGGTGCAATTGCGAAACATGTACGTTTGTGAAAAGATCAGCCCACTAGTGTCTAATATTGAGTTCGCCATGGTCGCCCATCTTGATGTTCTCAGAACCGGTGACGTACTTGGCGAACTTAAGAATCTGCGCTACGGGATATGAGTGGCCTTCCCAGTACTCCACCTTCTCGACTTCTATTTTGAGAAGCTGAATTTTCGGATCATTCGGCCCTTGAGAGAACCAGATTTCATAGGGCTTCGACCAAAGCTGATGAATCTTATCTATATCATCATTAACGAGTTCCGCAATACCCATGGCTGAAACAAATTTGCCAGAACCGGCGTAAGTCACGGCGACGTGGCTGCTGTTTTCTATATTCATCACGATTTGTGATGTTTTAGAAACTAAAAACCACAAACTGCCATCACGGCCCATATCTTGGGTGACTAGTGGGGCACTATGCAAGACATTACCATTAGATATCGTCACGAGCATCGCAATCTTAATATCATCGACGAGGCCACAAAATTTTTTAACTTGCGGATCAATTGTCTCATTGGTCTCCATGAAAACCTCCCTTTAAAGCCTCTTTTATTGGACGGCACGATTGTGATTCCAATGTGACCGTTCGCAGGCGTTTTGGGGAATAACTTCCGTTGTCATGGGCCGATGTCCCAAAATTCAGGGCTTTTGGTGCCTTAGGCCTTGCGAACGAATTCAGATTTCAAATTCATTGCGCCGATGCCGTCAATTTTACATGAGATGTTGTGGCCATCGGCGCCATCAGTAAGACGAATATTTTTAACTTTCGTGCCCACTTTTACGACTGCAGAAGACCCTTTAATTTTTAGTTCTTTAATCACAGTGACACTATCGCCATCGGCAAGAACATTGCCATTTGCGTCGCGGATAGAATTGTCTTCGACGGCTTCAACAGGAGCATCTGCCGAAGCCAGCTGGCTCCATTCATGAGCGCACTCTGGGCATACCCATAGATTTCCGTCGGCATACGTATGCTCTGATCCGCATTGTGGGCATTTGGGTTCTGTGCTCATGTGATTCTCCCCGTTGAATGGGTTCTATTTCTTTTCTTGTAGAGAGTCAAAATAGATCTCAAGGGAGTTGTACAGAACTTCGAAAGTCTTTGCATCCTGCATTCCTTTCAGCATGCCGTAGAAACCTTCATGAGCCATAACGATAAATTGAGCGACGTGACGGGTGTTGATGCCCTTTTTAAGATAGCCATTTTTCTTTGCTCGCTGAAGATGCCTATCTGTTTCGTCAATCCACAAATTCAAAGCTGTATCGAGGCGTTTGCGGAAGCCCTCATCGAGAGGAGACATCTCTTGCACAAGATTATTTAACGGGCAACCGAGTTTTAAGTCTTTCGGTTCGGCCATACCGATATTGTGGCGCATCTGCTTGAGAATACCCTCAAGAGGATTGTCATACTCCTCGAGAGGAGCCGTCCACCGGCTCACGGTCAGGGGCGCAATCACTTCATCAACCAACGCGTAGCCGAGATCTAATTTTGTCGGAAAGTGATGATAGAAAGCTCCTTTGGTCAGTGATGTTTTTTTCACGATATCATCGACACTGACGCCTTGAAAGCCATGTCTAAAAATCTCACCAAATGCGACCGCTAAAATCTCTTTTTTAGAGTTCTCTAGGTTACGGGTCTTTTTGGCACGCGAAGTCTTTGATTTCATAGACCTAACTTTATCAAAGCCGGACCCAGTTGACAACATACTAATTGGTATGTTAAGTTTTTGATACTAAATATATAAAAGGGGGTGCCTGTGATAGGAAAGATTTTAATTGGTATTGTCGCTGCATTGGTTGTCTTTTTGGGATACGTCTCAACTCGCGAAGGTAAATTTAATTATTCCCGCAGCGGAGTCATCAACGCCACGGCGGAAAAAATTTTTCCATACTTAAGTGACTTTTCTAAAGGTGGTGAGTGGTCTCCTTATGAAAAGATCGATCCAAATATGAAAAAGACGATTTCGGGCCCACCGGCGCAAGTCGGTCAGACTATGGACTTTGAAGGGAATAGCGATGCGGGTTCAGGCCGCCTTGAGATGCTTCGTGTAGTTCCTAACGAGTTGGTTGAAATTAAGCTTATCATGACAAAACCGGTTCATGCTGAGAATATCGTCACTTATAAACTCACGCCAGAAGCCACCGGCGGCACCCGCTTTACTTGGTCCATGTCAGGTGATGGTGGTTTTCTGACAAAGCTGATCTCTGTCTTTATTGATTGTGAAAAGATGATCGCTGGTCAGTTTGAAGCAGGTATTAAAAACTTGAAAACGCTTATCGAAGCGCAGAAATAGAGGACGCTATGAATCTCACACTAAAACCCGATGTTGTGAACTGGCCCGAAACTCACTATGTCTTCGTCGAAAGCGTTGGTCCCTTCCTTGAAACGGCGCCAGCGGCTTGGCAAACTCTGCACAAAGGCGTCGATCAAATTGCCAACCAAGGAAAAATCAATGGCTATATGAGTCTCTATAAAATGGCGCCAAAGATGCTTTATCGCGCGGGTGTTGCGCTGGATAGAAAGCCAGAAACAATCCCTCCTGGTTTTAAGTATGAAAAATTCCAGGGTGGTAAGTACTCCCGCTTTGTGCTGACAGGCTCCTACTCGCAGCTGCCTGAAGCCTGTGGCCGTGTATTTCATACCGTGAAAGAAACCGGTCTCTCAGTCGAGGATAATTTCTTTATTGAGAATTACGTGAATGATCCACGAGTGACTCCAGAAGAGGAACTCGTTACTGAGATCCTAATTCCAACTAAGTAGGCTGGTTTTTTAGGGTGCGCTGGAAAAGAACGAAGAATTTTTTGTTAAGAAGGTCGCCAGGCGATCGAGCGTTTGGCGGCTACTTTCATAGGATTTGGATTTCTTGGCGGCCTCAAAAGCTTGCGGATTTGGAAAGGTCACTTGCACGGTGACTTTGGTTTGCCTTTCGACTCTTTCTAAGTGGACCATGGTTTTTAGTTGTTCTGGCTCGTGATCGTTTCCTTGGATATAACACAAAAGTGATGGCCGCACTGCTTCGGTATATTCTACCCTGTTTGGGTAAAGAGTTCCATCGGTACTATGAACGAGGAAACGCCAGAGACCTCCGGCTTTCACATCAATTGAATGTGTGGTCAGGCCAAGCCCATTGGTTCCCCACCAATGACCCAGCTTTTTAGGGTCCGTCCACGCCGAGTAGATTTCTTCAGGAGTTGCATCAAACATTCGGTGCGTAGTCACCTCACGGATCGAGCGATCTAAAATCATGTCAGCAACGACGGATTCCATACGGTCCATGTTTTGTTCATTCGCTTCTTTCACAAACGCGCGGATCTTGTCTGCTTCATCCTTTGTCGGAAAGATTTGGCGAAAGGTGACCTTTGTTTGACTGCCGACTTCTTCAAAAGTCGCAACAACTTGAAATCTCGGATTGGAAATATGATTCAGGACCAAGCGGTCTGGCGCTTTGATTTCAACGAATTGACTGCTATTAGGATAGTCGACGCCATTAGGACCGTGCATGACAAAATTCCATGCGCCGCCCGGTTTTAAATCAAATTCACGAAAAGTATTTTTGAAATCTTTCGGTCCCCACCATTGAGCCAAGTAGTGTGGGTGAGTCCAGGCCTTAAAAACTTTGTCCGAAGAGGCATTCACTGTGCGGGTCGTGATAATTTCGTTCATGCATCCGATTTTAGTGGGCGAACGCGAATTTCACAACGAGTTGCTGAAAAAAAGGACGAGCCAGCCCGAAGGACTGGCTCGTTTATGGGGAAGTGGGCTCAGTTTACTTGAGTCGTTTGTGTGGAATCTTGTGCTGCTTTGGCGCCCAAGAATTTTTCTAGAAAGCTGCTTTTGCCGGCCTGAACTTCAATTGTTCGGGCCTGAGCAGCCGGTGTTTTTGGAACATAAAGATTCAAAACGCCGTCCTCATAATGAGCTTCGATTTTTTCGGTACTCACTGTGCTCGGTAGCACAAAGCTGCGTTTAAATGTGCCATAAGACTTTTCAAGTTTTTTTCTTTCACCACTAATGGTGAGAGTTTTATCTAAGACTTCGATCTTGATCTCGTCTTTTTTGACCCCAGGAATATCCAGGCTAATCGCATAGTGATCGTCTCGTTCACTCACCTCATAAGCGGGAGTAAATTCGACTGTTTCTTCAAAGACGCGATCCATCTGCCTCCAGAGATCAGAATGAAGACCTGTAGTAAAGAAAGGGTGTGTTGCTCTCATTTCAAACCTCCTATTGGTTTTTTTGATTTCTCTTTCTAGTTAGACAATGTGTTTTCTATTTTAGCTGTCAAGGCGATGTCGCCACAAAAAGTAAAGCCGCCAACCCCAGAATAAAAACTATTTTTCTCGATATGCGATCCAGTATTTGAGACAAAAGAACACCCCCTGTTGAGAATTTCAGTCTCACAATTGAAAATAACTATTTGATTTCTAATTCTTGAATCTTTAGTTGGGAGGAGCGACCGAAAGGCCGCAGGAATGCTTTCTCATACCGCAAAGATCTGTTTGTATTGAAAGAAGTCAAGGCAGCCGGAAAAAGAATTTTTCAGATCCCGCATAAGTGTATGTATTAAAAGCACATTTAGATGTTAAATTTTTCGTACAGAAAAATAAAAAAGATCACGATAGAAATAACACACATTAAAAAAATGGCCGCCGCCGCACAATCTTTGGCGAGGCCGATCTGAGGGTTCTGCTCTGGGTGAAGACGGTCTAGGACGTTTTCAATCGCCGTATTGACGAGTTCCAAAGCCAGGATACTTGACATCAGAATCAGAAAAATTGCCCACCAAAGAGGTTCAGCTTTCAGAAAAAAAAGAATGACACTTGCAACGAGGGCAAAAACCACTTCTGTCTTAAAGCTATTTTCCTGTTTGAAAGTAGAACGCAGTCCATTCCAAGCGAAAAGGAAGCGATTATAAAAATTTTGGTTTTTCTGCAAGCGGTGATCTCCTTTGAAACTATAGTACTTATAGACAAAGCCGGTATTCAACCTTCTTTTGGACCCCATAAGTAAATCTAATTGGGAAATACCGGCTCTTTTAGATAAACTGCAAGTATGAAAGCCTTGTCTTCTTTACCTCTATTCTGCTTTTTCCACACCACCCCATAGGGGTTGTCGCATAATTTTGTCCTTGTCGGACAATCCCAGAAATTCTTACGTCTATTTCTAACGACTTAGCTTAAATATCAGAGGTATTTTATGTCTAAAATTTTTGATCATCGGCAACTCGCCGATGAAATGGAAATCTTTTTTTTTAATGAACAAATAGGTGCTGGACTACCAGTGTGGTTACCCAATGGAGTCGCCATGAGAGATTCTTTGGAAGCCTTTGTGAAAAATCTGGAACATCTTGCCGGTTATCAAAGAGTCTCAAGCCCCCATGTCGCGAAGAGCGAGCTTTATGAAATCTCGGGTCATTTGCGCGCTTTTCAGAAAGATATGTTTCCGCCGATGCAATGGCCGGAGGATCAGAGTCATTACTATTTAAAACCGATGAATTGCCCTCACCATCATAAAGTGTTCTCTTCGAGCCTTCGTAGTTATCGCCAGCTCCCCCTCAGGATTGCGGAGTATGGGCAAGTTTACCGTTATGAAAATAGCGGCTCACTGAAAGGTCTTTCCCGGGTCCGGGGGCTTTGTCAAAACGACGCCCATATCTATATAGATCCATGTGAAGTCAAGTCCGAGATCAAGAACGTTCTTGATATGCATGAGAAATGCTATGCGGCTCTCGGTTTGAAGGGCTATCGCTATCGGCTTTCGAAACATGATCCACGGCACATGGCGGATTTCGATGGCGACAGAGAGCTTTGGCTAAAAGGAGAAGAGATTCTACGAGAGTGTCTTGTCGAAAAGAGTCTTCAGTTCTTTGAGGCCGAAGGAGAGGCTGCGTTCTACGGACCAAAAGTGGATGTGCAAATGAAGATGGGGGGCGGGGATGAGGAATCCATCGCCAGTGTGCAGTTGGATTTTAACTCCGCGGACAAGTTTGATCTGAATTTCATTGGTAAATCAGGCCAGAGTCAGCGGCCGTGGATTATTCACCGGGCTCCACTGGGCAGTCATGAACGATTCGTGGCCCTGTTGCTTGAATACTATAACGGGCAACTTCCTGGTTGGCTCAGCCCGGTTCAAGTCTATTTGCTTCCAGTCAGTGAAGTTCAGGTTCCTTTTGCAAAGGAACTTGAGAAAAAGCTTTTATCTAGTAATATCCGCGTGCACGTGGATTTGAATCAGGGAAGCCTTTCAAAGAGAATTCTTTTTGCACATCGTCTCAGGCCATTTGTAAAAATTGTTCTAGGGCCGAAAGAGGTTTCATCAGGCATCTTTGACCTACAATTCCGGAGTGAGAAAAGGCCGGTCGATGCCGGGCGATTGATAGAAGAACTAAAACCGCTCATCTCACCGGTGGAGGTGCAATAACCCGTTTTTCTTCTTGAACCATATAGCGGAGTCCGATCAGGGCCCCATACTGATCGGATTTTTCGCCTGGTTTACTAGTGAATGACAGGGAATAACGCCCTTCTAAAACCACGGCGAGACGGTCTTGGTTCCAAATGTCCCCTTGAACAGACCAATCCAATCCATACTCCGTGATGTCGCGGGCCGAAGTGTCCACATAGATGCCGGCAGGAACGCTTGAATAGATTGTTTCGGGTTCCCCCATGGTATATGACGAGTAAAATGCCAGAGATGTGGAAAAATAAGCGGCTAACCAGCGCCGATAACCCATTCCAATGTGGATAACTTGTGATTTCTCAGCAATTCGATAGCCATCGCTGTCACGAAAGAACATTTGCGGAAAATAAAACATACTGATTTCAAGGCTGGAGTGAGAGTTAAAGTCACCAACCGCAATTAAACCTACGCCGCTTTTAAAGGAAGAATTAGTATCGGAATTAAAGCCAGCATAGTTGGTGCGGCTATAGTAAGGGCCCAAGGTCGCTGTGACCTGACCCTCTACCGGGTCATAAGCAAAGGTCTTTCCAGTAAGGAATAGCAAAATGATAAAAGCCCTTATAAGATATCTCATACGTGAAGAATAGAATTTATAGTCAAGAAAATCCAATGAAAATAGTTTGCAGAAAAGCTTTCTTGTGGGGGCTATGTCTGGGGATTTCTTTGTTTCAGGCTCGGAGTTTTGGTCAAGAGGAAGAAACTGAAAAAGAAGAGGGTAAAACCTGGGAACAAACTTTTATCGACAGCAACATCGCGATTTCAAAATGGTTCGATGGCGTCGCCGAGGGTTTGGATCTATTCTTAGTCGGCCGTCGTGTGACTAATCGTGTGAACGAATCCAGTCTACGCATTGAAAACATAGCTGTTTCCCAAGAGGGGAAAGCGCTCAACAACTCTGTCAGCGTCGGGGTTAATCCCCGACTGCCAAATTTAGAAGAATACTGGCATTTGAAATTTGCCACGTATGATGATCGTGAAGACAGGCGTAATGGGCCGAGTGACTATCTTCGTCAAACACCGCGTGAAGGGAACTACGGCGCGACAGTCGGGGTCTTCAAAAAATTAGGAAATATCAGAACGTCCTTTGAGCCCCGCATTGAGCTCAAAGATCCTTTAAGTGTGTCGCATTCGTTGAGTTTTGAAAGTGTCGCGCACATGACGGGATACGAAATTAACCCAAAGCTAGAGTTCTGGGCGACGCCCGACAAGGGAGTTGGAACTTTTCAAGCCTTGAACTTTTATTTTCAGCTGAATAAAATTTGGTCAATCACACTGGTCAATCAAGGAAACTACGAAGAAAAGTCCCACTTGTATTCGGTATCCAATGGTATTTCTTTCGGCCAAATCCTGACTCGTAAGTCGGCTCTTTCTTATAACGTGTTTGCCGGCTCCAATAATCAACCGAATTACCATCTGGAAAGTTATAACTTTGGGGTCGGTTACAGCCAGATTCTCTACCGTAAAATCCTGGATTTTCAGGTGACTCCGAACGTGGATTTCCAAAGATCCCTGGATTTTAAGAGGGTTTTGGGTATTACTTTCGCGATCAACCTGAATTTCTAAAAAAAATCAGGGTAAAACCCATGAAATATGCTAGGTTGGGCCTATGGAAAACTCATGTTGTGTCTGCCAAAAACCGAAAGCAACCCTTGTTTGTGGGATCTGTACACAGGCTGTCTGTAAAAAGTGCGCTGAGTTCACTCAAGAAGATAGTTTTTCGTTTTTGACGAAAGTTCCAGAAGATCTAACTCATGGCACCTATTGTGGACCGTGTTTTGACGAGAAGGTCGCTCCAGAGCTTGCGGAATATGACGACATTATGAAGCGGGCAAAGAATATCGCCGTGTTTTTCAAAGATCAGGCAAAAGAAACCCGGCTTGTGAAAAGATCCAACGAAGTTTTCCATGTGAAGGATTGTGCGGATCACGATGAAACTTTGCTTCGCTTGGCCTTTTTTGCCGTTCAAAAGGATTACAATAGTTTGATCGATGTGGATATCACCTCTGAGAAGATCCGTAGCGGCACATATCAAACCCAGAGATGGAGCGGAACGGGTGTTCCCGCAAATCTCAGTGATAGAAAGATCTCGCGGTCTTAGCCCTTTCTTGGTCCAGTTCTCGGGTGTAAATCTTAAGTCAGTCTTTTGTTTCGGTTACTATGAAGGCGTCAGGAGAAGACGCTGTGGATATTCAACGTTATCGGGAAAGACGCCAGCTGCAAAATGAGCAGCAACCAAAATACCGTGAGTTGTGCATGGTTTGTATTCAGCCGAAATTCAGCTGCTATTGTGAGCATATTCAAAAGTTCGACCCACAAATCGATTTTATCGTTCTAATTCATCCGATCGAAGTGCATCGCAGGATTGCAACTGGCAGGATGTCGCACCTCACGTTGCAGAATTCTCACCTGATTATGGGCCAAGACTATACTGAGCACGCTGAAGTGAACCGGTTGTTGGCAGATCCTTTACGCCATTGCGTGATGCTTTACCCAGGCCGGGTTTCTCAAAATATCAGTCTCCTCAATGAGAAAGAGCGGTTGGAATTGTTCCCTCAAGATAAGAAGTTGACTGTGTTCGTCATTGATGGAACTTGGGCGACCGCAAGAAGAACCGTTCGCCAGAGTAAAAATCTGCATGCGTTGCCAAGGATCTGCTTTTCACCAGAGAAACCATCAACATTTCGTGTACGTAAGCAACCAAATGTTGCCTGCTATTCCACGATCGAAGCCATTCATCATACGATTGAACTCTTGGGAAACAGTCAGGGGTTTGAAACTGCTTCGAGAGAACACGATAAACTTCTTTATGTTTTCGATAGGATGGTTGAACGGCAATTGGAATTCATAAAACTTTCCGAGAATAAGCCCGGCCACCTTCGCTACCGCCGGGATCGAAAGAAACTAGCCAGCGCATAAAGAGTGACCTCTGGGTTCTCGCGATCCATTTTGGATTGTATTAATCAGAACGTTGGATTTATAGTAAGGTTTATTGGTTGACGAGGAGATTTTTTATGTCAGATGATTTAAAGGCGGAAATTGAACGTTTAAAGGCTGAGAATGAAGCTTTGAAGACTAAAAAAGGCGCGAAAGGCACGCTTTCCATGAAAGTCAGTGAGAAAGGCGCTTTGTCTGTTTACGGGATGGGCCGCTTCCCGGTTACTCTTTATAAAGAGCAATGGCTAAAGCTTTTAGGCATTGCTGACGACATCAAAAAATTTATCGAAGAAAACGACGACAAATTGAAAACTAAAGAATAAGTCCGTCAAATTAATGTACATCCCTCTTAGATTTAGTAGGAATCATGAAGGACACTACTTTTGTTAAAATTCAAAATCGAGAGGAACTTGAGCGCTGCTTTCCCGTGATGAAAGAACTGCGTCCTCATTTGAATGTGCAAGAGTATCTGGAAATCTACCGACATGCCCATGCCATGGATGGATACGAAATTATTGCGATGGAGTACAAGGGTGCAGTTGTCGCGGTGATGGGTTACAGAATTTTGTATGACTTCGTTCGCGGCCGTCATCTGTACATCGATGATCTTGTCAGTACAGAAAAGATGCGCTCCAAAGGGCTTGGGGCTGAAATGCTGAAAAAAGCCGAGGTCATGGCGAAGGCTCTTCATTGTAAATCAATGCGTCTTTGTGCGGTTCTTGAAAATGATCTTGGGATCAAGTTCTACGAGAAGAACCACTGGACTAAACGTGCCTACGCATTCAGCAAGAAAGTTCTCTAAAAAAGCCGCTACAAAACTGGACTAAAACATAGATCCCTGCCGCAGTTTGTTTGATATCTTAGAGTTCTACCTAGGAGTCACTATGAAATGGATCGGTATCGTCGTTCTTGCGGCGCTGGCTACGGCATGCTCTTCAGCGCCTGTTGAATCATCTCTACATAAAGAAAAAACGATGCCACCGAGTGAACCTGTTAGCAATGAGCAACCATCCGTTGACTATGTGGGCTTGCAAAGAGCCATGGGGATGGAAATTCCCGTGGAAAAACTGGGTTATCGTGAAAAACCATTTGAAACCTGCCAAGCCGGCTATGGTTATTCGACCACGCATAATTGTCACAAACAGTACATGGTGGTGATCAATATTCAGTTGCAGTGCCGCGACTCTGAGGGCACTGTTGCAACGGGCGTCACAAGTGCCGATCTGACCGCAATTGCAAACCGTCCGGTGCGGTGGAATATGAAACCCAATCAGGGAGTCACAACAACGGATAGTGACGGGTTTGCACAGATCATGACGGTCTCGGCGCGCTCACCGAAAACAGAGCGCTTGAAAATCGCGGTCGGTAATGAATTCCTATATATGCGCGCAAACGAGATCACCCGCGTAGTCACTCCGCGACCATGGTGTTATCCATAAGACCGTATAGAAGTTCGCCGGCTTTTCTCATCTTGGTGCGAACTAAATCGAATCTGGCGTTCCTTTTGACAGCGGCTTGAGCCGGAACACAAAGCGGGAGATAATTGTTGTATAAAGTAGTACGTCGGTTGCGTCTCAAGAAGAGGCGAATTGGAATGGAAGGTACAACATGGCACGTCCACAAGATAAGAATGTCTTTCTCATTGTTAGTGGTAACGGGAACCGCATCACTGCGATGTCCGAATTTATCAATAAGAACTTTACGAACTGCTCGATTTTTCATGCAGCGGACTGGTTTGATACGAAATATAAGATCGACAATGTCTTTCCAAAGATGGTCTTTGTCGATGAGTATCTGCCCAAGTGTTCTGGTCTTGAGATTGTCGCAAAAATCTATAAAGAGAAAAATCATAGCGATGTTCATATAGTGATCATGTCGGTGGTGGCGGATTTGGATCTATATCCTCCAAATGGCCGTATTCATTATCTCACCGAGCCGGAGCGCGAACAGGCCGTGGTGGAAGTGGTCGCAAAGCTTGTGACTCCAAAAACGGGGACACAAACGACAGAGTATACGCTCCGCCATCTCCAAGCCGGTGAAGTGCTTTTTAAAGAGGGCGATGCCACTCAGTCCGTCTATATAGTAAAGAACGGAACGCTGAAAGCGTATTCAGATGCACTCTCAGGTGGCCGTGTTACTTTAGGTGAAATCGGTGCAGGCGAGTTCGTCGGCGAGATGGGTCACTTCAATCACGAACCACGGTCAGCAACGATCGAAGCTGTCACCGATGTGGATCTTGTTGAAATTCCGATGAGTTCTTTGGACAACGTGATTTTCTCGAAGCCTTCATGGGCACGGGCTCTGGTGAAAACGCTTTCTCAGCGCTTGAAGCGTGCTAACAAAGTTCTTACTGGATAGAAATAATATCGTACTCGAGAGTTTTATCACCCTGCTCAAGCAGAGCGGTGTCTCCGACTTTAAGCCCAAGAAGGGCTTCGCCCAGCGGGCTGCTTGGCGTGATCACTTGGATCTTTTTTCCCTCAAACGTGACATTCACCCCGCCACCTTTAGCCATCACAAAAAAGTAGCTACTTTTACCGTTGAGCTCGGTCTCAATGAGTGCGGTGGCTGAAATCGGATCTTTGTCAGTAAAGGATTTAGGCGCTGCGTGTTTGAAGAGTACTAAAAGTTCTTCCGTATCCGTAATGCGCTTAGACTGGGCACCCGCCAAATAAGAGGCCTCCAGTGCCCGCGTATCATACTCATTCTCAGGCTTGTTTTCCTCATGAGTCGCGGCTTCGCGGGTCGCACGTTCAGATTCTTTTAATACTAAAAGATCTTTTTCCAGTTCAGCACGAATGTGAGCAAGCAGTTTTTTCTTATCCACGGGGCCCTTTACTAACTCTTAGATAAAGAAGTGTGTCGAATTTGTCAATATAGCGATTAACTAACTACTAACGTGCGATTTGTTCCCCTTTGCCGTCTTTTGCAACCTGCACCATTAATTTTTGAGTGGACACCATCTGCTCATAGATACTGGTGTAGTTTTTCATGACTCGCATCGCGTAGTCTCGTTTGATGATTTTGCCATCAGGTGAAATGCTGCCGATCGTGCGGCTGACTCTACGCATATTCTTTGGACCCATATTGTAGGCCGGAAGGTAGTGGTAAGCCCGGCTGTCGAACTCACTACGGAGATGGGCAAAGTAAGTGATCCCAATCTTGATGTTTGTTATAGGGTCAAAAAGAGATTTTGGCCCCAGCCACGGCAGTTTATATTTTTTGGCAATCCACTCGGCGGTCTTCGGTAGAATTTGCATGAGGCCAATTTCACCCGCGTCTCCACGGGCATCAGTGTTAAAACCACTTTCTGTCTGGATAACGGCGAGGACGAAAATAGGATCTAATTCCTGGTTACGACTTTCCCTAATCACCGCTTCTGTAATCTCAGCAAGACGGCCCTTCCATTTCTCATCCATGGAAGACTCGATCTTTTTATAAACTAGGTAATTAAGGGCTTGTTCACCCTCGAAGCGCTGCGCAAGGCTACCGTTGTATGAGACCCCTAAGAGTTCGCGTGCTTGATCCTGGCGCGCTTGCTCGTCCACGCTAGGCAGATTCAGCATCGAGAACTCGACGAGTGTCATGTTTTGAAACAGCAGAACCGCGAGGCCCCAGCCCGACAAAATGGCGAAAACGCCGATACGCTTTTTGGATAGTGTCATGTGTAATAGATCGGCATTTTTTCAAGTTTTTTCGAGAGCTAAAATGACTCACTTTGTGAGTCATTTTAGTGCCAAGAAGGAAAGGCCTTGCAAATCCCTTCGAACATTAGTTGGTCCATGAGGGCCCGGTTTTCACTTGCTAATTATGCGACTTGAAATAGCATTAAGCGATGGCTGAACTTGAAAATAAAAGAATCGTCCTAGTAGCGACATCAAATCCGGAGCTGAACGGTCAGCCTATGACTAAATATCTTCTAATTCTCGCAAGTATCTTGGTTTTTGCAAATTGCACCTCGAAGTCTGAGGTGGGCGCGCCTGGAAACCCTATTAAAATTTCTTTGGTTCCCGGCCAAGATACAAAGCTTCTCGAAGAAAATGGCAAAGAGCTGGAGGCTTACCTTCACGAGAAAACCGGTTTGCCATTTGAGGTCAATGTTCCGTCAAGTTTTATCGCGGTAATTGAAGCTCTTGGTTCAAAGCGGGCTGACATGGCGATTATAAACACATTTGGCTATGTCATTGCCCACGACAAGTATGGCGCCGAAGCGGCGTTAACAGGTGTTCATAAAGGCCGCGACGTTTACTGGGGCCAGATTATTGCACGAAAAGACGGACCGAAAACGCTCAAAGATCTGAGCAATAAAAAAATCGCTTTTGTCGATCCGTCATCTGGATCAGGTTTTGTTTTGCCCTCGAAGCTTTTGAAAGACGAAAAAGTGCAGCCGAAAGAAGTCGTCTTTGCTGGACGCCACGACAGTGTTGTCACGATGGTTTATCAGCGCCAAGTAGATGCCGGGGCGACTTATCATACGCCTGCGGAAAATGGCGAGCCCCAAGATGCGCGCAAACTTGTGAAGACTCAGTTCCCGGATGTATTCGATCAGATCGTTATTATTGCGAAGACCGAGGCTATTCCGAATGATCCTGTTGTTTTCAGAAAAGGCTTTCCGCCTGAGTTAAGGAAGAAAATTGTGGATACGTTGAAGAAAATGGTCAAAGACGAAAAAGGCGGTAAGATTATCTATAATCTTTATCACATGGATGATTTCAAAGACGCGAATCTAAAGGACTACGACAAAGTTCAGCAGATGCTTTTAGACCTTGGTAAATCCGCCAACGATTTAGTTAAGTAGTTTCCGCCAGGCCTCATAGTGCAAAATTACAAGGACGGCAAAAGGCAGCGATATTGGCACTAAGACTTTCCAGGATTTTTTACTAAAGAGTGCATGAAGTCCAGTAACCACAAAGATGATCGGCGCCAGTAGTACCAATGCGAGCGGTACTGCAAAGTTCGCCAAAAGAAACACACCAAATACAACTTCAAAAATTTTAACGATGGGCATAATGAATCGGATGTCAGTACAAGCGGTTGTGAAGTTGTCGATCACCTTTGCGGAGGGTGGAATTTGCCTCCAGTGGAAGAATCCATTGAGTCCCCAAAATATGAGTTGTATTCCAAGTGTGTATCTGAGTAGCAATTCGAAGTGGCCCATCATGTTTGCAAAATACCTCTGAAAGGCCGGAATTGCTAGACCTATGGAGGATAAGAGTCAGAATAATGTATCCATAGACTAAGTTTGTTTATAGACTTATTCGAACACAACGAGAAGGCTGCAACACTTGGAATTAAACACTGACGAACAACTCAGACTGCGTGTTTTAAAAGACTATCAAATCCTCGATTCAGAAGCGGAGCAAGCGTACGATGATATCACCTATCTGGCTTCGGCGATCTGTCGTACACCCATTTCTTTAGTGAGTTTCATCGATAGGGACCGACAATGGTTCAAATCACATAGGGGATCCTCACTTCAACAAACTTCATTGGATACTTCGATCTGCGCGTACGTCGCACGAGACCGCCAGCCGATGATTGTGCCCGACACCATGAATGATCCGCGCTTCCGCGATTTGGAACTTATGAGGGGGCCTCCTTTCATTCGCTTTTATGCCGGAGTACCACTGATATCTCCCGAGGGCATTGGGCTCGGCGCTCTCTGTGTGATGGATATTGAGCCGAGGTTCATGACCTCGGAACAGATGAAAACCTTGACGGTATTAGCCCGTCAGGTGGTCGCGCTGCTGGAACTTCGTAAAAGCAAATCACAGTTTAATGATCAACGGGCAAAACTTGTTCATAAAACAAAGCTCGCATCGCTCGGTGAAATGGCCGCTTCGATAGCCCATGAGATCAACAATCCACTAACGATCATCAACGGAAATGTGGGGCTCTTACGCAGAATTTTCAGCCACATTCCTGAGGGACATTTGCCAAAAGCCAATCAGTACTTGGAAAGCATTGAGAAGACCGTGCATAGAATTGACAAAATCATCCGCGGCCTTAAGGCGCTTTCGCGAGATGGGTTCAGCGACCTCTATGAAACGGTGGATTTAACCACGTCGATTATTAATGCCAACTCTCTCAACGGCGAGAAGTTCATCTATCACGGAATTGAAATTCGCCAGAACTTGCCGGCTGCGGGGGCGCCGATAGAGTGTCGCCCTGTTCAGATCGAACAGATTATCATTAATCTTATGAGCAATTCGTTCGATGCGGTTCGAGATTTGCCTCAGAAGTGGGTGGATATCACGGTTTTTGATAACCGAGACTTCTGGGTCATTCGCATTACAGACAGCGGTCCGGGCATTGCTGAAAATATGCAAGAGAGAATCATGCAACCATTCTTTACGACGAAAGAAATGCATCAGGGAACCGGTTTAGGTTTGAGTATTTCCAAAGCGATTGCCGAAGAACATGGTGGTCGATTGGAACTTGATTCGATCGCCAAAAACACCTGTTTTGTCCTGACGCTACCGAAAAAGCAGATGGGATTTCGAAAGAGCTCCTAACAGCCCGAAGGCCGCTAGGAGTTGAATGAATTACTTAGTAAGCGCTTTTTTCAAGTTGCTGTCCAACAACTCCAAGAACGGCTCAGTATTCATATACTGATCTTGAGTGACTTTGTCGCCGTAGATACAAACTGCGAGGTCTTTAGTCATATTGCCGGATTGAACTGTGTCCACACAAACTGTCTCCAATGTCCGCGCAAAGTTAACCAAAGCTTTGTTACCATCCAAGTTACCACGATGCTCAAGGCCACGGGTCCATGCAAAGATCGAAGCAATTGGGTTGGTAGAGGTTGATTTACCTTGCTGGTGCGCGCGGAAGTGACGGGTCACAGTGCCGTGAGCTGCTTCGGACTCCATGGTCTTACCGTCTGGAGTGATCAAGACAGAAGTCATCAAGCCCAAGGAACCGAAACCTTGAGCAACGGTATCTGATTGGACGTCCCCATCGTAGTTCTTACAAGCCCATACGAAGTTTCCGTTCCACTTTAACGCCGAGGCAACCATGTCGTCGATTAGACGATGCTCGTAAGTGATTCCGGCTTTTGCGAAAGTCTCTTTGAATTCTTTGTCATAGAGCTCTTGGAAGATGTCTTTAAAGCGACCATCGTACTTCTTCAAGATCGTGTTCTTAGAAGAGAAATACAAAGGCCATTTCTTTGTCAAAGCCATGTTAAAGCAAGAGCGCGCAAAGCCACGGATTGATTCGTCCGTATTGTACATTGCCAAAGCAACGCCATCGCCTTTAAAGTTGTAAACTTCGTGAGAAATTTTCTCGCCGCCTTCTGGTTCGAAAGTGATCGTCAGTTTACCTTTGCCTTTAGTAACGAAATCAGTTGCACGATACTGATCGCCGAACGCGTGACGGCCGATGCAGATCGGGGCGGTCCAGTTAGGAACCAAACGAGGAATGTTTTCACAAACGATAGGTTCGCGGAAAACTGTGCCATCCAAAATATTTCTGATAGTTCCGTTTGGTGATTTCCACATCTGCTTTAAGTTAAATTCTTTTACGCGGGCTTCGTCAGGAGTGATCGTTGCGCACTTGATACCCACATTGTATTTTTTGATCGCTTCCGCGGCAGCAACAGTCACTTCGTCATTAGTGGCATCACGATGTTCCATACCCAAATCGTAATACTTGATATCCATATCGAGGTAAGGAGTGATGAGTTTGTTCTTAATAAAGGACCAGATGACGCGAGTCATTTCGTCGCCATCAAGCTCTACTACAGGATTGGTGACTTTAATTTTTTGCATACAAATCTTCCATTCATAGTGATTGTTTTGGACCCACTATAAGTGGTCCACTTTTGAATGTCGATGTTCAATTGCTTCGGGAGCCTTCTATGACACATCCAACCGATGTTGATGTTCTTATTGTCGGGGCCGGCCCCACAGGCCTGACGATGGCCTGTCTCTTGGCGCAATTCGGAATCAAATTCCGGATCATTGAGAAAAACAAAGGCCTCACCGAGCATTCCAAGGCCCTCGCCATTCAAGCAAGGACCTTGGAGCTCTTTGAACAACTCGACCTCACGGAAAAAGCCTTGGAACAGGGCCATCCCGCAGACGGGTTTGATCTGATTGTTGAGGGAAAGCCCCGTGTCAGTATTGATCTTCGGGAATATGGTCAGGTGTATACGAAGTATCCTTACGTATTAATTCTAGCGCAGAATAGAACTGAAAAACTCCTCGCGGATAAACTGGAGAGCTTCGGAAAAAAAGTAGAATGGCAACACGAGTTGGTTGAACTTGTTCAACACCCCGAGTTTGTCGAAGCCTATGTGGCCGGGGGAGAGCGGATGGAGACCGTCCGTGCAAAGTACCTGGTGGCCGCCGACGGAGCACGAAGCTCGGTGCGGGCCTTTCTGCAACTGCCGTTTGAAGGTGTGACTTCTGAGAACTGCTTCCTGCTTGCTGATATTCAGGCGCAGGGGCCAGTTTCGCGCCGCCATGTTTCCCTTTGCCTTTCGGAGAGGGGATTTGTCGAATTCTTTCCGCTGGATGGTGCGGATCACTTTAGAGCCATTAGCCTTTTGAGCAACGACTTTCCAAAGAGTGAAGCCGGAATGCAGGGGCTCATTGCCGGGGAAATTAGTTTACGCTCGGAACTGCCGTTAAAAATTTCCGCTCCACGCTGGTTCTCGAGTTATAATCTTCATCACCGCGGTGTAAATCGCTTCAAGGAACAGAGGTGTTTCTTTGCGGGTGATGCAGCCCACGTTCATAGCCCGGCTGGAGGGCAGGGGATGAATACTGGAATTCAGGATGCTTACAATCTTGCATGGAAGCTTTCCTCCACTCTGTCTGGAAGAGCACTGCCAAAAATTTTAGAAACCTATCATGAGGAACGCCATCCGATCGCCCGCAAACTGATTCATAGGGCCGATCAGGGTTTTTCTTTTGTGATCAACCAAAAGCCCTATGTGCGTTGGACACGGTTGCATTTAGTACCACGTATTTTGGGACTGGTTTCAAAGTTTAATTTCTTTCGCGCGGCTTTTTTCAAACTAGTTTCGCAAATCGGCATTCAATACCGAGGGAGTTCACTCACGCAACAATGCTTCTCAGCCGCTGGAGCGCTTCGCGCAGGGGATCGTTTTTGCCAAGTGGGTTGCCAGAACGGGATGTTCCATGCCTTCCTGGTTGGCGGACAAGAAGCGCAAAAGCAGACGATGGACGTGCTGGAAAAGTTTTTGGACAACCGGATGATTTTCCATACTCTGGATAAGCGGCCGGATTTACATACCATTTTGCAAGTCTTCGGAATTTACAGAGACGGTTTGATCCTTGTTCGCCCGGATGGTTACGTTTGTTATTGTGACGATGCGCTGGATATCACTCAGCTACTCAAATACTTAAACCGCTTCTATATCGAAAAGGGTCCTCGGGTGGAAAACCGCCCCGATGGAAAAGGAGTCTTGCGTTTTGAAAGCCACATTTAGTGCGCTATTTGATACGGGCTTACGCTTGTCGGCTGCGCTAGACCACCGGCCGATTGAGGTCCAGGAGATTATTCTTAATCTCTTCAAAAAGCGGATCGTACTTGATCTGCTTTCTGGAGATCAAGCTCAAGTTATGTTTCCAAAGCCCCTCTGACGGCCCAATGATCTTCACGAGACCCATCTTTAATTCACTTGCAAAATAAGGAATCGGCAGGAATGCGCATCCACCGCTATCCACCACGGCGCGGACGACGACGGAAACGATATCGCTTTCCATCAGAATCGGCTTTTTGAGGTTTTTCTGCCGCAGAAAAATATCTGCTTCCTGGCGCAGGCGAAGATCCGGCGCGGGGAGGAGTAAACCCACTTTATCATTTTTAAAAAGTTCGCTGAATTTTGGAATTTTGCGATAGCCGTTCTTACGGAGCAAGTCTTTAGAGATCACCAAGGCGACCGGCATGCGCACGGACACCACCTCGTGCAGGTTTTCATTCTGCACCGGATTGTTTGTCAGAAAAAGATCAATCTTATGAGACTTCAGTTTTATTAAGAGTTCGGGCTCGCTGGCAGAGCTGATATTAAGAATACAGTTAATATGGTCCTTGCCTTGCTGGAGGATGTCTCCTAGCAAATCTGCAACAAAGGGGCGCTCAACCTGATCGCTGACACCAATGTGAATCCGGCGTTTTTCAAGCTGCTCGGGACTTTTTAGATGGTTCGCCAGGTGATCTGCGATTTCAAAAATTTGCCGGCAGTAAGTATAAACTTGTTCACCGTCTCTGGTGAGTTGCATTTTTCTTCCATTTTTCTCGAAGAGTTTGCGGTTGATGCTGTTTTCAAAGGTTTTAATTTGCGCGCTCAGTGAAGGTTGGCTGATTGCGAGGTGTTTTGAGGCGTTGCTAACACCATCCAGACGAGCCGTCACATAGAAGTAGTAAAGGTGATTGTAGTTAAACATATATAAATCCTAACTATTAGTTAGATATTATATATTTTAACTAATGTCTCAAATCAACGATACTTATCTCAGGAACAAGATAGGAGAACGTTATGAGAATACAGACACTCTTCCGAGACCTGGACCGATCCGAAGCCCTCGAGACTTATTTAGAGGAAAAAGTAGGGGCCAGTATTGAAAACTTCCTGAAATATCAACCAAATACAACAGCGACGGTCCGAATTGAATTAGACCGTCGCCGCAGTCAAACCAGAAAGCCTTCGTTCCATTGCGAAATTATCTTAAAACCGACACGATCTAAACAACTCATCAAAATCTCAAAGCATGCAGAGGATGTTTATACCGCTGTGAGTGAGGCCTCAGCGGCCCTCAAGACTGTTTTGAGTCGACGTTCTGCTAAAAAAGCACAACATCGCCGACATGAGCACACACGCGAACTGCGTGATCTCGTCGCGTGATTAGAAATTATGAAGTGTGATTTATTCTACCCTGCTGAACGGGGAGCCGAAAAGGCTCCCCGTTCTCTTTTGCAGACCGCAAAATGCAAGAACCCCCACTAAGGCTTAGTGAGGGTTCTTGTCCGCCTTTTCATCAGCGTGGAATCAGTATAGCAAAACTACGCCTTCATGGAAGTCGTTAATTCGCGAACTTTTTGAGAGTCAAAGTTTTGAGATACGAAGTCCCAGTTTACGTTGTTCCAGAATGTCTCAAGGAACTTAGCGCGCAAGTTTCGGTAATCAATATAGTAAGCATGCTCCCAAACATCGGCCACCATCAATGGACGCGGGCCGTTGTTGGTAAAGGGCACTTGTGCATTTGAAGTAGAAACAAGGCTCAATTTGCCAGAGTTGTCAGCGCACAGCCAGATCCAGCCAGAGCCGAAAGTCTTCACGCCGCCATCAACAAACTTTTCTTTGAGTTGATCCAAGCCGCCGAAGTCACGAGTGACCGCCGCCAGTAAATTTGCAGAAGGCTTCATTGTCGAGTTTGGTTGCATATTGAACCAGAAGAATGTGTGGTTGTACGCCTGAGCGGCATTGTTGAATACGCCGCCCGTCGAGGACAAAACGATTTCTTCCAAAGATTTTCCTTTGAGAGAGGCGTCTGTTTCCATGAATTTGTTCAAATTGTCGATGTAAGCTTTGTGATGCTTATCGTAGTGATAAGTCATTTGCTCTTCTGACAAGAAAGGGGCGAGAGCCGTTTTAGCGTAGGGAAGTGTAGGTAGTTTAAACATAGATGTCTCCTTGAAGTGAGATAAAATTGAGTTCACTATTTCTCAATTGATTTCCAAGAGGACACTATAGCCAGGACCCCTTTCGAGGTCCAATTTAAACGCTCTCTCCCAACATATTTCTGACAAAGGTAGGGAGACTGAATGCCGCTGTATGCAATTCGTGATTGTAGTATTTCAATTTCTTTGCCGACGCGAACTGACGCGCTCTATCGGCGTTAAAGTTCCTCACAGGGTGAGTGTGTCCTTTAACACCCATTTGAAGACTCCACATGCCGGATGGGTAAGTTGTCGCATGGAAGAGCATCGTATGCGTTTGCTCTTTGCCGAAGATGTCTTTTAAGCACTTATTGAGCTCCATGAAGGTCTCTTCGTGGAACATTGGTGATTCGCCCTGAGTGATCAAAGCACCGCCCTCTTTAAGCGCGTTACGGCAATTGCCGTAGAATTCTGCCGTGAAAAGACCTTTAGCTGGACCTACCGGGTCTGAACCGTCGACGACGATCACATCAAAACTATTTGGAGCAGCGCTCTTCACGAACTGGATGCCGTCACCGACAATGAGATCCAGTTTTGGATTATTGAACTCAGACGCCACGGTTGGCAGATGCTGTTTCGAGGCGCGGATAACTGCGTCATCGATTTCGACCATCGTGACTTTCTCAACGTCGTATTTGAAAAGTTCGCGGATTGTCCCGCCATCACCGCCGCCGATCACCAGGATGTTCTTCGCGTTGCCATGCATTTGCATGATCGGGTGAGTGATCATTTCGTGATAGTGATACTCATCGCGCTCAGTGCACATGATCATGTTGTTGATCGCCAGCATCTTACCGTAAGCGTGAGTTTTGAAAACGCGCACCTGCTGAAACGGAGAAACCTCGTTGAACAGAACCTCGCCGTTATAGCGGAGTGAAAGGGCCTGGTTCTCATCTTTGTCGGTGAACCAAACGCTACGCTCAACGTGTGGATCGTGGATCGGGCTTGGCTCGTGGCGAGTTGCTTGAGGCACAAATTCGGACTTTTTGATCAAGTGCAAAGAACCGCGGTTGAGTTCCATTGCTGAGTAATTCGCCTGAAAGACTTGCTTTAAGTGCTCAAAGCACACCCAAGGGTCGACGCTCTCGCCACATGTGAAGAGGTCAACGGCCGCGTATTTGTATTCAGGCCATGTGTGGATCGCCAAATGGCTTTCCTGGATCACAACCACTCCAGAAATACCCCACGGAGAAAAGTGATGGAAGGTGGAATTGATCACTGTGGCACCCGCGGTTTTCGCGGCACTAATCATAGCTTCTTCCACGATTTGGGCATCGTTCAAAACTTGAGCGTTACAGTTGCTAAATTCAACTAAAATATGGCGGCCTAATGACTTCATAGAGGGGTTAATTAAGGGCTTTTTTTCCCAAAGTAAATCATTATTTGCCCCAAAGTCTGTCTTTAGAATTTATTTTTTATTTCAAAACAGTGGTGGATTTTTTGGTCATGAAAATCCTGTGGAATAGACTCTTGTGTGAGGTCTTTGATTTGATATTTTTGCTGGATATTTTCCGACAATTTGAACTTTCTTTTATTGTTAGAAAAATACAAAACTCCCCCGGGGCGAAGCATGCTCATGGCCTTTTCAACGAGGAAATCCTGGTCTTTTTCGACCTCAAAAGCGTCCTCCATCTTTTTGGAGTTTGAAAAAGTCGGAGGGTCGAGGAAGATCAGGTCAAAATGTTGTTGACCCTGCATTTTGTGCAAAAACTCTAAAGCATTCATGTTTACAAATTCATGGTGTCCCGCTGGGATCTGATTGAGCTGGAAGTTCTCCTTGGCCCAGTTGAGATAAGTCTGTGACATATCGACGCTGGTAGTGCTGTGAGCTCCGCCCAGCGCGGCAAAGACGCTGACCGCGCCCGTGTAACAGAACAGATTCAAGAAATCTTTATCGCGAACAGATTTAAAAACCACCTGGCGCATCGGTCGGTGATCCAAAAAAAGCCCGGTATCGAGATAGTCGTGAAGGTTCACGTAAAGCTGTGCCTGGCTTTCGCGGACAGAAAAGGTCTCCTCGCGGCGACCGAGTTTTTCATATTGCTGAAGGCCTTCTTGGCGGGCTCGGCGCTTAACGACGATTTTTTCGTCAGGGGTTTTAAACAAAACCTTGAGGGCCTCAAGCACGTGCGGCAAAAAGTTCTTAGCCGCATCGACTACTGAATCCGTTTTATCGTAAACAACGAAATGGTCTTTGTAGACATCGACGATGTAGGGATATTCAGGAATATCGCGATCATACAGGCGGTAGGCCTCAATATGGTGGCGGTTTGCCCAAGCTTTAAGTTTGCGGTGGTTTTTATCAAGGCGGTTTTTGATCATATCCATTTGTAGATCCACTCCAGATGTCACTTCGTCACTATAGTGACTGTTTTAGACAATAAGACCACTTTATGGTAGTGCTAGTTCCCATGCCTGAAGAAGTTTTAATACAGCAGATCGCTTTTGAGCTCGCCCGTCCGGGTTTTGAGGTCGCCTTTGTGAGCCATAAAGGTGTTTTGTACTATTCCTATTTTCCGCAGGCTGCCTTAGCGCCGTCGTCTGCGGTGGTTAAGCTGCTGCAGGGGTTATTTGATCACCATATCGACCACTCTTTTTTTATTCTGAGAAACCGCATTTTTACGACGGCATCTGTCACAGCGATGTGCCATGGGATGATCAAGGTGGCCGCCAAACGGGCTCAGGGGAATGTTGCCGCTGTCGATCATAACGTGCCGATTCCGTTGGAGAAGGTTTTAGTCGGAGATGATTCGCTTTTGGCCTCCGTTCGCTTTTTGAGTGCTGAGAATCAATTACCGCTTGAGGAGATTAAGGGTTTCGAGCAGGAATGCAAACGAGCGTGGGTGCAAAAGATCGCGGCTCTCAATGCTCGGGGAGATATTTTACATGACTATGATCGCGGTATTGCATGCTTGCTGGTGGATAGTGCCGGGGAAGTCCTCGCGTATGGGCTCAACTCGAATTCGAAGAATAAAACTCTGCATGCTGAAGTGAATATGGTGCAACGATACTATCGCGAAAAAGGCATGAGACTGCCAGTGGGGGCGAAACTCTACACCACGCGAAAGCCGTGTAAGATGTGTGCGGGCATGATTCACGATTGGTGTGAGAATCCGGCCACCTTGGAAATCTCGTATCTCGAAGATGACAAGTCTTCCCAGAACACTGTTTTGGATCCCGTGGCACATTGGATTCGCCTGGACTCTTTCTAGGAATTTTGATTTAAATGGATTCGCACATGAGGAGAGCTTATGAATTACGCAATCGCAACTACGGAGTATGGTGGCTTCTGGAGACGTTTCGGCGCCGTCATTGTTGATGGTTTTCTTATCGTCATCGCAAGCTTGCTTTTTAAAGTGATCGGTTTGTATTCCGTCGGCTTGGATATCTTACTGGCGTTATTATACACCCCGTTTTTTGAAGCTTCAGAATTGCAAGCAACTCCGGGCAAGGCGTTGCTTGATATGCGCGTGGTGAGCATGAGTGGCGGGCGTATCACTTTCAAAAAGGCGTTCATTCGTTATTTGGTTCGCATTGTGAGTGGTGTGCTTTTGTGCTTTGGCTTTTTGATGATGCTTTTCACCGAGAAAAAGCAAACACTGCACGATTTGGCTGCGGAAACCCTCGTTGTTCGTGGCGAAGTGAAGAACGTAAATTTCTTTGAGGCTTGGTATCACCAAGTTTTGGCTGTGCTGGGCATGACTGATAAAATTCCTGAAAACCGCGCGGGCAGCGGCCCTGAGGGCGCTCCAGTTTCAAAGCTAGACTTCAAAACCGCTCCTACAGCGGCGGATCTGGCCGGGCTTTATGAGTTGTTCCAAAAAGGCATTCTTACAGAGGCGGAGTACAATCAGAAGCGCGAAGAGTTGTTGCGCAGGCTTTAGAAATTCATTTTGAGACTGTTCGAAAAAATTGGTTTTTTTATCTATAGATCTTCACGGGGATTGCTTTTGGGAGGTGCTCTCCACTTTACACGCATTTATTTGCGAGCACTGGCACTAGGTCCATACCAAAACGGGAAATACCGGGCGTGATTTGACACATTAGTGCCCACTTACAATATAATTAAAATTAAGTTGAGAAATGCATTGAAAAATCAGCGGCCCGTACGTTTCTAAAGCATGTCAATTGCTGTCATTCTTGTGCTAGTTATTAGGGGCGCTGCTGGGGAAGGCTCACGTGTCTCGATTAAACGACCCTATGGTGAAAGTGACTCGCCGTCGTTGGCTCCGCCTTGGCCGGAACAACAAAGGCTCCGTACTCCTTTTAGTAATGATCGCTGCCCCGATTGCAGCCGCCTTGTTTTTTTCCCTCATAGAATTGGTTCTGATTTCTAAGCGGCAAGCTATTATCAATCGTAATATCGTTTCGTATTCCGCCGTCTTGGATGGTGTGATTGATTATACTAATTATGCCATCAAGAATCGCTGGTGCATGACTTCGACCTGGACTCGCGATTTGGCAAGTTGCGATATTAAAAATCTCATGAGTCTTGAGCGCTTGACTTTGGATGGTAGCGCGATCACCGCACTTCGTGATTTGAATGCGGGCGACGCGACTTTTACATCATCAGGAATAGTATCTGAAACGATTAGTACTATAGTGAATGTTAGCCAAATCACTAGCGCACATCCGTTATTCAACATTATTAAAAATCTTGATAAGACCGGCAGCGCGGTTACGCAAATTGGGATTAAAGTTAAAAGAGTGAACAATATAAATATTCCTCGCCGTGGCCGCGAAATTTTTTTGGATGTTAAAGTGACATTAATGTCGGGGTCCGTGATTTTCAGAAGTCTTTCTGCCATTTCAGCGACGAGCAGGTTGATGGTGAATCCTCGCGAATTAAACTATTTCTCTTTGATTGTCCCACGGGACTTATATTTGGATGGTACAGTCCCCGGGCTTGCCGGTAATAGCGGTGATATTGGAATACCATCTGGAACGGGCGGCGCGGGCATCACTTTTGAGAGTCCCGTTTTTGTTAATGGTGATATTCATATTCCTGATACCGTCGCCAGCTACACTTCAGCGACGTTTACAAATCGCGTGATTTTGGGTGGATTCGACGGCAGTAGCGGCGGACGTATTATGAGGAGCGGAAGTCCTTTCACCGCTCCTAATAACGGGAACATGTCCGGCTACTTATATTCGGCTTTACCAAATTTCGGCGGTTTTAAAAAAGGTATTGATGTTGATGGTATTCGGGATCTGGGGCTGGATGTCCTGGCCGGATACAATGCGGTACCGCCGCCTGCAAACGCGGCTCAGGCTGCATCTGATTGCATTGGTGTTAATAAGGTATTTTACAGGTTGGCAAGCACTAACGATTCAGATTTGGTCTTTTTACAGCTTCCCCCAGATCCTGGTGTGTCGACGCCGCATCTGCGATTTCTATTGGGATTAACCCGCGGAAACATGTTTTTACCTCAAGAGCTGCGGCCTTACTTCCCCTATGGGGCTATGGGACGAGCTTTTTTGACGGACATAAGCACAATGACTATTGGAAACAAATTAAATGGTCAGGCGACCATGTTTTTTAGATTTGACTCAGGATCTGCCGCGGCAGGTACCGCACTGGGCGGGAGTACCTATCAGACGACAACGCCTGGAACTACAAATGCGTACACCACCGCATTCACGCTTCGCCCAGGATCTATGGCAACCATGAAGCATCCATATATAAACGGTAAACCCAGGAATGGAAGAGTTGAAGTCGCGTTACTACCGGTTTACATAGGCGGCAACCCGGCTATGCAGCAGCAGTTGGTAGAGTTACGGGTTAATCTCCCGGCGACACGGTATCCTCCAGAAACTGTTCAGCGCTTTTCTCTTTATATGAAGGCGTTTGATTTAGGTGTTTTTGCGGGCCGTGATCGACGCTATCCTGCAGATCCGTTGGTGACCCCAGATCCTTCGCTCATTGAAGGGCATTCGATGGAAGGTTGGCTTCATTTCCAGGTCACGGGTGGATCTGCGACCGGCCCAACACACACTTTAAGCTGGATCAATTCTGATGGATCTCCTCATGGCGCGGTCGCGGCTTTCCAAAGACTGGATGGTCCTTCGCAAAATCTCCCTGTTGACTATCCGCCGCCACCATTGGGACCCTTAGCCCCTTATCAGGTGACTAGTTTGACGACTCTTGCCCCAAACCCCACTCCCGTGCCTGGTGCCGTCCCGATTAATCTAGTTCCGACTGATATTCCAACGGCAACTTTGCCGAACCCAGCTTGGGACTATCAAGGTTTGGTTAATAAATGCTTTTCGAATAATGGCGGATCAAATGCTATTGCCTTTAAATCTATTGGTTGGAACAGTCCGTTTGCCTCGACAACGCGCCATTCTTGGCATTTTGCTCCGGACCCTATGCCCACGCAACCGGACAAGGCCTATGACAATATTCCGGTAAGCCCGGGGAATACTGTTACGATACAAAACGGTGTGTTTTATGTGAAATCGATTATCAGTGAATGCATCGTTCCTAGTTCAACGACGGTCGCTGCTGGTTTTATGACTTGTGATCGGCTGGTCATTCAGCCGCGAACTTCACCTTTAAAAATGATAGGAACTTTCATCGTAGGTAGGGCCGAAATCGATCCATCGGCGGTTCTGAATGGCATCTCGTTTAGAAGTATTTATCATTCTCAATCGACAAATGATTTGATTGCCGAAGGTATTTTGAAAGATAAAAACGGCAATGCGTGTTCTACGCCGCCATCACTCCCAATTTGGTGGCCGAATTTGACCAATACTGAATATGACGGTTTCCGGAAATGTAATGTCATTTCGTTGCGTGATAGTGCGAATCCTTTTACCTGGACAGCGGTGGATCCTGATTGCGGTATTGTGGCAGGGAACACCTACGTGCAATGCCAAAAGCATGCAGTGAACTACATTGTGAATGAAATCAGTCGAACAAGCGAGTTACAGTGAGAAATTTCATCAGAAACAACCATGGTCAGACTATTATTGAAAGCTTGTTAGCGATGGTTTTGCTGGTGGCAGTGTTCTATATGATTGTGGATGGAAGTCTTCAGCTTTTTAAAACAGACAGTAATACAGTGAGAGCGACATCTGAATATCAAGTCGTTTCTCAAATTATTGAAACGATTAAAGGTGAACCTGCAGTTTATCAGAAAAACTTTACTATTAATGCGGGGACCAGCCAAAGTTTCTTGTCAAGTTTCTCTTACGGTTACGCTGGAGCTGTTATGTATGTCGGTAGTAATGGTAACCCTCCAAAATGTGATCCAAATAATCCGACATTAACAGCGACGCCTAATGGATCCAATTTACCCACGGATTCGTATTGCGACGGTTTAATTTCATATACAATTTTACCCTCGACAAACGTGAGTGGGATGTTTGAAGGAACGATTCGTGTCGCCCATATTCAGAAAGATCTGAGTGCAACGGCAACAGAGTTGCAGGATAATTTTTACTACTTTTTGATTAATACAAACTAGGTAGGTATGAGAGACAGTCGGGGTTTCACCATCACAGAGTTGTGTGTCGCCATCGCCCTTGCCGGCATGGTGTTGCTCGCGCTTATGGACATAGTCCAATACATGCGTATTATGGAAAATCGAGTTCGTGTTAAGAGCGACTCTCACACTACACAGGCACTTGCTGAAAGATATGTTTGGATGCACTTGAAAAATGCAGCGCCATCTTTCAATAATGTGCTTCAACCCGACGATAACAGTCAAAATTTCTATGATTTAAACCGCGATCTGGCGGTGACGACAAGTACTCCGGGCATGACTCGGAAAATCACGCTGAACTTAACTGGCGGAAGCACTAGTTTTCTTGCGCTTTTAAGCGAATCATTCACCGCGCAAGTTAGTAGTGGATACCCCGAAGTTCTACTTATGGACCCGGCGAAATTCTACAACCTTTCCTTGGCTTCCACGCCGGCGACCTCCCTGTTGGACTGGAGTCTCTTTAGGCAATTTGTCAGTGCTTTGAACCCAAACTTCCTAATGAAGGCGACCCAGGTTCTCGAAGTTTATGTGCCCTCGACGATGAGAAATATTGGAGCTTCGACGAGCACCATGCCGAATTCAACCAGTTACTTTATCCGCTGTACAAATGTCCCTGGAACACCCTGCAATACAGAGAATTTTGGTGGCGTGGTTTCTTTTAAAAATGCTCAAAACAACGCAGTTAGTATCTTAGATTTTGATGACTATTTGAAAACCATTCCACCAGCTAGTGGCGGTATCCCGCCACTCTTGGTGCGAACCGTGCGATTGATAAAGTATGAGATAAAAGCAAATCCGGTAGTGGCCTACGGAAACCATGCGGGCGACTTTTACTATAGTACTTGGAATGGAGCGAGCTTTGGTTCTCCGGTTCTCATTGGCGATCGCATCGTTCAGGTGGTATTCGCCCGACCTAACATCAGCGATCCAACAATCACCATTGATGTGACACCTCAAACGTCGGAGCAAAGGCTAGGAAAATAAAATGAAGAAAAAAGTATTTCTAAGCATTTTATTGGCAGCAACATCAGGCCCGGTGCAGGGGGCTCAAGTGTTGGTTCGTCCCAGCCAAGCGGGCCGGGCCACAGATACAATAATATTTTCTGATCAAGCCAGCTCTTTTAGCGATCCTACAATGGGCTTTCAAGTAAGAATGAATGTTTCGTGTTTTGGCACGAATCTTCGTAGTGTTCCAAATCCTATTTCGCCGACCGGAAGTATCAAGTTTAGTATGGCCTTTCGAAATGGAGATTCATTTTCCATCGTATTTCCTGGCTGGATGGTTATGAATACAAAGCAAAGCACGATGGTACCCTTTCCTAATCCGCTGGCTATTGTTAATGGCTCTGTTTTTTATGTTGATAAATCGCCAGACAACAATGACTGGCCTTACGAGCCGACCGGACGCCAGCCAGGCCTCACCAGCGCTTTTGGAAATACTATCATTTTTAATGCACCACTAAGCATAACCCCCGGGGTTCCACTCACGGGAAATACCTATACGAATTCCGACTTCGCTTCTTTAGTGAGCCAAGTTGATGTCACTCAAGATGTGTACAGTGTCGTGGGACAAGTTAAGGTCTCAAAGCTTGAAGAAAAGCAAAAGATAAGGCCTTGGGGAATTCAAACGGCACTATCCTCTTTCATGACTCCATTTAAGTGGCTTTCATGGGGCGCTACGGAAAAGTCATATGCAGGCGGCGATGGCGGTGATGGCGGCGGCGATGGCGGTGGCGGAACGATCAATGATCCAGGAACCCCCGTGGTGGATGAGGTACCAATGCGTGATGGGCCGGCATTTAATAAAGATCCCGGATGGGGCCAGCCACGCTTCGCCTGGTGGAACCAAATACGGGCCATCGATGCGGTTGTTAATCCAGTTCCAAATCCATTCAATTACACTAACGCGCCCGCGGACATTCAAAAATATATGGGCAGAGATGGCGGTATTTCCGTAAATTGGGAAGCCTTTTGGTCCAGCGATTTCAAAGTCTTAAATATCACCGCGGCCTTTCCAGGCCAAGTCGATTTCTGTGGGGGGTACTTTTCTCCATTGATGCTGTTCTTCGATCGACAGGAAGCCCAGTTTAATCGATTCATCGATTTCAAAATGAGTAGTTATGCGGATAAAACTTATTGGCCAGAGCCAGAGCTTAATGCGGCCTTCTTAGTTTTGGATAGAAACAGCGATGGAATAATCAACGATGTCACTGAAATGTTTGGCAGCGAGGATAGTTCCTTAAATGGGTTTGAACTCTTGGCCGTATTTGATGAGAATGGAGATGGAGTTATCGACGCCAAAGATCCGATTTATCCCCAACTGCGGCTTTGGCATGACTCCACAGGGAAGGGTGTAACTCTAAAAAAGGATTTAAAAACTTTGAAAGAGGCGGGTGTCGAATCTATTTCTTTGAGATACTCGAAGAATGCGGCGTTGGCAATTGGGAGTCGGGCGGAGCTAAGAGAGCGGTCCTCTTTTACTCTATTGAAGAGCGGTAAAAGAATGAAGGGTGAAGTCGTTGACGTCTGGTTTGCCAGCAAAAAGTAAGCAATTCATACGGGTTAATAGGGAAGAAATTCAGAAATCGCCGGCGTTGCGAAATTATGGATTTCTTTTGTCCCTTATTCACTTCTTCACTTTTTCTTATTGGTTTTTTGTCGGCGAAGTCTACAACCAGATCAGCAAAGCCACGCCGGGGTATTGCCAGCCCTTTATGCAATTTTGCGAAAGTTTTCGCTTTGGCACGCCAGAGCTGTGGCGTTGGATTCTTGTCACTTATTTTATTGCGGGTTTGATTGGATCGACGTTATGGCTAAGAAAATCAATTGCCGCGGCTTACAGCTATTCATTCTTTATTCTATTATTTAAGTTCTTTATTTATTCGCAAGACTATCGTTTGATGGGCAACTTTCATTATATCCACTTCATCTTTATTCTTATTTTCTTGTTAGTCCCACGTAAAATTCAATTGATTCCAATAGCCATTGTCATGATCTATCTAGGAGCAGGTGTTCTTAAGCTGAACAATGAGTGGATTTCAGGAAGTGCTCTCTATGGTGATATTGGGCCATTAAAATGGATTCCAATTCAGCTTGCCACGGTATATGTGATAGTTTTAGAGATTGGGATTTCTTTTTTACTTTTGAGTTCGAGACGACATTTACAAAAAGTCTCCTTGATTCAATTTTTTATCTTTCACATATACTCCATTCAAATTGTAGGACTATTTTATCCAGCCGTTATGTTTTGTGTCCTCAGCATTTTTATATTCATGTTTAAGACGGATACTCCGTCGCCACGACTTTCTGATATTTGGTCTTATAGACCACATCGTTTCTTAATTGGGGCATTTATTCTTGCCCAAATTTACCCCATGCTTTTGTCTGGTAATTCGGCGCTAACAGGGGAGGGCCGGCTTGTCTCTCTCAACATGTTTGATGCCCGCGCGGTTTGCCGACATAGCTTTGTGATCAATAAAGGAGTAGGGCACTATGTTCAAATGCAGATCAATTTGGAAAACGTGGGAACCCGGATTCGCTGTGAGCCCTACTTATATCTCGAATTCGCACGTCGTCTTTGCGAGTACAATCGCAAAAACAATGACGCTGCTTCCGTAAGCCTTTTTTTGCAGACGCGATTGAGCAGTGAAAGCAATTTTCATCCGACGGTAAAATTGGATGACATTTGTAAGAGCAGTCCATCCTTTAACCCTCTTTGGAGCAACCCTTGGATAGAGACAAATAAGAATGGCTCGGCTGAAATCACTCCATGGCGCTATCAAAGTGCGAAATTGGATTCTTCGCAGAGGACGGTGATGTATCGTGAAGATGCTCAACGTACTGGAGTTGTCCAGACTAAGGAGCTAATTCATCCGATGAGCCGACCTATATGGCGCAAACCAAATTGGAATGATTCACGGCATACAGCGAGTAAAAGTTCTCCGATATCAGACGGCACTAAGATCTTTGCTGGTTCTGATCAGGGCTATTTCTCTGCGATAGATATGTCAGGAAGGGAAATTTGGCGGTGGACGACATCAGCGGACAAAGGAATCCACGGCAGCGGGCTTATAGCGGGAAACTCAGTTTATTGGGGTGACTACGACGGCATGCTTTATTCAGCTAATAAAGAGTCAGGTGAACTCAATTGGCTATTACCTCTGGGCCAGACTATTGGATCTTCGCCTTTATATGATCGAGGTTCAATCTACGTTGCTGTAGAGACCTTTTCACCACCGGACGGCTTTATTGCCAAAATTGACGCCGCCACAGGAGAGCTTCAGTGGAAGAGTCCCTTCTTTGGAGATCAGGCGCATTCGTCGCCCGCACTTTCAGAAGACGGCAGGCTGGTCTTTGTGGGCTCGAACAATGGCTATTTAAACGCGTTAGATGTGGTGACCGGGAAGTTTGCATGGCGGTACCCCATTGGACTGGCGATTAAGGGCACACCCATGGTCGCTGATGGTTCGGTGGTCTTCTGCTCTTGGGACAAGAATATCTATAAGGTGAAGGCAGCTACGGGTGAGCTCCTTTGGAATTCGCCTTTAGAAGGCGCTTGTCAAAGCTCGCCGACATGGTCAAAAAAAGCGAATGCTGTCTACATTAGCACGTCTTCTGGAAGAACCATAGCCCTTGACTTCTCGAACGGAAAAGAACTGTGGCGGCATCAAGGAAGCGGAGTTTTTTTCTCAAGCCCGGTATTGCTTGTAGAAAAAAAAGGGAAAAATCAGCAGGAGGAGCTTCTGGCAAATTGTTTTGAAAGAGAACTATGTATTTTTAATTCTTTAAAAGGGACCATTAAAAGGCGGATTAATCTCGGAGACCGTTTGAGTTCTGTTCCTTGGATTAACAATGGCGAAATTATTTTTTCACTCGATACGTCTGGGGGGCTTGTTCGATGGAAGTGAATTATAACGGTTATATTGCTTGTTTCATTTTAGCCTTATCACTACTGGCCTGGCCTGTGGTGGCGGCCGAAAAGACAGCCGTGGAGGGCGTCACGGCCGTAGCATGCTCAGAGAAAACAGCGGAAAAAAATATACACATGAATAGTGCCAAATTTTGGAAGGTGATTAAGAACCAGCCAGAAACGCTCTATTTTGTGAACACCGATAAATGTTTTATGCCTAATCAAAAAATTGAGTTGGTAGAGACGAAAAATTCAGAAAGCCTGGTATTTTGGCGGGCAAACAGAGGGACTGTTAAAATCCTGAAAGTAGAAAAAATTAACTATGCTGAGTACAAAAAACGTGAATCACACCAGGCGACTGAAAAAGAGTTAAATTATTTTAAAAATAAGATTGCTGACTTTACCGGGAGAAAAGGTCCCGATCTTGATATGGCTCCTCTTATTGCCGTAACTGTCATAGCGGATCATTTGTCCGACACTTTGAAATCTTATGGAAGTCCTCGCGTGCATCCTGAGGCTAAGAGTCTTAAAAAAAAGGAGTTCATGGAGAGTTTAAAAAACAGTCACGTATATGATATCCGGCCCGCGACCTTAAAAAAGAAGGTTCCCCTGGAGTATGCAAAGGCTCTTGAGTATGTTGACTATATGCGAATTTCCTCTGAGATTTTGTCACCGGAGGAAATGAAAAAACATAAGATCATGTTTAGTAAAAACCCTCTTCCCGCAAATAAAGGCGAGCCTGTAAATATCATTTCTGGGTGTCCCGCAGAGTACTCTGCTTATAACACGGTCACACTGCTAGTCTCTATGGGGTATAGAAACGTAGGTTGGTTTCCCGGTGGAATGGCGGAGTATGGAGACAAAGCAAAGCCGTGTCTAACGCCGGATAAGTCTGATGCGGCAATAGTCGTCGAGGCAAATCAAGTTCGAGAGTTTATGCGGGATAAAAAGAAAAATACAATAGTCGACGTTCGCTTGGAAAAAAAATTCTCTTTGCCGGGAACATTAGCGATGTCTTTCCCCGAAAAAAGAAACGCACTTTCCATGCCGGTCTTTCGTGGCAGGATGAATGCGAAAGGATTGAGGAGACACAAGGAAGGCTATAAGAATAGTATCAACATACCAAAAAATAAGACGATCGTTCTCATTGGTGAGAACGAGTATGATTGGCGTGCGTATAAAGCCGCTATTTACTTAAAATCCAAAGGATATAAGAGCATTTATTGGTATCGTAACGGGATGAAAGATTGGGCTCAAAAGGTTCTTTTTTATCCAAATCAGTATAAATTAAACCACGCAGTCAAAACTGGAGAACTCTATTGAAGTACGTTTTAAGCTTTCTTGTACTATTATGTCTACAGGCTAAAGCAGATGACGGGCCACTGATCGTGTGGCTTGTTGCGCCGGAGATTTGGAGTGCTGATACGCCAGAACTCAAAACGAGCCTGCACAACCTGGAATCCTATTTGTTACAGTCTTTGGGAAGGCCGGTTCAAGTGGAGCTAAAGACATCTCCGGGATTCGCTCTTAGCCAGTACTTCTTTCTCCAAGAGCGTCTAAAGACGTCACAGCCTGACTACATTTTCTATGTCCAGCCGTCCAGAATGTTTGCAAGGGATTTTGAAGAAGTGCTTTTTAGCAGGAACTTACCTGACACGCCTCTCACTGCAGAAGTCTTTTCTAAAGATGAAATTTTTACGAATCAACCCACGTGGTCGCGAGTGTTGTTGCCTAGATTAGATTATCTGTTGCCCGTTAAGAAGGCCATTTTCATACAGGATAGATTGGAGACGAGCTGGAATGTCGAAGGCTCGGCTACCGACAAAAGGGAATTTTTTCTCGATGTAAGTTTCGTGCCACTCCGGTCTATCCAGTTCTTATTGAAAGATAAAGCCCGAGTCGTCTTTCTTATATCTCCAGAAAGAATACGATATAACCGTGAAATATTTCCTGACAATCAAATGAGTTCCTCTGTAGCTCAAATATTTTTCAGCGGCGCTAACGTAGATAAAAAAGAGATAAAAGAATATTTGGCTTATTCTGGCTTCAATTTTCAATTACTTACGCGGGAGTTCTATCAACTTTTCCGCTCAGAAAATCTTATGGGTGGTTCGAGGACGCAGCTAAATTCGAATGGCGTCAATAAGAGCTTTCAAATAATCAAGCCGATGATCTCAAGCTATTTAGCCATGGAAAAAAATAGAAAAGAAAATGCAGAAAAGATGAAGGCGGAAACAAAGAAGCCAAAAACAATGCATAAGAAGCAGAAAGCGAAGGCGACGATTTAAAACTTAGGTCTGGATCCATATGCATTGGACCATGACAGCGAATGGAAATAGGGAGATAGTCTTTAAAGTAGAGGAGTGGGGGAGCAACTATGATTTATAAGCAGGTTAAAGAAGGATGTGTTTTAGATGCGTCTGCCACGATGTATCCGAGTGTCTTAAAAGGCTTCGGACGCTGTGATGAGAGTTTTGCGCTCCCGACAAGTACTTACTTTGGATTCGTTCTCAATGGCAAATATGAATTGCAGCGCCAGGGGCAACACTATGTCACACTTCAGGGTGGCATGTACTTCTCTGCGCCCGGCCCGTTTCATATCAAAGGGGATGGCGAAATCATCGTCATCGAACGCGTCGGATACCGGGGGCTTCTCCATGTAGGTGGCCCCGTAGAAGACAGTGGTCGTCTCTGTTACATCGATAATTCCAACACAACAATTATCATTCCGCCGCCCCGTATGGGGGATCCCGTTTTCAACCTTTTAGTATTTCCGCCCAAAGTGGTTCAAACGCCGCATATTCATCCGACGGTTCGTCTTGGTGTCGTGTTTGAAGGTGAAGGGGAGTGTGTGATGCCGAATCAGAAACTCCCTTTGAAACCGGGCATGGCCTTCTATTTACCGGAGGGTTTAGTTCACTCATTCAATTCTTTCGGCGAAAAATTGAAAATTATCGCCTTTCATCCGGATTCGGATACCGGGCCGACAGATGATTCTCATCCGATGTTAAATCGAACATTTACGAAGTTTTAATTCTTCTTTTTAGCCTTTTTGACGACCCCGGCTTTTTTGGCCTTTCTTTTCTTTTTCTTCTTATTTGGCGGAGGATTCTTGCCCTCCTTGAGCTTATACTTCATCGTGAGGATACCGATAAGACTTATGAGGTTCCTAAAATACGCCGCCTTCAAATCGGCATAATCAAAGACAATACCAAAGCGCTTTTCAAAAGTATTCACAAGCTGAATCACGGAGTATGAATCCAGAATTCCCTCTTCAAAGAGATCTGTTTGTGCCGTGAAGTTTATCTTACGCACACGAGGATTAACCTCCAGAAGGGCCTTCTTTAAGATATCAATACTAACTTTTTGTGCCATGGAGCCCCTTTCTCTCTCTATTCATCACTGAGTAGACCCCAAGATTCACATTAAAATGCAGATGCTCGTAAAGAGCATCCACTTGATCCAGGGTTTCTGCGGCATTGACCGCCATAGTGAACTTTTTCTCGAATTTTTGAAGACGCACAGATAGGAGATTCTTTTCTTCGGCGGAAAAAAGCCAGTATTTTTTGAAGTTATCTGAACTTATCGGGGTGTTTTCAAGAACACGCTTTGCGAAGGTGGCCTTCATCTCATCGCGCATAATATAGAGGCTCGTCAGCACCAGAATGACGATCTCGACCTTTCGACGCAAAATGCCCAGGCGCTCTTGCGCCGGCTTGCCAAGTTTTGATCCAGCCTTCTTCAGTCCCACTTTAGGTGTGTAAGTTTGAGCCATAGGCTTGATTTCCGGAAGTTCAAGGCGCGAACTGAGAATGTGCACATGAACACCTTGAACAGTTACCAGAAAATTGAACCTCGTACTTCGCTTTGTTAAAAGTACACGGTGAGTTTTAGCGTCGGTATAAATGAAGAGCTTTACTCTATCTGGCATAGTGCCTGAGCTCCTCAAAGGCTCGGATCGGTTTGTAGTTCGAGTCTACGCCAATACGTTTTTCATCGAGGACATAGGTTTTTTCCAGGCTTTGAATCTTCATCAGATCCAGCTGCCCTGGATCCTTGGTAAAATCCGCAATGTAGTCCTTTGCAGTGAACTTGTAAGACTGCCAAGTACTGCGAACTTTTAAATCATGATTCTGTAAGCTCCAGCTTTGGAAGTCCGGGCTGTCGTAGAAGTGCTGGATATGACTGCCATATTTGGCCGCCAAATGCCAACTTTTGCTTTCGGTAAAACGAAATTTCACGTGTTGCCATTTTTGCGAGAAGTTCAACCACCAAAAAAAGTCATAGGCTGTCTTAATCGGGAAAGGAGCTTCTTCAACAATCGGATAAAAGTGCTCAAAAATACTTTTTCCAGGCCCTTTTGTGCCAAGGTAAGCTTCAATAATCTTTGGAGCCACGTCTTTATAGTTTTTAAAAAGGACCTCATCGCCATAATGGCGGCTACCAGCCCCTAGTATATCGGAGCCAAAAAGTTGATCGCCAAGTTCACCGGTCACCAAGAGCGTGCGTTCCTTCAACAACATTTTTGAGAGCGGGCGAAGAGTGTTAATAAGATTAAACTTCACGATATACTTATCAAAAAAAAATGGATTCTCCTCGACAGAGTGATGGGTGAGCACAACGGAAACACGAGCTAGGTCTTTGACGGGCCAAAACTTCAGGATCGAAGTGAGCATCGCCGTGCTATCGATGCCACCACTGTAGGCAAACCAATAATTTTCATATTCGAGTTTCAGTAAGCTTAACGCCCTTTCCGCACAGCACTCTTCCCATGTCTTTGCTTTGTGGAGCTTTTGAATGCTAATAACTGTTTCCGATTGAAGATCGTAGTTGAAAAGATCCGGCTTGTAGTTGAGACGGCTAACAGCCTTATCGAAGGGATCAAATAAAAGATCTTCCTGAAAGATAACCTTCTTAAGGCTTTGGCTAGATTTAAAGCTCAGATTTAGGAGTTTTTCCATATTCTAAAATGGAGCGTCCCTAAAGCTATTATTGGGATTGAACCAATCCTTACGCGGCAAAGTCATGTACATATGCATTTGATCATCAATAAAGTTCTTTTGGATCTGATGCATAATCACCCATGCGAGTGAGCCATTTTTTGTTTTATAGTCGCGATACTCTGAATCTTTATTAAAGCGATAAATCACATCTTTTGCTTCTTGCTTGTAAGACTCCCATTTCGTCACGACACGCTTATCCGGATTCCCCATGGACCAGAGCTGGAAAGCATCAGTACCATAGAAATGAAAGAAGTTATTATCAATGAAATCTCGATCAATGTTGTGAATCACAAAGTCCGAAGCATAAGTTAGCATTCGGAAATAAACGGACTGCCACTTTAAAGAAAAATTAATCCACCATAGGAAATCCGCATTGGAATCCACCGGACAAGGAGCCGCCGCACGCACTTTTTCAAAGAGGTCCATATACCAAGAGATCACGACATCATTGTGCCATTTTCGACCAAACATTTGCCCCATTTGACTACGGCTGTATTTCTTCGCGAGGGCATCTTCACCATGGAGGTCTAGGAAGTCTTTAAATAATGCCGACCCAAAGATTTGATCATTGTGCTCACCACCGACAAATAGGGCTCGCTTAGACAGCGCGTAGGGATAAATTGCGGCCGCCTCGAGTTTGACTTTGCCGCGGAGGTGATCGCGGTAGAAAGCGGGATTTTCGTTGATAGATTCTTGGGACATAAAAGCACAGATGCGATTTTTCTGCGCTTCCGTCGCATTTTTTAAGAGAGAAACCAGAACGAGAGTGGAATCAATGCCGCCCGAATAGAACACATTGATCGGTAAATCATGTTCATCCGACCGGTGAAGCAGTTCCTGGGCACGCTCATCACAAATTTGTTCGTAAGACTTGTCAATCATACGAAACTCCGGAATTGGAGCGTGAACCGTGACATTCACAGGCACCTGAATGGTATTGGTGCGATCGACCAAAACAACATTTTCATTGAAAAGATGTAACACATGCCGAAAAGCCCGGATTCCCGGCAGATCCTGCAGCTTTTTCTTCGTAATGAGCATGGGATTATAAATATAAATATTTTTAGACACGGGCATTTAAATAGTACTCCCTGATAAAATCTTGAAAAATATCATGAAGGTCTTCTAAATTTGCGGCATTGGCAAAGAGGTCGTAATATTTCAACTTCACTTCTTCTGTTTTCCACAGGTCAGCTTCAAACAAGCTAAAGCGGAAGATGATCTCATCAGCCGCCGCTCGTGCCGTGATCTTCTTCACTTGGGCATACTGAAATACGAAAAGGCATTCTTGAATCAAAGCCTCGTCATACCCGGATGCACGGAACTTCAACGCTTGTTCGCGGCGAATCTGGTCAACGAAGGCTCCATAGAGCTCAGAAGGCGCCACGCGTTTACGAGCCTGACTCACCACCCGAGTGACCCGTCGAAGATAACGAGCGCGGCCGGCGAGCAGAATGCAGGCATTTTTCTGTTTTTCTGTGAGGGGCTTTGGATTCTCAATTTTTACGATGGTCCCGGACTGGCGATGGAAAAGATAGTTCGGGAGTTCTTCCGGCGGGATACGTCTTAAACGCTCGACACGGTCTTCGGAGTGGAGGATGGGTTTGGCCCTAGACACAATATTAAAACCCATCTCCATTCCGGAAGACATCAGTGCTTGGGCGGTACTAGTATAGCGAGTCACGCAGAGAATTCTTTTCGATTTCAAATGCCACAAAATACAAATACTTCTGCGTGAGGCTCTTACTTTAGCTGCTTCC
The DNA here is from genome assembly GCA_039810425.1 of Pseudobdellovibrionaceae bacterium. Lineage (GTDB taxonomy): Bacteria > Bdellovibrionota > Bdellovibrionia > Bdellovibrionales > Bdellovibrionaceae > JACMRP01. The sequence continues at coordinate 88,065 of JBDHWW010000002.1, read as the reverse complement.
ATAGATATAAACTGTCTCAAAAACAAATTTAGCGATCAATATAAAACTACTTGCGCGCCAAAAAGGTTGTGAAGTGATAGTAGGCATTGATCACGTGAACCTCGTTAAAACCGATGTTTTTCAATTCGACCAAATACCAAGTCAAAGGATAAGGTTCCAGAACCCCTTTGATAGATTCCGCTTTGTCTGCAATCTGCTGCTCTGTCAGGCCATTTCGGCGCTTAAAATCATGATACAGCTCAAGAAGAAATGGATTTCCCTGAGTTTTATCAGACAAAATTAAAAAGCCATCTTTCTCCAGGCCATTGTAGATATCTTTCAAATAAGCCCGGCGCTCTTTCACGAAATGAAGTGTCCAGTTCGCGCACACTATGTGGAAGGGCTTTTGGCCAGGCGGGAAAGTGTCGGAGTGAATAACATGATCACGGTATTTAGACCCCTTGATCATGGCCTCGGACTTTTCAACGCCCCAAACGTCTTTGAATCCGTTGCTATGGAATTCGTCCATGGTTTTGCCAATGGCAGAACCCACATCCAGAACACGGCACTTTTTATCCGGATATGCTTTGGCGGCGAGTTCGACACACATGCCGATGACTTCTTTGTAGCGGGGAATCGAAGTCAGTGCGATATTTTCAAACTCATCGGCGACTATGTCGTTAAACTGCCAAGAGCCGGCTTTCAATTTCGTTCCGGGCTTGTAGGAGTCGAAGCCGGCTTTAGGCTGTTTGAATCTACCCGTTTTGAGCTCGGTGGATAAATCCGCGACTTTTGCGCCACTTTTTTGAAAGCGCATCATAAAACGCACCGGAGATTTCCAACCCGGAATTACTTCGTTGAAAGCATCGTGAGTGTCTTTAACCGCAGCCGGGGTAATAATACCCTCTTGGCTTGTGAAACCAAAGTGCTCCATAACCATCTTTAAGCCGCCGGGACTCACACGACTGCCAATACCGCGTGCGCGTTCTTGCCCGTTCGGTAAGGTGATGGTTTGCTTGTTCACGAATTCGACATATGGAGTTTCTGGATCTAAATTTTTTTGTGGCATGATGGATTCCAGCAGAACCCATTCCTTCGAAGCATAGGCCATTTTCTCCAGAACTGAGAAGTAGTCGAGGAAGACATAAAGCACGCCAGCCATCATCACGATATCGTATTCATCTTTTTTGACTTCATCGAGAAAATCAGAAATTTCCGATTGGACAATTTTAAACTGATCCTTAGACCAATGCTTGCCAAGAAGCTCTTTGGCTTTTTTGGCATAGACGGGCTGGAGTTCCACGCCAGTGTACTTTTTTGCGCCATAAGAAAGACACCAATGTCCCGTAGCCGCCAGGCAGCAGCCCAAATCGAGTACGCTTTTTCCTTCGACCACCCATTCAGGCATAATGGCTGCGTGTTTGGTTTCAAGAGTTTCTTTGGTGACGGGGACGACAGCCCGTTGGTTGCGGTTGTCTTCTAGGTAGAAGCCAGGCTCGACTTCAAAGGGTGTTTTTTTCTTTACGTTTTTAGCGACCACTTTTTATCCTGATTTGGCTTTTGCACTCTTAATTCTTGGTCGGACTTCGTGGAGAATGCATTGAAAGATGTTTTGCATGGAGTCCGCCGTCAGAGGCTCTTTTGCGATCGAGCGAACCCGGGCGAAGATGGCGTTTTCCCTGCCTTGATCAATAAAAGGGAGCTGGCTTTGCTGTTTCAGTGTCCAAACTTCTTCGACGATGGCAGCGCGCTTATTCAGGGCTTCAGCAATTTGATTGTCTATCAGGTCGATCTGATTTCTCAGCTCATAGATGGCCAGTGCTGTATCGTTTTTGCTCATGATTCCCTCTCACTGTTTAGTAATTATTATACTCCTCGGTACGAAAAACCAGCGCAAAAAGTGATTGGGTGCTAGACCTAGTGCGGGCTTCACATTTTAAAAGTAGCCGGCGATGTTAACTCTGTTCATTTCAGCGAGAGAGCGCTTGAGGTAAGTTTAATATTTACCGATACTTATTATATGAATCCCTTCACCCGCGTTGTGAAAATTAGAACTGCTTACGGAAATGTAGAAGTCGGCGGCGAAAGCTTTTCAGTCATTGCGGGCCCTTGTTCCATCGAGAGTAAAAAACAGTTTCTAGATACAGCCCAGACAGTGAAATCCAATGGGGCCTGCTTACTTCGCGGGGGGATTTGGAAGATGCGCACGTCTTCGAAGACCTTTCAAGGTTTGGGAGAAAGCTCGTTTGATTTTGTTCGAGAAGTTTTAAAAGAAACGAACATGGGTCTCGTTTCGGAAATTACCGACGCGGAGCAAGTCGAAGAGGTCCATGATTTCGTCGACATGTTTCAAGTGGGTGCGCGGAACATGTTTAATTACTCGCTCTTAAAAGAACTGGGCAGGCAGAACAAACCGGTCCTTTTGAAGCGTGGGTTCGCCGCCCTGATCGATGAGTGGATTAAAGCAGCGGAGTACATCACAAACGGTGGTAACGAAAACGTCATTCTTTGTGAGCGCGGAATTCGAACATTTGAAACGGCGACTCGTAACACTCTAGATTTAAATGCGGTCGTTTACGTAAAGAAGAATACGTCATTTCCAGTCATTGTCGACCCGTCACATGCGGTGGGGATCCGCGCCCTAGTTCCAGATCTTGCAATTGCATCGGCGGCGTCGGGTGCTGACGGCGTTATCGTGGAAGTACATCCTTGTCCTGCGGAAGCGCTATCAGATGGACCTCAAGCGCTGACTTTTGATGATTTCAAAAGCATGATGTCTAAAGTGAAGAAAGTTACAGAAGCTTTAGATCGCCCCCTGACCCAAATAAAGTAAGAATTTTCCAAAGATGCATCAACCATTGATGGCCATGAGTGTTCAATACAACGGCTAGAGCAATGGCCGATATTTGCAGGGCATAGGTTGCGAGAACCGAGGCCCACGATTGCCAAACTTTCTTTTGGTGTGACCATTCAAAAAACCAATACCTCTGAGTCGTGTACAGCAATAGAAAGTGCAGGAGGAACAAAATCACCGAGTAACGGGTATCGGGGCTACGATAAAACGCGCCATGAATATCAGCGCCCATCCAATTTAGGAACATGGCCCCCACGTCCAGGGCCCCATTTTTCATCACATAGAAGAAAAAGAAACAAATGAAAGCTACTACAAATCGGATCCGGATGCGTTTCCATAGCCGACGATAAAGATATCTATTGATGAAGTCGTAGTGGTAAACGCTGCCACGGCGCCAATATTCCGCTGGAGTTCGAGCCAACCAAGAAAAGCTCGTGGCATCGCGAGCGCGGTAGCCGTAAAGTCTTGCAACACCCGTCACGAGATTGAAAACACCAACGTCGGATAGAATCAGCAGAAAATAGCGTGAGGTCGATCGAATAAAGAGATTTTTAGAAACGTCCAAGTCTGATTTATCCAATTGAATGCGCAGAGAGATAATCAGATATCCCAAAATTACGCACCAAAACCCATTCCACCAGAGTCGCGAAATCGCAGGGCGGTTTCGCCGGGCCAACAAAGTCGTGACGGGCCAAAGTATACTGTGGGCCGCTGTCACCGGATTATAAGCAAGAAATGGATCCACCGGCCGGGGAGAAAACGCGAAAGCCAGCTGAATGGCGACAAGAATCATGTACTGCAGCTTGAAATTCCAAAACAGTAGTAACTGCCCATATTCATCCTGCGAGTAGAGTCGCGTACTGATGTAAACCCATGTCAATGCAAAGTACGCGATCATGCCGATGGAAAGGCTCACCCGGGGCCTGCCTTCGCGGCGATGGACCCCTAAATAGTATGTAAAGATACAATTCGTTGGAAAGGAACAAAGAATGCAGATGAAAACATCCGCGGGCACTTTACCCAGGAAAAGCATGTAGCAATTCAGTGCCCAGGCGATCATGGTAACGGCTGTCGTATAATACGCCCGATTTTTGCGATGGAAAAAAATAGAGATTCCCGCACCCGCCAGAAGAAAAGGCATGACATAACGGGCATGGTGGGTAAACAAGAACATGCCGGAGTTTTGCAAACTCTTCGGGTCTACTTCAATCAGGGATTTAGTCCAAAAGGCTAAGAGAACCAGAAGCGCTGCCGCCAGAGGAGTGAGCCACTTAAATCTGGCGGCACAGTATTGCGATAGACGAATTTCAAACCGCCGCAGCTGAATTTCTAACTGCGCGGGAGAAATTATTTTAAAGCCCATGGCCCATTTTTGTTCATTTTGTATGGGACCACAAGTAAACCGCCGTCGAGAGGGGCACTAAGGTCCTGATAGAACTTTTGGCGGCTTTGCAATGAAACTACCAATCCCTAGACGGCCCACAGAGAGCCGCGCTATAAGAATGTATGGCTAAAGAACCCCAAGAACTTAAATGGATTGAAGGTCTTCTTCCCGAAGACGAGTACCGCCGAAAAGCAATGTTCGGTGGCTTTGCCTATTATATCGAGGACAAGATGGTTCTTGCGACCTTTGAGAGTACGGGGAATCGCACTTATAAGCGCCAAAAATATCCATTTGAAATATGGAATGGTTGTATGTTTCCGGTGGATCGCGAGTTTCAGGGAAAGGCGTTAGCGCGCTTTCCCTTTTTAACGCCGCATCCGATTCTGCCGAAGTGGCTCTATCTTCCGCTAGAGACTGAAAATTTCGAAGACCTCGTCACTGAGGTGATAGCTCAGGCGGTGAAGCCGACAAGCTATTGGGGAAGCGTTCCGAAGCCGAAGACTTCGAAAAAGAAGCGCGCCCAAAAAGAAGAAGACTACGGCAACATCGACACACGCACGCCGAGAATGTTCTCGGATGAGCCGGCCGTAGATGCCTTGAAGAAAGCTAAGAAGATTTCGGATCTTAAAAACCTAGGCCCGAAGAGTGAAGAAGCATTTCGCAAAGCGGGGATTAAAACCGTTCGACAATTCATAGAGCTCGGGTGGAAAAAAACCATGGTGAAGCTCGTAAAAGCGGATGCTCAGAGCAGACATTCGCTATTTGCCTATGCGATTATTGGTGCACTCACGAATAAAGACTGGGGCGCGATTACTGAGCTGGAAAAAGAAGAGGCAAGGTCCTTTGTAAAAACCTTGCCCCGTCCGAAAACAAAATCTAAGTATAAAACAAAATAGAAACTACTTCGCGGAAGTCGCAAACATGGACGACACGAAAGAGCCATGTGTGTGGCCTTCTTTATTGCTGGGCCTTTCCGCAGAAACACGCCAGAAATAGTGCTTTCCACCCTCAAGACCAGTGACTTCCAAAGAAGTGCCTTTGAACATCTCCTCTTCTTTGACCAACCATTTGAAGCTTGAGTCTGTTGCTACTTGCACGTGGTAAGCCTCGGCGTGAGGAGACGCCTTCCATTCCAGCTTGACCGAAGAGGCGCCGATTTTAGCGAAAAACACGGGAGCCACCAATTCCGGCTTCTCAGGACGCTCGCTTTGGCTCATATCATTTTTAGGAGGTGGGAAAAGGCCGTCCATATCGATGGCGCCTTCTTTATTCATTTCGGCCAAGGCACTCACGCCAAGGGTCAAAGCTGTCACGAAAACGAGAACTGAAACTAAAATTTTCATATGTAGCATCCTTATTTAGCTGAAGAACCCCAAATTAATAGAAAAATCGCCCCCTGTGAACTCAAAACAGCGTTTGGGGGTTTACAGTTTATGGCCTAGAGTGTTAGAAGAACTGCGGTTTTGCGGATGATCGCCGCCAAAGGGCCTTTCGGGGTTCTTGGGGGGAGGAAAGTCCGGACTCCAAAGGGTAGCGCAAGGGGTAACGCCCCTCTGCAGTAATGCAAGGAACAGTGGAACAGAGAGAATGTCCAGGGCATTGAGCCGGATTCCGGGAACGGGAGGGTCCGGGGGAGCCGCTGGAGTGAAAACAGCCAAACTCTGCGCGGAGCAAGATCAAATAGGGAAGCAATAGTACCACGACCCGTGGGTAGCTTCCGGGTAAGATCGCTTGAGGGGGTCCGTAAGGACCCTCCTAGAGGAATGATCATCCAAGGTTATCGGGAAACTTATGGGACCTGGTGACTGGGACAGAATCCGGCTTACAGCAAAACCACGTTCCCACCTCGTTGTTTCTCTAGGCGACCTCCCTCCGCAAGGTCCTACTTATGACGGGTGGAAGGCCCAGGACATCCTTTCATTTTGTCCGAATCTTGCTAGAATAGGGATATGTGCCAACTTCTTGCAATGAATTGCAATGTGCCCACCGATATTTGTTTTTCGTTCACCGGTTTTCAAGCGCGTGGCGGTCTTACTGGCGATCATAAAGATGGTTGGGGGATTGCATTCTTCGAGGGCAAAGCCGTTCGGCAATTTTTAGATTCCAAAGCATCGATTCATTCTCCGGTGGCCGAGTTCATAAAGGCCTATCCGATTCATTCAAAGAGTGTCATTGCCCACATTCGCAAAGCCACGCAAGGGGTGGCGAGTTTAGAAAACACCCATCCCTTCATGCGTGAACTTTGGGGCCGCTACTGGATTTTCGCACACAATGGAAACGTGCCGGATTTCAAACCGACACTCGATGGTTCTTTCTTGCCAGTGGGAAGTACCGACAGTGAGCGCGCCTTTTGCTGGATCATGCAGGAATTCCGTAACCGCCATGGTTTGCAAATGCCGGGCATGGAAGCGCTCTTTGAAACTCTGGCAACGCTTACCAAAGAAATTGGCAAGCACGGTGAGTTCAACTTCTTGTTTTCAAATGGTGATCAGCTTTTTGCGCATTGCTCGATGGCCGATAAACTTTCCTATATCATTCGCAAGGCGCCGTTCCCAACGGCGCATCTTAAAGATCGTGACGTCAAAGTGGACTTTAGTTCTGTGGCGTCGTCTACCGATCAAGTGGCGGTCATTGCAACAGCTCCGTTGACAGATAATGAAGCCTGGGTTCCCTTTGAACCGGGGACATTGTGGCTCTTTGAAAAGGGAGAGCCGCAAGGGCATCGCAAAACTGTTGTAGGCCATAAAGTTGCTACGAAATGCGGACCTTAACTTCACATTCATTGCGGTGGAACGTCCTATGATGAGGCTCTATGAGACTTTACATAGTTGCTCTCATGGCATTTTCAGTCATGAGTGCCCGAGCTCAAGATGCCAGCGTACCGGAGAATAAGCCAAAGCCCACAACGGTGGCTCAGGCCACGGACATTCCGGACCTTGATGCCGAGATCACTAACGCCAAATTGCGGGCGGAGTCCGGATCAAAATCAGAGTGGTCGATCAAGGCCGACATAAGCTATAACGGCGGGAATTTAGAAACTCCTTTTGGCCCGATTCGCCCGAACTACGCCGGCATTTCTTCGCAAGATAATAGCACGTCCATTGCCGGAACCATTGCGGTGGCCTATCGTCTAACCGCGCATGATAGCGTACGGGCAGGAACGGGGGTTTTAGTTCTAACGCCCTTTCACAACTCGTGGGAAGAAGTCACCAACTCTAACGGCAATCGCAAGGCCGATATCTCGAATCCCTACTTAGAATATTCCCGCTCGATGAAACTTGGGCGCTGGCAGAATATTTTCGATACGTCTTACACACAGATCACGCAGTCAGCTTATACCCAGGCCCACTACGTTGGAACTTTCGACCTAAACCACACGGCTTTGTACAAAATCACGGATACAGAATGGGAAGTCGGCGGCAATATTGATTTCAACTACACATTCTTTAACGATGAGAAACAGCCGGCGGATGCACTGACAAATCCCGAATCGGGACGCTCGGATTATACGATTGGTCTTTATCCTTTTGCGGAGTATGCGTTTAATGAACGCTATTCGTTCCGAACGGTCTTTCGCTTCCTCACCTTTGACCATTACCGCTACGACAACTCAAGAACCTATAACCGCGCGCTTTACACACAGTCGGTGGGGTTTGGCATTGCAGTCACCAGAGACGTGTATCTGTATCCGAATATTCAATTTGCCCCGGAGCATTTAAGCCTTGGGCGCACGAATGCGGGGCTTAATACAACGCTCAATATTTTCTAACTATTTGTCAGTTCCGATGTAGAACACTTGAGAGGTGTAGAGGTTATAAGTTCCGATACCCATGGATTTGAAGTTAGGGTTGAGGATATTGGCGCGGTGACCAGGGCTATTCATCCACAGAACAACTACATCATTACCGAGTTTCCCCCAAGCGATGTTTTCGCCAGCACCTTTGCTGATACCAAAGCGGGCGGCGCGCTGGGCGAAGGTTTCGCCATCAGGACGAGTATGGTCAAAGTAACCACGGTCATTCATATCCTTGCTCTGTTCTTCGGCCATAGCTGTGCAAGTTTTGCAGTAAGAAAAAGCAGGCAAGCCATTCACGATACGTTGGGCGTTCGTTGCCTTAAAAGCGGCACAAGAAGGGCCATCCATGTCGTAGTCAAGGCAATCAGGCGTCAGCTCATAGGTGGCTGACGAGCCCATTTGCAGCTCACCATTTGTTAAGCCGGCGTCACCACTAGAACAGGCAGTCAAAGAATACAAAAACCAAACTATCGCCAGCACAACAAACGTCTTCATTCACTTAGTATAGGGGCATTTCCAGTCTTCCCCGAGAGGTTCTCGCTCTGAGAATCAAGTGAGGAAGAGATTTGCAATTTCTAAGAAAGTCTCATTTTAAGAATTTAAGAACTGCCTTGGCACTTGGCGTGGCGCGATCGAGGCGCTTTCAGGACTATTAAGGGACGCGTTTTAAAATGTCACCCGGAAGCCCGCCACAGCACCATCTTTGGTGGGTGCAAAGATCGGTTGCAGGGAACTCTGGTTCGTCTGGCCACGCAGGCTGCGGTAGTGATTGTTAATTTGCGAAGGTGCAACCCAGGCATCGACGATTTCCCATATGTGAAATCCGATGTAACCCACGAGGCCCAGGACAATAGCGTCACCGCCGTTACAAGTATGGTCTGAGTGTGCAGACGACGACGTATCACTCCAGCAATCACTGGCGCCCGCGACGACCAGGGCAAGAGAGCCGAGTTCGCCGGCGGTAAAGATCCAGCCTTTATCAGAGAAACGGCCCTGAGCCGCATGACCGATGCCAAAGCCGGGATAAATACTCAGTAAACCACCGACGATATAAGCCGTGCTGCTAATTTCACCGACACTTAGAATGCGGCGGTCCTCGTCGGTAAGGTAACGGGAGTTCGGAGGATTTGGTTGATTGCGCGGAACAATTTCGACCTGTTCATCGTGGTCCATTATTTTTTTCTCAGGAGCCGCAGCGTGAGTCGCTTTTTCCAGAGTCATGCCGGGCCTTGCATCACCCGAGGTAATTTTGATCGTCGCCCTGCGGCCGCCTTCAGAAACACCTGTCACCTCACCTTGGCCGAAGGTGTTTAGTAAGGCATTGAGGAATGAAACCTTGTCACCAGGGGTCAAGGTTTCAGAACCTTGCAGAGTTACAGTGACTTGATCACCACTTACTTTTTCAACAGTCTGAGCCTGGGCAGCGACCGTCAGCAATAGAATGAACAAAGATATGAATAAACGCATTTTTCCCCTCTTGTTACTTTGTTAAGGTACAAGAGGGGGCGCGAATATGTAAATTCATTTATGGATCTAGACTTTACTTTGTCAAAGTCTGAAGACGTCAACGACTGCCGCGGCGGCTGACAAGGTCGATGATAAAGCTAATGACGGCGAGAACGAGGAAGACGGTCAGAAGAAGCTTACCAATCTCCATAGAAACGCCGGCAATACCTGCGGCTCCTAGGATGAATGCGACAATCGCCAAGATGAAAAATGCAATAGCTGCGCGTAACATATAGAACCCTCCTTAAATATTAGGACTATCATATATCAAGGGTTCTAGCGGTTTTTATGTAAGAGAACAAATGACTGAAATTTCAAAAACAGTTGCAGTTTCCGTGACTGCTTTGAAGATCCTGGCACTTCACACCCTTGCCTTCGTAAGAAATTTCTAAATCGGAAAGAAAACCGTTGCGTTCGGTATAAAACAAATCAGCGCCTTTGCTAAAAACACCGTGGCTAGCGGCTTCGCGCAGAGTCACTTGGCCTTGGTTTTCAATACTCGCAATGTATTCAGTCGATGGATTTTTGCTCTGTGCTTCGGTCAGTGGAATAGGGATTGGCAAATCTTCTTTATCAACGCCGTAGAGCTTTAGCACGCGAGCAGAGCCTTCTTCGCCGGTGCCTTCGATTTCGATACGTAAGCGGCGCTTTTCACCATTAGGCAACGTGAAGTGCACATTCTGCCAGTCAATATCGGTAGCCAAGAGATCGCCGAGTTCGCCACGCAGGGAATCCTGCAGAGAGTGGAAATTCAAATCAGCCTTATCATCTAGACTATTATGGATTTGCAGGCAGTCGCCGATTTTACGTAATTGCGGACCCAAAAGCGGAATGGGCCCCTCCGGACTTGGGGTTGGTTGCGGAGTTGGTGCCGCCACATTAAAGGCCGGAGTCGGCGAAACATCCACAGCAGGGACAGCCTCCGCCGCCGTCGGGATTTTAGGTTCTGAAGCTTGTTTTGGGGCCCCAAAAAAGTGAAGAGCCACCCCTATCAAGGCAGCTCCCCCAAAAACAATAGCGAAAAGATTTCGTTTGTTACTCATATTTTGGACATTTGTTTGCAGGAGGAGTTTCTAAACCCCAGCGAGCTGCAAAACTGTCGTTTGGATTTGAAGAGACGTCGTTCTTCAACATGGCGATAGAGAAGTCGTATAAAGCGATCTTTTGGCCCGGAGTGATTTCGATATCTGGGCAGCTATCTAAAGCGGGCTTCAACTTCTTCGCGCGTTGTGCAGAAGTCAGGCCGTAGCCACCGGCAGTGTCGATGATCTGTTTCAAAGTCGTCTTAATGCGCTTATCTCGGGACGGTGTAGAGTAAGAATCATAGTCACCAGCGTTCATGCACTGGCCGCCGAGAGCTGCCCGGCGAGCTTCAGACTTCTTGATGATGTCCACACGTGCATTCACGAGGCTGCATACGTTAGCAACTTGGCGGATCACCTCTTCATCTTTAGATTCTTCACGCAAAGCCAAATGATCTTGAACGTCTGAAGTCCAGTCTTTTAGGTTGCGGCGTCCATCATCGCGTTTACCGAGAGTATTGAACTGTTCCAAAGAATAGCCCGGAAGGCTTTCTACCGCTTGAGAGTAGAAAGAAGGTTGTTTCCAGTTGCGGAAACCAGTGCTTGTCTCGATGGGCATGAACACAAGGCTTGAAGTCGTGTTGAGCATACGGAGGTCTTTAGGAACGGTGGAGCCGATCAAGTTCACGACGCCAGTCTCAGTGACTTCTTTGACAACTTCCGCGTGTCCTGGATCCTCTTTCACGCTGCCGCCGATGATTTTGCGCCAGATGTTGTCCTTCGTGATGCGAGGGCGGCTCCATACGGTGCCTGGGCGGATGTAAGTGCGGTTGATCGCGACAGGGTAAGTATCGTCTGGCATAGTCTTTGTGCTCGTCACGTCGGCAACAAAGTTCATGAACTTGCGAACGCGTTGAAGAGAATCACCAGTGCTGTCGAAGCGGGACATCTGGTTTGAAAGACGGCTAGAACCACCCGTAGAGTCCTTGATAACGAATGGAAGTTTGTTTTCGTAAGAAAAGATGATACGGCCCAAGTAAACAGCATCAGAACAATCTGTTGGGATGCCTTTGTAGTTGCCGGTCATGTAGATATCTTCATTGAACTCGTTTTGAACCCATTGAGAGTATTTTTGTTCCCATTCTGGAGTCCAAGTTTGGGTTTCTTGCCATACGGCTGCGTGAGAAAGCGTCGCGCCGAAAAGGAGCGCACCGAGAACGACGGAGGAAAGCATTTTAGTCATAGAAAATTCTCCTTAGGTTAAAAACAGCAGGAAAATGCCCCAGACTTGGGGAAAAAACAAAGGGCCCGCTAAAAAATACGAGCCCTTTGCAGAATTTACATATTATTAAAGACTTTTTTAACTAGCCTGAGAAGTCCGCAAGTGCATCCTCATCGCGGAAGAATGTTTTGAAATCAGGTGAAACAAAAGTGGATTCGTGAATGCGGCCTTCTTGGCAATTTGTCAATGTGGCCTCATCAATACCGTTGAAGTCACAGTCACCTGTGAACCAGGCGCGCTCGGAGTAAGTGATTTTGTAACCGATAAACTCATTGTTTTTGTAGATAGCAACGACGCTGTCTAAACGGGTGTTGCCTGCGGCATAGTAGTCGCCTTCAAGAATTGTATCGGCCCAAACTTGCGCTTGGGAAGTTGCAACGTATTTCAATGTTGTCTCGACATCGCTTGCAAGGCGGGATTGTCCCGGCGCTTCTGAGTTGAAAGCGTCTTCATTTTTGAACGGGTCGGTGCAGCCGTGAGCACAAGCTTGGCGGTATGTTTCGATCAATGTGTAGAACGCATCGGCGTCGGGGCCCTTGGCATCAGCGTAAACATTTCCGCCAAGAACTGTTGAAACAAATACGACAACTGAGATTAGTGATTTCATATGAGTTCTCCTCATGTATTCAACATAAAGGAGTTGATAGAGAATTTAAAATACATATGAATAATAGTATTATACACATGTCGCATAATATTATTTCAGCGACTTTTTTTGAGCATAGACAAAGAGCTCTTTACCTTGTCTTCTCGGCAGCGACTTCTGCCAGCGTCCCCAGAAAACAAACTGGAAAGAATCTTTCAGACGTTGGCGCAGTTCCCATTCGGAACCACCATAAGGTGGACCTTGCTTTTTATACATTGTGAAGAAGACACCCATGAGCTGGCCTTGGTCATGAAGCACGTTTTTCCACACCTTCACGAGTTCTTGGCGACGGCTCGGATCTATCGCGCAGTAGCAAGTGTGTTCGAAGACGATATCAAAAGACTTCTGAAAGCTCGGATCGAGTTTGAAAGCGTCCGCTTGGACAAATTTCAAACCAGGAATATCACCGTAGTTTTTCCGCGCGCGGGCCACAGCTTCCCCCGAGAAATCCACTCCCGTGACAACATGGCCTGCTTGCGCAAATAAGGCAGCATCATGCCCTTCGCCACAGCCCAAAACCAAAACGCGGGATTTTGGCAGCTTTAATCGTGGCAACATGTCTTTGAGGGCTTCAGCAGGCTCTCCCAAATTCCAGCCGGGATTTTTCTCTTCGTGGTAAATATTCGTCCAATAATCCGCCTTGTTCACGTCTTTGTCAGAGGGAAAGTACGAAGGGATGTTATAGGTTTCGCCGTCAAAAGTAATGGTGTTATCATCGTAATCCTCAAGCAATCCAAAGAATGTTGCTTGAGCTTTGCGAGACATCACAAATGGAATGCCATTGCTGGCTTTGCCGTGGAAACGATCCCATTCATCGAGGCTGAGAGATTCCAGTTTGAATTCAAAATCGACATGATACGGAAGCAACAGAACCCATTTGCTTCCTTCATAAGAAACTTGCGCAACCACATAGGGCTCGTCAAAGGCTTCAACGGTCACCGGAACGCCGCCGCAGCGGCTGATGAACGCTCCGTTGTCCGCAAAAGCCATTTCCAGCAAGACTTCGCCGCCGACTTCAGGGTCTTGAGTACGGAGTTCCCCTAAGAGGATATAGCCCTCTTCATCGATTTGAATGAAACGATGGGGAAGCTCGGCAATTTCTGACATACGGATTAGTGTGCAGGTTCTGCGGCTGGAGGAGGAGTTGGTGCCGCGTCAGAAGGTTCTGGGCCCGAGTTAGGAGTGACCGTCAACCCTTCGCTGAACGTCACGATGTCATTGGTTGTGCGAACGCTTTGCAGCGTCCATTTGTCTTGACCAGATTCGTCTTCAGGCTCCCGGAAAAGAACCGCCTCGCCTTCAACGGTCTGTTCCGTACTATCAGCTTCCATTGCGTCGCTGAAAGAATAAGCAAACACCGCACGAACTTTGTTTTCGCTCATAGGCTCTGTCCAGAGGCGGATGATTTTAAAATTTTTCGCCGTTGGCTTTTTAGTCATCACTGTTTGCTTGATCAAAATAGCTAATTTCTCTTGAATGCCGGAGTGCGTCTCGAAGCCAATTGCGGCTGAGCTATGAATAACGTTCCAAGTCCAAAACAACGCGGCCGTGAAAATAACCAAACTCACAATTTTTTTCATAGATCCCCAGTTCCTCTCTTAGACAACCACATAGGAGCATGATATCCCGTATTTTTCAACAGGATAGCGTGTGAAAGGGGGAGCCCATGCTTTCAACACTCCGTAAAAATCTCGAGAAAAATCTCAAAGACCGGGGGCTTAGTTTACGGCCAACGGATTTGGCAGCTTTTGTTGAAGGTGTTGCGCCGAAATCTACGCGGACGGCTTTGAGCTATGCTCTGGATTTCTTGCGTCCATTCTCTGCCGGGATGGGTTTTCGCATCACACGCCTGTCGGACCGTCATGTTGAGCTGGTTGTGCCGGTTCGTAAACGCAACCAGGATGACGAAGGCCGGATTCACGAAGGCGCGTTGTTGACCGGCGCGCTCGAAGCGGCGCGCTTGTTGTGGCTCCGCCATGCCCCACTTGGTGAATTCCATGTGCATATGTCTCGCGCTCAGTTTCAAGTTTTGCAGGAATACACGGGCGATGTGCGCGTTCGCATGGAGCTGCCTGAGATTCAGCGTGAAACCGTATTTGCGCAAATTCGCGCTCACCATAGAGCCGAGACCGAAGTGACTTTGCACTTCTTTGACGAAAAAGAAAAATCCGTGGCCGAAGCCACAATGACTTTGCAGTTGAAACACATTGCCAGATTGACAGCACCCTAAGGAGTTTTCGTGGAAGTAATTGAAAGCCTTGTTGATAGTAACTCCGCCGACTTTAAAGTGAATACTGAAGCAATGATGGGATTTGTGGGACAATGGCGTTCTCGCCTCGATCAAGTGAAATTGGGTGGTGGCGAAGAGGCGATGAAAAAACACAAATCCCGCGGCAAGCTGACAGCGCGCGAGCGTATCGAAGCCTTGCTTGATCCTGGGTCGGCGTTTCTGGAGTTCTCGACTTTGGCAGCTTGGGAGATGTACGAAAATTCGGCTCCCGCAGCGGGTGTGATCACGGGGATTGGTGTGATTCACGGGACGGAGTGCGTGATCGTTGCAAACGATGCGACGGTAAAGGGTGGTACGTACTTCCCTATGACGGTGAAGAAGCACCTTCGCGCGCAAGAAATCGCGATGGAAAACGGTTTGCCTTGTATTTACCTGGTTGACTCTGGGGGCGCGTTTTTGCCGCTGCAAGCGGAAGTTTTCCCAGACCGAGACCACTTCGGCAGGATTTTCTATAATCAAGCTCGCATGAGCGCTCAGAACATTCCGCAGATCTCTGTGGTGATGGGTTCTTGCACGGCGGGCGGGGCGTATGTTCCCGCGATGAGTGATGAGAATGTGATCGTAAAAGATAACGGGACGATCTTCTTAGGTGGTCCTCCTTTGGTGAAGGCGGCCACCGGTGAAGTAGTTGATGCGCAAACTTTGGGTGGCGCGAAAGTTCACTGTGAAGTCAGCGGCGTGACCGATCACTTTGCGGAAGACGATCAGCACGCGATTGAAATCACACGCTCAATCGTGGCGCACCTGAATCATCGCCGTGAGGTGACGATGAAAACCTTGCCAGTAGTGGAGCCGTTGTATGACGCCAAAGAAATTTACGGCGTGATCCCTAAAGACTCGCGTATACCATATGACGTGCGTGAAGTGATTGCACGGATCGTGGATGGTTCGAAGTTCCATGAGTTCAAACCTTTGTACGGCAAAACTTTAGTAACCGGTTTGGCTCACATCTGGGGAATGCCCGTGGGAATCATCGCGAACAACGGCGTGTTGTTCAGCGAAAGTTCTTTGAAGGCGGCGCACTTCATCGAGCTGTGCGAACAACGTGAAGTGCCTTTGATCTTTTTGCAGAATATCACGGGCTTCATGGTTGGCCAGAAATATGAAAACGAAGGGATTGCAAAGCATGGCGCAAAGATGGTCATGGCCGTCTCGAATGCGCGTGTTCCGAAGTTCACAGTTGTGATCGGTGGCTCTTATGGCGCCGGTAACTACGGAATGTGTGGTCGCGCGTTCCAGCCTCGCCAGTTGTGGATGTGGCCGAACGCCCGTATCAGCGTGATGGGGGGCGAGCAGGCTTCCAATGTTTTGCTGACAGTAAAGATGGATCAGATCGCCGCGAAGGGACAGACCATGACTCCAGAACAGCAAGCTGAATTCAAACGTCCGACTTTGGAAAAATACGATCACGAAAGTTCTGCTTACTATTCTTCAGCCCGTCTCTGGGATGATGGCATAATCGATCCAGCGGATACTCGCCGCGTTTTGGCCCTCGGTCTTGCGGCAAGCTTAAACAAAGAATGGGGCCCGCAAGTTCAGGGCGTCTTCAGGATGTAATGCATGTCATTTGTTGAAGTTAAAGAAACGGCTCAAGTAGCCCACGTTAAATTGAATCGTCCGGATATCCGTAATGCCTTTGATCCAAGTATGATCGCGGATATCACCAAAGTCTTCGCGAGCTTGAACACTCGCGCGGATCTTCGGGCCGTGGTTTTACAAGGCGAAGGTAAAGTGTTCTGCGCCGGCGCGGATTTGAATTGGATGCGTGAAATGGTGAACTACACCTTGGAGCAAAACAAAGAAGACAGTTTAAAACTGTTTGCGATGTTTGAAGCGATTGCAAAATGCGGTTTGCCGGTGATCGGTCTGGTTCAAGGTGCGGCGTTCGGCGGTGCTTTGGGTTTGGTCGCTTGTTGTGACTACGTGATTGCGGATTCGCAATCACAGTTCTGCTTCAGCGAGGTGAAGCTGGGAATCGCTCCGGCGGTGATCAGCTCTTTCATCAATCGTAAAGTGGCTGCGGGCAAGGTTCGTCATTTCATGATGTCGGGCGCCGTGTTTAACTCCTCTCAGGCAGCGGATGCGGGGCTAGTGAATGAGGTGGCTTCTAGCACGGACTTCGCGGTTCGTTTAGAGCACGTGTTGAAAGCATACAAAGAATGTGGACCCGAGGCGGTTCGCGAGACTAAAAAATTATTGAATGATATTCCAAACCTTTCTTGGGATGATCAACGCAAGCGTACGAGCCAGTTGATCGCTGAACGCCGTGTCAGTAGCGAAGGGCAGGAAGGTCTTAAGAGCTTCCTCGAAAAACGCAGTCCTGGTTGGAGAAATACTTAAATGAAAAAGTTCAAACGCATTGCCATCGCCAATCGCGGTGAAGTGGCTGTTCGTATTATTAAAGCATGTGAAGAGATGGGGATCGAAACGGTTCTTTTGCACTCTGAGGCCGACATTGGCACACGTGCTTTCCGTATGGCGACAAAGACGGTTTGTATTGGCCCTGCGGAAACTGCCAAAAGTTACTTGAATATTCCTGCCAATATCGAAGGTGTTCTTGCCGGCGGTGCTGAAGCGGTTCACCCTGGTTTTGGTTTCCTATCTGAGAACGCTGATTTTGCCGAAGCCTGTGATAAAGCCGGCATCGTATTTATTGGTCCGTCGGCAAAAGCCATTCGCGCGCTTGGCGACAAAGTCCATTGTAAGGAGCTTGCAAAAAAAGCCGGTCTTCCTTTGGTGCCGGGCTACGAAGGTGAACAACAAGAGGTCTCTCGTTTGATGGCGGAAGCGGAAAATATTGGCTTCCCTGTGATTGTGAAAGCGGCGGCCGGCGGCGGTGGCCGTGGCATGAAGCTCATTACAAACGTGAAAGAGGCCCGCGAACAGATCGAATCCGCTCAGCGGGAAGCTTTGTCGGCGTTTGGTTCAGCAAAAGTATTCATCGAAAAATATTTGGACCGCGCAAAACACATCGAATTCCAAATCTTTGGCGATTCAACGGGTAAAGTAATGCACTACTTTGACCGGGAATGTTCGGTTCAGCGTCGTCACCAGAAAATTATTGAAGAAGCCACTTCACCTTCCTTGACGGACGAGCTGCGCCGCCAAATGGGCGAGGCGGCTTGTGCCATTGCAGAGCTTGGTAAATACAAGGGTGCGGGCACGGTTGAGTTTCTTCTTCAAGAGGGGAAGTTCTATCTCCTGGAAGTGAATACGCGTCTGCAGGTAGAGCATCCAGTGACTGAAATGGTCATGGGGGTGGATCTTGTAAAAGCTCAGATCTTGACGGCTCAAGGCGAGTTTGTTTTCAATCCCCAACAAATCCGTGTTCCACACGGTCACTCCATTGAATGCCGTATTTACGCTGAGAACCCGTATCTTGGTGGTGTTCCCAGTACAGGCAAACTTGGTATAATCGAGTGGCCAGAGGGCCCGGGCCGTCGCTATGAATACGGCTTTGAAGAAGGTGATGAGATTACTCCGTTCTATGACCCAATGATCGCGAAAGTTATTGTCTGGGACGAAAACCGTTCGCGAGCGATCCAAAAAATGATTCGTGTTTTAAAAGAGTCAGTTGTCTTTGGTGTTTACACGAATATTCCGTACTTGATTGAGATCCTCAACCATGCCGAATTCGCTAATGGGACAATGACGACACGATTTATTGAAAATTACTTTAAAGATCCCATTGCACAGCCGCAACTTTCTGAGGCCGATAAGAAGATTGTTGAAAAAGCTCTGCAACAGCTTCGCGGCGTGGGGGCGTCTTCCGCTCACCATGTGCATGCGTTGACTATTGAATCGCCATGGCAGACTTTCTGGAGAGGTATCTAATGGAAATTAAAGTTCGCCATAATGGCACGGATCTTAAAGCCGAAGCCCAGTTGATCAAAGACACTCTTTGGGTTCACTTCAATGGTCGTACTTTTGCTATCGAAGGGAAACCCGCGGGACGTAAACGCCACAAAGCCGGTGGGGGTGCTTCTTCTGAAACGGTTTTGGCGCCAATGCCGGGGAAAGTAACCAAGATCTTGGTGAATCCAGGTCAGGAAATCACGAAAGGCCAAGCGGTGCTAGTGATGGAAGCCATGAAGATGGAGTATACTTTAAAAGCCGAGATCGCCGGTAAAATCGGGCAAATCGAATGCCGGGCCGGGGACCAAGTGGTTCTTGGTAAATTGCTCGTGAAAATTGAAGCGGCAAAGGCTTAAGGTTTAAATGGCAGCGAAAAAAGTCACGATAGTAGAAATGGCTCTGCGAGATGGATTGCAAAACGAAAAAATCGTTTTGTCGACAGACGCGCGTTTGGAGCTTCTAAAGCACCTTTTAGATATCGGCGCCCGCCGAATTGAAGTGGGCGCATTTGTTTCTCCGCAATGGGTTCCGCAAATGGCGGGCTCTAGGGAAGTCACGGCCGCCGCGATGCAAATGAAAACGCCCAAGGGAACCGAGTTCTCTGTGCTTGTGCCGAATGAAAAGGGCATGATGATGGCGATCGAGTCTGGCGTGAAAGAAGTCGCGATCTTTGCCGCCGCCAGTGAATCGTTTTCGAAGAAAAATATCAACTGTACGATCGATGAGAGCTTTGAGCGTTTTAAGCCAGTGATGGTGCTCGCAAAGAAGCATAAAATCAAAGTCCGTGGGTATCTTAGCACCTGTTTTGGTTGTCCGTTTGAAGGAAAAGTTTCTGAAGCCAAAGTCGTGCAGCTTGCAAAACGCCTGCATCAGTTAGGCTGCTACGAGATTTCCATCGGTGACACCATCGGTGTCGCCAATCCTGCGCAAGTCCAAAGCGTCTTTAAGAAACTCAAAAAAGCGATTCCCGTGAAAATGCTCGCAGCGCACTTCCATGATACACGTGGGACCGCACTCGCGAATATTCTAGAAGCCTATGAGTTGGGCGTAAAAGTGTTTGATGCTAGCGTGGGCGGACTCGGCGGATGCCCTTATGCCCCCGGCGCGGCCGGCAACGTATCGACGGAAGATGTCGCTTATATGTTCCATGGGATGGGAGTGAAGACAGGCCTTGATATAGACAAGATGGTTGCGATCTATCCCTGGCTTACAGAAAAAATCCAGCACACTCTTTCCACGAAAGTGGGTAAGGTAGGTTTTTTAAAACCCCTCGGAAAAGTTTAACTATAAAACTCAGCAGTTATTGAACCTTAAACCACTCGATGCCTTCAATGAAGGACTTAGGTTGATAAGCTTGTGCGCGCTCACTCCATTGGAGCTTTTGCCAGCCCAAGCTTTGGAAGACCGGATTGTCAATCTCACGGCGGGTGACGAGCTCATAAACATTGTTGACGCCCGCAAGTTGATTCTTACGCATCAACAAAGAAGGGATATGGAATTGGATGAACGGAATATTTTTATTCTGTTCACCGAAAGCTTCGGGACCTTCTTTAATATAACCGGCTAAGTTGACCTTCTGATCTTTGCAGACATTCAAGATCAATAACTTCTCTGTGTTCAGGGAGAACTGCCATATAAAATTAAAATCGTAGCTGCCACACTTGCTGTAAACCAGGCGGTTGGCATGCAAAGAATCAATCGCGCGCCAGTGGATTGGATAAGCCGATGGCAACATCCAGAGGTTTTCTGGGTCTTTCAACGCGATCTTCGTGCGCGGGTTCTGCTGGGATAGCGTTAGGAAGTGTTTGAACTGTTCGGATGAAGGATTGATCTTCGTATCGTTCACAATCAACAAGTCGAAATTAATACCGCCTAAAGCGTCGTTGTACCCATAACGGCTGAGGTTATTGGCCACTAAAGTCACAAACACCCGTTGAACCTCAGAGGTTTTCGTTAAATTTGAACTCATCAAAAAGTTGCTGATGTTCTTCACCGCTTCAGAGGCTTCGAGCAGGGGCGCGCTCTGCGGAATGAAGCCGCCGGTTTTCACAAGCGGAAGATCCGGACTGTGGTCGCCGGTGACAAGCTCCTTCAGGTTGCGAACCAGTCGGTATTGATCTTTGAAACTAAGGCTGTCGTAGGCTTCAATCCAGCTCGACACGAGTAATGGGCGGAGACTCAGCTCGGCAACTTGGTCTTTAAGCGGGGAATCCTGCATCTGCATCTGCGCGCAGAAGCGATAGTGCTCAGAGTTCTTCCAAGGCGATTGGCAATACGCCTGAGTCGATTTTAGAACCTGAGGCCAACGTGAGCCTCCAATACGCGTGCGGGCGCCACGGAAGGGATCTTCGATTTTCAGGCTGCCTTTTGCGAGGTAAAGCATGAAGTCGGTGTAAACCTCTTCAAAGAGAATCTCATAAGCAAACAGATGCTGAGCGTTTTCGCGGTACCAAGTTTTGAGCAAAGCTTTTTCTATATGGCCACGGGCTTCGAGCAAGGTTTCGCCGATGTAGATGATGTTGTTGGTTACCAAGAAGTAGTTCGGTTTGTTTTTCAAGATCACCAGACGGTAGGAATTCTTGTAAGGCGCGATGTTATCCACGAACTTTTCCACTTGCTGAACTCGGCCTTCGATCGCAGGTAAATGTTCGTCAAAGTAGGTGCTAAAAGGCACGTGTTTATTCAGGCTGCAGCGAAAAATGGATTCGCCAGCCCTGTCAATTCTTTCAACGACTTTGGAATCAATACAGACCGGCTTTCGGGACATGTAGAGCATCCCGAGGGTAAGTACGCAGAAAGTGGTCACTAATGTAGGTAAAGCCCATCTGTGGTTCATAGCTTCGAGGAAGGGCTGCAAGAGGCAGACCACGTCTGAAAACGACCCCTCCCGGGAGCTTTAGAAAACGTAGCCGATGGAGAGGCTAGTGAGGTCCGTCGTATTGTGGGGTTCCAGGGCATAGCTGCTATTGCCGACGTATTCGATATTAGAATCTGCCACCGTCCAGTGCTTGTAAGATACATCCACAAGGATTTCCTTGCCGATAAAATCTTTGATAGAGGTCTCAACGCCGATCTTTATTGCACTCCCACTTCTAAAGGTGAAGTTCACATCTTTATAAGACGAAGACACATCCGACAGGTAGGTCTTCGCCCCACCACCCAAGAGAGTGTTCAGCTCGCCGACTCCGACGGCCTTGATCCGTCCTTGGTTGTACAGTTGAGCGGTCAGGCCCAGGACAGTGTAGTAGTAAGTGATGTCGCGGCGATAGTCATATTGACCGGTTTTGTTGTCGTAAGTATTGCGATAGCCAACACCGACGAGGATGCCCCATGTAGGCGAGTTCGTAATCGACGCGCTAAAAGCCGCTTCGAGACTCATGACACGGAATTGTTCAGTCGATGAATAAGGGGTTGTATTGCCGGTGTTGGTTTGAAGCGCGCCATTGTAAACCGTAGATCCCTGAATGTAGTCTGCGGAAATGATCAACGTATTTGTCTCGCTCAACTTGCGATGATACTGAAAATTCAAGCCACTGAGCCATCCGCGATCAGACATGAGGTCCGGCTCTTTATAGTTAAAGTCGACGGTTTTCAAACCGACGACAAACTTCTGTGAATCGGGTTGTGGGATTTCAGAAGCCTCTGCGGGCGCGGCCACGGGACCTTCGGTTTCGAAATTAGGGGAGACGTCTTCCGCAAAAGAAAACACCGGCAGCGCTATGAGTAGGCAAAATAGATACCTCATCAGAGTATCTTAGATATCGTCGCGATGGTCGGCAACCAAAGTCAGTAGTTTGGAGTAAAGATCCGGACGCACTGCTGGCACACCGGTTTTATGCTTGTGGTGGCGGCTGATCGGGGCTTCGGGCAGATCTAAATGATCGTGAATAAAGCGGTCGACAACCTTCTGGATCTGGTCATGGGAAAGACCGCGTTTCTTTTCGGTCAAGACAGCCTCAACGATTTCGATCAAGGCATTGCCGGTGATGCGCTGTTCTGAGTTCAGAACCTGCGCACGACGAGAAATCCCGCGAAGGATGTGCTCTGAACGGCCTTTACCGGCAGCCAAAACAACAAGGTCTTTATAAAGAGCTTGGAATTTTTGAATATGGAAACGTTGCTTCTGGCCCAGCTTCGCATTTTTAGATTTACCAAAAACCGAGAGGATGGATTTAAAGAACTCTTCTTCGCCCATGTGGGCATTCGAGAAGTCTTTGCTTTGCAAATAGTACTGCGGCAAGGTGCCGAGGATATTGCGCATGTTAAACAAAGCGGGATGATTTACGCCATCGGCCACTTTGATTTGCGCGCCGCTGACCTTAGCGCGCTCAAGAAAACTAAAGACTTTTTCAAACTGCGTGAAAGAGTCTGTTTTGCTCTTTAGGATGTTATCGCGTTGGATTTGATTGAAGCCCATGCGGAAAAGTAAGCGCTCTGCACGGTGTTTGATAAACATTTTATCAAACTTCAATGCCACTGGGTGATTGGTAAACGAACGCAATGACTTCTTTTTCTGAGTTTTCAAGAAATCAGAGAGCTGTAAGAACACTTGGACGATCAATCGGGCTTTCTTGCGCTGTTCATTTAAGTTTGTCGAGAATCTTTCGACGTCATCATAACGATAGCGGTCATGGCGGATACCAAACTGACGGACGCTGCCATAGTCGATGATGCCGGCATCAGCCAAGACGTTGTCTCCGTCCCAGTCCAGCCATGCAAAAACGTAGTCAATATCTAATTTCGCCGTGAATTTCGCAAACGAATCCGCAACGATCTCCGTCATTTCATCATAAGCCGCCTGGGTGCTCAGCTTTGACTTCATCGTCCACTTTTTATTGGCAACCTGACGTTGAATAAAATAGTCTGTCGCGGCTTTTAACTCCGGATGACGTTCTTGTTTTAGATATAGAAACAGATGCGCCGGGCGGATCAAGTTCGGGGCGGCACGCACACCGATACCATAACCACGACCAAGGTCGATGGTGCAGAGAACGCGCTCAGTATTAATGCCTTGAAGATGCATGATCTCAGCGAGGATCGCCGCTCCGAGGAGTTCATCAATCTCAGCAAGGCCGCAACCATAGCCAAATTCAGTACCGCCGGTTTTTAGCGGACGGTTTGCCTCAACCGCTCCGGGTGCAAGACACGTGACGCCGGTACCGCGGCTGGAAACGTCCCAAGTCAATCCGCGATGTTGAACCGTCCCGTTCCAAATACCGCGGCCGTCGCCGGACGTCTTACCTTGCTTGTTGCTGTGTTGAAGCTGCAAGTAGCGAGTGGCCATGAATTTGTTTGGCAGAATACTTTCAGGCGGAATTCTTTTTTTAGTCAGTTCATCGTATTCGTTGATGATTTGGATCGAGAAAGTTTCAACGAGCTTTTGCTCCAGATCCTCAGTCATTTCATGCGGGTGGTCTGCGTCGATAAGGCCCATTTCTTTTGCGAGGACAAAATTAAAGTAAGCGACCTTGCCTGTATTAAGGCGGCGGACACGGTAGGCGACGAATCCTTCAGGAACCTGTTCCATCCAGGGATGCTGGCCGTTCAACTTACCAAAAGCTGCATAAAAATTCTCAGATTCTTGATTTTTTTTGGTAGGTGACGTCTTCAACCGCATCTCTAAATCAATCCTTTGTGATGAACCTTTAGCCGAAACCGGGTTCGATACCTATATCGGACGATTAGCGATGTACTTAAATGAGACGGAAACAATCTAGACCAGGGTCTATAACAGCAGTCAATTTTAGAAAATAACGTCCAGATAATCCGCATGTTCACATTTTACGCATTAAATAAAAAATCTATAACTTATTTTTCAATCTATTCGTGTTCTTCTCATCTTTAGTCGGCCTTCGGATTGCACGATAAGTATTTGTCGAAGGAGAGCCACCGTGAAATCATTTCTGATGCTCATTTTTGGTACTACGGTTTTGTTTGCGACAATCACCCAAGCAGAAAGAAAAGACGGTTTTTCAGGGTTAGTGAAACTCAATTTCTCGATGACACCGAACTGCGAAGGCCGGCCGGAGTTCATAACCGAAGTTCGCCCGGAGCTCATTGGCGGTTTTGAGAAGCTCCCACAGCTCGTTCTCGTGGCTCACGAAGCTGAGTACTATGTTGAGACCAAAAACAGCGATGCAAACTTTAAAGCCCATTCTTACCAGTCTTTCGCGGCGGGCAGAGGACAAGAAAATTCCAAAATCATCTGCGGTAGCACGAAGAGCACAGAGAGCCTTCGGTACGCCCTGTTTGCTCCAACATTAATCGACACAACGAAGACTCAGAAAGTCGGTCAGAGCTTGTGGCAGTTCCAAGTATTGTCAGATAAAGAAAGTCTTTCTGTTTGGAATCAGCGTAGTCTTGCGTTCAACGATGGAGAGAACCTCGAAAAAGCGCTGATGAAGTTCGGCGGAAACTACCGTGTCTATCAGCTCAGCCATAACCAATATGAAGTCGTTGTTTCCAAAGATACTGGGGGAGCAACCCAGTATCTTTCCATCAAGTACGACGCGGTTAAATCTTTGTAATAAAAATACCCCACAAAATGCGAAAACGCGGACGTCGATCTTGGCACCACTCTAATAGAACTCGACGCAACCAAATCCTCCGAGGGGGGTTCTCAGGTTCGTGACCTGTCCCTGGTACAGTCTGGCGACGATCAGCTGCAGTCGCCCTTGATAGGCATAGCATCGTAAATCGAATTTAAAACTTTGGTCACCGTCCGGAGTCGTGAAGACCTTTTCAGACGGAGCGACATACGTCTGAGCGATAAACCCCTGACCTGCGATCTCATCGAAAATCTTACGGCTGATAGAGGCCCCTTTATAAGACTGCTTGGAACCATAGGCGCGCTTGGGCTTAAAGAAGTAGGTCTTGCGTTGGCTCCAGACTTCTTCTTTGTTCGCTACCTCGAGGCTTAAGCTCGGCGGAACTATAGAGGTGATCACCTTCTGGCCTTCAGGAGGAACTCCCCACTTATCGAGATGGCCCGGAATCGACCACTCAACCATACGCTGCTTATCTGCCAACAGCAGGTACTCATAGGGATTGGGGGAAAAGCAGGAGCTCTTTGCCACAAAGGCATTTTTTAAAGCGGCACTTCCGGGATTGTTTAGCAAGAAATCCGTGTAGCGATTGTAAATGAAATCAAAACTCGTCGGTTCGATTTGGCGATAGTCTAAAATTTGCGGAGCCCAGCCCCACCCCGCGAAAAGTTCGCGGTAAACCAGAAACTCGACAAACAGCCTCTGCTGTTCAGGGTTTTCATCAATGATTGCGATATTTCGAAGCGCGGCTTTCTTTCCGAAAAGCGCAAGCTCCGTTTCAATATCTTTTTTAAATTCATTGAAAGTAAAGTCAGGTACAGGCAAAGGCGCGCGTTTTGCTTGGTACATCACATAGCCCAGTGCCAGGAACGAAGCGTTCGTATTGACCTCAATTAGTTTTAAATGATTTTCGCTATCGACGTGAAAATCATAGCTCATGCAGATGGATTTGTTGCCCGGATCCTTGAGACCCGAAGCTGCGGCTTCATCCGCGTAGAATTCCTGGTACTTGTTATTTTCACGCAGTCTATAGAGTTCAGCAATGCCGTCTTGGGCCTCTTTCAGAATTGATTTCGGCAGACGGATCGTAAACGGAGAGATCAGATAGTCGGAAACCAAGGTTTCAAGAGGCTGATTGTCCAAGCCCTTGAAAGTGGATCTGAGATGCTGAATAAAAGCGGTCTTTGCCGACATTACTTCAAAGTCACCACGTGCTGTTCTCCTTGCTTCCAACCGGCGCCACAGAGCTCGCCGGTTTGTAAACCTTGGAGGACACGAAGGACCTCTTTCGCATCACGACCTACGGACGTGTTGTGAATTCCCATGTATTGGATTTTTTGATCTGGATCGATGATGAAGGTCGCACGGGTCGCGATCCCGCGCTCTTCAAGCAAAATACCGTAGTCGCGGGAAATGCGTTTCGTAAGATCGGCAATCAAGGGGTAGCCCAAGTTGCCAAGGTCATCCCGTAACCAACGTTTGTGAGAATGAACGGAGTCTACACTGGCGCCGATCAACACTGACTTATTTTTTGTAAAATCAGGCAGGTGCTCGCGGAATTGCGTCAACTCTGTCGGGCAGACAAAAGTGAAATCGAGAGGGTAGAAGAACAAGACAACCCACTGTCCTTTGTAGTCAGAAAGCGCGATATTTTTGATCTCACCACCGTCAAAAACGGCTTGAGCGGTAAACTGGGGTGCTGGTTGGTTGATCATTGGCATAAAGGTTCTCCTGGTAGTAGATTCTTCAGCAGTTCAAATTCTTAATGCTCGATGTTAACGCTTGTTCTTGCTGTTCGAAACTCTATTGTTGCTTCAACTTTTTTGCAGCAATGCGGACTTGGGGTCAATATGAAAATCATCTCTTGGAATCTGAATGGAATTCGCGCCTGCCATAAGAAGGGCTTGATGAACTTCGTGAAGAAAGAAAAGCCAGATATTTTCTGCGTTCAAGAAACCAAAGCACACATTGATCAAGTGGAGGATGAAGCCAAGCATTTAGGTTATAAACACTTCTATTGGTCGTCAGCGGTTCGCAAAGGTTATTCTGGAGTTGCGACCTTCACAGATACGGAACCAACGCAAATGAACATCGGCTGGGGACAGGCTGAGTACTCGTCGGAAGGTCGAATCATGATGACTGATCATGGCAAGTTCGACCTCTACAATATTTATTTTCCGAACGGTGGTTCTGGTGACGAACGACACAATTTCAAACAGAAATTCCTTAAAGATCTCAATGTGCATTTGAAAGAAAAGATAAAATCAGGCCGCGAGATCATCGTGGTCGGGGACTACAACGTCGCCCATAAAGAGATCGACGTGTTTGATCCCGTCCGTTTGGCGACGGAAAGCGGTTTCTTGCCGGAAGAGCGCGCGTGGTTTGATTCGTTCTTGGATATTGGCTTTGTTGATACTTTCCGCAAATTCCATCCGGCAGAAAAAGACCGCTATACCTGGTGGTCCTATCGTGAACTCGCACGCATTTCAAATCGTGGCTGGAGAATTGATTACATCTGTGTTTCAAAAGGTCTTGAAAGCAGTGTGGTGTCCGCTGACATCCTTGATTCTGTCGAAGGGTCGGATCATTGCCCGGTTGTAGCGACGCTCTCGCTTTAAAGGAGGCCTCTTATGTTCTTTATTCCACTGCCGATTGTGCTGACTGAAATCCTGGTTTTCACAACTTTTGTGCATTTCTTTGATTTTTGGGATGTGTTTTTAGCCTATCTTTTGCCAAGCTTTTTCGGTGCCGTACTCTTTTCGCTCACAGGCAGAAGTATGATGATGGCTGTGCAAGGGGGAATGATGCAGGGGCAACTGCCGGCGGACCGGGTCTTGCACAAGGGCGCGCTTCTTCTCGGCAGTATCCTGCTAATTATTCCGACATTCTTAAGTCGCGTACTGGCGGTGCTCCTGATTGTGCCTATTTTTAGACATATTTCGGTTTATATCTTTAAGAATTTTATTTTTAAACGCATGAAGAACTCATCGTTTTCGTTTGCTCAGTTCGGTGGTTTTCAACAAGGTCCGCGCCATCAACGTTACCAAGGGCCTTTTCCGTTTGCAGAGGGGCCTCGGCAAGAACGTGATGTCGACGCTGTCGATATCACGCCGTTAGAAATTACGCATACCAAGATCACGGATGACGGTTCGAACTCAGAAGATCCCAATAAACGAAAATAGGGTCAGGTTTTAAGCTTTACTGACCGGAAGAAGAGATCATGCGGTCTTGGATGATCGGGCCGTAATATTTCTTAAACATATTCTGGCCCAGCTCCGCGGACTTCACTGTCCACTTTTCTTTATTCACAGAAACCGCGGCGATGGCGATTCGGTTGGTCTCGTCCATCGCGTAGCCTACGAACCAATCGACGCGGCCTTTTGGATTTTCCGCCGTCAAGTGGCCGGTCTTGCCGCCCATCTCGATGGTTTTGAATTTCTTGTTGCGAACGAGCTTACGGAAAGATTTACGAGACGTGCCCGCGGTGACGGTTTCGCCCATGAGCTCACGCACTTTCTGAGCGGACTCCGGAGTCATGATGTGGCCGTTATCCAAAGTTTCTGCTTTGTAGAGATCTTGGCCTTGTTCATTCGTGATGTTTTGGACGAGGTAAGGAATCGCCATTTTACCGTCATTAGCGACGGCAGCCGCGATCATGGCGCCTTGGACGGGGCTCATGCGGTTGGTTTTATTATAGCCCGAAGCCACTTCCGTGAGCTCGAAGCTTTTTTCTGGTGGAACATAGGCAACACCCATCTCAACCGGGAAATCCGAAGGGATCTCTTGGTTGAACATAAAGCGAGTGGCATAGTCATTGATATCAACAGGGTGCAGAGTCTCAAGGCTCAAGCGGCCGAAAGCCGTGTTGATGGAACGTGCGAAGGCCTCTTTTAGAGTAATGGCACGAGTCCACTTCGTAACTTTGTCCGACATCACGTTTTTACGGTAGAGGGTGTAATTACCGCCATTGAAGTTGATCTTGTGTTGAGGAGAAACGCCGGCTTTATCAACCGCCGCCGTGGCTGTAACCACTTTAAAGACGGAAGCCGCGGGAAAATTAGATTTTAAACTCCAATTTTCCGCATTTGGATCATCTTTTTGAAAGCTGGTCATCGCGAGCACGCGGCCCGTGACAGCATCCATCATAAAGATCGCCGCGTAGTCTGGCTTGTAAGATTTCAAGAGTCTTTCAGCTTCTTTTTGCATTTCCGGATCAATACCTAAATGTACTTGAGCCTTAACAGGCTTTCCTTCCCACTGCATATCAAGATTCGATGGAAATCTATTGTGCCGAATGCTATCACCAATTGTTTTTGCGATTTCAGTGCGTTGTTCAAGTTGGCGTTTAACTTTGTCTTCACGAACGGTGTCTTCTGTTGGAGACCTGAAAAAGAGAAATGCCGGCAGCGTTAATGCTATCGGAATGAGCAAGAATTTTAAGGACTTAGACCGCTGCTTAGATTGTGTTTTTGCTCGCATTTGTTCAGTCTAACACCAGAATTCCCTTTCAAACAAGGGCTGGAGCCAAAACCGCCTTAATATGACATCAGGTCTAGGTCCAGGGGCCTAAAAGGTCATCCCAGCGTGGTTTCGAAAGCTAGTGACACTCGAGAAAAAAAATAATATCAGGATGAGCGATGAAAACTAAAGAGCGTATTCTACTCACTTCCATTGATCTTTTTAATCGTAGCGGTGTGGTCGCGGTGACGACAAATCACATCGCAAAAGCCATGGAAATCAGCCCTGGCAATCTTTATTTTCACTATGACAATAAAGAAGAAATCATTGTCGAGCTCTTTAAGCGCATGTGCAAAGAGACCTACCAATTGTGGAGATTCCGCCGCGGTGGCGGAAAAAATCCTCTGCAATTCATTGACGAGAATTTCGAACTCTACTGGAAATACCGTTTTTTCCACCGCGAAATGTACTCTCTGCGCCGCAAAGATGCGGATCTGGCAAAAATGTGGCGTGTGCATTTACAGAAAATGATGAAACTCATGGACGTGCTTTACCGCCGTTGGGTTCGCGAAGGAAAAATGGCCCAAATAAAAGACAAGAGTGAAATGGAGTACATTTCCGAGTCGCTCTTGGCGATGTCGACGACGTTCCTGCAGTTCTTCGAGAGCGCCGAGAAAACCCCGGGTAAGCGCAGTATTGAGCGTGGTAAACGTCATGTTTCGCGTCTTTTGTTGCCCTACACCTCTGGCGAATCCAAAGACGAGTTTGAAAAATTTCTCCGCGCGTAACTGAAACGGGCCTTAGAAACCCACTTAAAATCGATCTGAGCCCTTTTACTTTGTGGCAAGGCCCTTGCTTTAACTCCTTACGTGCCATGGGGGCATCTTTAGGGGAGTGATCAGTTATGACAAATTTTTTTGGGGCCACAATTGCAATCACCGGGATGATCGTGACCGCGAATACCGCCTTCGCGGGGGGCAATTGCTCTGAAGTCATCGAGGATCTCAAGGCGATGCAGAAGGCGAATCAAAGCATCTCGAGCAGTTTAATCAGCAACCACGAGAGCTTTGCTTCGATCCTTGAAGAGTACTCCGATACTCTCAATACCAGTGCGAGCCTTGGCCAGCCGGTGACCAAAGAAGCAGTACACAACATGAATGACAGTGCGAAAGCCTTCCGTGTTCGTGGACAAAACGCTCAGAAACTCAATATCAAGTTGAATCAGGCTTCAGATCAAGTGATCGCAAAAGCCATCGAGTGCATCAGATCCAAGAAGTAGTCTGCTTCTTAAAATCCTGACAATGGGGATTTCCTGGGTAAAAGCACCCTGTCTCAAAACGAGAGTTTCAGGGGCTTTTACGCCCTTTCTTTAACTCCAGTTCCACTTAAGTCCAGCTTTATAACGCAATGCAAATTTTTAAGGAATTCTGGTTTGGACTCTATTAAAATTTAAGAAGTCTTCATTAGAATTTAAGAGTGAAAACGGCCGTTGCGGCGTTATTTTCAAAGTGTCGGTTTTTCACCTCTGGAATCAGCGAGTTATTTAATTTTAAGTTAATTTAAGATTTTCTCTTGCAAAAAATTCATGGCCAGTGATTAATAGGTCAGTTCCAAATTGGCACTTCGAAATTGAGGGAATAATCGAGGGGGTAAAGATGGCACATACATCGCACATATCGGAAGATTTGGTAAGCGAGTGCAGACAAAAATTAGTTCAAGCAAAAGCGGACATCCTGAACCGCGTGAAAGAAGCCCGCTTGAATCTGGATAACGACGACAAAGGTGGCGATGAGGCCGATCAAACTGTCCGCGTCCTGGCAGAGGCTGAATTTCTCAATATGCACGAAAGACTTCGTTCTCAACTTTTTGAGATCGACAGCGCTCTTGGTCGTATTGAAAACGGAAGTTTCGGTTTGTGTGAAGAAACAGAAGAGGCCATTGAGCCCGAAAGACTTCGCGCCATTCCTTGGACTCGCTTAAGCATCGAAGGTGCTGAAATCCGCGAATCCATGAATAAGCGTTACGCCCGCTAAAATATATCAATCGCTTGTGTTCGCGCCGTTAAGGCGCTGCCAAGTGAAGCCACGACAATGCTGGCAATAGCCACAAGCTGTAGGGTCGTCAGCAGTTCCTTCAAAAACACCGCACCGGCAAGAGCGGCGACCATCGGTTCAAGACTCATTAAAATTCCGAAAGTTTTGATGGGGATGCGCTTCAGTGAAACCATTTCCAGCGAGTAGGGAAGGGCACTTGAAAAAATCGCAACCGCGAGCCCAAGCGGCAGTACCTGCCAATGCAGAAGTTTTGCCCCCGCATCGACCACACCAAATGGAAAAGTCACCAGAGCCGCAAAGAGCATACCCACTGCGGCCGTTGGACCTCCGTGGGTCCCTTCGCCGGCTTTTTTACCGAATACTATATAGAGAGCCCAAAATCCGCCGGCCGCCAATGCAAATAAAGCACCCAGTAAATCCAGCTCTGTCGAAACGGCTGTCAGCGGCAGAATCATCACAATCCCAAGCGCCGCAAGAAGGGCCCAAACAAAATCTAAAAGCTGGCGTGACGAAAAAAGTGCCACAGCCAGCGGCCCCGTGAATTCAAGGGCAACAGCCACACCGAGTGGAATGCGTTCCAGCGCGAGATAAAAGAGAAGGTTCATCAACCCCAGCGCAGAACCATACAAAGCAAGACGCTTCAAGCGTGGGAGAGATTTTAAAAGAGGCCAAGGCCGCCAAATTCCGAGCAAAATAGCGGCGGCTAAAGAGGTGCGCAACAACGTCACGCCCATGGAACCCACCATCGGAAAGAGCTGCTTGGCGATAGCGGCTCCCGATTGAATCGAGAGCATCGCAATGAGTAATAAGAAAATCGCGGAAAAGGCCATTATCCCTGGTTGGTTTTCACGAGCCAGCCGCACATTTTGTACAAAACGCGCGCGCCGACATTGCCATCCCACTCGGCTTCTTCTTCACCGCCGGTAGAAACTTCGTTCAAATCAAAAGCGACGACCTGGCGGCCGCTTTTGTGGATCTCATTGAAGAGGTAAAACACTTGGTCGATGCTGAGGCCACCTGGAACCGGAGTGCCAGTGCTGGGACAGAACGCGGGGTCCAAACCATCAATATCAAAAGAGATGTAAACTTTCTTCGGCAACTCTTTCAGAATGTCTTGGCAAATCTGGGCCCAGCTTTCACCTCCGAGCATACGGCGTTTTAATTCCATATCAAAGAATGTACGGATGTCCTTGCGGCTCTGGATGAAATCGAATTCCTCTTCGCAGAAATCACGAATACCGATCTGTACCAGTTTCGAAGGACGCTTTTCCCCGGTCATGACATTGTACATGATCGAAGCATGGGATTGCGTGAAACCCTGGTAGGCTTTGCGAAGATCAGCATGCGCGTCGATGTGCAAAACACCGAAGTCCCCTTTGTGCTCTTCAGCCACCGCTTGGATCGCGCCCCACGGAGTCGAGTGGTCGCCGCCGACCAAACCCAGTAATTTTTTATTTTTCAAAACCGACTTGCATTGGTCGTAAACCCAGGCCGTCATTTTTGCACAAGCGGCATTGACTTCGCTGGCGATCTTATCCATGCGCGCGGTGTCTTCACTTTGGCTCGTACGCATTTCGATGAGCTCTTGGGCCAGGGCTTTGTACCTGTCATTCATTTCCTTGAGCTCGGTTGGGAATTCGCGCATGAAGAAGCCTTCTTCGTAGGCCTTGCCGGTCTCGAAGTCGAAAAGGTCGATCTGCTCACTGGCATCGCGGATAATGCGCGGCCCGTCTGAGGCACCACGGCCGTAAGAAGTGGTCACCTCCCATGGCACCGGAACCAAAGTGACTCGGGATTCGGCCTCTGTCATGGGGATCCCAAAGATACCGAACTCGGAGGAAATGGTCGTCGTCGGGTCGAATTTTGGTGTCGATTTATCCATGGAAACTCCTTCAGTGAATGAGTCAGCTTTATGGTCTTATTTTAGCAAAAAGAAAACAGTTCAAGCTGATTATTTTGCGTTGCATCAGTTGAGCAATGGCTTGATTATTTCAGCGCTTTCCCTGATTTTAGGTCCACTTTAGGGACGCATAGCCCCTAACCATACTTTGGAGGAATGTACGATGAAAGTAATGGGACAAATCTTGGCCCTTGTTGTAGTTGCTGGCCTCAGTTCTGCATCTCTTGCCGCGAAACCGAATGAAAGTGCTCCACAGGGCGGTGTTTTCAACTTGAATCTTCAAGGCGAACCACCGACTTTGCATCCAATCGCCAGTACCGATACCTACGCACAGGGCGTACAAAGTTATGTTTTGGACACCTTGCTGAGTCGTGATCTAGAAACTTACGCGTGGAAACCACGTGTGGCTGAGAAATGGGAAGTTTCTAAAGACAACAAGATCTTCACTTTCCACCTCCGTAAGAACGCTGTCTTCCACGACGGCAAACCTGTCACTGCGGAAGACGTAAAATTCTCTTTCGATGCGATCTTTGAACCTGCTTACCAAGCTGCTCACTTGCGCCCTTACTACGAAGGCATTGCCAAAGTAGAAGTTGTGGATCCACTCACGGTAAAAGTGACTGCGAAAGACACATACTTCAAAAACTTCGACGTCATCGCTGGCGACATGTCGGTGATTCCTAAGCACATCTACGGTGACGTAGAAAAATCTAAGAAAATGGTTCGCACTTTGATCGGTTGCGGCCCTTACGCTTTGGAAAAGTTCGAACGTGGCCAAATCATCACTTTGAAGCGTTTCGACAAGTGGTACGGCAACGACGATAAAGACTGGAAAGGCATGTACAACTTCGCAACAGTCAACATGCGTTTCTACAAAGAAGAAACTGTGTACCTTGAGCGCGCTAAAAAAGGCGACTTGGATTACATCGATCTTCGCCCGGAAGCTTATGTTAAAAAAACCGAAGGCGCGCCTTGGGGCAAAACTATCCTCAAGCACAAAGTTGAGAACTCGGCTCCGAAATCTTACGGTTTCGTAGGCTGGAACCTTCGCCGCGATCTTTTCCAAGATAAAAACGTGCGCGTTGCTTTGGCTCACTTGATGAACCGTGAAGAGATGAATAAGAAGTTCCGTTACGGCATGGCGGACTTAGCAACAGGTCCTACCTACGTAAAGAGTGACTACGCGCCAAAATCTGTAAAGCCATTCCTCTTTGACCCGAAAGCCGCTACGGAGCTGTTGGCAAAAGCTGGTTGGACTGACACAGACAAAGATGGAACCCTTGATAGGGTTGTAAACGGTAAGAAGACGCCTTTCAAGTTCACCTTGATCCATCCTAATAAAGACAACGAGAAATATTGGACTATGTACAAGGAAGACCTCAAAAAGGCCGGCATTGACATGGAAATCAAGTATCTCGAGTGGAACTCCTTCTTGAAGTTGATGGACGAAGGTAATTTCGACGCTGTAGCTTTGGGCTGGGGTGGTGGTGACATCACTTGGGATCCTAAGCAAATCTGGCACTCATCAAGTGCGGTTCCAGGCGGCTCTAACTTCATCGGTTACAAAAACCCCGAAGTGGATAAGCTCATCGACGAAGCTCGCCAATCCTTGGACGAGAAAAAACGCGTGAAACTCTTGCAACAAGTGTACGAAAAGATTGCGGCGGATGCCCCTTACGTGTTCATGTTCAACGATAAATATGACCTGTACGCGACTGCGTCACGCATCCAAATGCCGGCTGAAACTTTCAAGTATGGCGTTGGCGTAAACTACTGGTGGATGGGTAAATAATCGACGAGTGTCGGTTAGGGAGTAGCGAACTTGCTGGTATATCTGATTCGCCGTTTATTGTTGATGATCCCGACGTTCTTCGGAATTACCTTGTTGACCTTCGTTGTGATCAACTTGGCTCCGGGCAGCCCTATTGAGCAGAAGCTGCAAGCAATTCGCTTCGGTTCAAGCATGGGCGGTGGCAGCGGTAATGGTCGCTCCAATGAAACGGGCGTGAATCAGGAAGTGATTGATGCACTTAAGAAGCAATACGGTTTTGATAAACCCATTCATGTTCGCTATATGATCTGGTTGAAGAACCTCACGAAGCTGGATTTTGGTGAGAGCTTTACTTACCAAGAGCCTGTGACGGATGTGATCTTCAGTAAGTTCCCTGTGTCCATGCAGTTTGGTTTGACCTCTCTGTTCCTGACGTATCTGGTTTGTATTCCTTTAGGTGTGAGAATGGCGATGAAGGCCGGCACGACCTTCGATCGTACGACGGGGCTGGCGTTGAATTTCACCTATGCTCTGCCCCCGCTGGTTCTCGGTATTTTCTTGATTACGATTTTTGCTGGCAAGCTCGATTGGTTCCCTATCGGCAGCTTGAAATCTGACAATTACGACGAGTTGTCAATGTGGGGTCAGATCGTAGACCGCGTTCACCATTTCATCCTTCCTTTGATCTGTTATATGATCGGCGGCTTTACTCAGTTGTCTTACTTGATGAGAAACTCCATGCTCGAAGTCGTAAAATCCGACTATGTTCGTACCGCGCGAGCAAAAGGCGTTTCGGAAAAAGTGGTTCTCTATAAACACGCTCTGAGAAACGCTTTGATTGCCTTGGTTCCAGGGATTGCGAGCTTCTTTGGTGTGTTCTTGGCAGGCTCTTTGATTATTGAGCGTATTTTCAATCTTGATGGCATGGGTCTTCTCAGTTACCAGTCGTTGTTGGTGCGCGATTACAACGTGATCATGGGGATTACATTCATTTCGTCTCTGGTCTTGGTCTTCGGCCGTGTCTTCAGCGATATCGTTTATGTTCTCCTCGACCCAAGGATTGACTTCAAATGATCGAGAACACGCTGATTACCAATGAGTTGACCCTGAAACGCTATCGCCGCTTTAAACGCAATCGTTCTGCGGTCGTTTCCGTGTATATTTTCTTATTCATGATTTTCGTGAGCTTTACGGCGGAATTGTGGTTCAATAGCAAGCCGCACGTGATGAAGTATCATGGCGAACTCTACTTCCCGCTCGTGAAGGACTATCATCCGTCATTGTTTGGACGTGAAGATATTCAGGTCATGGACTATCGCTCATTGCAAATGGGCGAGGGCGACTGGGAAATCTGGCCTCTTGTTCAATGGGATGCCTATGAGAGCAACTTGTTCGCGGATTCTTATCCGGCAGCTCCTTCTCGTTACAACTTGATGGGAACTGATGACCGTGGCCGTGATGTACTTACGCGCTTGGTTTACGGCTTCCGTTATACCTTTGTGTACGCGGTCGGCGTTTGGTTCCTGTGCTATCTGATCGGTTGTGCCGTGGGCGCGGCGATGGGTTACATGGGAGGTAAGGTCGACTTGGTGGGGATGCGCCTGATTGAAGTTTACGAGAGTATTCCGGCCTTTTTGATTTTGATTACTTTGATTTCGATCTTTAAGCCGAACTTGTTCATGCTGGTTGTGTTCAGCGTCTTCTTTAGTTGGACGGGGATTTCTCACTACATGCGCGGTCAGTTCTTGAGCCTGAGAAAGCGTGAATATGTCGAGGCGGCAAAGGCCATCGGTTCGACCCATAAGCGCATTGTGTTTAAGCACATCCTTCCGAATGCGTTGACGCCGATTGTGACTTTGACTCCGTTTGAAATTGCCGGGAATATTTCTTTGCTTTCAACCATGGATTATTTGGGTCTTGGTTTGCCGGCACCAACTCCGAGCTGGGGTGAGTTGCTGAGCCAAGGCCAAAGTTACTTCACGACGGCGGAATGGCTGGTGTGGTATCCGACATTGGCATTGGTTGTGACGATGAGCTTGTTGATCAATATCAACTTGGCTGTCCGAGATGCCTTCGACGCGAAATCTGCAGTAGGTTAAAGAATCTTTTTTTAGTGCCAGGTCCCATTCGGACCCGGCACAACACGACCCAGGGCTTGTGGCACCTATTCAGCTTCTTCGAGGTAGGTGTAACCTGAGAGGCCTTCTTCGTAGTGTTTAATCAAAAGTTTAGCTTCTTGTTT
Source organism: Pseudobdellovibrionaceae bacterium (assembly GCA_039810425.1). Lineage (GTDB taxonomy): Bacteria > Bdellovibrionota > Bdellovibrionia > Bdellovibrionales > Bdellovibrionaceae > JACMRP01. The sequence goes on along the minus strand of JBDHWW010000002.1, from coordinate 50,481 downwards.
GGTAATAGTTCCGCGCTGGATGCTTTCTTCTGTTGCTTGGCGAACGTTATCGACCATTTCTGAACGGCCGTACTGGACATAGCTCAATACTTCAGTCACGGTATCACCTGGAACATAATGGTCGATCGTGTAGCCGACTTCACTCAAAGAGATATGGACCGCGTCCGTGTCACCGAACAGGTTGTGCAAGTCGCCCAAAATCTCTTGGTATGCGCCTGTAAGAAAGATCCCCATGTAGTACTGCTGACCTTCAGTGTAATCATGCACGCGCACGGTTTCTTTCGGTTCGCCAGACTCCGTGTCGATGAATTTTTCGATCACGCCGTCAGAGTCGCAAGTCAAATCCGCCAACGTCGCACTGCGGGTGGGTTCTTCGCCCAAACGGTGGATTGGCATAATAGGGAAGAGCTGTCCTACGGCCCAAGAATCCGGGATTGATTGGAATACAGAGAAGTTCGCGAAGTAAGTGTCGCAAAGCTCTTTGCCCAAAGCCGCCTGGATATCTTCAGTGTCAGGGGTGGCGCGTGCCATGATCACCATTTTCGTGGCGATGGCGAAGTACATCGTTTCGCACCAGGCGCGTTGCTCAAGAGTCAAAACGCCGTAAGTGAACAATTGTAAAGTTTCTTGTTTTGCTTGAGTCAAGTCATTGAAGCACTCATTGAGATTGTCTTTGTTCACTTTTTCGAAGATGTACTGCATGTCTTGCATGATCGTCGGATCTTTTTTTGCCGCTGGACGAGGTGGTTCCATGCGGTGAAGATCGTTGACGCCCAAGACATTGAAAATCAAAACCGAGTGATGTGCCACCAAGAAGCGGCCGGACTCAGTTACGATGTTTGGATGTGGCACACCTTTTTCATCGCACAGTGCTTGAAGCACAGACACGATGTCGTTGGCGTATTCTTGTTCGCTGTAATTCACGGAACTGTCAGAAGAGCCCGTGCCATCGTAGTCGACGCCCAGGCCGCCGCCCACGTCGATGAACTTAAGACCCGCGCCCATTGCATGCAATTCCGTATAGAAACGCGCGCCTTCTTTCAATGAAGACTTAATGCTTTGGATTGACGGAACTTGTGAACCTATATGGTAGTGAAGAAGCTCGAGGCAATCGAGCATGTTTTCTTTTTTCAGAACCTCAACGCCTTCCACGATTTCCATGGAGGTCAGACCGAATTTAGAGCGGGCGCCAGAAGAGTCCACCCATTTGCCGGCGCCTTGGGTGTTGAGTTTTGCGCGGAAACCGATCTTAGGACGCGTGTTAAACTTTTTAGCGGCGTCGATGATCATTTTCAGTTCTTCTTTGCGGTCGACCACAATAATCGTGTTGCGGCCGAGTTTTTGCGACAAGATCGCGGTTTCGATATACTCCGCGTCTTTGAAGCCGTTACAAATGATCAAAGCATTCTCAGTGCTCATCAAAGCCAGAACCACGAGGAGTTCAGGTTTTGAACCGCACTCAAGGCCCATCGCATGATTTTTACCGTGCTTGACAAGTTCTTGAACGAGGTGGCGCTGTTGGTTCACCTTGATAGGATAAACACCGCAATAGCTGCCTTTGTAACTGTGATCCGCGAAAGCTTTTTGAAAGCAGGTGTTCAGTTGTTGAACGCGGGCTTTGATGATGTCAGGGAAGCGAATCATGATTGGAACGCGGATACCGCGATCTAAGAGGTCTTGAGTCAAATCATACAAATCTACAGATGGCCCGGTTGAGCCCATGGGCGTGATCGTTACATTGCCAGCCTGGTTTACGCGGAAATATCCGTTGCCCCAGTTGTTGATTCCATAAAGGGTCGCACTCTTTTCGGGGCTCCATTGATTGGACATCTGATTTGACATCGAAGCGTTTCCTCCTAAGGTTATTTCACGATCAAGTTCAAAATTTTGCCGGCCTTGTAAATCACCTTGTCAGGAGCTTTACCAGCCAGAACCGCCGCCACGGTCTCGACCTTGTAAGCCGCTGCCAAGGCATCTGCCTCAGAAGCATCTACTGCAGTCTCGATCGTTCCGCGCATTTTGCCATTCACTTGAACGCCAATAGTCACCGTGTCGTCAGCGACGAGTTTGTTATCATATTTAGGCCATGGAGCCAAAGAAACAAATCCCTCGCCTCCCATTTTTTCCCAAAGCTCTTCGGCCATGTGCGGGGCAAACGGCATCAAGAGCTGGACGAGCGGTTTCAGCACGGCCTTTGGCTTCACGTTGGCTTTGTAGAGCTCGTTCACCAGGATCATCATGGCTGAGATCGCGGTGTTGAAGCTCATGTTTTCGATATCGCCAGTGACCTTTTTGATGGTTTTATGCAAAAGCTTCTCAAGATCAGCTGGGACTGCCTCGTCCGTCGCTACGATCACGCCATCGTCGTTCACCACAAGACGGCTGACACGGTCCAAGAAGCGCTTCACGCCCTCAATCCCAGTTGGTGACCAGGATTTTTCGCTTTCCAAAGGGCCCATGAAGCAAACAAAAGTTCTCAAGGCGTCAGCGCCGAATTTTTTACAGATTTCATCAGCTGGGATCACGTTGCCGCGGGATTTGGACATTTTCTGGTTGTCTTCACCCAAGATCATCCCTTGATGAGCAAGCTTTTTGAACGGTTCGTCGTGGGTCACAAGACCCGCATCGAAAAGAACCTTCATCCAGAAACGAGAGTAGAGCAAATGTCCAACCGTGTGCTCTGGCCCGCCGACGTACAAGTCCACCGGCATCCAGTACTTTTCAGCTGCCGGATCAAACGGAGCGTTGTCGTTATGTGGATCAATATAGCGCAAGAAATACCAAGAAGAACCCGCAGAGCCCGGCATAGTGTCGGTCACACGCTGGCCCATTTCGCCTTCAGCGCCAATCGCCGCCGTGCCCTTGTACTGCATCCACTCTTTATTTCGAGCAAGCGGAGCCTCGCCCTTATCAGATGGTTCGTAGTCAGCCACTTCCGGCAACAAAACCGGCAATTCGTTGACTGGAACGCCTTTCATGCCGGCTTTCGGGAAGTGCACGACTGGGAACGGTTCACCCCAATAGCGCTGACGGCTGAATAACCAATCGCGGAGTTTGTACTGGATTTCTTTTTGGCCGATTTTTTTCGCTTCAAGAGTCTCAGTCATTTTCTTAATGGCTGCTGCTTTCGTCATGCCATTCAAAAAGTCAGAATTAACAAGAGTGCCTTCGCCTTCGAAAGGCAATTTATCGCCACCTTCCAAAACTCGTACGACCGGTAGATTGAATTTTTCCGCGAACTCAAAATCGCGAGCGTCATGACCAGGAACTGCCATGATCGCGCCCGTGCCGTAATCCATCAAAACGTAGTCAGCAATCCAGATCGGAATCTTGTGACCGTTCAATGGATTCAGCGCATAGGCTCCGGTGAAAACGCCGGTTTTATCCGTGTTTGCCTTGCGATCAATTTCAGACTTGCGGGAAGAGACCGCAATGTAATCGTCCACTGCAGGCTTATGAGCCATGGCTGTGATTTTCGGAACCAGCGGGTTTTCAGGAGCAAGCACCATGAAAGTCACGCCGAACAAAGTGTCGGGACGAGTAGTGAAAACTTCGAAAGTTTCGCCCTCACCGTCGACTTTGAAAGTCACGCGCGCGCCTTCGCTTTTGCCGATCCAGTTGCGCTGGCCTTCTTTTGTACGTTCAGGCCAGTCGATGGTGTCGAGACCTTGCAGCAAGCGCTCCGCATAGTCCGTGATTTTTAACATCCACTGTTTCATAGGAACGCGAATGACTGGGTGACCACCACGCTCGGATTTGCCGTCGACGATTTCGTCGTTGGCCAAAACCGTCTTCAAAGCAGGGCACCAGTTCACTGGAACTTCTTTTTGATAAGCCAGGCCACGTTCCATCAGCTTCAAGAAAATGAACTGAGTCCATTTGTAATACTTTGGATCCGCCGTCGAGATTTCGCGACTCCAGTCAAAGCTGAAGCCAAAAGATCGCATCGTATTGCGGAAACTCGCGATGGCTTTCTCAGTCGTGATGGCTGGATGAATTCCAGTTTGGATCGCGTATTGCTCCGCCGGCAAACCGAAAGCATCGTAGCCCATCGGGTGAAGAACGTTGAAGCCGGTTGCACGTTTATAACGGGAAATGATGTCTGCAGGCGTGTAAGAGGCGATGTGACCGACGTGCAGACCGGAACCAGACGGGTAAGGAAACATATCGAGGGCGTAGTATTTTGGTTTATTTGAAGTATTGGCTGCCTTGAAAGCGCCTTGGTCTTCCCAATTTTTCTGCCACTTTTTCTCGTAATCCGTGTGATTCAAAGCCATGAGTTCCCCGCTGAAAAATAGTCAAAAATGAATAGCTAAGAATATCGGATCTTTCAACGAAAATGGGAAGCAAAATAGCGGCAAAATTTGCCTGGATTTTCGACCTAGGACTGGTCTGGACTTCGGATGGGATTCGTCACAAACAACAAGCTTCTGTTCGGAAACTTCAATGGGGCGCGCTAAAATAGGCGTATATGGTACGTGAGAGCGCTACGAAGGATCCTAGAGAACGAAAAATTCTTGTTATCGATGACGATGCCGACAGCCGGGAAATCATTCTCGAGCCATTGCGTTGGGAGCATTACGATGCCCGTGGCGCCGCTTCGGGACAGGAAGCTTTGAAGCTCATGGAAACTTGGGTTCCGAATATTATTATTCTGGATTGGATGATCCCGGGGATGTCGGGTCTTCAAATTTTGCAAGCGGTGAGGTCGCAACACCCTCACGTATCTTGTATTTTCATCTCTGGAAATTCGAGCACGGAATCAATCATCGAAGCCCTCGATTCGGGTTCTGACGACTACATCATCAAACCGTTTGTGCCGCTCGAGCTTTTGGCGCGCATTCGCACGCACTTCCGCATCCGCGATCTGCATTCGCAATTGCTTTTTGCCAATGAGCGCCTCAAAGAACTCGTTGATACCGATGACTTGACCGGTCTTTACAACATGCGTTCGTTGTATCAACGCCTTGATTTCGAGTTGGAGCGCGGAAAGCGTTTCGGCCGTGACGTGTGCGTCGTGATGATGGACATGGATTACTTCAAAACCGTCAATGACGGCCACGATCACTTGTTTGGAAGTTATGTGCTTTCCGAAGTGGGACAGATCATAAAAATTAACACTCGAAATATTGATATTCCGGCGCGCTATGGTGGCGACGAGTTTTTGGTTGTTTTGATGGAAGTCGATCACCGAGGGGCGATGCTTTTCTGTGAACGCTTGCGCAAAGCCGTTGAAGGCCGAACCTTTGCCAACGGCGACGATAAAATTCAGTTGACGCTGTCATTAGGCTTCGCGATTACCGTCCCTGGGGAAAACATTTCAGCCCGAGAACTTGTTCGTCGCGCGGACCACGCCCTTTACGAAGCAAAGCACGCGGGCCGTAACCAAACCCGTTTCTACACTCCTGAGACCGACAAAGTGCGGGAGCTTCGTCCGAAGCCGGCAATACCCCGTAAAAAGGCATCGGGCGGATAAATCTTCGTTGACTGAGAGCTCTGAATTTAAGACAAAGCTCTTATGGCACTCACGTTCAGTTCCCAAAGCGATAAAGCCCGAAACAATGCGGCCTGGATTTCATTTATTGCGAGCGTTTTCATTTTCGCAATGAAAGTGGGCGCATACTATTACACGAACTCAGCGGCGGTTTTGTCAGATGCCCTGGAGAGCACGGTGAATGTGGTTGCCTCACTGGTTGCGCTGATTGTGGTGCGCATTGCCGCGCGCCCCGCCGACGAAGACCACCCTTATGGCCATGGCAAGCTTGAGTATTTCTCAGCGGCGTTCGAAGGCGGCTTAATTTTCTTCGCGGCGCTGATGATCATTCGCGAATCCTTGCAGACTTTGTTTTTTGGCTCTGAGGCCCGTCACCTTGAATGGGGTTTTCTCATTATGGGTCTTGCGGCGATTTTCAATCTCGTGCTGGGAATTTATCTCAAGCGCATCGGTGAAAAAGAACAGTCCGACGCGCTGAAGGCCAGTGGCGCCCACGTCATGTCTGACGTGTGGACCACTGTTGGGGTTCTGGTGGGTTTAGCTTTATTGATAGCAACTGGCTGGCAGTGGCTTGATGCCGCAATTGCGATTGTGGTCGGTTTGAATTTGGCCTACGAGGGTTATAAAATTACGCGTAAATCCGGTGGTAACCTCGTTGATGAGGTGGATCTGGAAGTATTGAAGGATCTTGCAGATGCGCTCGAGAAAAACCGCAGCCCTGGAATAATTGATATCCATCAATTGCGCACGATTCGTTCAGGCCGCTTCCATCACGTCGATGCTCATTTGGTGATTCCGGAGTACTGGAATATCTCTCAGGCACATGGTGTTTGTGAAGATTTTGAAGCAGAAGTGGTGCGCGATTATGCCTTTGACGGGGAGATCGCCTTCCACCTGGATCCGTGCAAACGAATCTACTGCAAAATGTGCACGGTTGAAGCCTGCCCCATTCGCCAAACACCATTTGAGAGCAGAAATCCATTTACAGTGATGTCATTAACAGGTACTCCGAATATCAAATAAGGCCTGTTTATTATGTCCGAAATCTTCCACCGCCCTAAAATTAATCTGACTCGCACCTTGCCGGTTCCAAACGCCTATACAATGGCTTTGGAAGGAGAGTACTCCCATGTCGCGTTTAACGAAGAGCGCGCGCCGCTGAATAAAGGCAAATGGCGTCGTGACGTGTTTAAAGCTGACGAGAGCCTTCCAATGGACGTGGAAATCGGGACTGGGGCTGGTCACCATTTTGCCAATTACAGTCATAAGAATCCCAACCGCTTGGTCGTGGGCTTGGAGCTCAAGTACAAGCCGTTGATTCAATCCATCCGCCGCGCCGTGGGTGGTGGCGCTAAGAATGCGGCCATTGCCCGGTACCATGCATTCAACATTGATGAGTTGTTTACTGAAGGCGAAATCAACAATGTCTTCATTCATTTTCCCGATCCTTGGACCAGCCCGAAGAAGCCAAAAAACCGTGTCGTGAACGCACGTATGTTGGATCAGCTCTATCAGATGCAGAGACCCGGTTCTTTCATCGAGTTTAAAACGGACTCGCGCGTCTATTTCCTTTGGGCACGCGAAGAAATCAAACAGAGCAAGTACCAGGTCGTCTATGAGACTCTGAATTTGCATGCGACGGACTCGGAGTACAAAGTCCAAAACTTCATGACAGGTTTTGAAAAAATCTTTGTTCAGCAGGGTATTGAAATCAACTATATCCGTTTACTCAAAGAGTAATCCCGAAAAAAGTCGGTTGGGTCTGGCACCTAACATATCGAAATGACGTGGAACGTCCGGGCCAAAAGATAGGCCTTGCTTATTATATTAATAAATTATAATATAATAATATGAAGAAAGATAAGAAACAGATTTTGACAGAAAAATGTGAGGAGGTGGCTGGCCTGTTGAAATACCTCTCGCATCCGCAACGCATGATTTTGTTGTGTTGGATTGCCGATTCACCAAAGACGGTTGGGGACTTACAGGAACTTTGCGGAATGTCACAATCCCTGACCTCACAGGTCTTGGCAAAAATGAAAGCGGAGGGGCTGGTCTCATCACGAAAAGACGGAAAATTTGTGACCTACCAAATCGAGGATCAGCGCGTGGCGAAAATTATTAACTCGTTAAATAAAATTTTTTGTGAATAGCAAAGGGGTCGTTATGTCCAAGTCCATGATCTTTCATCAACTCTATGACAATGAAACGAGCACTTATACCTATCTTTTAGCGGATCCGGAAACCCAAGAGGCGGTGCTGATCGACCCCGTTTTGGAAAAAGTTGAACGGGATCTCGCGCTCATTCAAGAATATGGCTATCGTTTGCGGTATGTCTTAGATACTCATATCCACGCGGATCATATTACGGGAGCAGGTGAGCTGCGAAAACGTACGGGGGCGCAATCCGCCGTTTCAGAAAAAGCGCAGGTGGACTGCGCTGATATCAAAGTCAAAGATGGACACGAATTGAAGTTCGGCCATTACACCTTAAAGGCCTTTGAAACTCCCGGTCATACAGACAGCTGTCTGAGTTACTATATTGATGGAAAAGTATTTACCGGCGACGCACTTCTTATTCGGGGCACAGGACGCACCGACTTTCAACAAGGGTCTTCTGCGAAGCTGTATGAGAGCATTACAAAAAAGCTCTTTACGCTGGCGGACGACACCGTGGTGTATCCTGGTCATGACTACAGGGGACAGACCACTTCAAGTATTGAAATGGAGAAGAAGCACAATCCCCGTATTGGCGGCGGAAAATCCAAAGAGGAATTCGTGCAAATTATGTCTGAACTAAAATTGGCTCAGCCAAAGAAAATTCAAGAAGCGGTTCCGGCGAACCTGAGCTGCGGAATTTTGAAATCCACGGAGCATATAAAGACAAACAATGTTGACGGCATTCGTGAAGTTTTACCAGCACAGGTTCTCGAATATCTCCAAAGGGTGGAAGTCATCGATGTGCGAAACCCTGATGAGTTCACCGGCGAACTGGGGCATATCCAGGGTGCGAAGCTCGTGACTCTGGGTAAAGACCTGGAATATTTCTTGGCCAGAGTGGATAAAAACGCAGATCTCGTTTTTGTGTGCCGCAGTGGTGGCCGCTCCGGAGAGGCGACACGGCGGAGTCAGGAATTGGGCTTCAAAAATACCATGAACATGAAGGGCGGAATGCTTGCTTGGAATGAACGGAAGTTTCCGACAGTGCGATTGTAAAAAGGGAGTTTTATGGAAGTAGTTTGGAAACCTCTTTTCGGAGGTGTGCTCATTGGGTTGGCGGTGACGTTGATGCTGTTATTTAATGGCCGGGTGACCGGTATCAGCGGCATTATCAATAGCGCTATTGTGAAACCGCAAAAGGATTCCGGGTGGAGATGGTCGTTTATCGCGGGCTTAGTTCTCGGCGGGTTTGTTCTGGTTGCGCTCAATGCGGAATTTTTCGCAAACACCACGGGCCGCAGTCTGACTGAGATTGCCATCGCTGGAGTTCTCGTAGGATTTGGTACAGCCATGGGCAAAGGATGCACAAGTGGCCACGGGGTCTGTGGGGTTAGCCGTCTGTCTATACGCTCCATAATAGCGACCGTCACATTTATTGCGGCGGGCCTTGTGACGGTTGCTCTAGTGAAGTGGTTTATTTAAGAGGTTTTTATGAATCAAGCTATTGTTGCGTTTATTGTCGGTTTGGCTTTCGCCCTGGGTTTGGGCTTGGGTGGTATGACTCAGCCTCAAAAAATAGTGTCGTTTCTGGATGTGACCGCCTGGGATCCTTCACTCTTGTTTGTCATGGCCGGAGCGGTGGGCGTGCATGGCCTCCTTTACCCGCTGGTGCGGCGAAGAAAAACGCCTTTATTAGAGAGTCAGTTCCATGTTCCTGAAGGCACGTGTATCAATCTCCAACTTATTTTAGGGTCTTTGATTTTCGGTATTGGCTGGGGCATCGGTGGATATTGTCCAGGCCCTGCGGTTGTATCAATGGCGTCAGGTCAGACCACCGCTTTTGTCTTTGTGGCCATGATGCTTGTTGGAATGGGCGCTTACCATTTAGCGGAAAAATTTCTCGCTCGTCAAAAATAGGAGTCCTTATGGAGTTCCTCGGTTTTCTTAGCAGCATTCTTATGGGTATGGTGCTTGGCTTGATTGGCGGAGGCGGTTCTATATTAACGGTTCCCATCCTCGTGTATCTTTTTGCGCAGACGCCTACGCTGGCGACCGGGAGTTCGCTTTTTGTTGTCGGCTTCACGGCGTTTGCCGGCGCGGTTGGCTTCATCAAGACCGGGACAGTGAGATTGAAAGAGAGCGTGTTTTTTGCGGCGCCAAGTATTCTGGGGGTTTTAGGGGCCCGAAAAATACTTTTCCCCCTCATACCCCAACAAATCCGTTTGTTGGATGGCGTGGTGTTGAGTAGAGACATTCTGCTGATGATTGTGTTCGCGGTTTTGATGCTGACCGCCTCCTTGAAAATGCTTCGAGCCTCTGGAGCTGCAGTGAAACGAGTGCCGGAATCAAGCTATTCCCGGTTAGCGTTTCAAGGTTTTTTTGTTGGATTGGTCACGGGGTTTATAGGGGCCGGGGGAGGCTTTCTGATTGTACCGGCACTGGTGTTTGTTTTAGGATTCAAAATGCAAGAGGCGGTGGGGACTTCTTTGCTTATTATCGCCGGTAATTCTTTGGTTGGTTTTTTGGTGGCGATGGATACTATTGAGGGTTTGCGCTGGGATATCCTCCTCCCAGTGACGGCCTTGGCGATAGCCGGTATGTTCTTAGGAAAACGCTTTCAAGGGAGCTTTTCAGAAAGCCATCTGAAGAGAGCTTTTGGCATTTTCGTACTGGTGGTTGGTTCATTCATTCTGGCGGATCAAGTCATACGAACAGTTGCTTAGAAGCATCTGTCACTGTACTAGTAGAGTGAATATATGCCGACAATTCGTTTCAAAAAAAACCGACCGCCGATTGAAGTTCCCATAGGAGCCGTGTTGATGCGCTCTCTCTTGGAGGCAGGTCTGCCGGTGGCATCGTCGTGTAACTCAGATGGAGTTTGTGCAAAGTGTGGAATTCGCATTGTCGAGGGCATGGAAAACCTGTCAGAACCCAATGCCACAGAAGTCTTTCTCAAAGAAAAGAACAACATTCGCGCCGGATTTCGAATCAGCTGTCAGACTCTGGTATTAGGCGATGTCACCGTTGATGCCGGTTATTGGTAGAGTGTCGGTCGGTTTAAGCTGGAAATTTCCCGTGTTCAATTATACAGTCCGGGTCTATGCCAACGAATGATTTTCGCTCTTTAAATTTGGCCCCGTCCCTTTTGCGCGTGATCGAAGATATGGGTTTCACGGAGATGACTCCCATTCAAACGGGCAGCATTCCGGCCTTGCTTCAAGGCAAAGACCTGATTGGTCAGTCCTATACCGGCAGCGGTAAGACCGCGGCCTTTGTCATTCCTATTTTACAGAAAATTCAGATTGAAGCGCGCGAACCGCAGGCGTTGATTCTTTGTCCTACACGGGAGCTGTGCGATCAGGTCTTAAAAGAGTGCCGGAAATTTGCAAAAGCCTTTCCCGGTTTACAAACGGTGGCCCTCATTGGTGGTCAGCCTTATCCACCGCAAACTCAAGCTTTAAATAACGGCGTGCATGTGATTGCGGGGACCCCGGGGCGCACTTTAGAGCATCTCAGAAAAAATCAGCTGCAAGTTAGCCAACTCAAAATCTTGGTTTTGGATGAAGCCGATCGGATGTTGGATGAAGGTTTTGCTGATGAGATGACGGCAATCATCGACGAATTGCCTGAGACAAAACAAACGGTCTTTTTCTCAGCGACCTTTCCTGATTCGATCGAGGCTCTCAGCCGCAAGTATCAGAAAAGCGCTGTGCGTGTAACGATTGACAAGTCCACACAGGCATCGCCGCAGATCAAGCAATACGTTTACCAAGCGGAGAATCCGGAGAAGACCGATACCCTGCTTCGTATTTTGCAACGTCATCCTGCGAATTGTACGATTGTGTTTTGCCGCACGAAAGCCACCGTGGGCGAGATTGGCGAGAGGCTTGAGAAGATGAAAGTCAGCAGCCAAGTTTTACATGGAGATCTGACTCAGCCTGAGCGCGATCGCGCCACAGCGCTTTTCCGCAATGGCAGCACGCGAATTCTTGTGGCTACCGATGTGGCCGCGCGTGGCTTGGATATTGAAAAGCTCGAGTTGGTGGTGAATGTCGACCTGCCGATCAATCCCGAAGTTTATATCCATCGCATCGGCCGCACGGGCCGGGCAGGGCGCGAAGGGACCGCAGTTTCCATAGCGACGGCGTTTGAAGCTCTGAAGATTGTAGAAATTGAAAAAGCCACCGGCGTAAAGATGATCCGCCAGAACTTGGGCTTTGAGAATCAACATGGTTTAGGCGCTGAGTTTCAAAAGACGGCGACGAAGACCATTCAGATCGCCGGCGGCAAACTCGATAAGCTGCGTCCTGGCGATATCTTGGGCGCGCTGACCGCACAGCCGGGCGCGCTGGTGGCGGCTGATATCGGAAAAATTGAAATTCACGAACGCTTTAGTCTCGTGGCCATCACGACCCAGTCCGCGGATAGGGCGCTGGATAAATTGCGCAGCTCGAAAATCAAAGGTAAAAAATTTAAGAGCTACTTTGCTTAATGGGAAAAAGCTGGCTCTGCCCGCCATCCGGGCCGTCTATAGCTAAATAGATAAAGCCAACTAAACCCCGCAAACGAAGCAGTGCATTGTAGTGGTTTAAGCACCGTTTCAGGCAGAAATAATAGTGTCATTGTCTGGTGAAATTGTTAGTTTGAGGCTCCTCCGAGCCTCTGTCGGAATTTACGCAGTTTTATGAGGTACGTCTATGGATCAAAAAGTTGAAAATTTAATTATTATCGGATCGGGCCCTGCGGGACTCACTTCGGCGATTTACAGTGCGCGTGCGCGTTTAGAGCCGCTGATGATCGAAGGAGAAGAGGCCGGAGGCCAGTTGATGATCACAACAGAAGTAGAAAACTATCCTGGTTTTGAGCATGGAATCACGGGGCCGGAACTCATCGCCGTCATGAGAAAGCAAGCTGAGCGCTTCGGCACTCGCTTCATCACTCGCAACGTGACGAAAGTGGATTTTTCCCAGCGCCCGTTCAAAGTTTGGGTTGGTGAAAAACTATACTTGGCAAAATCTATCATCGTTTCTACGGGCGCGAGTGCACAGCTCCTCGGGCTGCCTTCAGAAAAACAATATATGAGCCGTGGAGTTTCCGCGTGTGCCACCTGTGATGGTGCTTTTTTCCGTAACATGGAAGTTGGCGTTGTCGGTGGTGGCGATACCGCTATGGAAGAAGCACAATTCCTGACTCGTTTTGCGAGCAAGGTTTACGTAATTCATCGCCGGGATCATTTCCGCGCATCAAAGATCATGAGCGAGCGGACGTTGAACAATCCAAAAATCGAAGTCCTTTGGAACTCGGCTGTCGACGAAGTTTTGGGTGATGGCAAAAATGTAACGGGTGTGCGTCTGAAAAATACTGAAAATGGCTCGACGAAAGACCTGGCGATAGAGGGTCTTTTCATTGCCATCGGACACAAACCGACAACGGGCCTATTCAAAGGTCTATTGGATATGAATGAAACAGGGTACTTGGTGACCAAACCCGGTTCAACGTATACAAATATTGAAGGTGTCTTTGCTGCCGGAGACGTGCAAGATCATGTCTATCGCCAAGCTATTACCGCAGCAGGAACCGGATGTATGGCAGCCATCGACTGTGAAAGATGGTTGGAGTCACAAGCTCACGGATAGACTGGGATTATGGCAAACAAAAAGATCAACACGAAAGACCTCGTTAATAAAATCGAAAAAGTCACCAAGGCTCGCATTGCGAGTCAACCTGTGGTGTCTTTAGCGGACTTCAGGGAGGCTGCTAAAAAAGAGGAACCACGTGTGATCTTGGTTATTGAGGATGATGAAACAATGCGCATGGCCCTCAAGCGTATATTTGAGGCTGAGGGCTATGTCACTAAACTCGCCGCGGATGCCACAGCACTTTCAGAAGTACTCGATGACACTCCGATCGACTTGATCTTGATGGACGTCGGCCTTCCTTGGGTGAACGGCTTTGAATTGGCCCAGCTTCTTAAAGAAAACAAAGACTTGAAAGGCATTCCGCTCGTCTTTGTCTCTGGTAAAGCCAGTGATGATGACATGAAAAGAGCTTTTGAAATCGGTGCCGATGATTATATCCGCAAGCCTTTCGATGTCGAAAAGCTACGCAAGACAGTACGGACTCTTTTGAAACTCAACGAGTAGTCCGGCTTATTTTCCTACAAACATTGAATTGATACAGTTGTGATTGATCGTCGGCGAAGAGAAAGCCACGGTCCCAACACGAGTCAGTGTTTTTGCCGTTGAATCGTAAGTGAACTGCTCAATCGAATTTGCAAAGGCGGTCGTGCCATTCGCGATATACACATATCCCGTCGTGCTATCATAGGCCATCGCGGTTGGGCCGTTCAATACGGCGGTATTGCCATAAGCCGCAGCCCCTGCGGCCGTGATGGTGTGCGCCGATTCATCGACGGTGTATTGCCAAACCTGGTTGTTTGCGGGCGTTGAGCTCGAGTAGGCCACTAAGAGATGTTTCAAATCGGGGAGATAAACCATTGCCGTCGGAAAAGAGGCCGTGGTTGGTGCCGCCACACCGTTATAGCATGTCGAGGCCGCCGATGTTAAGCCTGTCGTCATGCCGATGCGGTTGTTCGTTGAAGCACTCGTAAATGAGTGAGCGTACAGGATGTCTCCGGCACCGGTGAACGCCGTCGCGGTGATCGCGCTCGTCGTCGTTGCACAAGTGCCTGTTGGTGCGCTGAGAAATGCTGTTGTCGAGTTTGGCAGACGGGCTTTGTTTGAAGCAAAACGTTCTACCGCCGCGGATCGGCTGATCAAGAAGCTGCCGTCAGACCCCAGCGTCAGACTTCTCACCACACCATTGAGTGCAGTCGTATTGATGAGGAAGTTGGATGAGAGAGAGGTTTTCTTATTAACTATCTCGATACGGCGGCCACCGGTATTTTCGATAAGCACATAGAGGTTGTCGTCATTGTAAGGCGCAATGGCCACCGGAATATCGGTCAAGCCGGAGGTGTAGTCCGCGATAGTTTTGTCCACCACGCCTGTCGCGAGATTAATACGCGATACTGTCTTTGATGCGGTTGAAGCAGTTAATCCGGTCGGAGCAAAGCAGCCACCACTTTGAATATAGAGGTAGCGGTCATTTGTTGCCGAAGAGTCGTCGTTGACCTTTTTAGGTTGGCAGCCAACGCCAAAGGCTCCGATAAGAGTTACGAGTAGCACTAAGAATGTGATCATGTTCCCCTTCATGGGCGCCTCCCCGGTACTATATATAGATCGGCGCTCGTTAAAAAATCTTTATATGAAGAGCGGTATTTGCATCGAATTGAGAAGAAATTCAGACTTTGATCTAGAATGAGACTTCATTTGTTAAGCTATGAGACGTACATTCCGAAACTGGTAAAGAAATCTTAACAAGAATTCAACCGGGGATCGAAGTTTGAAAATACTTATTTGGATTATCTCTGGCCTAGTTTTCGTGAGCGTTATTTCACTCCCGGGCCGTGCGCACGCGGGAAGTAGTAGTGGGGTCTCGTTTCAGTCGACACGTCTTCAGGTATTTCAAGTCAATTACTCCGGCGAAAAAGAAAAGTCGTTTGCAGAGGGAGGTTTCGGTTTTGGAATCGAGGCCTATGGTGATTGGGGCCGTCCTTGGGGAAGAATCTACACCAAGGCACGGGCTGGCCAAGCGTCGGGCCGCCAGGCCTTCTTGGATGGGACGACGGCGTCGGTTTTGAACTACTCCTTTTATCAAGGGCAGTTCGAGACGGGTCTTGCGTTTTTCCCGGTTCCTGCGCGCGACACCGGTCTGGCTCTTTACATTTCCGCAGGTGGGGATCTGAGCTATAACTGGCTGGCGCTAGACTCTTCAACGCTCACCAGTCTAAAGCGAAGCGAATCAGCCTTGGGGATTGGCTATACTGCGGGAACGGGAGTCGAATGGACAGTTTCAAAAGCGGCGGGGAAAAAAAGAGTTCTCACGGGTGAAATCACCTACCGGGTTGAAACAACAAGCCTCGCCGGGCAAAGTCGTTTCGACCTCAGCGGGCTAGCAATTCATCTAGGCTACGGTTGGTAGCTATTTACGCCAGGCTCGGATTGTTCTAGGGCTGACTTTATTTAAACATGAGTTGCCGTCCGGGCTGATCGAAAGCTCAGCCGGCGGTCTTTTTCAAACGTGTTCGCTGTGTCGTATAGTCGTCGATGAGCTTGGTCAGCTTCTTCGCGGTCTCATCATCCTGTTCGAGGAAAATCAAACGCCTTGGATCTGAAATGTCACCGATGATTCTGCCGGTGAGATGCACGCGGCTCTTATGGGGATCTTTTTCAAACTTGTTCACCAAAATCATTTCGAACTGGCGGTGAGTAAAGTCTTTCGGAATCTCATCCTCGAGCAGAGTGCCCGTCAGGGAAATATTTTTAGAGTATGTCCTGAAAGAGGAACCCTTTTTTGTGATCAACACCGCTTCGATTTTAAAGTCGTGGCGTGGAGCCACACGGCGGTCTTTCGGAGATCCCAAGCCAGCCCGGCTGACAAGGATTTCTACTGTCGGTTTTTCAGGAACACCCGATAGTGTGAGGTCGTCGCCATTCACCTCATTGTAGTAGTACCCATAGTCGATTTGACGAAGTTCTTCAGGAGCGACGACACTTGTATAAAACGGGTTCGACTTTTCCTCTTCTGTGGGGTGGGCCTTGTGCTCGGGAGGCCGAGCTGCCGCCGCCTTTAGTCTTTCCTTGTGCAAAAGAGGCTCTGGTGGTTGTGCTTGGACGAAGTACTTTTGGCCGCTAGAGAGGTACTGAACGAGGGGTTGCCACTCGGGCCAGCCGGGTGTCCAAATATGATAGTTGTGCAGATTACGGACTTTAAATGAAAGAATCATCATTTGTGCTTGAACAAGCGAAATTGGTTTTGTTTTCTTACCATTATAAGCATCAAAGATTACCCAGATTTTGCCTTCTGATTTCATAGTCCCCTCGGATACAAAAAACCCCTGACCTGGAACTTATCGGTCTGGGGTTGCAACTTGTTGAGAGATCTCAGGAAATATATTTATACTGGCAAACTTTTAGACACGGATGCAGGCCGCAACGTGCTCCGGACGCTTCACCTCGAGAGGTGGAACCACCTTCTTGCAGTCTTCGATGGCCATCGGGCAACGAGGATGGAAGTGGCAACCCGCAGGAGGACTGATCGGACTCGGAACATCACCGGTCAAGATGATACGGTCTTCCTTGCGGTGGGGATCTGGGATTGGAATCGCAGATAAAAGCGCGCGAGTGTAAGGATGGGTCGGGTTTTTATAGAGCTCTTCCGCCTCGGACTGTTCAACGATTTTACCCAAGTACATGACCGCCACTTGGGTGGAAACATGCTCAACGACTTTCAAGTCATGGGCGATAAACACGTAAGTAAGCCCGAGCTTCTTTTGCAATTCCATCAAAAGGTTCAGAACCTGAGCTTGAATAGACACATCGAGTGCCGACACCGGCTCGTCACAGACGATGATTTCAGGGTTCACTGCCAAAGCGCGCGCGATACCCACCCGTTGACGTTGACCACCTGAGAATTCATGCGGGTAACGATTCAAAGCTTCAGGGCGAAGACCTACGAGGTTCGCAAGCTCAAGCACGCGGGTCTTACGAGCGTT
This sequence comes from Pseudobdellovibrionaceae bacterium, assembly GCA_039810425.1. Lineage (GTDB taxonomy): Bacteria > Bdellovibrionota > Bdellovibrionia > Bdellovibrionales > Bdellovibrionaceae > JACMRP01. The sequence continues at coordinate 33,211 of JBDHWW010000002.1, read as the reverse complement.
CTCTTCCGGGAAGAGGTTGTGAATAATAAGCGGTTCTTCGAGAATTGCACCAATCGTCATGCGAGGGTTCAAGCTTGCATAGGGGTCTTGGAAAATGATCTGCATTTTTTTGCGGATTTCACGAAGTTCGTCGCCTTCGATGGTGGTGATGTCTTTGCCGTTGAACTTAATCGTCCCAGAAGTTGGATCTAGCAACCGGATCAAGCAGCGGCCGAGCGTTGATTTGCCGCAACCAGATTCGCCCACGAGACCCAGTGTCTCGCCTTTTTTTAGTTTGAAGCTCACGCCGGAAACGGCCTTGACGTTGGCAACTTCGCGATTGAGGAAGCCACCGTGGATAGGAAAAGTCTTAAACAGATTTTCTACTTCGAGAAGATATTGACTCATGCTTTCGCCTCCGCAACCGGATGATAGCAGGCTGCCAATTGGGTTCCGCCTTTGCTTTCAAGCTGAGGCTCTTGTTGGCGGCAATCCGCTTGAACATTCGGGCAGCGATCTTGAAATCGGCAGCCTTGTGGGAGCTTTAACAAGCTTGGAACCATACCTTGGATCGTTTTGAGTTCGTCAAGTTTGTGGCCGGTTTCAAAGTGCGGTATAGAATCAAGCAAACCCCGGGTGTACGGATGCTTTGGACGATAGAAGATGTCTTCAACAGTGCCATACTCAACAATTTTACCAGCATACATCACAACAACGTCCTGGCACATTTCTGCGACCACGCCAAGGTCATGGGTGATGAGAATCATGCCAGCGCCGAAATCTTTTTGCAGATTGCGCATTAGATCCAATATTTGTGCCTGGATCGTCACGTCCAATGCGGTCGTTGGCTCATCGGCAATGAGGAGTTGTGGATTGCAGCTGATCGCCATTGCGATCATTACACGCTGGCGCATGCCGCCCGAAAGCTGGTGCGGATATTCGTCGTAGCGCTTCTCTGGAGCCGGGATGCCCACCTTGCGAAGCATTTCAATCGCGCGAGCTTTCACGTCAGCCTTAGTCAATTTTGGGTAGTGAAGCGCTATTGCTTCCGCAATCTGGTTACCGCAAGTGTAAACCGGGTTGAGGGAGGTCATAGGCTCCTGGAAAATCATCGCAATTTCGTTGCCACGGATGCTACGCATTTCAGCGTCGCTGGTCTTCAAAAGATCCTTGCCCCGGTAGATGATTTGGCCGGCTTCAATATGGCCTGGGGCTTGGATCAACTTCATAATTGAAAGCGAAGTCACAGATTTGCCACAACCAGATTCGCCAACAATTCCAATAGTTTGTCCTTTTTTGACGACAAAACTCACGTCATCAACGGCGAAAAAACTGCCGTCGTCAGTGTTGAACTTCGTTTTCAGATTTTTAACTTCTAAAAGGGTTTCACTCACAGTCTGATTTCTCCACCTAATTCGCCGGATTAAAGCCCATTTCTTATACAAGGCATGAAGCCCTGTATCAACGATTAATCAGTTCGAGGACGAGATTGTGGAGCCCAGCATAGCCTTGCAGGGTGGCCACAGGATCGTATTTTTGCAAAATTTCTAGTTTGGTATAGCCGAACTCCACGGCAATGGCTCCAACGCCGGCGGCTTGAGCCGCCTTTACATCCGGAAGGCCGTCACCGATCATGAATGTCGTGGTGGCGGAACGGCCCGCGCGCTTCATCATTTCCTGTAAAGGCAGGGGGTGAGGTTTGCGTTCCATCAGGGTGTCGGCGCCAAACACAGCAACCCAAGGAACCGCATCAAGGCCCAAGTGGCGAACGATCTTTTTTGCCGGGTCTTCGTTTTTGTTTGTCACGATTCCTTTGGGACCTGGATAGTTATTCAAAAACTCGACTGCACCCGGAAAAGGTTTTGTCGTATTGTACATTTCTTCTTCGTATGTTTGCAAGAAGTGGTCTTCGATGTGCTGGTATGTTCCCGGAGGGCTGTTTTTATGCTCCGGAAAAAAATCCGCGAGGAGTTTTTTTAAACCTTCGCCAATATGGGCGACGATAACGTCATGAGGAAGCGTTGGCTTGTTATAAAAGCGCAAAGTTTTATTGAGTGCCGTCGAGATATCTTCTGCGGAATCAATCAGGGTTCCATCTAAGTCGAAAATTAAAAGTGGCCAGATCATGAGTTACTCTAGAGCATCTTCACGGGATTTTCAAACAGTGCTTTGGTGCGGGTCGGTAAGGGGTGCCTTGGTTTATTGAGTCACAGGCATGTTCAGAGCGTTTTGCACTTTCACCCGGAGGACGGCGGCCTCTTCAGGTGTAGGTGGCTCACCCCATTTTGCCTTAAACTCTTCAACACAAGCGGCATAGGCGCGGTTGAACTCTTCTTGCTTGAGCTGCGGGATAGACTCCTCAATTTGCTTGCGCTGATTGCGCAGGCTTTCGATGGTCTGCTTTACCTGTTGCTCGATGGTGTCTTGCAGTTGTTGGTACGAGTTTTGGATTTGGATAAACAACATCAAGCCAAAAACGACGGGGGCATAGACTTTACGGAATGTATTATAAGCGTCGATTTTAGTCTGCGCACGCAGAGCCCAGCGGACTGCCTCTGCGTGCGCATTAAAGCCATCACGGAGGACTGCGAAAAGCAGAGCCTCAGGGAGAGTATTGTTTTTAATTGAAGGCAGCATGAATGGCAAACGCAGCACCTCAACAAGGCGTGAGTGTTGGAGCGTTTGAATTTGATCCAAAGTGCGCTTTAAGAAACTAATTTGTTGTGGATCATTGACGTCGCCCCAGGTCTTGAGCAGGCCTTCTTGAAGGAGCTGCTCTTTGATGATGAGTATTGCTGAATCGTCAAGGCGTTGTTCAGGGGATTTTGTAATCCACTGGCGAAGACCGGTGTGTATGCCGAAGAGGGCGGCACCCAGCTCCACCGTATAGCGTTCAAGATATTTTTCAGAGGGAAAGCTACGAACTTCAAGTTCGTGGACCAGCTTGCGGACTTTTCTTTTGCGTGCCCAAGAAAGGCTTTCAGTATATTCTTTGAAGCTTTTGCCTTGGAAAAGAAATTCAGAGTTGTTACGGTTGACCTGTTCAAGCACATCGCCGACCGTCGGTTGAAAGAGGGCATCGCAGCGAATGGTTTTAGCCTCGGTGGGGAGAACCGCACCGAGGCTAAACATCAGAGATAAAAAAGAGCTGCGCAGACGAAGAGACATCGGGGTCCCTGACTACTGTAAAGCCGCTGAAGCCAGCTTGAGAGAATTACGAGTTTGCTGGATCTCGTTCAAGATTTCTTGAGCTTCAGATTTTTGGACGCCAGAAAGAAGCGCGCCGATGTTACCCGCGTTCATGACCATCAAGCCGAACATTGGCATATTGGAATTTCTTTGTGTGGCACCGTAGGCGAGCATTGCTGCGCCAACTAACTGAGTCGCTTGTGATACCAGTCGGCTTGTTGTCACTTCAGATTCTTTGTCTTTGTAAGAAGCCAAAGCAGTTTGCGTATTTTTGATTGCAAGAGCCATTTGAGACAAAGCGACCGTAGCCGCTTTGTCTGTATTTTGGGCTAAAGAAACCTCAAGATTTTTTTGCGCTTCGGCCAATTGCTGCTCGAGTTGGCTTGTTTCTACTTTTGTTTTACGGAGTTGGCTCACTCCGCCGTTGATCAGCGACAAAGCAGAAGCGGCCAGGGAACCCGCGGCGAAGATCATACCGCCGATACCAGAACCTTGCTGTCCGCCATGAACTGTGAAATAAGATATTGCCGAAAGGCCTATGCCGATACCTGCGCCAACAATTGCAACGCTGTTCGTGAGGCCACCTTTGCTGTCACGGACAGTAATTGATTCAGCGGCGTTTGCTAATGCCTGATCCAAAAGAAGAACTTCTTTGTTGAGAGCTTGCAGATTGTTTTGAGCGGCTGAAATAGCCTGGTCGCCGATTCCTGCAGTACGGTCCGCTTGTTGGGCAAAACCAATGCTTTGGATAGACATTAAACCAGCTAAAGTGAGTGATAGGGCCTTCGTTTTCATAAGTACTCCATAAAGCTAAATATAGTTAAGATTTCCAAAAGGGATTCATCCAGTATATGCTTAGCCAGTCCCGTACCAATGCCAAGATCCCTTAAAATTGAAATGAGGAATTTATACTGTCTAAAAGCTCTGATGGACGCGTAGGTTGTCACAGGCCGAAAACCTGTGTATTTAGAATCTATGCGCGTTGAAATTCCTGAAATCCAGGCTTACACCGAATCTCTGATTCCTGCTGAGTCCGCCAGCAAGCTGAGCTCACGCACGTCCGCGGAGGAGCTCGGGCTCGGACGCATTAGTTTATCTCCGTCTGAAGGGAGATTGTTATCGTTCATGGTTCGTCAGCAGGGCGGTCGCAAGTTCGTTGAGATTGGAACTCTGACCGGCCTTTCCGCGCAGTATATTTTGGAAGGCCTGCCGGGGGAGGGGTTCCTTTGGACGTTGGAAAAAAACGAAGCCCACGCTCTGAAGGCAAAAGAAGCGCTGGCCATGCATCCAGCGGGTTCGCGGGCGAAGATCGTGATTGGCGATGCGCGTGTGACTTTGGAAAGTCTTGCGGCGGAGGGGCCTTTCGATGGCGTTTTCATCGATGGAAATAAAGCGGCCTACGGAGACTATCTTGCATGGGCCGAGAGGAATATTCGCTGCGGCGGCCTTATCATCGCTGACAATGTATTCTTGAGTGGCGCTGTTTGGGGTGTCCCAACGGCGCAAAAGTTCAGTGAAAAGCAGATTGCTATTATGCAAGCGTTCAACAAGCGGCTTGCGGATTCTGCTCTCTATGACTGTGTCATTGTGCCGACGTCCGAGGGCATGACTGTGGCAATAAAACTCACGTAAAGAAACTTTAGAGGCCGATTGGCAATCATGGGTGCCATAGCGGCTTCAACCAAGGTGATCAGGGAAGCAAACAAAGATCAGAATGAAATTCGACATAGGTTTAATTTTATAGAGAAGTAGAGATTTCTTGAAGGAATTTTTCAACTGCGGGCGCATATTCACTGCGGTAATCGCGAAGGCCCACGAGGTGATCTGACTCCGGCAAGCTCAGCTTGCGCCAATCCAAATCCGGGTGCGGATCAAAGATCGCATCGATGTGATCCGGCGGGATCAAGCGGTCTTTCCAGCCACGGATCGAAAGTATTTTAAAGCCCTTTGGAAATTGCTTAAGGTCCGTCTGCGTATCTTTGTGTAAGTACGGACTCCAGGCATATGAAAGCAACGGAGCCAACACCTGTCGTAAAGCCAAAGAATTGATTTTCCAGTCGTACTTTGCAAGATTCACAAAGGAATCGACGAATTTGCCAGAAGGACCACTATCAAAAACGGCACCGACCACATCGACACATTTGCGACGGGCAAGGGCTTCAATCGCCGCAGCACCGGGATTTGAGAACGCAAAAACGATCTTTTTGCCTGGCAGTAGATTCAACATGTTTTCGATTTGATCCGCATAGACGTGTTTCAGACCGAATTTCAGCTGAGAACTGATCGGAACCTTCAGATTGTCTTTGATTTCTTTCCACCTTTTTAACGGAGTTAAAAGGCCTTGATTGAAATCGAGGATCATCGGAGCCTTTTGCAGGCTAAAGAGAGTGGCATCATAGCCAAGATCGTTCAGGAATTTGACGTGACGGGCGAGCTCGCGTTGTTCAGAGCCAAAAAAAGGAACCAGCAAAATGGTCTCTTCGAACTTTTTATTTCTCGATTTAACAAGTCGACCCTCGTAAGGGAAAGAGGCCTTTGCTGATTCCATTGAAGATAATCCTTGTTGTCGGTCCAAGTCTTGGGGCCGAAGCCCCTCGACATCCTCGTTATCGCGACTAATGCTTCACGGGGCTCTTAGATGGCCACAAGTCGGTCCAGTGACTTGCGGTTTTTCCCGCGTGTTGAGTTTGTTCCAAAGCAGATTCTGGGACAATGACTTGTTCCAACGCTGTTTCAGCCAAAACTTTACCGCAAGCCTCTACCACGCTGTCCGCATCAATTCCATGGAACGCATAGATTTCTGATGGACGACCGCATTTTGAGTGCTTTCTGACAGCACAAGATTCTTGGCGGACACCGATCACAGAACCGATGTTATCCAATAAACCTGCTTCACCGTCGTGCACGCTGACCACCGGAACCCGCTTACCGGCCACAGTGATCAAATCACCAGAGCTGACCTCTTCGGACTTTCTCAAGTACAGGTCAGAGTTGATGCCGAGGCCGTGTTTCAAATAAGCATAGTCATTTTCGTGAGCTTGGATACCCGCCAACAAATCCGGTGAAGTCACCACGATCACATTTGCGTAGATACCATGGCCGAGGAGAGTCTCAGATGCCTTGATACCTTCAGTCACAAGCGAACCCATGGCAAAGATGTTCACCACGTTGTCGCCGGGCTCATAGCCGGCGTAACCACGGTAGTCGATTAAGTAGTAAGCGCCTTGCAGAACTTCTTCACGCACTTGACGCAAGATATGGGCATCATCCAGTGAAGCAATATCTTCTTCGTTGAGGCCGCCAGCAACTGGAAATTCAGCGCGGGCCAATTTAGAGTTCATGTCCCCTTTGAAGCGAGCCTGCTTCTTTAGGTATGTCATCATGTCTTTTTGTTCCGCACCGCGGGTCACAAGCCTCAAGAGAACGCCCGAGCGGCCGGCGTTGTTATTGAGCACATGACGCTTGATAGATTCACAGAGAATCCAATCCAACTCTTGGCAGAAGAACGGTTCCCAAGTGATTTGGTTCGGAATCTGGATGTCGGACTTCCAGCCGTGCTGAGCGCCTTCCGGAGACAATGTCACGCCTGATGGGGTCCCAACACAAATAAATGAACTCTTCCAGTATAAGTTGTAGAAGTACTGATCAAGAGCCCGCTTGATGAAGAAGTCATAAACAGTCATCAACGGGATCAATGGAATGCCGAGAGTGTCGCGTAGGCGGCCGAAAGCACCCACACAAGACATCACGTTGCCTTCAGCGATTTCGAAACGAAGGAAGCGGTCAGAAACCTCTTCACCAGGAATCAAATCCGGAAGCTTGTGGTCTTTAACTCCCAATTCAGTTTCCAAATCTTCCGTCACAACGGGCGCCCCGAAGATTTTACCATCCATCGCGGGATTCAAGTTCGTCGAAGTGCCAACGTCCGGAGCCATGGAAATGAACAACTCACCAGGAAGTTTGAACGGCTTCTCCGTTGTGGTGAGAGGCTTTTGCTTTTCAGCTAATTTGTTCTCTTCAAGCGGTGTGTTCGCGATCCGCGTGAGCTTTGCCGTCAACTGACCAAGCATCCACTGAGTGTGTGGGTAGCTGGTCATTTTTGTATTTATATCCAAAGACTCGGGGATTTCGCCCCACTGAGTGAGTTTCTCGAGGAAGAACTTCTGGTTTTTGTCCTTCAAAGCGTGTTGGGCTTTGATGTCGCCCCAAAGCTTTTCGCCACGCTCTTTCAAGTACTTTGCTTCAGGGGTGCCCGTCGCAAAACGCTCGAACAAAGCCGCACCGGTGATGCCTTGCTTGTTTTTCAACTCCACCAGCTCTTCTTCCGTTGGTAACTGGGAGTGGTTGCCAGGTTGAGCTGCGCAACGCAGGCCCCAGCCTTTCAATGTATGAGCGATGATGATCGTTGGACGGCGAGTGGATTTTTTAGATTGTTCCATCGCTTCAGCCAGGAGCATGATGTCGTGGCCGCCGAAGTCGCGGATGGCTTCATACAACTCCTGGTCAGTCACGCTGTCCAAGAATTTCTTCATGTTTGGATGCTCCTTCGCGATGCCTTTTTTCAACGCCTTCATGTCTTGCACAAGGAGCAAAGCTTGAAGTTCGTAGTCTTCGAGTTCTTTCTCGAGGAAGTTCTGGAAGGTTTCGCCACCTGGTTTTTTGAAAAGATTCAAACGCTTCTGGCCGTGACGAACTTGGATCACTTCCCAACCGTTGGCAGCCATTGTACGCTCAACGCGGTCAGCATCCGTACCATTCATGATGTCTGGATTCGTAATACGCTGACCGTCGAGTGATTGGCGGTTGTAATCGAGGATCCAAGTGAGGGATCCAAGCTCCCGCTCAGCAAAGTCCGGCACCGCTTCGTACATGGAACCTTCGCGGAATTCAGAATCACCGGTCAATGCCCAAAAGTGAGCATCGGGAACTTCGTAACCGTGCTCACGGGCATAGCGGTAAGCAAGCGCCATGTAACCCGCCTCCACTGGCGGGATGCCCACCGTGCCAGACGGGAAAAAGTTGTGATTATCACAATCGTAAGCAGAGTGATAAGACTGGAACACGGGCTCGCCGTGGGAGTATTTACGCAAACCCATCATCGCGGTGTTGCACTCTTCGAGAGAGAGCTTACTCAAATCTTGTTTCAGGAATAAATCGAGAAGGTAGTTGTAAGAGTGATCTGTCGGAGAAGCATGCGGCTTGTTGGCGATATGATCGAAGCCGGACTTCACCATCAAGTGCAATGCGCCCATGATGTGCAGAGCACTGGCGGAAGCGGAAGCGTGACCGCCAATTTTCGGATCGCCCTTTTCTTTGTCGGGGCGGTGGTTGGCCTGGAAAATCATCTGAGTCGCAGAATAATGGGCGCGGCGGGCGATGGATTCCAACACTTCACGGGAAATAGTTTTCGGAGTTTGTTTATCGGATGGTTTACTCACGGTTTTCTCCTCTTGAATGAAGGGCTATTTCTAGCACCAGCCCTCCCTAGAACAAAGGCATGACTAGTGGCGGCGTAGAGTTAGGTCTCTAGTACGAAATCCCAACGAATTTTGACGGTCCCATCGTTCTCGATGATGCCTTTGGGAGGATTGGGAAATGGCGCAGCGGCCCTAAAGGACTCAACGGCCGCGTCGTCGAGGTCGCGGACCCCGGAATCCGAGACAACCTGTACGTTTACGAGGGTCCCGGCAGAATCCAAAACGATCAAAAGCTTGGTAATACGGTCCTGAGCCGAGGCGATTTTACGGCCCTGCTGGAACATCGTATTCACTTTCTCTTTCACCTTCGGTTCCCAATATTGTGAGAGCTGTTTACGGATCCGGTTGTAGTAGGTGTAATACTTGAATTCGCGAGTATTGAGCAAGGTCTCGATGCCTTGGTCCACGTTCTTCAGGTAGTCGCTCGTTTGACTGACGTCTCCACCTTTTTGAGTGGTTTCAGCCTCTTGCTTGGTTTTGGCTTCTTGTTTCTTGAAGCCAGCAGCCATGGGGTCATAAGCGGCAAGGAGTTGATCCAACTTCGGCGACGATTTTTTAGATTCAACCGGTTTACCGGCTTTGGTGTTTTTAGTGAGCTTGTTTTGAAACTCACCGTGATTGACAGCTTGGGTTTGCTTTGCGACTTTTTGATCGTGCGCGCTCAAGAAAGCTTGATCCTCCGGACGCTCTTTGTTGAGCGCTTTTTCATCTTGCTCGACAATTTGCTTATCTATCTTGAGTTTATCTTTTTTGATGGCGACTTCAGCGGAGGCAGGCTTTGCAGCCTCTGGCTTTTGGTCGAGGATTTCAATCGTAACCGCTTGAGGCGCGGCGAGTTTTTGAACGCTGAGGGAATAGAGGGCGACTCCTCCGACCACCAAAAAGTGGAGCACAAGAGAGAGTAAAATGGCTATGGAAAGAGAACGTTTCATCAGCAGGCCTCGCCAATATGCTATCGGTATTAAGACACACAAAATGTAGCTTTGGATTAAACAAGATGAAAGAATTCGACGTGAGTCCAGTTTGACTCATTCAGAGGGGCAAGTCACAATATATTCAATGAAAACGGAAGCGTGGTTTTTGACGGATAAGGGTCTGCGTCGTGATTCAAATCAAGACTCTTGCCTGATCAATAAAGATTATGGCGTATTCATCGTAGCCGATGGGATGGGTGGACACTCCGGTGGTGAGGTGGCATCTGCAATTGCCGTGCAAACTGTGGAAGAAATTCTGAAAACTCCTGAGTCCATAGACATGTCGCCGCGGGAAGTTCTGACCTACGCCTACGAAGAAGCCAGCCGCCGCATTTACGACAAAGCGGCGAATGAAAATCCCGAACTCGCGGGCATGGGAACCACGATGGTGATGGCGTATGTTCGCGACAAGCACATCTATATCGCGAATGTCGGGGATTCACGATGCTATTTGTTTAAGAAACCTTTTTTGTGGCAGATCTCTGAGGATCACTCGCTTTTGAACGAACAAATTCGGGCCGGCGTTTTGAAAGAAGAAAACATTGGACAGTTTGTTGCACGCAACGTGATTACACGCAGCGTGGGGTATGAGCGTGAGGTGCATCCGGATATCATTGAGCGCGAGATCATTGCGGGTGAAAGTTACCTGCTCTGTTCTGATGGTTTATCCGGTTTAGTCCAGGATCAAAAAATTTCTCAGATCCTCAATCAGAATTCCCCTGACAAAGCCGTGAAAACTTGCGTAGATCAAGCCTTGGCAAACGGCGGGGATGACAACGTCACGGTGTTGATTTTGAATTTCCAGGAATCGAAGTAGTTAAGAGTTGGCATGAGTAGTTCAGGCAAGAAATTCACATTTTTTATCGTCAGCAATCAGACCGGGCAGACCCGCAAGTTGGTGATCTCGTCGGTTTGGATGAAGGCGGCAAGCTTCATTGGTGCCATCGTTATTCTCGTTTTCGTCGCGGGTATGGTCGACTACTTCGGTTTGTTGCTCCAGTCTTTGGAAAATAAACGTCTACGCAGTGAAAATGCGCAGCTTGTGAAGCAATTCCAAGTTGTCGAAAGCAAAGTCAGCTCTCTTGAAAACAGTCTTGAGCGCGTGAAAACTTTCACGACCAAATTGAAACTCATCACGAACATTGATGCCGAGGACCGCGTCACTAAACTTTCTATGGGGCCAAAACCGGCTCCGGGCCAGCAAGTCGAAGAGTACGAACCGATGGAGCAGCGGCCATCCGGTGAAGCGATGGCTCAGCAGGATGAGGTCTTTGAGGCGCCGCAAACTCTGAACGAGAACAAAGGCGAAGTGGCTGAGCAACCGGCGCCTTCCAAAGACTACGCGTCTTTAGTGGTTCGTATCGACAAGGCGGTTCGGGAAACCCAGTTGAAAGAACAAAGCGTGATCGATCTTTGGGAAAGCTTGTCCGAGCGGCAGAGTTTGATCAATGCGACTCCGAATATTAAACCCGCGCGTGGTTGGTTGACGTCTCGTTTCGGTTATCGTGTGTCCCCATTCACAGGTAAAGCAACGATGCATGCGGGCTTGGATATCGCTGCGGCTCCGGGCTCTCCGGTTTATGCGCCGGCTGACGGCGTGGTGAGCTTCGCGGGTTACGATCAGGGTTACGGCAAGCTTGTGAGTATCGACCACGGTTACGGCGTGAGCACGCGCTTCGGTCATACGTCGCAAATCTATGTTCAAGTCGGTCAAAAAATTTCTAAGTGGGACGTCATTGCAGCGGTCGGAAATACGGGTCGTTCTACGGGCCCGCATCTTCACTACGAGGTCCGGATCAACGGTACGCCGGTGGATCCAATCAACTTCATCCTGGATGAGTAAATCGAGCAGGCGGGTCGAGGGGGTGGTGTCAGTTCGTACAGTTTTGTAAAAACTAACACTCACTGCAACAAAACTGGTCACCTTATATTCAGCCTGAGAGCGAATACGCGTTTAATGGCTTTTAAAATCAAATATACACTGGCCTGACTCTTGAAAGAGAAAAGAGAGGTGTATATGATTAAGACGGCAATAGTGACACTCACAATTTTAGCAGCATCTTCTCAGGTCGCCTTGGCAAAACTCACGGTTGCCAATACACAGCCTTTGGCCGTTCCAATGGAGAACGAGCAAGGCGATGATTCAATCACACAGAAAGACGTCCAAAGGGTTATTCCGATGGACATGGCGCAAACAAGCGATCTGAATGCGGTTGCGGCGAAGATCGCGGACCGCAGCGTTCAGACTTGGTTCAACTCCGCTCAAGTTAAAGACAGTGTGCTTGGTCAAACGGCGACAACTGTTCAAAAGAAGATGTCAGCGGATATCACTGTGGCATCTGACGAGCCCAAAGGTGTCGAGCACAAGTTTTCGATGCAAATTCTTGCGCTGCAAGCGATGGCAAAGCTTCAGTACACGGGCTGGTTGAACGCCGTGTTCAACTACGATGCAAAAGCGGCTGAAACAGTCGTTGAGTTCTCGGACAAAGTTTTCAATAGAGATCTCTTCGTCAATCACACGAGCAGTTCAGCTAAAGGCGATATCAGTACGGTTGGCATCAAATGGGGTTGGTAAGACACGCCGGCTTATGACGACGCTGCCGTCACCGAGCCAAGGCTGCTAAATCTTCAGGAGTATTCAAATTGAGATGTACAAAGGGATCTTCGACACTGAGGATCCTTTTTTTATTTTCAGGCAGTGTCTTCAAAATAAAGTCCAGACGCGCTTCGGGATCCTCAGGCGAGAGCTTCAACAACTCACGTTGTAAGTCCACTGATAGAATCACCGGATGGCCTTTGCGGCCTTGGTGTGATGGGATGAGGGCGTCGAGATGACCATGCTGAAGCCACGCTTGGCGCAGTTTCTTGAGCGTGGAAGCTTTTAAGGGAACATCCATGGGGCTCACGAAGCTCGCGTCCTCGGGCGTCGCGGCGACAGCCAACTGGAGTGATGAAAAAGGCCCCAATTCCGGGCGGGGATTCGTCAGCACAAGAACCGACGGTGAGTGGTTTTCCACGATTTTTTCCAGAGCGGCTTCGGACTCGGCATTGGTGACGACAGTGATGCTTTCAAAACTGACGTCGGCGATTTGCTTGAGCTGAGTTAAGATCCACGGCTGGCCTTGGTATTCCATCAAGGCTTTATTGCCCCCCATTCTTTTCCCATGTCCTGCCGCGAGCAGAATAAAATTCATCCCAGGTCCTCCAGCCAGGAGTCTTCTTGAGAAATGTGATGAGATTTTTCGGAAACTGCAGAGTTTTTCAAAACTTCATTCTGTATTTGCACAATTTCCGCGGCAAAGCTGATAGCCACTTCCTGCGGGGATTTGCCGCCGATGGGCAAACCAATCGGGCAGCGGACCCGGCTGAGGAGCTCTGCAGGGTGGGATTTTTCAACGAAGCGTTTTTGGAAGCGTTGCCACTTCGTCTTGCTGCCAATGAGTCCCAAGTACTTCGTATCCTTCTTTGAAAGCTCCTCGACGAGGCTCTGATCAAGATCGTGATCGTAAGTCATCACAACAGCGTAGGTTCTCCCGGAATGCCAGTGAGCGTACTCTTTAATAAACTCAATCCCGCTGTCTTTATGTTTATTGACAGAACTCCCGGCTTTTTCCAGCCAGTCTTCGCGCGGATCAATCATGTGAACTTGAAACGGAGTTCCTTCAAGCGTTTTTGCAATGGCCTGGCTGACGTGGCCGGCGCCGAAAATCAGTAGCTGGGGCCCGGTATTGACGGTTTCAATAAAGACCTCCACGAAACCTCCGCAGCACTGATTGGCTTTAATACACAGGGGAAACGGCACGCGCTCAGGGGCCTGGTGTGTTTTCAAAATTTCGCGGGCTTTTTCAATGACGAGTTCTTCGAGTTGGCCACCGCCGATGGTGCCGAAGAACCGCCTGTCAGTGACAAGGATTTTCGTGCCGATATCGCGGGGAGTAGAACCTTTAGCTTTTATAATTGTCACAAGCGCCGCGGGAACGGCCTGTTGTTTTAATTCTTGAAGCGCGGAAATCCAATCCCATGACATTAGACTTTAATACTCTCTAAAAACTCGACGAGCAAGTTGCCTGCAACTTCGCGTCGATAGACCGCATCCGAGCGGATATCGTCGATCGGAGTGATCTCTGTGAGTATTTGCTTGCGGGCCTCTTTGATGAGTTCCGGCGTAAGTTCTTTCTGGAACAGGAAATGTTCAGTGCGAATCGCGCGCAGGGGTATAGGCCCCACGCTGCCATAGCCGAAGTGAATCCACTCGATTTTACGCTGGCGGTTCACGGAAGCGGTCGCCGCCATGCAGACTTTTGAAATCGCCTGGGCGCTACGGGTTCCGACTTTACGGTAATAGTCGTGAGTCATGCCTTGATTGCGCTTCAAACGAACAGCCATGATGATTTCGCTCGGGCGAAGATCCGCTTGCTTGTAAGCTTGATGGAAATACTTGTAAGACAAAACGCGGTAGCCCTTTGTCGAAAGCAAAATAATATCTGCATCGTAAGCAAGCAATGCCGGAGGCGTATCGGCCGCCGGACTCATATTGGCGATGTTACCGCCAATCGTGCCGCGGTTTTGAATCGCCACAGCGCCTGTGAGTTTTGCAGCGTCCACCAGCATCGGGAATTCTTTATGAATCACAGGATTGTCTTGAATCTGGCGATAAGTGCAACCAGCGCCGATCATCACGTCTTCTTCATTCACCAAAAGCTCTTTGAGCTCCGTGATATGATTGATATTGAGGTATTTTTTGTGCGAGAGCTTGCCGGTTTCAAACACGACCATCAAGTCCGTGCCGCCCGCAAACACCTTCCACTCGCCCGGATGGCGCGCGAGAATTTGCAGAGTTTCGTTCAAGTTCTCGGGAGTTTTCATTTCATATTCTGGGACGAAGGCTCTCACTTTAGAACCTCCGAAGCTTTTTTCACAGAATCAAAGATCTTCATATAACCCGTGCAACGGCACAAATTACCGGCAAGTCCTTCACGGATTTGCGTTTCGTTCGGGTTTGGATTCTTGTTCAAAAGCTCCAAACTTGCCATCAACATGCCCGGAGTACAGATCCCGCATTGAGCGCCGCCGCACTCAAGAAAAGCTTGTTGGATGGGGTGAAGATCTTCTTGGGTTCCAAGCCCTTCGACCGTCAGGATATCAGCGCCGGCACATTGGGCCACTGGTACGAGACAGCTATTCACGAGTTCTTGATTCATCATCACGGAGCAAGCTCCGCATTCGCCTTCACCGCAGCCTTCTTTGGTTCCGGTGTTTGTAAGCTCGTCACGAAGAACGTCTAAAAGACGTTTCATTGGAGGAGCATCCACACTGACTTCTTTTCCGTTTAGTTTAAATTCAACTTTCATAGGCTCGCTCTCATTAAATCTTCCGGTAACAGCGGAATGGATTTGATCTGTTGACCCGTTGCCATTGCCACGGCGTTCAGGATCGCCGGAGCAGGTCCATCCATCGGCAATTCGCCGAGCCCTTTGGCGCCGCGGGGGCCGTGCTCGTAAGGCACCTCTTCGAAGAGCACTTCGATCGTTGGCAGATCGCTACTGGTTGGCATAATGTAATTGGTCATTGTACCGTTGATCATACGGCCCTCATGCCAGCGGACTTTTTCGTAAATCGCGTAACCAATTCCTTGTGCCACGCCGCCTTCGATTTGGCCGGCAGCGAGAACGGGATGGATCACCCGGCCCACTTCTTGGAGGGCCAGGAAGTGGTCGACTTTGGTTTCCCATGTCGTGGTATCGACGCTGACTTCAGCAACGTAAATCGCCCATGCGTAAGAACCGTAAGCATCGCCTTGGTAGGTATCATCATTCCAGTCAATGCCCGGAGGCTGTTGATACTCGACGATGATTTTAAGATCGCCGTTGTCCTTGACGTACTTGATGCAGGCTTGGCGAAGTTCTTCTTCGCTGTAGGATTCTTTAAGGTAGCCTTTGGTTTGTAAGGTTTGGCGCACACCAATGGCCGCCGATTGCACGAGCTTGCCAACGACCATTGTCGTTCTGGATGCGACGGTGGGACCTGAGTTCGGCACGTGTTTCGTATCCGGCTGGAAGATTTCGACGAAATCAGAGCTGACGTTTAAAGCGTCGGCCGCGATTTGCGAAAAGACGGTGTTCGTGCCTTGGCCGATCTCGGTGCTGGCGGCGAGGACTTCGACACGGCCATTGCCCGTGACTTGAATACCGACTTTCGACGCTAAGTATTTTTCGCCCGAGCCGGTAAAACCAGAACCATGCATAAAGCTTGCGAAGCCGATACCTTTTTTAATTTTCTTTTGAGAATTGTCCAGCGTGAACTGTTTGCGCTTGGCGTGATAGTCCGTGTGCTTGAGCGCACGATCGAGAAGCGCCTCCATGCTGACGCCTTCGTGGATTGTTTGGCCTGTTGCCGTCTTCTGGCCATCTTTGATGAAGTTCTTCTTACGAAGATCTTCCGGAGTCATATTCAGTTTCAAAGCGATCTGATCCAGATGTCTTTCCAACGCAAAAATACTTTGAGGTGCGCCGAATCCACGGAACGCTCCGTGCGGAGGCGAGTTGGTCGCAACTGCTTTGGCATCAATACGCACATTCGGAATATGATAAGGACCCGCGGCGTGAATTGTTCCACGGGACAAAACCACGGACGACAGAGTCGCATAGGCGCCACCGTCGATGATGAATTGAATTTCCATTCCTAGAATGCGACCGTCTTTCATCACCGCCGTTTTGTGGCGAGTGCGAGAAGGGTGGCGTTTTGTCGTCGCCACCATGTCTTCGGCGCGATCGTAGACGATCTTCACCGCCTTGCCGGATTTCCATGCAAGCAAAGCGGCGTGCCCGGCAATGATCGAAGGATACTCTTCTTTACCGCCGAAGCCGCCGCCGGTTTCGGTTTGAATAATGCGAATCTTGTCTTCACTCATGCCAAACAAAGGCAGCAACGCTTTGTGAACGTAGTACGGACATTGCATCGAGCCCCAGATCGTGACACCGTCTTTTGCATTTGCGACAGCGACCATTCCGTTGCTTTCGATGTAAAGCTGCTCTTGGGCGCCAGTGTGGTACTCATCTTCGATGATGAGTTCCGCTTGGCTCCAAATGCTTTCGATATTGCCTTTTTCAAGCAGGTAAGATTTGAAGATGTTGTCATCGCCCCAGATTTTGGTGGCGCCTTTAAGAGACTCTTCCAGGTCAAAGACCGGAGTGAGTTTCTCGTATTCAATCGTGACCGCTTGGCGGGCCCTCTCAAGCACGTATTTGTTTGGATGGGCCAGCAATAAAATCGGTTCTTCGGGATGATTGACGACGCCGTCAGCGAGGAAAGGCTGGTCTTGCAAAATCAATGCGACATAATTTTTTCCGGGAATATCCTTGGCCGTGACGATGGTGAATTCGTCCCAAGGAATGCCTTGGCCAAATTGAATATCTTTGATCTTTCCACGAGCCACCGTTGAGCGGACGGTGATTCCGTAAAGGCCTTCAAAATCAAGATCGTCGATGTATTTGGCTTGGCCAGTCAGTTTGCGAGGGCCCTCTTTGCGGGGGATCGCTTTGCCAATGGGAGAAGTCGGTTTTTCTGGAGGTAATGTCATTCTATCCATTGAATCACTTGCTTGCTAAAAATCAATTTTTTACTCTAGTTCCCAGCTTTTTATTTGCGACACGCAACAAAAAACTATTTCCTCCCCTTTATTTGACCCCACTGGGACTTGTCATTACGCTATTGATTAAACATCTGTAAAAGGCTGGGAAATTCTATGGAAAATATCGTTTTTATTTCTGGAAAAAGAACTCCGTTCGGTGCTTTCGGTGGAGTCTTGAAAGATCTTTCAGCGACGGATTTGGGCGTCATCTCGGCTAAGGCAACTTTAGAGCAAGCTGGTTTGCCCGCAGACAAAGTGGATCACGTGATTTTTGGTAATGTCATCCAGTCTGGAGCGGATGCTATTTATATTCCTCGCCACATCGGTTTGAAGTCGGGTGTCCCAGTGAATGTGGGTGCGCTTTTAGTGAATCGCCTCTGCGGCAGCGGCTTTCAGTCTTGGACCTCGGCGGCGCAAATGATCCAGACCGGCGAGGCCAGTGTTGTTCTGGCGGGGGGAACAGAGCAGATGTCGCAGGTTCCATATGTCGCCCGCGGCATGCGCTTTGGAGGGCTTCGCATGGGTAACGGTGAGCTTGAAGATTACATGACCGCCGCTTTAGTGGATGCGTATTCAAAGACCCCCATGGCGATTACGGCCGAAAACTTGGCCGTGAAGTACGGCATTACCCGTGAAGACGCGGATAAGTATTCTTGGCAATCTCAACAGCGCTACAAAGCGTGCTTGGACCGTGGTGGTTTTGCCGAAGAAATGTGCCCCGTGACGATTGAAGGCAAAAAAGGAACTGTTGTCGTCGACAAAGATGAACACCCTCGTCCAGAGACCACGCTGGAAAAACTGGCGACTTTGAAACCTGTTTTCAAAAAAGAGGGTCTTGTGACTGCCGGCGGTTCTTCCGGCATCGTTGATGGAGCGGCTTGTTCACTTCTTATGAGTGAGAAGCGCGCCAAGGAACTCGGTATGAAACCAAAAGCAAGAATCATTTCTTATGCCTCGGTGGGCTGTGATCCGAGCATCATGGGGATCGGCCCTGCGGGCGCCTCGCGCTTGGCTTTGCAAAGAGCCGGGTTGAAGCTGGAGCAAATGGACCTGGTTGAAGTGAATGAAGCTTTTGCCGCTCAATACTTGGCGGTACAAAAAGAACTTGGCTTGAATCCTGAAAAAACAAATATCAATGGCGGCGCGATTGCCGTCGGACATCCGTTGGGTGCTTCCGGCACGCGCATCATGAACCACTTGGTTTATGAAAGCCATCGCCGTAAAGCGAAGTATGCGCTGGGCAGTGCCTGCATCGGCGGAGGTCAAGGGATTGCAATCGTTATCGAGAGAATGGACTAAGAGTGGAAGCCGGCTTTAATTTACATCAAAGAGTGGCTCTGATTGCCGGGCCCATGAGCAGCACGGTTTCAAGTATTGTCATGGGACTCACGCGGCTGGGAGCAGATTGTGTGATCCTCGATCCGGATAAATCAGTGCCGCAGCCTTTTATTAACCAAATCAATGACGCGCGTGAAATCAACGACAAGTTTGGCCGGGCATCGTTCCTGCCTTCGGACTTTTCCTCTAAAGATCAAATCAAAGATTTGATCGGCCGGGCCTCTCAGGTCTTTGGCGGTTTGGATATGTATATCGATGCTTTGATGATCAATCAGCCGACGCCGATGAGGCTGGATGAGCCTCTGGAGGGCTTGGATCAGATGTTTGATAAGCATTTGAAAAGCTCGCTCTACTTGAGCCAAGGTGTGCTGGCATTTTTCAAAAATCGCAAGCGCGGGCGTTTGATTTATCTTTTGAATGACTCACCGTCGGCGAAAGTCAAAGAAGACGTTGTCGTTCAAGCGGTTCGTTCGGGGCTGAAAGGGTTCGCGGCGGCGCTGTCAAAGCAAGTCAGCGAATTCAATATTACCGCCAATACGCTTTCGATCGCTTTGACTGAGGAGTATATTCTGGCGCACGACCCGGGCGCCAAATCGATCAAAGAGGCCTTGGAAAAATTAAAGCAGACGGATCCTTCGCTGAGAATTACTGAGCCGGATAAGATCACACAGACGGTGACGTTTTTGGTGAGTCCTCTCGGAGCTTCCATCAACGGGCAAAACCTGATCCTCTCTTAGGGATTCGGATAGAGTGATTTGGCGTGATTGCGAAAACTTTCGCGGATTTTTTCAAATTGTTTTTACCATTCGAGCTTGTGATCTCACGCTGAACCTTCGAAGAGCCCGCAACCCCTTCGGCGTTTTTTAAAGGATCCTTATCGCCACCAGGCAAATACGAACGGTAGGGAGAATTCGCCGCCAGTCCCACTTTATCAAGTGGTCAACGCACCTGACGCCAGAGCCACTGCTTTTGAGGCGTTGCTGCAGGAGTCATTCATCGCATTCACTAGGCTTAGATCGGAATATTGACAGTGCGACTCAAGGTGAAGTGGAAAAATTTTGTTCCCCTGGCCGCAAAAAAAGGGGGGGCGGTTGTTCTTTGTTTACTTAGATCCGTTTGTCCACGAGTAGCTTCTCAGCTCGCGTATAATGGTCGGGATCAACATAAAGACGGTCGATAATACGGGCGCCCTCATAGCGGGAGAAAATCTCCGTTGTTTGGTCAATCGGAGTGGCCTTGTCCATGCGGTCGTACTGGTCGACCACATAGATTTGCAGAGCACGGTCTTCCATAGAAGCGGTATGGTACTTAGATAGACGGGCCTTCGAGCTCGCCCAAATTGTATCAATACCCTCAGATTCCAAAATCTTTTTGATGTTCTCCACCCGGCCATCTTCAGCAGTGCTATGAAGTTCCACCAAGACACGAAACGGTTTGCGTTGAGCAATTCTTTGCGCCCAAGTGTTTTGCGCCGAAGCCAAATGCTCATGCAGTTTGTAATCGTTGTACTTAGTGTATTCCTGAATGTCTGAAGGTAGGACGAAGGTGCAGTCCGGAGAGGTCAAATAACGGTTCAGCATCTCTTCATAGATGATGCTCTTGTGATGGAAGTAAACCATGAGATACATATGGTGGCGTGAAATCAAAAAGTCATCGAAGGCATAAAGCGCACGACGGTTGAGGGCCAGGTACATTTTCCCGTCCTTTAACCGCGCTGTCATGTTTTGTAAAATCCAGCCAAGATCAATCTTACCGTAATTCGTCCCGCAGAAGAACGAATCACGTTCAAGGTAATCCATGCGATCAACGTCGAGTTCGGAGCTGACGAGTTGGGAAAGGATCGGACGGTAATCAATCCCGTTATCCATAAAGAAGTCATCAGGACATGTCAGGGTCTTATCGATCAAGCAAGCAACGTGAATTGGCAAAAGGTCGTGGAACCCGTGACGAATGGTTTCTGCGATCTGAGAATCCGTGACGTATTTAATAGTATAGTCTTCGTGATTTGCACGGCGGTTTTTATGCATTTCCGGTTTTGCACTTTGTTCGTAGACTTTGACATTCAGGCTTTCTACATGCGGCATCACCAGTTCAGATGTATGGCTGAGGGGACCGTGACCCACGTCATGCAATAGTGCCGCCAGACGAAAGGCTTGGCGGAGACGAAGACGGGTGGAGTTCTTGGAAAAAGGCAGAGCTTTGAAAATAGAATCGAAAGCCAGGCCGGCGAGATGCGCAACGCCCACGGAGTGCAGATAACGATTGTGGGTCGCCCCCGGAAAACTGAACTCAGCAAAGCCGAGCTGTTTGATCGCGCGCAGCCTTTGGTATTCAGCTGTATCTAACACAGCAACTTCAGGTTCGGAATAATAAATGGAGCCGTGAACGGGGTCTCTGATTTCCATAGGGAAATCACATTACCGCTCACATATTTGAATAGCAAGAGTATTGCTGGGCGCGGCTTTCGATGTCAGATGTCGCTGCAAAGGCAGTTCGGCTGATGATCGCTGATAGAATGAAAACGATCAGAACTTGGAGTGCGCGTCGTGCAGATGAGTACCTCTTAGTGGTCATAGGTCCCTCCTGGGATACCTTTCTAACGAAGCAAAGCGCGGGCCGCCCCCTAAGTCACCAGAATCGCTCTCATAGAGGCGGAGAGGTGCCTTATTGTCATGAATTGTGACAAAGCGGGAGATATTTACAGAGCAATATCTATGCTAAAAACGAATACATTCGATCCTAGGAGAAAACTGAATGGTCCTAAGGCTAGATTATCTCAAAAATAGAAAATCTCACTTTAGGATTTTTCAGGCACTCCGATGAGTAAGGTAAGAGTAACTGCCCATTCAGGTGCTAAGACGGCACCCCAAGTTTCAAGGACCGAAACTTGTGAATCTTCAAGGAGGAGGAATTATGGGTTTGCGTATTAATACGAACACGGCTTCGTTGAATTCACAGAGAGTTCTGTGGGGCACGAAGTTAGGTCTCGATAAGAGCATGGAACGGCTCTCTTCGGGTTTCCGAATCAACCGCGCCGGCGACGATGCCGCGGGACTCGCGATCTCTGAAAACCTCAGAGCCCAAATTCGCGGTCTTAAACAATCCGCTCGAAATGCACAAGACGGTATCTCCCTAGTCCAAGTGGCTGAGGGATCGATGAATGAGATCTCTTCGATCTTAATTCGTCTCAGAGAGTTGGGCGTACAAGCCGCCTCTGATACTGTTGGGCCCACAGAGCGCCAATTCCTGAATGTGGAATATGATCAGCTCACTTCAGAGATTGATCGTATCGCGGAAGGCACAGAGTTCAACGGAACTCAACTGCTGGCGGGTGTTGGATCGATCTTGGATTTCCAAGTCGGTACTAGAAATAATCCTGAAATTGACCGTATCTCTTTCGATGCTTCGAAAGCGGATGCAAGCTCAGCAGCCCTGGGCGTAAACTTAACAAGCGTCGCTGATAAAGCGTCAGCGCAGAATGCCCTTGCTGCGATCGATAATGCGATCGTGTCGGTCTCTGCGATGCGCGCGGACTTCGGTGCGATTCAGAATCGTCTGCAATCGACCGTCAGTAACATCCAGGTCAGCGTCGAGAATATGTCTGCAGCGAATTCACGTATTAAAGACGTCGACGTCGCGGAAGAGACATCCGAAATGACTAGAAATAATATCTTGTTGCAAGCCGGTACTTCCGTCCTAGCACAAGCGAATCAGCAAGCGAACGTAGCACTTGGACTCTTGAACAAGTCATTCCAAGGATAATGATGTGATGGCTCCGGCGGAGTTCGGAGTCTGACTCATGACCTTAAGTGACCCAGGTTCTCGATCTTGATAATACCTCAAGATCACCCTCTATAGCCCAGGCTTGTTACACGTAACATGCTGACTGTATTGTAAATCTGTTTCCTGCGCATGGGGTTGCGCGAGCAACCCCATATTTACGGCGAAGCCTTTGGTTTTAAGAATAAAGCCTCATGGGCATCCGTTGGCGCTGAGAGTGTTAGTACATAAAAGGGGTCTTGCTTTTATATCTCTTTGAAATGCATGGACGCATTTCGTAGCAAGGAACTTTCATCTCTTCGAAGCATAGAATGTGCTCCGATGTCGGAAGAAATCTTAAGTCAAGATTTCGTTTTTTCGTTTTGATTTTATGTGTTTTTAAAATTTAATTTTTGATAGGGAAACAAAATAACTAGCGGGCGCAAGGATGTGCCTTATTGCCAAAGGATGGCAAAGATCACTGGAGGATCAGATGTTACAAGGAGGATAGTATGGGTATGAGAATTACTACGAACGTTGCTGCGCTGAATGCCCAAAAGAACCTGGGCAACACGCAAAGATCAATGAATACCTCGATGGCACGCTTGTCATCCGGTATGAGGATCAACCAAGCGGCAGACGATGCCGCGGGCCTCGCGATTTCTGAAAACCTCAGAGCGCAAATCCGCGGTATGCGCCAAGCCAACAGAAATGCCAACGACGGTATTTCTTTGGTGCAAGTGGCTGAGGGCAGTTTGAATGAAGTTTCAAACATGCTCATCCGTCTGAGAGAACTGGGAGTCCAGGCCGCTTCTGATACGATCGGCGACACTGAGAGAAAATTCTTGGACGTGGAATACCAGCAGTTAAAATCTGAGATTCAGCGTGTGACGGAATCAACGAATTTCAACGGTTATGATCTCTTGAATGGAACCGGTGGAATCATCGACATCCAGGTCGGTACGCACAACGATCCATTCAAAGACCGGATCTCTTTCAACGCGGCGGCGGCGAATGCCTCACTAGACGCCTTGGGGCTGACGGCTGAAAGCGCGGCGACGAAAGAAGGGGCGCAATTAAGCTTGGATGTTGTCGATAACGCTTTGATTTCAGTGAATGCGATCCGCGCGAATTTCGGCGCCATGCAAAACCGTCTGACATCCACTTCTAACAACTTGCTAGTGGCAGATGAGAACTTGTCCGCTGCGAACTCTCGTATCCGTGATACAGACGTAGCCGCCGAGACTTCTGAGATGACAAGAAATAATATCTTGTTACAAGCAGGTGTCTCTGTGTTGGGGCAAGCAAACAACTCCCAGCAGATTGCTTTGAAGCTGTTGGCTTAATAACAGGTACCAGGTCTTGTTTCGAATCGCAGGAAATGTTCGAAAAATTACTTGGTGCATTTTTAGAACAAAACGAAGGCCTCGGGAAACTGGGGCCTTTTACTAAGATTTTGTCTTGGGGGAAGTAGTTTAGGGCCGTGGTCGCCTATCATGAACTCAATGATTTAGAGGGGCGCGGGCTTCCGGTGAGAAAGAACAACAGGGTCAACAAGAAGGAGGGAAGGGGGTGCTTGCGGCCTAAGAGCTTGGGACTCCTTGGCCCTATCACGCTTTCGAAAGCGCGGACTCGAGCTTTTCCCAGAGTATGGGGTTTAACAATTCTGAACCGATCAAGAAGACAGGTTCGTGTTCCTTCACTCTGCCTTTGCGGGTTTCTGAAGGCACATACCCAACGCCGCCAACATTTTCAAGCCAGGCCTTGCGAACTGCCAAAGAGTTTGAAATGAAAAGATACTCAAAGGCTTCGAGCTCTTTTTTTTGGGACCGGCCATACTCAAACGTCGAGAAAACGCCGATCTTTCTATTGCTGCTGACCTTCTCGAGCACTTGCGAGCCTATCTCAAGCAAATAACGGAACTTCTGGCGACCTGGAATTTTTGACGTAAAAATCATATCCAGATTGCCGGCGAGGAAGTTTGAATCGAGTTCATTCAAGTCATAAATATCCAGACTGATTTTCTTGATGCCGACGCCTTCAAAGCACACTTTCGAAGTGTCCATCGCGAAGTTAGCCATCCCTTCGAGGGTGCCAATGTGAATTTCCGCTACCGCATTATTTTGACTCAGTCCCTGAAGTTCCGTGCCCAGGCGGCGGATGGAGCGGTCAAAGATCCCAGCCATTTCAAAAGCTATGGGAGTCCAGCTGGATTTTCTTTTTGCCGAGCGATCGAGCAGGATAATTTTAAACTCACCTTCAATGCGGGCAATAATACGCGATAGCTGTGGCTGGCTTAATCCAACGTGAATCGCAGCCGCTGATAAATTCTTAAAGTGAATCGCCTTGGCTAAAACACTGAGTTCGTAATAAAGCTGCTGCATAGACCTACTTTTTAATATAATTAAAAAATGCGACGATTCCGAGGCCCAGTGCAAACATATACTGAACAAAACTCATCGTCGGCATGCCATTAATGTGATTTTCCGTTGGTTGGGTAAAAATATAAGAAGCGCTTACAATCAGCGCCGCAATAATCACGCCCAAGAAAAGCAAATTGAAAGAAACCTCGATCGAGCGTTTGAGGTCTTCGACTTGAGGAACATTCAAACGAAAGGCATGTGCGGGGCTATTGATTTTTCTCAGCAAAAAATTGGCCTGGCGAGGCAATGCGTGAAGGAAGTTCTTGGACTCCCGCAGCACCTGGGCCATTTCAGCCATCATCTTGTTTGGATCCATCTGATGTTTCACCAGTTCGTTAGCGACTTCGATTGCATACTTAAGAAAATCAAAATCCGGAATGATACGGCGGCCGATGCCCTCGATCGATACAATCGATTTAAAGAACAGCATCAATTCGGTTGGCAGAGTCAGGCGGTGGCGGGCTGCAATCGAAGATGAAGACATCAAAATACGCCCAAGGTTCACGTTCTTCAGAGTCAACCCGTAGTAAGGGGCAATCAGTTCACGCAAATCCTTGGCGAACAGATCCACGTTCACTTTGTCAGTAAACGGCGCGAGATCCACGTATTCATATGCCAAGCGGTCATAGTCTTCACGGGACAGCGCCAGAAGCATGTTTGCAACAGCGGCCTGGGTTTTATTGTTCAAGCGGCCAACGACGCCAAAATCAATCAAACCGATATGATTGTTTGGAAGAACAAAGAAGTTGCCGGCATGCAGGTCCCCGTGGAACAGGCCGTCGGCAAAAACCATCTTCATATAAGCGCGAAGACCTTTACGAATCAGTTCTTGGGCGTCGATGCCTTCTTGGTTCAATGCACTTTCCTGGCTGAGCGGAATCCCCTCGAGGGCTTCCAGCGTTAGAACACGCTCGGTTGTGAGATCCATGTACACTTTTGGAATCTTAATATCGTCATGAGCCGCAAAGTTTTCAGAGAAACGACGGATATTGTTCGCCTCAACGATGAAATTCGTTTCAAGCTCGAGAGTTTTAAAGAACTCGTCGACAATCCCCGTTGGATTATAGGCCTGGGTTTCAGGGACATAAGCCGTCAGTAGTTCCGACAGCATATACAGAACATTCAGGTCATCATTGATGGTTTGAATAATCCCCGGGCGTTGCACTTTGATGACAACCGTCTCACCGGTTGTGAGTTTCGCCAGATGAGCTTGGGCGATACTCGCCGCCCCGAGGGGATTTGGATCAATAAATGAAAATTTTTGATAAAGTGAATTGCCGAATTCCTCTTTAAGAACTGTTTCGACCACTTCAAATGGAAGGCTTTGAACGCGGTCATGGAGCTTTTCAAATTCCGTCGTGTATTCTTCAGGAATAAGATCGGGACGAGAGGCCAGAACCTGCCCCAGCTTTACAAAAGTGGGCCCCAGTTCTTCGAAACTCATGCGCAGGCGCTCAGGAATCGTCAGTTTCTCAAGATCAGAGGACGCACTCAGGCGCTCGACAATGAACTTACCGAGCTTTATTTTTTCGGCCACCCCGTGAAACCCGTGCTTTGCGAACACCCCCACGATGATCCGCAGCCTTGCCGCGTTTTTGAGAGTCTTTCCGATCTGACTGCCTGTTTTTAGAAGGGCCACCCTTGATCTCCTGACGGGGAGGTCTTGATTCCAAATCGTCCCCGTAGCTGACAACCTCATTAGAGCTTAGTTTTGAACGATCGGCAAACTGCAATTTGCGGGAGCGAGCCGACGAGGGAACAGACATGTTTTTCCCTTTGAAAAAGAACTCGCTGCCGGATTTTCGCTTTCCGGGCGACGAGTTTTCTCCCTTGGCAGAGCGTTCGGTTTTGTGCTCAGGCTTTGGTGCTCCACGGCCTTTTGAACGACGAGGCTCGAATTTCTGTTTTTGTCCTTCGCGCATGCCGCCCTTATTGAAAAGAGGATGCAGAGTAGGTTTCGTCTTTTCACTGGAGGCCGCTTTACTCTTTTCCGCGACATCACCATCCGCGAGCAAGAAATTCACTTGGCCCAACTCAGGATCTGCTGCCGCCACCTGGATGCGGACCATGTCTCCGATATTAAAGACCTTGCCGCTGCGCTTTCCGAAAAGACGTAGATGCTCTTCATCGAACTCAAAGCGGTCGTCGCCCAAATCATCAGTGCGGACGAGTCCATCACAATCATATTCACGCAAAAGAACGAAAATACCGAATTTCGCAACCGAGCTGATCATACCTTCGAGCTCTTGGCCGACAAACTTCTGCATAAAGCGGGCCTTTTTTATCGATTGAACCTGACGTTCCGCTTTTGTCGAACGCTGTTCGGCTGCGGACAGGATGGTTCCCGCGGATACAAGATCTTCTTCGCTCATCAAGCGGTAAGGGGAGTTCGGCATGATTTGATTTTTCAACAGGCGATGCACGATCAAATCCGGATAACGGCGAATCGGTGAGGTAAAGTGAGTATAGTACTCAAAGCCAAGACCGAAGTGACCGACGTTGTTAGAGCTATATTTGGCTTGGCTCATTGAGCGCAAAGTCAGGATATTCAGAATTTGTGCCTGAGGTTTTCCGGCAAATTCTTCAAGGGCTTTTGTCAGGCGTTTTTGCAGTTTATCCGTGCCTAGTTTGGTTTTCCCACCAAAGTTCCAGAGATATTTCTCGAGAACGCCGATGGCTTGTTCATTCGGCGGTTCATGAATACGGTACAAAGCCGGGATCTGACGGCTATCAAGGAAAGTTGCGACGGCCACATTCGCCGCCAACATCATTTCTTCAATCAGGCGGTGAGCAAACAGACGTTCTGACTTAATAATATCAATCGGTACGCCTGAGCCGTCGATTTCCAGTTCGGTCTCTGGAATTTCAAGATCCAATGAGCCCTCTTTGAAACGTTTTGCCATCAAAATCTTTGCGAGATCCGCGCAGCGAAGAATATTTTCTTTAACAGGGTTGAATTTCTCGTCGCCGTTACCGTCGATCACATCTTGTGCTTGGCCATATGTAACACGCGCTTTGCTTTCCATCACACCTTCAAAGAAGTCCGTGCGAAGAGTATGACCGCTAAAGTCGAATTGCATTTCAGCAACTAAGCAAAGCCTCGGAACATGCGGATTCAAAGAGCAAAGGCCGTTACTGAGGGCCTCCGGCAACATAGGTACCACGAAGTTCGGGAAGTAGACGGAGGTTCCGCGCTCGTAGGCATCTTTATCCATAGACGTGCCGATGCGGACGTAATGGCTCACGTCTGCAATCGCCACGTATAGTAAAAAACCTTCGCGGTTCATTTCAACACAAACAGCATCGTCAAAGTCTTTTGCAGTGGCACCGTCAATCGTGATCAGATTGAGCGGGCGCAGGTCGCGGCGGCCTTTGAAATCAGCTTCGCCCGGTTGTTCCGGAAACTTCTTTGCTTCAGCCAAAGTCGCCGGTGAAAATTCTTGCGGAATATTATTGACGGCGATCACGCGTTTAATGTCATTCATCGGGTCCATTGCGTCGCCGATAATCTCCGTCACGCGGCCGGTGAGTTTCTTGCCACCCTCTGGATAAGTTAGAATCTGGGCAGTGACGAGCTGGCCTTCTTTAGCCCCCAGAGAGTTCGTGAGCTCGATTTTAAGGTCTTCGCCCCAGCCTTTGCCTTCGTCTTTAATGATAGCTTGCTTTTCATTTATGATATGAAAAGCACCGACAATCTGTTTAAAGCCACGACTGACAATACGGATGATCTCACCGCGGAAGCGCTCACCGCCTCTTTCTGGAAAGACATCGATCATCACTTTATCGCTGGTCATCGCTCCTTCCATTGAAGAGCGGGGAATATAGACATCGGGGTGGTCTGGATTGTCAGGGATGAAGAATCCGAACCCATCTGGGTGTCGTTTGATGGTGCCTTGGAGGAATTTCTTTTTAAGCATAGTTATCTTCATAATGGGGAGGGTCGAGCCATAAGTCACGAAGCGATCTGGGGTACTCACTTGTCAAAAGTCATTGGACTTTGGTCCAGGATTTTAAAAAGGGAAAGCTTTTACGGATATTTTGGCGAAAATGCGTCGCAGAACCGGACCTTGATCTAGTGCGATAATTCTAGACTTGTACCTTTGCGTCAATTGGGAATTTAGACAAATTCTTAACCGACAGTTGCCTCGTTCAAAGTGTGGAAGCTATTTCAGGATTTTTCAAAAAAAAAATTACACGCGTTAAAAGCGCTCAAAGGTGCCAGGAGTGCGGGTTTGCGGAGTTTTTTAAGGCGGTGGACAACGAAGTCTTTTGCTGCCAAAAGCGCAGGAAATTTCATTCTGAAAACAAAGGTGCAAGAAATTTTTTTATGCGCGGATGAGGGTTTTTGGTCACACCCTTTTTGCTCGCAAACGCAGCAATTTGGGAGGTTTAAGAACGGGCCTACAACTTTTGTATTGATCTAAGTTTATTTGATTATTAACCTTTCCGTGTACAGAAATTGGATTTTAAAAATTTATAGGAAATATAAATTTATAATTGCAACGAAAGGATACGAAATGAAAAAGCTACTTGTTCTTGCAGCGGTTACACTCGCTTCTACTTCAGCTTTCGCAACTAAAGCTAGATTGTCTTCTTTGAGCGGCTCTCGCCAATTGACAGACGTTCAAACAATCTTTGTAAACCCAGCGGACCTTAACTTGATGGGCACTTGGGCTACCTTTGAAACGGGCGCCACTAATAATGCGACTGGTGGTAATACCCCTGCTACAACATCTGAAAAAGCAGGTCCATTCGCTGAGGCGGGTTTTGCGCGCACAATGGGCGATGCTCGTTGGGGCTTCTATGTAGGTCACACTGGCGTTGCGACAGCAACGAGATTGCAGGCGGCAAAAAGCGCCGGGGTAAATATCGGTAATACAACGAGCTTCCCAATCGAAGCGAACCCGCTTAATCTTTTCTACGCTTCTAAAACTGGTGATATCTCTTGGGGTCTTGGTTTGAACTACTCAAACAATGACTACAAAACTGCGACTGGTAAGCAATCAGCAATGGGCTTGACTGGTGGCATGAGAATGGGCGCCGTGGATGCAAGCTTGGGCCTTGGTTTGACTGACACAGCTCAGTTCGGCACAAATGCTGGCGAAACTAAATGGACTGGTAAATCTTCTGCAGATCTCCGTGGTGGTTACGCTATGGACGCTTGGTACTTCTTCGGTCAATACGCAATGGGTGGTGGAAAAGCTGAAAACGGTGGCAACACTCAAGCCGACATCGAGAACAGCAACATCAATGTCGGTTTCGTGAACTCTACTAAAGTAGACGGTGGCGAATTCTTCTGGGGTGCTTCTTACGCTATGGAAACTAAAAACGATAAGAAAGCTGACAAAGTCGAAACAACAAATCTTCCATTCGTCATGGGTATCGAAGCTGACGCCGCTTCTTGGTTGGTTCTCCGTGGTTCTATCACACAAACGGTATTGTTGAGCTCTACTAAAACGACTCCACAGCCTCCGGCAACTGCGGGCGACACAGCGACTTGGGATAACAACACTAAAGTTGCGGCTGGCGCGGGCATTAAATTCAACAAATTCACTCTTGATGCTTCCTTGGCTGCACAAACATCCGGTAACATCAACGGCACTGACTTGTTGACGAATGCTGGTTTGACTTACAACTTCTAAAAATAGTCAGTCTAGGGCCCACGAAAGTGGGCCTTTTGACTTTGCTAAAAGTGACAACTTTGAAAGGAATCCAAAATGTTGAAATCATTAATCACAGCTTCTGCAGTTTTGGTAATGGCGGCGCCAGTGTATGCTTCTAAAGCACGCATGGCCTCTTTACAAAATGCAGCTAGCGTTACTGACACATACTCAATCTTCGATAACCCGGCAAAATCATACCTCATGGGTGATTTCGCGACCCTCGAAATGGGTGCAACGACGACTTCAAAAACGGGTGTTAATACTCCAGAAAACGTCATCACAAATGGCAATGTTGCTGGTATTACGCTTTACAGCCCGGACGCTGAAGGTGGCTTTGTTAAATCTTATGGCGACAGCAAAATCGGTTTTTACATGGGTAAAAGATCGGCTTTCACGGCTCGCATGAGAGACTTAGCGGGCTTTGCAGGTCAAGAAAATCCAATTGAAGTTATGTACGCTTTCCAAGCGGCTGACTTGAAAATGGGTGCTTCATTGAACTACTCAAAATCTGAGCCGAAAGCGGCTAATAGACAGAAACAAGATGCGATGGGCCTTCGTTTTGGCGCTATTGGCACGAACTGGGATGCTTCCTTCGTTATGGGTTTAGGCAGCAATGCAACTGGTAAAGATGGCTCTACAGTTACTACGGGTGTAAATACCTTGGCGGACAAAGATGCGACGTACAAAGGTACTACGGGCTTCAAATTGGCTGGTGGTTATTGGTTCGACAAACTCTATGTGTTTGCGAACTACTATCAAGATGGCGCAAAACTTGAGTCTACTGTTAACGGTAATATGAAAGTTGAAATCGCTCAATCTCAGTACGAAGTCGGTGTTCTTGATACAATGAAAGCGGATGGTATGAACTTCTTCTACGGAGTTTCTTACATTGGCTTCACGTCTAAAGCTAAAGACGTTGCTGGACCTGCACCGGCGGTTCCAGTGATCGAGAATGCGTTTACACAAGAGCAAACTCAGTTGCCATTCATTATGGGTGTTGAAGCTGATGCAACTTCTTGGATGACTTTGCGCGCTTCCGTAAAACAAAACGTGATCCTAGGCTCCACAAAGCCTAACACGGGAGACTCTACTACTAACATCGACAACAACACGACTGTTGCTTTAGGTGCTGGTATGAAGTTCAACAAGTTCACTCTTGATTCTACGCTTGCTGCTGGTTCAGTGCCAGGCACTGCGGGTTCAGGTGCAATTGATGCCAACAACTTGATGGCCAATGCTTCTTTGACTTACATGTTCTAATAGGAACTTAAGTTGGAAGTGACTGAAGGCTCTGTGGAAACACAGGGCCTTTTGTTTTTTAACCAGGCTCTGTTAAATGTTGATGACAAAGGTATTGGCAATTCGGATGGATCCGTATGGCCTGTCGATTGCAGTTCACCTCTGGATACTTGAGGTGACTTTTGGCTAAAATCCTTGCTTCTATTATATTTGTTTTAGGTACCGCCGCCCTGGCAGAGCCTGGTCTTTACCGCTTAACGTCGAATGAAACACGCCAAAATTGTCATATTGTACCCGCAAATCAACAGGGGGATCCCGGTCTGAAATATACGGTTTGCGAAGAAAAAGCCAAGGCGGATGAAGTCCATAAACCGTTTTTGATCGCCAAGTCCACGTATCAGGAACTTCCAGAATTTATCAAACTTCAATTTGCTCAAAAAAGCGAAGAAATCAAAAACTGGGAGCAAATCTACATTTCGATTTCAACGGAAAACGATGACTTGGTCTTGTTTGGACTTTGTAAGGCCCGCGAATCATCTTGCTCTGATGATGTCGGCTACACCGTTGGATCTGCGATTACGTTGGGTGGTGTATACCAGGGAAAATATGATGTGCAAATGACAGTAGCGAATGCCCTTTATTCAAAGGCCGTGCCCGGTACGACCCGCCACGATGAAGACGCGGGCGTCCGAAGCAGTGATCAGTATATTCGCTCCGCAGTTCTTCTTGAGTTTTTGATCAACTCGGCGAGACAGAACAACCTCTACTATTGGTCCTTGGGGTCGGGAATGATTGCTCTTTCATCACAAGAAAAATTTGGGATCTTCGATGCGGCAAAACAACAGCGTTCCCTGCACCATGTTTTAAATTCTTTAGGTCACGATCTCGCGGTTCAAAACCGCAATGTTGACGATGGGCAACCCGATCAATGGGGTTTCTATCTTTTAGCGGGCCTTGGCGTTCAGAAGTTTTTAAAATCCGCTGATGGCCATTGGAATTCCCGCGGTTACGCCCAAATCACCACTCGCGTGTCAACTCTCGCCAAACACAATGAGCTTCGTGTGGAAGTCGGCGCAGATGTTGGTCGTCGAGTCGGGGAAAAAGGGCGTGCGGCCGTGGGAGGCTCTCTTGCCACCGCTCTCCATGATGACGGCCGCGTGAATGAAGCCAGTGTCTACATTAAATATGAAAGCGGAAAAAAGTGGGACGCGTCGCTGGGTTTTGTTTGCCCTCGAGGCCGTCTAGAAAATTTCGCGACATACAACATACCAAATGTTGTGACAGGGAAACCAGAGTGTCACTATCGTTTAGCGGTAAAATACTACATGGAATAAAACCGAGATCCGAACCGGGGCCTCGCAGCCACTATTATCCCGAGCGTTGAGTTTTCTTCTTTCTCACCAGCAGCCCGCGCCCCTCTAAATCATTGAGTTCATGATAGACGATCACGGCTTTAAACTGCTTCCCCCAAGACAAAATCTTAGTAAAAGGGCGAAGATCAAAAAGGCCTTTCAGGGACCTCCCTTTAAGCTTTGAAAGA
>JBDHWW010000001.1:0-172651 GCA_039810425.1 Pseudobdellovibrionaceae bacterium | reverse complement strand
TTCGTCGAGTAAGGACAGCTCCGCTGGTTGTTCAATGGATTAGTGCGTGCTTCGACCATAGTGACTTAGAGGGCAAGAGCAGGCCGAACAGAACACTGAATTTAAGAAATTAAAACATCGCCTTGAACAAGAACTGAGTTCACAGTTTGCCTTGGCCTCATATCGAGCGATGGAAAAGATTGAACTTAAATCCAAGGACTTCGATTTTGAACCTGTACTTGAAGAGTTTAAAGCCTTCAAAGATGATACGGCCATCCCCGTTGATTACTACAGTTACATGAAAAACTTTTGGCTACCTTGGTTTTTCTCTAAAGGATGTACTCATCCAAAACAATTCAGGCAGTATCGAAATCAAGCCGAACTTCACGTTAGAACCGCCAAGAAAAAGAACGGCGATAAATACTCGCACAACACATACAACGTCCTTTGCCGCACCATTAACCAATTCATCTTTTTTTGCGAAAAGCATGATTACATTGGTAAAGAAGACACATTTAAAATTTGGGTTTCATTGACTCTTGAGCAGCAAAAACGCGACCACTCTGCAAATAAACGATCCGAAGAGGTTTATTCGCTGAAAGATATTGAAGATATGAAAATAAAAATCGACAGGACCTATAAAGAAAAGTCAGAAATGAAACTCCTAGCATATGGACTTTACTTTGGAGTCATTACGGGTTTAAGACGTGGAAACTTTGCCGGCATGAAAGCAGAAAACCTTTTCCCTGATGCGAAGATTCCATATTTCTTGGTTAGAGATAATATCATCAGTGGCCGCAGTCGCGGAAAAAAAGGATACATCACACAAAAAGATGCGACAAAAACATCAGCGGGAAAACCGATAGCTGTTCAAATGATTCAACCCTCAGTCGAAATAATTACCGAAGTCGCTCGCTATCTAAAAAAGCATCTCGCAGACAAAGATCCGCTGTACCCAAATAAACCTGGCCAGATTTCTAAAACATGGAGGCGAATTGCCAAAGAATGTGGGTTCAAATTTCTTACTCCGCTTGATTGGCGTCACAGCTATGCGACCATCGGAGCAATTCATCTTGATAAAATGTACAAAGGAAATCCAGCTTTCTTACAGCGATGCTGTCTGCACGAGGATTACCGAACCACGCAGGGCTATATCAGGATTCATGCACCAGAGTTTTTAGACGTTTTCTCCCAGTCCATTGGTTAGCTGCAAGTAATGTTGAAGGCTTAAGGCGAAATCCAGTTTGACATATACAGACCATCGCGCTAGATTTGAATCATCAATTATCAAACTAAGGAGGTTTGCTATGAAAACTTTAAATTCAGACTTTGCAGCCTTCTTGTCAGTGAAGTAGTCGTAAGACACATTTTTAATTCACAATATGTGTTCCTGAAAACTCCTTAAAAGGCTGCGTAAACTTTTAATTTACGCTCAATTTATTTGGGCCTTTTATGGAGAATTATGAACAGCAAAAAATTTGTTCACCCTGACTCTTTAGGTAATTCCTGGGGAGTCGCGTCCGCAGAACAACTGTGGGCGAATGTTTACGCAATTAAATACAATAGACCTGAGAAGCGACTGAATGAAGAGCATTGGCTTGGTTTGTTAATCCAAGCTAAGTCTGCCGCTATTGAATTCGGAGCAGAATCCATTGAGACCAGAATTCGTCTTGAGTACGAGGCAGAGACCTTTAAAAAGCTCTTCCAAGACTTAGGCTTTCATAAAAAAGCAGGACGAATTGAATATCAATGCGATGTTAAAGATCTTCCTGACGAGCAAGGAACTCCACTTGTTTGGAAGACAGCAAAGACTCTGAACTGGAGTAAGCAGCAAATTGCCCAATTCACCAAAGAGGTTGTTGAGGGAGCATTGGATGTCGATCCAAATGAAAGCCTAGAAGACTTCATTCAAGATTGGCTTCAGCACCATGAATACACAAGTGGCCCTGAATATATTGCCATTGGATTTCAAGAAAATCGACCATGCGCTTTAGCGGTCGCTCAGATCAATAAAGAATCGGGTTGGTCTCGTATTTCATATATGGGCTTGATTCCAGGTCATCGAGGAAAACATCTTGGGAAATGGGTTCACCGTCACGGCTTCACAATGATGAAAGACCAAGACGGCAAGCTCTATCACGGCGGAACCCATTCTGAAAACAAAGCGATGAGAAAACTGTTTGAATCTCATGGCTGCCGTGTTTTCTGTGAAATGGAAGAGTGGGCCTTCTACCCAAGCGGGAGGCCATCATGAAGCGCCTAACCTTTAAAACAAAAAGACTCATTCTACGTCCACTCGAAAATGGCGACTATGATGTTTGGTACGATGCTTACGTCAATGCTCTTACAAAACAAAATAAATGGGACCGAGGCCCATTGAAGCCAAGTCAGTGTACGAGGAAATGGTTTCAGAAGATCAAGAGGGAGCACGAGTCATTGGCTAAGAACGACGACTATTATCGCTACTATGTTTTTGATAAGAAGTCCGGCGCTATCATTGGCCAAATTGATTTTGATGTTTTCGTTCGCAGTACACATCAGTTCGCAAATTTTGGTTACCAAATTTATAATCGCCATTGGGGCCAAGGTTACGGCACTGAGGCTTCTCTCGCTGGTTTAAAAATTGGATTCAAGCATTTGCATTTGAACCGTCTGGAGGCCGCGATCAACTTGGACAACAGAATTTCCATCAAGCTCGCCAAAGCCATTGGTATGAAGCGCGAAGGAATTAAGAAGCGGTATTGGTTTGAATATGGAAAGTGGACAGATCACCTGATCTACGTCGCCAATCCAGAAGACATTGGGTTGAAAGCGAAGAAGCCATACAACGCAAAGAAATGAGACAAAAATGAAATATGAATTTATAGAAAAGAGTAAATCTGAAATCTGCGAAAAAATACTGCGCTCATTGCCAAAATGGTTCGGCATTGAATCAGCTATTTTAGACTACATCAAAGATGTTCAAGATATGCCAATGCTTGTGGCGAAAAATGATTCTGGTGTTAAAGGATTTCTGGCTTTAAACCGCCACAACAAATACACCGCAGAAGTCCACGTCATGGGTATTCTACCACAGTTCCATCGCCAAAAAATCGGCCAGCAAATGATTCTTCACGCTGAGGAATATCTTCGTCAGAAAGGCTACCAATACTTGACCGTGAAGACCCTGAGTGAATCAAGGTCAAACGAGGAGTACGACCGAACTCGGAAGTTTTACCTTGGAGTTGGTTTTTTGCCAGTCGAAGAATTTAAAACTCTTTGGGGTGAACACAATCCGTGCTTGCTCTTGATCAAAAATGTCGGTCTTTAAAAGTCGAAGTTAACAGCTATTGTGCCCTGGTCATCCTCAGACAGGGCTCTTTTTAAAAAGGTCAGGATTCACGCACCAGAATTTTTAGACGTTTTTTCGATGCCTCTCGCTGGAGGCTAAAGATTTCTTTTTCCACGCGTTGCTCAGACTGAGCCTTGCGTTCATCAAACCAGGTTTGCATTTCAGGACTGACCAAATGTTCATGAAGTGGAATCGCCCACTTCAATTCATCAGGCACGTCTTCATACTGATCATTGTTCTTGGTCAATCCTAAGACCTGACCCATTTTACCAACCGTTTTTACCATTTTTGATTTTTTAAGATTAAAATTTAATAGTGATTTCAAGTACTTGGTAGGGAGTACAGGATTCGAACCTGCGACATCCACCTTGTAAGGGTGGCGCTCTACCAACTGAGCTAACTCCCTATGATTTAATTTTCAATTCATAGCTGATAAAATGTATTTCTACCTTTTTACCAATTTCACAAACTCTTTTACCATTTACTTGATCGCTGTTTATGATTTCAAAATCATCTCAACAACTTATCACTATTCAATTTTCAAAGAACAAATTCTCGCTACCTTGTAAGGGTGGCGCTCTACCAACTGAGCTAACTCCCTATGTCGCACTCTTTATAAGAGACGGTTTTTGTAACAACATTCATCGTCTCTGCCAAGAGGATTTTTTAAAACTTCGTCTTTTTGTCCTGATCGCCACATTTAACTTCGAGGCGGTCAGAAATTCTTACCATTTGAGCAGCAAATTCAGTGGCTTGGTGATCCAAGCTGTTAATACGCGCCACAATTACGTGCTCAGAACCTGCTTGGCTCAATACAGGAGGTTCGAGATCCTCTTCATTAAAGGCGTAGATCGTTAGATTGTACGTCTCGTTCGATAAAGTATTGCGGATTTGAGCAACAATCGTGTTTCCACGCTCCAAACCTTGGCCCGTGCCGACCACTTGGCAAGTCGTGATATCAATTTGCTTAATCTTAATACGCTTAGCCTGAACCCTGCGGAAGCTGAAATATAAAACCGTGTCGTCCTTTTGGACTCTCCAGATGCCCTGAACATCATCCCAAGGAAATTTGACCTCAAAGCCCCAAGGCCACGGGAAATCACCACCGCCGCCACCGCCACCACGCGTAGCTTGTGGACAATCATAGAAAACATCACCAGCTAAAGCAGGGACCGTCGTCCCCAAAATAATGCTCGTGAGGATCAACCACTTCTGAATTAGCTTAATTGTGCGAACCATTAGGAGCCCCTCTCACCTAGTGTTCAATTGAAACTCTTGCGCCCTTATTCATGTAGTAACCATTTTTCGCTCGGAAAATGTATTTCGGCTTTTCGTAGTCCGGCTCGATCAATTTTCTGAGGCGCTTAATCGTCACATAAATCTTATTGTCGTGAACCGCTGGATCGTATGCCTGTTTCCAAACATTCTCGACCAGATACTCTTTCGAATAAACGACCCCCTGATTCTGCATGAACAGTCTCAGAAGATCCAAAAGTATAAATTGGTTTTTAAAATCAATGCGTCCAATCTTGCGTTCTGTCACCGAGTTGGATGCCTCATCGAAGATCAAATCAAAGCTGTTTTGTGGCTCACCACCCAATTGTTGGAGGCACCATTCAATACGCTTAGCCAAACGAACCATGTTTTCAGAGTCAACAGAGCGATTTGCCAGTCCCAAGTAAAGACGAGCCATCTCTTTATCGCCGGTTTCAAGGTAGCAACGACCGAGCATCAGTTGGAGGTTTACGATCACAGCCAAGTTTTTAGTCGCTTTGATCAGATCGTAAGCTCTCCACAAAACTTCAATCGCCTCATCGTACTTCTTAAGACCGCGCAGGATGTCCGCATTCAACATCTGAGAGGAGACCTTTAAGTCCGGCATATTATAAACTTGGAAGAAGACCTCCAAGTTATAAATTTCTTTTAAGGCATCTGCGTAGCGACCCATGGATGGACGGGAGTAAACCGCCGCCAAACCGAAGATTGCGTGGCAGATGTCTTCCTTATTATCTGCCGCAAGAGCAATCGACAGCGCCTTTTGGAGATAGTCCAATGCCGTTTCGTCTTGATCTTTGAAGGCGGCACAGACCGCGAGAGTGTAGTAAGTCTTTGAATTGAGCTCGAAGCCTTCTTTTAAGACCAGGTCTTGGAGCCTTTCTTTGGTTTGATGAATTTCCTCAAACATCTCCATTTCCGCATAGATACGGAGGATGAGGTTCAATGTCTTGAGGTAGTCAGAGAAGTTCTTATCAGCAAAATAGCCTTTTGCAGCTTCCCCGAGGTGACCCAAAGCCAGCTTGTAATCGCCGCGATCGCAATAGAGCTTGCCTACTTCAAATGTGCGATCATGCTGAGTCATGGTCATCAGGTCCCTAGTTGAAATTAATCAAACGAAGGCCACTTTCTGACAGATTCTTAATAATACGTCAATCCACTGACTTCCAGCGTTGCCTGAATTTCAAGCACTTTGTGAATAAAAAAAGGGGGTCCATGGACCCCCTTAGAGTATAGCGCCTATTTTAGTGGCAATTAGTGATGTGGATGCAAGGTCTGACCCGTGTACTGAGCCTTGATTCCGTAGTCTGTTTCCTTTTGGATTTTGAAAAGCTCTTTTGGATTTTTGATGTCCAAAGCGTTGATCAACACTTGATCCACGTGGTCCACCAAGATCACTTTGAGCTCTTTCATCACTTCCTTAGGGATGTCCTTGAGATCCTTTTCGTTCTCTTTAGGACAGATAATCATCTTAATACCACCGCGGTGAGCTGCGAGGATTTTCTCCTTCAAACCGCCGATCGCAAGAACGCGGCCCCGAAGAGAAATTTCACCCGTCATCGCGACAGTTCTCTTCACTGGGATTTTTGTGATCGCGGACACAATCGAAGTTGTGAGAGCAATACCCGCTGAAGGACCATCTTTAGGAACTGCACCCTCTGGCAAGTGGATGTGGACGTCGATATTCGAGAAGTAGTCCTTATCCAAACCGAAGAGCGGTCCGCGGGAGCGAACGTAGCTCATAGCTGCCGAGCAAGACTCTTTCATCACATCGCCCAGTTGACCGGTGATTGTGAATTTGCCCTTGCCTGGAACGACGCTGGCTTCAACCGCGAGTAAATCACCGCCCACTTCCGTCCAAGCCATACCGTTTGTGAGACCGATTTCATTTTGCTCTTCGATCTTACCAAACTTGTACTTGTGCGGACCGAGCAATTCTACGAGCTTCTGAGGCGTCACCACGTATGGAACTGTTTTACCGGCCCCGGCTTTTGCCGCGGCTTTCTTAGAAGTCTTCTTACCCGTGTCTTTCATGTCCGCCATGGCTTGCGACATCACGATGTCCTTAGCGACTTTACGGCACACATTCGCAAACTGTCTTTCCAAGCTGCGCACGCCCGCTTCTTTCGTGTAGTAGCGGATGACATCGCGGATCGTTTTTTCAGGGATTGAAACTTTGTATTCTTTCAAACCGTGATTTTCG
Organism: Pseudobdellovibrionaceae bacterium; assembly: GCA_039810425.1. Lineage (GTDB taxonomy): Bacteria > Bdellovibrionota > Bdellovibrionia > Bdellovibrionales > Bdellovibrionaceae > JACMRP01. Next base: position 165,863 of record JBDHWW010000001.1, on the reverse strand, counting down.
ATCTGCTTAGGTACCAAGTAGTTCTTCGCAATGTGAAACTTCTCTTGCTCGATATAACCTTCGAGGCTGATGATTTCCATGCGATCCAAGAGAGGTCTTGGAACTGTATGCAAGGAGTTCGCAGTCGCAATGAACATCACTTTGGAAAGGTCATATTCCAATTCCAAATAGTGATCCTGGAACGCGGAGTTTTGCTCCGGATCCAATACCTCGAGCATCGCCGCCGCCGGGTCGCCACGGAAATCGTTGGCCATTTTATCGATTTCATCCAACAACACGAGCGGATTGCCTTTATCAACTTTACGTAAAGCTTGCAGGATTTTGCCCGGCATCGCACCCACGTATGTTTTTCTATGGCCGCGGATCTCAGCTTCATCACGCACGCCACCCAAAGAGATTCGCGCAAACGGACGATTCAAAGACTCGGCAATGGATCTTGCCAAGGATGTTTTACCCACCCCTGGAGGGCCCACCAGACATAAAATCGGCCCCTTCATGTTCTTAGAGATAGAAAGAACCGCCAAGTACTCGAGAATTCTTTCCTTAACTTTTTCCAACCCCCAGTGGTCATCATCAAGAATCTTTTGGGCATTCTTAACGTCATGTTTTTCTTCAGTGTAATCAGCCCATGGCAAAGACAACACCCAGTCAATGTAGTTACGAACCACCGTCGCTTCCGCTGACATCGGAGACATCATCTTCAGCTTCTTGATCTCTTTCATGACTTTGTCTTTAGCTTCTTGGGACATTTTCTTGGCTTTAGTTTTAACTTCTAAATCCTGAAGCTCCGCCTGATAGTCGTCTTTCTCGCCAAGTTCCTTTTGAATAGCCTGCATTTGCTCATTCAAGTAGTACTCTTTCTGAGAACGCTCCATTTGCTTTTTCACACGAGTGCGGATCTTTTTCTCGACCTCGAGTATTTCGATTTCGCCGGTCATGAGGTTCAGCAAGTGCTCCAGGCGTTTTGAAGGGTCGTTGATCTCTAAAACTTTCTGTTTGTCTTCGAGTTTCAGGTTCAATTGGGCAACGATGATGTCGGCCAATTCACCGGGATTTTCGATCGTCGAAACTCTCATCAGGATTTCCGGTGGAATTCTCTTGTTGAGTTTTACATACGTTTCGAAAGTCGTTTTCACCGAACGCACAAGTGCGGCTGCTTCAACGGGGCTTTCCGCTTCTTCCGGAATTTCTTCACATTGAACTTGGAAGAAATTGTCGTTGTTGACAAAGTTTTTAATGCGAACACGGCGCTTACCTTCCACGAGGACCTTGACGGTGCCATCGGGAATTCTCAAGAGTTGGATAATCGTGGCGATCGTACCGACTTGGTAGATGTCCTTTGGTTCCGGATTGTTGGTCTTCGCATCTTTTTGAGCCGCAAGAACGATGTCAGTCTGTTTACTCATGGCCTCTTCAAGAGCATTGATACTCTTATCGCGGCCGACAAACAATGGCATCATCATATGCGGAAAAATGATGAGATCTCTTAAAGGCAGAAGTGGAAGTTGTTGAACAGATCCTTTGGCGCTCTCACTCATTTTAAGACCCTCCCTGTGTGGTTTTTCGATCCCCTTGAGTCTATCGCTAAGAACCCCGGAGATCCATGGGGGGTTAATTCCGTTCAACCCGCCCAGTTCTTAGTTAAGTATAAGTATGTGTCCGGTTTCAGGGAAGTAAATTAGTGTGGTGTCATTTTTTCTAAAGCGGGGAGTTAAAACCCAGACCAAGTCAAAGCACAAAGTTAGGTCATATTTCGAATAAGATTTGCTTATGGAAAAGAAAAAACCCGAGTATTTCTCCCGGGTTTTTTTGATCACGATTTGACTTTCGTATTTTAAGCGCTTTCCGCCGGATCGCTGTCGGCTTTCGCGGCCTCAGCCCGCATCTCGTCCTCAGTCTTGTAGACTAGTTTCGGCGCAGCCCCATCATTGATTACTTTTTCATCAATAATACACTCTTTGACATTCGGTTTGGATGGAATATCAAACATGATATCAAGCATTGCCTGCTCTATAACGCCTCTTAAACCACGAGCTCCCGTCTTACGTTTCAAAGCCATCTGAGCGATTGCTTTTAACGCTTTCTCGGTGAACTTGAGATCTACGCCCTCGTAGCTGAAGAGTTTTTGGTACTGCTTAGTAACAGCGTTTTTCGGCTGTACCAAGATATCCATCAAAGCTGACTCTTCAAGAGGATCCAACACGGCAAGGACTGGCAAACGACCGATGAACTCCGGGATTAAGCCGAACTTCGACAAGTCATCTGGCTCCACTTTTTGCAAAATGTACTCGCCGCCAGCGTCCTTTTCCGCCGCTGTACGGATGTCGGCACCAATACCCATTGCCTTGTTCGTCGTGCGGTTCTCGATAACTTTATCAAGGCCTACGAACGCGCCACCCACGATGAAAAGGATGTTTGAAGTATCAACCTGGATAAACTCTTGTTGAGGATGCTTACGACCGCCTTTGGGAGGCAAGTTCGCCACTGTTCCCTCGAGGATTTTCAACAATGCCTGCTGAACTCCCTCACCGCTCACGTCGCGGGTGATGGAAGGGTTCTCAGATTTGCGGGAGATTTTATCGATCTCATCGATGTAGATGACGCCCTTTTGAGCTTTTTCCACGTCGTAATCCGCCGCTTGTAAGAGATTCAAAACAACGTTTTCCACGTCCTCACCCACATAACCCGCTTCAGTGAGAGTCGTCGCGTCCGCCATCGCGAAAGGAACGTTCAAGATCTTAGCGATAGTTTGCGCCAGCAATGTTTTACCGGAACCCGTAGGACCAATCAGGAGAATGTTGGATTTTTGCAACTCAACTTCCGAACCTTTTTTCCCATTTTGAATGGCGTTAATGCGCTTGTAGTGATTGTGAACTGCAACCGCCAAAGCTTTTTTAGCTTTAAGCTGGCCGATAACATAGTCATCCAAGTAGGTTTTGATATCGTGTGGTTTAGGGACCTTAAAGGTGCCCTTCACCGACGTCTCGCGATCTTTTTCCTCATCAATGATGTCATTGCAGAGGTCGATACACTCGTCACAGATATAAACGCCCGGACCCGCGATTAATTTCTTAACTTCTTTTTGGCCTTTGCCACAAAAACTACATCTTAATGTGCCTGCATCTTTGGTGCTCATCGCTTATCCTTTTTTAGAAGCTTTACGAGATTCAACGATCGTGTCTATCAAGCCGAGTTCTTTGGCCTCCCTCGGATCCAAGAAGTAGTCACGTTCCATTAGGTTCGCAAGCTTCTCGTACTTCTGTCCTGTGTGAACTTCGTAAATTTTCGTCAACTTTTCTTTTGTTTTAATCAACTCTTTGGCGTGGATTTCGATGTCAGTCACCTGACCGGACAATCCGCCTCCAGACAACAGTGGCTGGTGGATCATGATGCGTGTGTTTGGAAGGCTGAAGCGCTTGCCTGTTGTACCGGCCTGCAAAAGCAAAGAACCCATGCTCGCCGCCATACCCATACAATAAGTCGCCACATCACACTTCACAAACTGCATGAAGTCATAAATCGCCAAACCCGCCGAAACGCTTCCGCCCGGTGAATTGATGTAAAGATGGATATCCTTTTCAGGGTTGTCTACCTCGAGGAACAACATTTGTGCGATAATGGCGTTCGCGACCTCGTCTGTAACTTGGGTACCCAGGATGATAATACGGTCTTTGAGAAGGCGAGAGTAAATATCGTAACTTCTTTCGCCTTTCGAGGTCTGTTCTACAACGTAAGGTATGAGTGCCACAGTGGTCTCCTGCTTGGTGGTTAATTCCATCATCTTACCTATCGGTATTATAATACAGGACTTTATTAAAAAGGCTTTGACGGCATTTGCGATTATGTTAGTCATTTAGCGATCAGATTTTAGGCTATTAACGCATCACATTAAGTTGCTATTGAAAGGACAGTTTATGGTCTTCGACCTCATTACTAAAGACATCGAAACGCTGACATGCCCAGCTTTGGTCGTGTTCTCAAAAGCTGCATCTCAAAAAGATAAATCAGCGAAGGTGACTCATACTGAGCTTGGAAAAAAACTGGCAAATGCCATTGAAGAAAAAACCATCACAGGTAAGCACCTCGAGACTGTTCTTTACCGCGAATTGAATTACAAAAATTTCCGGCACGTTCTCGTCATTGGTCTAGGCAAAGACTCAGATCTTGATCACGAAGTGGTTCGCCAGGCGGTGGCGGCGGCTGTTGAAGTTTTAAAAGGCGCTGGCGTTAAAGAAGCGGCCCTTTATTTCGAAGGTTTGTCGTCCAATAAGAAAGACGCGGCCCCCTTTGCGAAAGCTGCGGCAGAAGGCTTGGCCCTGGCTTCTTATGTCTTCGACGAATTGAAAACGTCAGGCAAGAAAGAAGGAAAAGGCCCAGACCTCTCTTTGCATGTCGTTGCCAAGTCTGGCGACAAAGTTTTTAAAGCCGCTTTCTCTGAGGGCGTGATCCTTGGTTCAACTGTAAACTTCTCTCGCCGCTTAGGTGATTTGCCAGGCAACTTGATGACTCCAACTGATTTGGCTCATGCGGCGGTTGAAGGCGCTAAAGGCACGGGCTTGAAAGTCACTGTTTGGGACAAAGCTCGAATCAAAAAAGAAAAAATGGGCGGCTTGCTCGGCGTTTCTATGGGCTCCGATCAAGAACCACGCTTCATCATCATGGAATATCATGGCGCAGCTAAGACAAAAAAACCTGTTGTATTCGTTGGTAAAGGTCTGACTTTCGACTGCGGTGGTATCAGCATTAAGCCTTCGGCAGGTATGGAAGAAATGAAATACGACATGTGCGGTGGCGCGAACGTCATCGGTACATTGATCGCTATTGCAAAATTGAAATTGAAAGTAAACGTTGTCGGCTTGGTGTCTTCGAGTGAAAATCTGGTAGGTCCTTCCGCAACAAAGCCCGGCGATGTTCACACGGCTCGCAATGGTAAAACATTCGAAGTGAACAACACTGATGCCGAAGGTCGTTTGATCTTGGCGGATGCTCTCAGCTACGCGACTGAATTGGCGCCACAAATGATTGTGGACGCCGCGACTTTGACTGGCGCGATGGTTGTTGCCTTGGGCAACACTCACACTGGTTACTTCACTCGTAATAACGCGCTAAAGGGCAAAGTTGAAAAAGCGGCGGCCGCTTCCGGTGAGTGGGTATGGAACATGCCTTTGACAGACTTCCACGTGAAAGACATGAAAGGCACTTACGCCGATTTGTCTAACATGTCTTCAGGCAAAGGGGCTGGTTCCGCAACGGCTGCCGCTTTCTTGGAGCAGTTCGTCGGTGAAGGCATCCCATGGGCGCACTTTGATATCGCAGGCACCGGCTGGGCTGTCGGCAACCGTTTGAACTACTGCCCTAAAAAGGGCGCTAGTGGCGTGATGATCCGCACCTTCGTAGAAATCGCGAAGCAGTACGTTTAGTTTAGAAAGCTTGTTTTATATGAAGCCCGGCAGTCTTCGGAAGTCGGGCTTTTTTCGCTGGACCCAAGGCATCTTGTCCTTGCCTGAGCCGAGGCGGCACCTTAACCTTGATCTATGACAAGAAAAAATATCATTCTTATTTTAGGTTCCGTTTTACTATCTGCTGCCTGCGGCAAAATCACTGGCTTAAATGGCGACGTCATCGAAAAAATCAATCCAGATCAATTGCAAAAAGCGACGGAACAATTCTGTAATCAAAATCAAACAATGCAAGAGCTTCAAAACGGAACCGATACTCCCTTCGCGCAATTGAACTACCGCTCACGCATTTTTGCTTTCGTCGGCAAAGATTCATCGCAAGAGTGCATTATCAAACAAGCCGTTAATCAAAACTTCCAAGACGGAACGTGGTTCAGCATCAATCCGATCGATAACTGCCTGAAAAACGGTTCTATCTGGGTTGTTCAATCTCAGTCGTCTGGTTTTGGCCAGTACTATACAATGACCATGGTCAATGATCCCAGCCTGCGCATCATGAACATGAGCGGACACCAAGGTCTGCGCGGTACCTATGTCGCCGATAACTTTGGCCTTAAAATTTTGACGTGCGTAAATAAGTAAGGGATCGCCTATGGCAATTGATAACAAAGCCATCGCTCCGGAACACACGGCGGTTCGCGTGTCCTTGTGGCGCGCTCTCCATGTGCTGCTTGACCCTGCTCCTCATATTTTTACTGATGAAGTAGGCGTAAAACTCGTGGCTGAAGAAGGCTGGCAGAATCGTCAGGACATGAGTCCTGATTTTTCTAAATCCATGCGAGCCTCCGTTGTCGGACGGGCGCGCTTCATTGAGGATCTCGTCGAAGAACAGCTCAAACTTGGCACCAACCAGTACGTGATTCTCGGTGCTGGCTTAGACACGTTTGCCCAACGCCGTCCGGATCTGGCTTCACGTATGCAGATCTTCGAAGTCGATCAGCCGGGCCCTCAAGCTTGGAAACAAAAACGTCTTGCCGAAACTGGCTATGCGGCACCTGCAGGACTGCATTTCGTACCGGTGGATTTCGAAGGCGGTCAGTCTTGGTGGAATCAGTTGTTGGCGGCGGGTTTCGATAAGAACAAGCCTGCGGTCGTCGTTTCAACAGGCGTAACGATGTACCTCACCCGCGAAACGAATATGGCGACGTTTAAGCAAATGGCGACGCTTGCTCGGGGTTCTACCTTTGCGACAACTTTCATGCTAGCACTGGATCTGATGGAGCCTAAAGAGCGTGGCATGATGGATTTCGTGATGAAACGTGCTGCCGAATCCGGAACTCCGTTCTTAAGCTTGTTTAAGCCTGACGAGATTTTAGCGATGGCGAAAGAGGCCGGCTTCAAGAAAGCCGAGCATGTTTCGGCTCAAAACCTTTTCCAACGCTACTTTGCACATCGCACGGACGGATTAAACGCCGGCACGGCCGAGTGCTTCTTAGTCGGTCAAACTTAATTATTTATCTTCTTGGTCTTGTGGGAGGCTGGCTCGCCAGTTCACGCTGAGCATGCTGCAAGCCTTCGACCTCTTGGGCCATCAAATCCGTGCGGCCCTGCTTATTGTAAATGCTGATCAACTGAATTCTTGGTGCCTCGTACAAAGGATCCAATTCGATCGCTTTTTGAAATTCTGGAATAGCGTTCGCAGTATCGCCCATTTCCGCGAGAATCACACCGATTCCCTGATGTGCTTCTGATAGGTATGGATCGTGCTGAGTCGTTTCGCGAAACATCGCCAGGGCTTTCCCGATCTGCTGTAGCCGGTAATAAATGACGCCGAGATTGTAACGGGCCATCGTCAAATCCGGATCAAGTTCCAAAGCGCGAAGGTAGTGCTCACCCGCTCGGTCGAGCTGATTTTGTGCTTCGAAAATCAAAGCCATATTCACGTGGGCGCGCGGCAGCTTCGGATCAATTCTCAGTGCTTCTTTCAATGCCGCGGATGCGTCGTTGAGTTGCTTGAGATCCAAGTACGCCAAGCCAAGATTTACATAAGGCTCGGTGTAATCATTTCGCAATTGCGCTGCTTGGATGAAAAATGGAATCGCGGTCTGGCGGTCGGCGGCCTCGAGGTAAACAAGACCAAGGTTGTTCAAGGCCACCGCACTCTTCGGGTAAGTCTTTACCGCGTCCGTCCAAAGCGCTTTTGAATCCTGCCACACCGAAGTTCGTTCATAGGACTGAACCGCCAAGAACACGGCCCCCAGAGACCACAAAAATATCAGCGCCTGCCTCTGCAGGCGCGGGCGCCGCTCGATCAAGGCGATAGCTAAGGCACTGAGGGCGTAAAACAGCCCGACGCTTGGCAAATACATGAAGCGGTCACCAAAGGAGAAAAGGTTTCCGAATGGGATAATCTGCAGAACCGGAAAGATCGAAAGCAGGAAGAACGCGCCACCAAATAGAATTTTCGCGCGCACCTGCTTGAACTTCCATGCGGCTACAGCCAAGGCCAGCAGGATGACACCGCCGATGAGGTACTGCCACCACAACACATGAACGACGTTTTGTTCATAAAAAACACTGAGTCCCACTGGATAAAAGGTCTTTGCCAGATAAAACGCAAGCGAATCAATTCCCCGCTGCAAACTCCACGGCAGCTGAGCGGTTGCGCTATTGTGGAGGGTCAGATGGATATAAGTAAAAACTCCCGCCAATGCCGCAAACGGAATCATCCGGAGAGCGGTCTTTCGAGGGTCTTCGCGGCGCTGCAATTCCATCAGCACTAAAACCGCCGGGACGGAAACCGCCATAAACTTCGCAAACAACCCCAGCACAACGCAAAGAAAACTAAGAACAAAAAGGCCCGTGTTTCGTTTTTCCAAAAATTTCCAGTAGAAGACCATCGAGACCAATGAAAAAAAAGTGGAAAGCACGTCTTTTCTTTCAGCTACCCAAGCCACAGACTCCACGTGCAGCGGATGAATTGCAAAAAGCAGTGCCGTGATTGTCGCCGCTGCGAGACTCCATTGGGAAATCATTAAAACAAGTAGAAAAGCCAGAAGGACATTCAGGCCATGAAGAATCACATTATGCAGATGAAAAAACGAAGGATCCATGCCAAACAGGGCATGATCGATCGCGTAGCTCACAGCCGTCAACGGGATATAGTCTTCCGCAACGGTGCTTGTGAATATCTGCTTGAGGTTGAAACTGCGGATATCTTTGTTTTCGTAGGCTAAGGCCGGATCGTCGAAGTTCACGAACTTATGATAAAAAGTGCCGCCATATATCGCAAAACTGAGGACAAAAAGAAAAAGCATCACCACGTAGTGCTTTTTTGTAAATGAGTTCGCTTCTGATTTGGACATGGAACTACTTGAAATTCACCATCATCGGTCGTCCCAGAATCTGACTGACTTCTTCCGCGTCAATCAAAAGTTCTTTTTGCTCGCCTTGATTAGATAGACGAACACCAGTGAGCAGCCAGCGCGTGGGCCATTCTTCCGTCAAACCGCGAAAACGCAAGGTCACTGGATGGCCTTCGCGGTATTGGATTTCGCCGTCAGTAGGTTTCTCGGCCATGATTTTATCCACGGGGATTAGGATCGGATTAATCTTCGTCATGTCTGACGAGAACTCACAGGCCCCTTCGACTTCCATGACAGGACGCTCGCCGCTGGTCGCGACACCTTCTGCTTCGAAGTGCAAAGTGACTTTTTGGAATTCCTGGCAGGCAAGCGTCTTTTCACCGGTGAGTTTTGCCAGCGCAAAGTGACCGAGTTCAACACCAAGGCTTTGATGCTCATGAACTACGGTCGAGCCGGCAAGCAGGCGCTTTTTCATCGCGGCGGTTAAATCACTTCCACTTAAATTTGAGAAATCATAAACTTGGCGAATAGCCGCAGGATCGCGTGTGATCGGACCCCATGCAGACGTGCGGTACATGATTCCATAGCCCGCACTGAATGAGATGGCGAATAAGAAAAAAGTCATTCCTAACTTTTTCAAAAGACCCTCCATAGTCCTAAGCACGCGATTGTGCTTAAAATAATGCTAGCACAATTTTAGTGTTTGGTACGAAAACCGCCCTTTAGCCCGGACTATGGACGTGTGCCTGTTGAATCGAAGCACGAAAACGCGTAGAATTTTACCGCTTTAAAAAGGCCGGTATAGACCTAAGATTAGTTGCCACAAGGGATCTTGTTATAGTTCTTAAATTCCACATCCATCTCTTCCGCTTCTAAAGCAATCGCGAGAAGACCTAGCTTTGCACTCCAACCATAAACATTTTCTTGAGGGCAGCCCTCGGCGCGAACACCCAGATCGGAAACGCAAAGACGTTTATAAACAGCACCGGGGCTATTCAAACTTTCTGTCGAGTTCTTTTCGGAGTGCGTGCGTAAAAAGCCCCCGGCAAGCTCACAACCAATCATGTAGATAACCGGTTCCGCGGATGCGCCGTCGGATTGGACGATCGATGGAATCCCTTCTTGGATAATCACTTCTTCCACGTCGCGGCCACCCTTGGCGGCTTTCATTTTTTTGCGGGACTTGTAGCTCCACTGGCGAACTTCATCGCCAGATCCCACCCGAATCACCGCCAAGCCATAGGTACCGGCGTTGTTTTTAACGAATACGAAAGGCTCTTGAGTGATACCGCGTTTTTGATATTCTTGTTTCAAACGAGCTAGCATCGCGTCGACTCTGTTTGCCAAGTCGTTGCGGCTTTCTTCGCTGTTAATATCAAAGTGTGCATACTCTTCGGTTTCCACGCGCAACAAAAATGGATCAATCTTTGCCACTTCGGAAAATTCATTCACCAGCTGATTGTAGAACTTGAAGTAACGGCTTTTTTTACGCTGATACCAGCCGAGTTCACGCGGCGGGTTCATCGCGGTCTCGACGGTCTTGGCCCAATCTTCATAAGCTTCAGAGAAATCATTATTGCTGATAATCAAATCCGGTTTGAATTCAGCCATCAGGTGGCTGCCTTTAAGCGCAGAGCCCACGGTCAGCTCGCGACCCGACGCACTTTGAACTTTTAGAGGCTCCGCCATTTCACGTGGAATCGCAATACGAACCGTTTTGCCGGCTTGCTCAATCAAGGACTTAATTGTGTAGACGTTATCCCAGTAGAAGGGATTGCTGGTGTGTTCCTCCGTCACGAGCAGAATGTTTTTCACCGCCGCGCCATAGTGCTTGTTGATATACCCCGCCACCAAAGCCACGGCGGATTCTTTATCCGCTGGGCAGATGTTGTTGAACCCCGCCGGAAAAATGTTCGCATCAACATTAGAAACTTTGTAACCCGCATCGCGAATATCGTAGCTTGAGTAGATTGGGTAGGCGAGCCCTCCCGTTTTATTCTGAAACCATTTGCAGATTTCATTCATGTGTTCCAGTGTCTGCTTGTGTAATAGGTCTTTGACCATGAATGACTCCCCTGAGTACTGGGCTTATAAATTCGGATCTTCCGAAGGCACTATCTTAACAGGAGTTCGGGGTTTTTGTGGAGCTTTGTCCCGACCCGGCATAAGAGGAGTTAAGACCGCGCTATCCAATACAGTGCGTACCCGCGTCTGCACCTCTTCAACAAAGTTAAAAAAATCTGTTTGGTACTGATTGCTCTTCTGTTCCGCCCCCGGGCGATACAGTTCGGCATCACGCATAAGATCGGCGTACGGCCCTGCGAGTTGAGTTTGCGAGTCTTTTCTCATCTTTTGGGCGACGAGTGGTTCATAGCCTGAGGGTTCCGGATAAGTTTCAATCGCTTTCCACAAATCTAGGTAAGTACTTTTTAGTTTCTTCAGTGCCTTCGCGGACCAAACCGGATCGCCGTATTGAAGAGCGCGGATCAGATATTTTTGCACGGCCGCCTGACCTTGGATGATCGTGAGGATGTTGTCGTTAGACAGCTGCTCCGTCGAGATCGAGCCCATATTGTAATAAAGCTCCGCCAAGTAGGTCTGCGATAGAGGCTCCGTGCGGTTTTCCAGAGTGCGCTTCAAACCTTTATCCGCAGCACCCAGCCACTTGGCAGCTTCTTTAGCGTTGTTTTCTTTTGCATAAACCATCGCCAGGCGCGAAGGGATTTCTGCTTGAATCACTTCAATCGGAAGTTCTTTGTGGTATTTTGCCGCTTCAAACAGGGTCGCAATCACTCTTTGATCGTCGCCAAGAGCTTCATACACGAACGACAGACGATAAATACTCATTGCTGCAATCTCAGGCTGATTTCTTTCAGAGATGGTAGAGATTGCTTTGTAAGTATCGGCCGCTTCGCTCCAACGGCCCAGTTCCTCGAGGGCATTGGCTTCATAAAAACGGACTTTTTGCAATTGCAGCGAATACGGATAAACCACTTTGAAATTCTTTGTGGTAGCGACCGCTGCTTCAAAGTTTTGTGATCTCATCTGCTTCTCGAGAAGCTGGAAATCCAGCGTCTCCGGAGCTTGTTGGGTCGCTTCCTGGCTGCGCTTTGGAGTCATAGAACAAGCCGAAACCAGTGCCACAAAAACTAAAATGCCAAGTCCACTCACTTAGAGTCCCCTTTTTCTTTCAAAATCTCCGCCATGCGAATCAAACCCTGTAAATCAAAAATCGTTTCAGTCACTTCTGGAAGGCGCAGCACACGGACATCCTTCGCCAGCTTCTTGGCGAAAGCTTCGTGCTCTTGGTCGCGCTGTTGGTAAAAAGCCTTTTCTTTCTTAAATAACGAGTACAGCTTGTCCGCTCCGGCCGGGGGTTCTTTCAGAGGTGGCGTCTCTCCCCTGAACCATTCTGGGTAGGAGCGGTTTAAGAGCAGCATTTGCAAGTGATACCCGCCCTTGCGGATTTCACGCAGAAAGTATTCGGCTTCGAGTAATTTTGCCTGATCAAAGCTCGTGACCAGACAGAACTGAGTCTCAGGACTGACCATCATGCGATGAACATTGGTGATACGCGATTCCAGGCGCTCCTGCCATTGCTCAATACTCATGAAAAAATCCGATAGTTCACGCAGCAGTTCACTGCCCGTCACGGATTCCAGAATATTGAGAACTTGCTTCGTACCGGCGTTCAGAAGATTGAGCAGCAAACCGCCAGCCGACTTGGTGTTTGATTCGCGGAACCAGCGGGCCACCTTGTCGTTGAAAAGCACTGACAGCTTTTGAGGCGCATTCAGGAAATCGATCGCATGCTTTGCCGGCGGAGTATCCAGGATAATGAGGTCGAACTCTCCGGACTCGTAGCTGGAATACAGCTTCTCAAGCGCCGTAAAGTCTTGTGAACCGCTCAGATTGGTGGAAAGCTGCTGATAGAGTTTGTTTTCAAAAAGTTTTTTTGCCGCTTCAGACTTGGCCGCTGCCCGCAGGACAAAATCATCGAAAGTTTTTTTATGATCTACAACGGACGCGAACAGCTCACCTTTAAAGTTTTGATTCGGAACGCGCACGATATCTTTTTCACCCTCGATTCCCAAAGTCGTTGCCAGGCGCTTGGCCGGATCAATCGTCAGCACAAGAACCTTTAACCCACGCTGAGCCGCTTGCACGCCCATGGCTGCCGCCATTGTGGTTTTACCCACTCCGCCATTGCCGACACAAACGAGAATCTTCATGGCATCCTCTGGCTTAAGGTTTTCAAAAGGTTTTGCACACTGTGATCCCACACGGTCGGTAAGGACACGAGCGCGGGGTCCAATTTCTTAAGGCGGCTCTTCATCTCGTGATGCATGCTGCGATTTTTAAGATCCTCTTTTGCAAACTCGGCTAACTCCGGCGAACCGGCCTGAGCCGCCGCGGTGTATTCACTCGTGGCAATCTCTTCATCCAGGAATCTATTCAAAACGATCTGAGCCTTGACGCCGAAGCGTTTCTGCAACTCTTCGTGCAACTCCTCGCTTTCACGCACCGGCAGCTCTTCGGGCAGGCAGACAATGTAGTACTTGCAGACTTCCGGATCGCGCAGCATTTTATCAATGCTACGGCTTTGCTCACCCATCGGACCAACCTTCACGGCTTTTGCCATGCCCTCGGCCGCCCCCATGAGCGCCATGAAGTGGCCGGTCGCGTAGCAATCAACGATCAGACAATCAAATGGCAGCGCGGGTCCATGGTGACGGGGCCCGCTCGTGGCTTTCCCCATGATCGCCAGCTCCGGGAGCGCCGGGGCGACGTTCACGAAGGCTTTCATGACCGCATTTTCGAAGAAGAGCTTGTACAGAGCTTCAACTTTGATGAGGTGAATGATGTATTCCCTCAGGCAGTTTTCCCCGGTCCATAGGGCGACTGAAAAATTTTCCTGTATTTTAACGGATTCAAAGCCAACTTCAGGCAATTGGAAATAGTCTTTATAGAAAGACTGGTCGCCAATTTCCACGAGGAGAGTGCGCCGACCAGATTGAGCTTTTTTGAGAGCCAAAGCGGCGGCAACCGTGGATTTTCCCACCCCGCCTTTTCCAGTCACAAAATGAATCTCTGAAGTCATAGGTATGAGTGTCTCTGAGCTTAGATTTGAAGGCATTATGCGCAGCGGCAATTGCTTGCTTATTAGAGGGCAATTGTCTAGTATCCCGATTCATTTTGACGCTACTGGAAAACCTGAGGAGCCCTATGAAAACAAATATCGAGAAAGTTTCTTCTCTCCATCACAAAATCAATGTCGAAGTTCCTGCCACTGTTGTGCAAATAGCATTCAACAGAATCTTCAACGACATTCAAAAAGAAGTCACTGTGAAAGGTTTCCGCAAAGGCAAAGCTCCCATTGCTACAATCAAGAGCATGTACGCGGACCGTGTAAAGCAAGACGTTGCGCAAGAGCTCATCCAAATGCACTACATCAAAGCTTTGACCGAGCACAAACTTGAGCCAATCAGTAACCCAGAATTCGAATTCGATATTCCAAACGAGGCAAAAGATTTTGCGTTCTCGGCCTCTTTTGATGTTCGCCCGGAAGTGAAACTGAACAAGTACGAAGGCATCGAAGTTGAAAAAGAAAAACTTGTCTTCGACGACAAGAAAGTTGACGAGGTTTTGGAAAACATCCGTACTTCACGCGCAACCTTTGCTGACGTTCTTGAAGACCGCGCCGCGCAGTTGGGCGACATCGCGGTTGTTGATTTCGAAGGTTTTGTTGATGGCCAGCCATTGGAAAATGGCACTGGCACGAACCATAATCTTGAACTCGGAGCTAAACAATTCATCGAAGGTTTCGAAGAAGGTGTCGTTGGCATGAAAGTCGGCGGAACTAAGACTTTGAACTTGAAGTTCCCGACTCCATACCACTCTGCTGAGCTGGCGGGCAAACCCGTTGAGTTTAAAGTGAAGCTGGCAAGGTTGCAGAAGAAGGTATTGCCTGAAATCAACGACGAGTTCTTGGCCACTCTCGGCGGCCCGACTTCATTGGAAGACTTGAAAAAGACGATCCGTGAAGACTTGGAAGGGACTGAGCAAAAACGCGTGGAAGATGCTTTCAAAAACCGTCTTTTGAAAAAGCTTGTTCAAGCCAATCCAGTAGAAGTTCCTCTTTCTTTACTGAAGGATCAAAAGAATTCTTTGATCGCTGACTTCCAAAAGAGAATGAGTGAACAAGGCATGTCTCCGGCCGACTTTAAAGACTACGTTCAAAAATGGGACGCAGATTTCGAAAAGACCGCTGCTGAAATGATCCAATCCAGCTTCTTAATCGATGCTATCGCGAAGAAGCATGATTTGTTCGCGAAAGATGAGGACCTCGAGACCAAGTATAAAGAGTACGCCGCGCAAACTCACATCGAAGAAGCACGCATCCGTGAATTCTACTCTCGACCTGAGCAAACGAGCCGTTTGAGCTATATGATCACTGAAGAGAAAGTGATCGGCTTCTTGAACAAAACTGTAAAGGTTAGAGAAGTCAGCGCAGACCAGCTCAAAGATGAGCAAAACTAAAAAAGAAATTGCGGACAGTCTTTCTCAAGGGCCACGCATCGATCTCTCGAAAGACTTTTCGAGGGCCTCGGGAGTGGCCCTCTTACTTTGTGGCGAAGACCACGACCTCGAATTGCTCTTTATCAAACGCGCTGTGAATCCGGCGGACCGCTGGTCCGGCCAGATTGCCTTTCCGGGCGGTAAACGCGAAGAGGCGGATGAATCACTCATGGCTGCCTGCCTTCGCGAAGTGAGCGAGGAGATCGGCTACCGGATCCCACCAGATCGCTTGATGGGCTCCCTTGACGACACGCAAGCCCGCAAGCGCGGCATACTGCTTGGGTTCTACATTGAACCTTTTGTTTTCCACTTACCTCAGAAGCCCGCATTGCAAATATCTGCGAGCGAGGTGGACAAGATTTACTGGATTCCGTTGGACTATCTGACCGACACCATAAATTCCACGACTTACGAATTCGTGCGCGAGGGTTTGAATATCAAGCTGCCTGCGATCCGCATGCCTGACGGCGAGATTTTGTGGGGTTTGAGCTACATGATGCTTCAGAATTTCTTCTTAAAGCTTTCAAGCAAACAGAGCCGGTAACTACCGGCAATAATCATACTGCTCAAAGTATCTTTGGCAAACTGTGTACGGAGACTGACAGTCGTTTGAATCGGTGGAGTTGTAGTGAGTCGTAGGACATGTGCGAGCCGTACCATGGGAGACATTCACTGAGAAAGTTCCCTGCTGGATGATCTTTCCCATGTTCGTCATCTTGTAATCAATCTTGTTCACGCCCATGCCTAAGAGCGGACGCTGAAACGGAGTATTGATCCAAAGATTGTAGGCATAAACGCTGCGGGTGTTTTTCGTGTCGTAATCTTCCGCGCGATCCCGCCGAGTGCCGTCGGGGCGCAGACAAGAAAGAGTCACTTGCTCAGCACGGATTCCTTCTGGACCGACGAAGTAATCGTAGCTCGCGGGATCGAGAACCGAGTCATAGCAAGTGTAAGAAGCCGACTCACTCGCACCACAATAGACGGTGACATTTCCTTGCAATGGAATCGCAAAAAATTGATTACCATGGGCAAATCCCGGAGTGACTGCGCGCGCGGCCACCGCAGTGAACAGGAGTAAGAAAAGAGAGATAACATACGTCATTCAGCGCCTCAGTTCTCGCGCAGACTAATGAACCTTGCTAAAAATAGCAATCTCACCTAGCTCAGCGCGCAAGGGCTTTCAGTGTCTTCCAAGCTTTCAAGTATGAGAAACACTGATACACCTGGTAGTCATTCTTAAATAATTTCTCTTTTACCGTCAGATTCTCATCCTTCTTGTTGCCGATATCTTTCCACCAAGCCAATGCATTGCCCGAATCTTTCGGCTTCAAGTCCAATGTTTTTTGAGCTTTATCGTTTTCTTTTTCGCGGTCACCTTTTAGATGGCCGGCAATGTCCTTTTCACGGGTAATCTTGGATTTTAACACAGATTTCGCGAACACGTCTGGGTCCACATCCTCGATTTCGATATCCGGCTTAATACCTTCCGCCTGAATGCTTACGCCACTTGGAGTATAGTAACGCGCAACGGTGAGTTTCAACCCGCTACCATCTCCAAGCTTCACAACAGACTGAACAGAGCCTTTACCGAATGTGCGCTGCCCTGCGATCAAAGCACGCTTATTGTCTTGCAAGGCCCCCGACACGATTTCACTCGCGGACGCCGTGTATTCATTCACAAGAATGATGATTGGAAAATCAGTGAAACGGCCTTTTTTTGAGGCGCTGGAAACTTCTTTCTCTTTTTTATTTCTGCCAATGGTACTCACAATTGTTCCATCTTTGAGGAACATGTCGCTGACTTTCACCGCTTGGTCCAACAAGCCACCTGGGTTGCGGCGCATATCAATGATCAGACCTTCGACTTTTTTATTGTTCTTAATATGTGCATCGATCGTTTTTTCGAGATCTCTTGCCGTGTTCTCGATGAAGCTTGTGATTTTGATATACGCGTAGCCGTCATCCAAGTTTGTATATTTCACGGACTTGATTTTGACGCTTCCACGAACGATACCGATATCGCGAGGCTCATCTTCGCCATCACGAACGATTTTCAAAACTACTTTCGTACCTTTTTTTCCCTTCATAAGCTGAGAAGCTTCAACGAGGCTCAAACCTTTTGTGCTATGACCGTCAACCGCGATCACTTTGTCACCCGCTTTAATGCCCGCTTCCCAGGCCGGAGTATCTTCGATCGGAGAAATGATCGTCAGGATACCGTTAGTAACAGAGATCTCGATACCGAGTCCCCCAAACTCACCGCTGGTTTCAGTTTCGAAATCTTTAAAGATGTCCGGCGGCATAAAGTTCGTGTGCGGATCGAGTTCACGCAACATTCCTTTGATCGCACCGTAAATCAGTTTCTTAGTATCCACCTCTTCAACATAGTATTGTTCAACGAGGTTCAGCACTTTGGTGAAATTCTGAAGGTCCGCATAACGGTCTTGAGCGAAGGCTTTAATCTGGAAACCCGTCTCAGCCATGATAAAGAGGGCCAAGAACAAGATCAGTGCCAGTAAGAGAGTTTTCCACTTTAGTATGAATGCCTTCATCGGCTGAATCCTTTCACCCATTCCTTTGGATCGTAGGGCTCTGAAAAATGTCGGACCTCAAAATATAATCCATTTTGCTGGTCAAAGCTACTGCGTCCGCTATTTGCAATGACCTGTGCTTGCGCGACCTCCTGGCCCAATTGGACCCGCAGGTTCGCATTATTCCCATACACAGTATAGTAATGATCTCCGTGATCGAGTATTAAAACTTGTCCGAGGCCAGGTAAACTTCCGGCGAATGAAACCACACCGCTAAACACTGCTTTCACGGCTGCTCCTGGATTTGCCGAGATAAAAAGACCTTTATTACTCAAAACATAAGACTGATCCGGCGCTTTGATAAGACCGAAGCTCTTCGCCACTAGACCTTCGACGGGTCTAGGCAAAATGCCCTTCTGGTTTTCAAAAGAAGGTTTCAAAAGCAAATCCATCAGACCCGTGTCCACAATATCATAGCTGAGTGATTTGTCTTTTAATTGTTTGATCTTCTCTTGCGTGAACATCTTCGTGCGGCGAATGCCGGCCAGGATACTATTCTTTTGTGAAATCTCTTTTTGAAGTTTACGCTCGTGCACTTTGAGGTTTGTTTCGACCTCTTGCAGCGAGGCCAATTTCTGTTCCAAGCGTTCTCGGCGATGGTGCAAATCCCTGACCGACTCGCGATAGGACTTAATCAAATCCACGTCACGCTTTGCCACGATTCCCAGGATTTTAAGGTTTCTTTCTAAATCAGAGGAACTCTTCGCCGCAAAAAGAAACCGCGCAAGTGTCGGGCCTTTAAGTTTGTAAATTGCGCGCAAACGGTCTGCCAGTTGGGCCCGTTGCACCGAAGTCTGCTGACTATTCTCATCGATTTTCTGAGTCAAGCCTTGGATCTGAAGCTCGGTGAGGCTCCGTTGTTGCTCGAGATCCGCTTTCTCTGTCACAAGTTTTTTCATGTTCTTGTTAATGGAATAAAGCGCCGTTAGAACTTTCTTTTGCTTTATCTCTTGGATTTCGAGATTTTCTTTGGCGATTTGCAAATCCTTTGCGATCTTTTCCAAGCTTGAATCCACCGGTGGCGTTTCCGCCCCCGCAATTGATGCAAACATGAATGCCATCGCAAAAATTTTTCTCATAAGCGGCTGGCCGCCCAGCCATCATTGATCTGACGAACACATATGTAAGAACCCAGAGCGCCCAGTAAAGTTCCCGCCAGGCAGAATGCAATCACCAAACCAGTTCCTAGGAATTGAAAATGCTGTGAAAGTTGTAAAAACTTAAGTTCATTCTCAAAGAAACGCTGAACATTTGTGTAAGAGAAATAACAAGCTCCAACGGCCATCACAGACGAAACAAAGCCAATCAAAGCGCCTTCAACCATAAAAGGGCGGCGAATCATAGCCGGTGTCGCACCGATCAGTTCAAGAACTTCGATTTCCTGGCGGCGAGACTGTACCGACGCGCGAATCACGTTTGACAGAACAAACAGTGCCGCACAGAAAATGATTATCCCCAAGGCTTGGCAGGCTTTTTCAAAATAATATAGAAACTGACCGTATTTCTGCACCCACTCTTGACCATAGCTAACTTCAGCAACGGATTTCTCGGCTTTCAGCTCCCCGGCCAGGCCGTCTAGAATTTTAACATGATCCACGGCCTTTAAAGACTCACTCAGGGACACTTGAAAACTCGCTGGGATCAGGCTGAGAAGATCTTTTTCATTCACAATGTCCGGAGCATAACTCGCCATCTGAGAGCGGAAATCGTCTAGTGCACGATCCTTGCTGACATACTTTACTTTGCCAACGCCAGGCCTGGATTCGATTTTTTTTTGCAAGGCTTCGGCGTCCGAAGACTCGGTGTTTTCTGAAAGATAAACGGTCATCTGAAGCTCTTCGCCCCACACCGTCAGAATCTTTTGCAAGTTCTGCGATAGCAGGAACGAACCGCAGACGACGATGTAACAAGCCGTCACCACGATGAGCGTTGAAAACTGCAAAGTCCAATTGCGTTTAAGGCTGCCGAAGCGCTGTTGGAATAGTGTGCGAACCATTTTATTGATCTCCCACAATAAGGCCGTCTTTCAACTGGATCACGCGTTTGTTTCGGCGTTTCACCATCTCGTGATCATGGGTCGCGACAAACACAGTCGTTCCTTGGGCGCAAACCCGCTCTAAAAGGTCCATGATTTCTTCGCTGAGTGCGGGATCCAAGTTTCCCGTCGGTTCGTCCGCGATCAAGACCCCGGGCTGATGAACAATCGCACGGGCAATCGCCGTCCGTTGTTGCTCACCACCTGAAATGAAATCCGGGAATTGATCATACTTATGAGTTAAACCCACTTGCTCCAGAACTTCTTGGACACGTTTTTGAATCACGGCTGAGCGATCACCACGAATTTGTAACGGCAAAGCGACGTTTTCAAAAATTGTACGGTCTTTGAGCAACCGGAAATCCTGAAATACAACACCAATGCGACGGCGGTACTCTGCCACTTTTGTTTCGCTCAATCGGCTGATATTGCATCCCGACACTGCCACCAATCCAGAAGTCGCCGTATCGAAGGCTGAGATCATTTTAAACAGTGAGGTTTTGCCGGCACCGCTGGGCCCCGTCAGGAAGACAAACTCCCCTTTGCCAATTTGCAGATCTATGTTTTTAAGTGCATGGATCGGGCCCGGATATGTTTTGTAAACGTGGGAAAATTCAATCATCCTCTTATTCTAGGGAATGAAGGAGCTGTTTCCTAGAATACTCAGGTCCAGTCTCGACAAGAGGCCAGCCAGAAAAGTTTTTTAGAAGCTAACCTTATGGCATTTTACCGGCGAGCAAGACATCCAAGATATCGGAATGCTGGCGTTTGAGCGCTGTTTTAATGGCGTCCTCTTCACGGATCGACTGCGCTTTCAGTGCGATTTCGTAAGGAGTCTTTACAGTTTTAATGACAGCACCATTACAGAAAATTCTACTGACCAAAAATGGATTACGGGCACCCCAGTCCTCCGTTTGCACATGAAACTTTTGGCCGCGGACCGTTATGTCTGAATTAAAACCTTTTTGCATATGTGGAAGTCTAGCATAAGATTCCTACTGAAATCAAAAGGGAGGTTTAAAAATGTGGAGTGAATTTAAGGCTTTCATCAGCAAGGGAAACGTTCTTGATTTGGCGGTCGGTATCATCATCGGGGCAGCCTTCGGTAAAATTGTCTCTTCTTTTGTCGCCGATGTCTTGATGCCAGTCGTAAGCCTGGGTATGGGCAAGGTCGATTTCAGTAATTTGTTTATTTCATTGAACGGCGAGCATTACGAGACGTTAGCTGAAGCAAAAAAGATGGCGGCTCCGACCCTTAATTATGGCGTCTTCATTAATAGCGTGATCGACTTTATTATTTTGGGCTTCGCTGTTTTCTTGATCGTAAAGATGGCCTCTAAGGTTCAAAAACCTGCGGCCGCACCGGCTGCAACAAAAGAGTGCAAGTACTGCCTTTCGACGATTCCACTCAAGGCGACCAAATGTTCCCACTGCGGAAG
Organism: Pseudobdellovibrionaceae bacterium; assembly: GCA_039810425.1. Taxonomy (GTDB): domain Bacteria; phylum Bdellovibrionota; class Bdellovibrionia; order Bdellovibrionales; family Bdellovibrionaceae; genus JACMRP01. The sequence continues at coordinate 144,455 of JBDHWW010000001.1, read as the reverse complement.
CACTGTGGAATAGGCGGGAGCAAATCTAGCCCGACAAAGGTCGTATCATACTGATACGGCCCTTTGCTCTCGGAAAATCTACCTCCATAATAGGGGAATCAATTTTGCACTTTGATACTCTTATCCGGGAGGACTCCTATGGATTGGAATAAAGCGTTTAGACTCCATTCATTTGCCCAATTATTCTCCATTCTTACATTTGTGGTTGTTTTCACGGGCTTTCAGTCGGCACAAGCTGGGGGGTGTTCAACAGCAATGACGACCTTTTGCAACGACTCCTCCAAAACAAAAAATGCGGCAGACATAGAGAAATGCGAGAAATGCTCTGCCAACGACTGTGATTACCTCAAACGCCGTGCGGATGATAAAAAAGATGAGTTTACTAAAGCATGCAAGTCTTCTGGCCAAGGAACCGACAGCTGCAAGAAAAAACAAGCGGCCTGTGACGATACTGCCGGCGAAGAAGAATTTAATATGTCCGAAAGCCTCTTGGCAGCGTTAAACAAAGCGGATACAGGGGGAGCCTCAAAGTGCACTCTGTACTCTGGACAAGGTTTCTATGAAGAAAAAGACCGGATTCAAGATAAGCTCGACGACGTTAATAAGAAGTTGAAGGACAATAAAAAGGAATTAGCTGAGATCAATGCGGATTTCACCAAAGATCTTAAAAAGATTCAAGAGGACATCGCAGATGCTCAAAAAGAGTACCAAGAAAAGGAAGCTGACACTAAAAAGGCCCAGCGTGACCGCGCCTCTGAACAGGCCAAGCAAGCCGCGGAAATGGCCCAAAATATGCGCAAGCTTGAAAGTACTATTCTGCAAAAGCAGCAGGAAAAAGACGATATCTATGCTGATAAAGCCTCTTCTCTTGGTCAAATGACCGAGGATGTCGCTAATAGCACTTGTATGGACACCGTCCGAGAAGCTTACTTAAAACGCAAAGAAGCGCTGAAAGTGACCAGTCAAAAAAGCAGTACAAAGTCCTTGATACAAGCAGGCGGCAGCAACAGTAATTACCTGAATATGTCTTTCAAGCAATGCATGGCCAAGTTCTACAATGCCCGCATGTCTTTGATCCGCAAATCCGATGCTAAAATTTATGTGAACGATAAAGATATCGGCTATGCCCAATCTGAAATTGATAATTTGAAAACACAATTGAGCCAAATGTCGACGCTCGAGCAACAGGCCCAACAAGATGAACAAACAACTTTGACACAACAGCAACAAGCGCTTCAACAGAAGATTCAACGAGCCAGTTCTGAAATGCAAAGTTTGCTGCAAACGACCCAACAGAAAGCCAAGGCGGTCACCGACGACTCTAACGAACTGCAGACGAGATATAAGCAGCTCTCGAATCAAATAGTGGCTTTGGGTGCGGCTCCAGCCGGTGGGCGCGCAAGTACGACTAGCGCCCGTGAAGTCTCCATCGCTGCTGATGACTACAAAGCGGCGCGAGATGCCGCCAATAAGGCAAGCTGTGAGTACTACGACACTCTCTTTAGTGACAGCGGCACTGCGAAGGCGGCCGCAGGTAAAGAAGAACGCTCAGGCGGCGGTTCGACGAAAAAAAGCAAAGTGGCCAACTGAGTTTATTTAGCGCTTCTTTCCTGACTCACGTCCCATTTTCCGTTATTTAAAAGTCTCCCTGGTCCAGAGCCTAGCTCGACTTCATGGGGGGCTTTTTTTATCATTGCTAGACCCTCCCCACTTGCGCTGCTAAAATGATGGCTGATTTTAATCTGTTAGAAGGAGCCATCTCCGTGTTGAAAAAGTTAATTATTGCCGGTGTCGTTCTGGTAATTGTCGGTATCGCAGGCGTCTTCGCTTTGATCCATCATGTGAAGTCGGGCCTTCCGCAACTCATCACCGTCAAAGATTACCAACCACTGTTGGTTTCCGAGGTTTACGATCGTAAGAATAAAAAAATCGGCGAACTTTCCCGCGAAGAACGCCGTATCGTCGTTCCTTACGAAAAAATGCCGAAACACTTGGTTCAAGCGTTCCTGGCGGCGGAAGATGATCAGTTCTTCCAGCACGGCGGGATTAACTACCAAGCGATCTTGCGTGCCACTCTTGCCAACCTCCGGGCTGGCCGCACTGTTCAGGGCGGATCGACCATCACTCAGCAAGTTGCCAAGACTTTGCTCCTTCGTGACCGCGAAAAAACTTTCTTAAGAAAAATCCGCGAAGCAATGCTTGCTCAGCAAATGGAAGAGAATCTCAAAAAAGAAGACATCCTTTATCTCTACCTGAATCAGATCTATTTTGGTCAAGGTGCGTACGGTGTGGAAGTGGCCGCACAAACTTACTACCACAAATCTGTTGATCAACTCACTCTTGCCGAAATGGCAATCCTTGCCGGTCTTCCCCAGGCTCCGGCTCGTTATTCTCCGGTGACAAATCCGCTCCGCGCGAAAGAACGTCAAACTTACGTCCTTCACCGCATGGCGGAGGTGGGGTTTGTTCCCAAAGAAGAGGCGGAGGCCGCCGTCAAACAACCCGTAAAAGTCTACGTCCGTGAAAACTATGTTCAGTTCGCGCCCTCCGTGGTGGAAACGGTTCGTCAGTTGCTTGTCGCCCAGTTAGGTGAAGAGCAAGTTTTGGATAAAGGCCTACGCATCTACACGAGCATTGAACTCGACAAGCAATTGGCCGCTCAAGAGTCTGTCGTTAACGGCCTGAAAGAACTTGATAAGCGCCAGGGTTACCGCGGAGCCCTCAGACAGTTGGACTCTAAAGAAGAGATCGAAAAGTTCTTAGTTGATGGCCGCAAGAAACTCATCGCAGAATCCACCCCCGTGCGTATCATTATGCCGGACGGAAAGTTTGATGACATCACTCCTGAAAATGACGGCAAAAAATCGTCCCCGAACTTGCCGTCTTATTTGAAAATCGGCCAGGCCGTGGAAGGCCTGGTGGAAAAGGTCGATGATGCCAACGGCCTCGTCTATGTTCGTGTCGGTGATGCCCGTGGTTTGATTGATTTCGAAGATATGACCTGGGCCCGTAAGCCTAACACAGACAAACGCTGGGACATTGATACGATTAAGAAACCATCTGAGGCCGTGAGCGCCGGCGACATAATCCTTGTACAAATCAAAGGCGAAGTATTTGCCTCTTCACGCTTGAGCAATCCAGGTAAGAACAGCAAAAAGCCGATCGTACCCGGCAGCCTTCCGGAGTTTGGTAAATTCCTTGCTATGGATCTGGATCAAGAGCCGATCGTAGAAGGTTCTTTGATTTCTTTCGATGAACAAACTCAAGACGTTCTTGCAATGGTGGGTGGGTACAGTTACGCACGTAACGAATTCAACCGCGCACTTCAAGCAGCACGTCAAACCGGCTCTTCTTTTAAAACCATCGTTTATGCTTCGGCTCTCGATAAAGGCTACACCCCGGCGACCCCGATCATGGATTCTCCGATCGTGTTTGAAGAATCTGATCCGAATAAAGACGATAGCGAAGGCCAAGAAGATCCAAAGGTTTGGAAACCATCAAATCACTCGAAGAGCTTCGGCGGCGATATTATTTTCCGTAATGCGCTCGTGAAATCTTTGAATATTCCTTCGGTTAAAATCGTTGAAGATATCGGCGTTCCTTGGGCGTCAGACTATGCAAAACGTTTGGGCATTTTTAGCCCACTCAATCCTGACTTTACCTTGGTGCTCGGCACGAGCAGCGTGACTTTGTACGAAATGACAAAAGCCTTCGGTCAGTTTGGTCGCTTGGGCAAGCGTCTCCGCCCAGTGATTGTTCGTCAGGTTCTAAACCAAGAGGGCCAAAAAATCCTCGACGAAGTCAGCCTCGATGTTCGCTTCAACAAAGAAATCACAGACCTTGACAAACAGTTCGACGACCGTCGTACCGCTTTGGCGGAAAAGATGAAGACCATGACCCCGGAGGCTTTGATTGAAGACAAGAAAAAGCGCGCGGACTACAACTTTTTCTTCGAAGACAAAGATCAATTGATCAAACCTCAAACCGCTTACGTCATGACCACTCTGTTGAAAGGCGTTGTTGAAGATAAAAACGGTACCGGTGGGCGCGCTCGTTCCATCGGGCGCGAAGTTGCTGGTAAAACTGGAACGACGAATGGTTACTACGATGCTTGGTTCATCGGCTATACTCCACAAATCGTAACGGGTGTGTGGGTTGGCTTCGATAAAGAACGCAGTATCGGTAAAGGTGAGGTCGGCGGTCGGGCCGCTTTGCCAATCTGGGTTGAGTACATGAAGACCGCGCACGAAGGTTTGCCACAAACAACCTTCCCGGTCCCGGATGGCATCGTGTTTGCGAATATCGATAGCGATTCAGGCAAGCTCGCAACCGCCACCACGAAGAGCGTTTTAAGGCAGGCCTTCATTGAGGGCACGGAGCCGACGGCGGCGGGTAACAAATCCGAAGAGGCCACGGACTTTCTGAAAGACGACTTGGCTAACTAAGCTTCAAAGCCGCCGCCAAGGCGGCTTTTTAATTCCCGAAACTCCGTTAGACGCTCGTCTCGTGTGATACCTGGACACATCGCCCATATCCTAAACATATGAATATACTTACTTATTCTCAGACTCGGCGTGGTTTTCGCAGTTCTACGATCTAAGACGTCCCCCATCAAAACCACCCCCTGCTTAGATGACATTTGGCCAGGGCAAGAGTACTCTCGATCAGTTGATTCAACCTCTAAAAATCACGGGAACCAGTCGTATGAAGGAAATCCATCTTTGGGGAGTTAAACAAAATAACCTAAAGAATATTGAGGTCAAAATTCCTGTGGGGCAACTCACGGTGGTTTGTGGCCCTTCGGGTTCAGGGAAAAGCTCTCTGGCGTTTGAAACTCTCTTTGCCGAGGGGCAACGTCGCTTTATCGAAAGCATGTCGAACTACGCGCGCCAGTTCTTGAACAAAGCGCCGAAGCCGGACATTGAAGGCATCAATAATATTCCTCCGGCTATTTCGATTGAGCAAAAAAATACTGTGAAAAGCAGCCGCTCCACTGTGGGTACGACCACAGAGGTGATCGACTACTTGCGCTTGTTCTTTGAAAAAGTCGGGACGCCTTACTGCCCGACTCACAAGGTTCCTTGTGAAAAAGAAAGCGTTACTGAAGCAACCGACAAAGTTATTAAGTTCTTTGATAGCAAACGCGGTTACATCTTGGTGGAAATCACCGCTGATGGGCGTGTCGCCGAAGGCAAGAAGCTGCACTCTTTGCTTTTGCAAGACGGTTACTTGCGCATCTATGTTCCTAAAGGTGGCGACAAGGTTGAAGCCAAGCCCGCAAAAGGCAAAGCCAAAAAAGCAGCAGTTACAAAAGCCACGCCTAAGAAAAAAGCTCCTGAAGCGACTTTAGCAGAGCCTGCTTCAACGATCCTGAAAGAGGAAATGGGCGACATCGTCGAGATCAGCGAACCGGCAGCCCTTAAGAAGGGCCTGCCGAAAGACCGCTTCTTCCTCGTGATTGACCGTATGTCTTTCAAAGAGGACGAAAAAGGCCGTATCGCCGATTCTTTGACGAACGCTTACGAAGCTAGCATCAAGTACAATACCAACGTCATTTCCCGCCGCGCGATGATCTTAACGACCGACGGAGAAAAAATGCAGGTCAGCGAAGAGGCTTCCTGCCCGATTTGTAATTACACTCCTCCGCCGACGACGTCGGCCTTGTTCAGCTTCAATAGCCCGATTGGCGCATGTCCTACTTGCAAAGGCTTTGGAAATATCTTGGATGTCGATGAAAAGAAAGTGGTGCCCAACCCAAACTTGAGTTTGGCGGCGGGCGCGCTTCATCCTTTCACGATGCCGAGCGCGGCCCACGAGCGCCGTCAATTGATGGCTTATGCGAAGAAAGCCAAGATCGATCCCCACACACCGTGGAAAGAACTGCCAAAAGCGCAAAAGGAAAAAATCTGGAATGGCGACGGAGAGTTCTTTGGCGTAAAAGGTCTTTTCGAGTACCTTGATCAAATTAAATACAAAATGCACGTGCGCGTGTTCATCGCTCGCTATCGAAGCCCATTCTTGTGTCCCGAATGTCACGGAGCCCGTCTGCGTAAAGAAGCTTTGAATGTGTTCATCGATAAAACCAATATCGAAGACCTTTCCAGCAAAACAATTGAAGACCTTTGTGGGTTCTTTAAAAAGCTCGAACTGTCTCCGGCGCAGGTTGAGGTCTCGGGCGAAGTTCTGAAACAAATCCGTGCGCGCTTGGACTTCCTCGTGCGCGTCGGCGTGCACTACCTGACGATGAATCGTGAAACGCGGACTCTGTCGGGCGGTGAATATCAGCGCTTGATCCTGGCGAATCAGCTGGGCATGGGGTTATCGCAAACTCTTTACGTGCTGGATGAACCAACGGTTGGTTTGCATCCACGCGACAATGACCGCTTGATTGAGATTCTGAAAGACCTCAAAGAGCTGGGCAATACTCTTGTCATCGTTGAGCATGATCACGATGTGATTAAAAATAGCGAAAACATTATCGAGATGGGTCCTGGATCTGGATATCTCGGTGGAGAAGTCGTTTACTCTGGTCCGACGAAGAAATTCTACGACAGCACCAAGTCCGTGACCGTGCCTTACTTGATGCCTTCAAAAGATTTCCAGGCGTTGCGCACAGCTCGACCTGTGGATCTTTCTAGCTATAAATTTAAAATTGAGTTGAAGGGCGCTAAAGGCCATAACTTGAAAGACCTCGATGTCGTTTTCCCGTTGAATCGTCTTGTGGTTATCACCGGCGTCAGCGGTTCTGGCAAATCGACCCTGGTCACGAAGACTTTGTACCCAGCGCTCGCAAGGGCTTTGGATATTGAATATCTTCCAGTTCAAGAATACAAAAAAGTCGAAGGTGTTGAGAACATTAAGAACGTTCTTTTGATCGATCAGTCTGCGATCGGTAAATCTGCACGTAGCTCGCCGATTACTTACCTAAAAGCTTTTGATCTTATCCGCAATATCATGGCATCGACTGAAGAAGCGAAAGTCCGTGGCTACACAGCCGGCACATTCAGCTTGAACGTCGATGGCGGCCGCTGCCCTGCTTGTAAGGGAACCGGCTACGAAGAAATCGACATGCAGTTCATGGATAACGTGATTATCCCTTGCGATGTCTGCGACGGAAAGAAATACCGCCCTGAAATTCTTGAAGTACAGTACAAGGGAAAAAATGTTCACGAGATTCTGTCGATGACCGTGCAAGAAGCGATGGGCTTCTTCGTGGCTCATCCGAATATTCGTAAACCACTGAGCGTTCTTAAAGAGGTCGGCCTCGATTACTTGCAGATCGGTCAGCCGGCAAATAGCCTCAGTGGCGGGGAGTCGCAGCGTCTAAAAATCGCCAAAGAGCTTTCAAACGTAAATCAAAAGGCCACGCTGTACATCCTCGATGAACCGACGACAGGCCTGCACTTCCGCGAAGTGGACATGCTGATGAAGGTCTTGAATAAACTCATTGAAGCTGGCGGCAGCGTCATCGTGGTTGAACACAACCAGGACGTGATCCGCGGAGCTGATTACATCATCGATATGGGTCCAGAGGCCGGCAAAAAAGGCGGCAACGTTGTCACTCACGGAACCCCACAAGACGTGATGGCTGAAAAGAAAAGTCTCACAGGCCAATATCTGAAGCGTTACATCGCTGAACACAGCGGCAAAGAAGAAAGCCGAAAGAAGTAGAATGAAGTCTGAAATCTCGCGCATCTTAGAAGAAGCAAAAGTCTATAAAAAGCAACTTGTCGTCGTGGCTATTACCGGAATCATCTATGCTTCGGCCTCGGCACTTGTCTTTAAGCAACTACAGTTCCTTATGGATGCTTTAACGGCTAAGAACATCGATGGCGCTTTCCGGGTAGGAATTTTGATTTTTGGTTTAGCTGTCGCGGTGGGCATCGGCCGCTACTTCCACATCTTTACGATGAACTACGTTGCGGAATGCATCACTCAGAACATCCGCCAGAAGCTTCAACAGAAGTTCATGAAGCTCAACCTCGGATTCCACAACACCTATGCTTCCGGCTCGGGAGGCTTGATTTCTCGTATCCTGAATGACGTTAAAGTGATTCAAGATGGTCTTCGTATGGTCGCGGATATTTTTAGCGCTCCCCTGTTCCTGGTCTTTTTGTTCTGCAATTTGATTTTGATCAACTGGAAACTGACCTTAAGCCTACTCATCATCGTTCCTATCATAGGCGTCTTCCAAAAGAATATCTCCCGTAGCTTGCGTAAATACTTACCGCAAGGGCAAGAAGCTTTGGAAAGAATGACTTCAACGATCAAAGAATCTTTGGACGGCGTTCGCGTAATTCAATCTTTTAATCTTGAAAAAACTATGGCTAAGAAGCTCGTTGACGAATCTGATGGCTACTTGGAAGTGCGAAAAACCATTCACTCCCGTGTCGAAATCATGGGTCCCGTATCAGAGTTCGTTGCAACCTTACTGATATTAGGGCTCTTTCTCTATATCGGCACGGAGATCGCAGATGGGCGAACAACGATGGGTGCATTTATGGCGTTTGTGACGTCTCTTGTCGCTTTGAATCAGCCTATTAAGAAGTTTCAAGAAAGCTACGTCCGCATCCAGGAAGTTATCGTCTCCTCTCAACGCGTCTATTCTTTGATCGACAATCCGAACGTCGTCAAAGAGAGTGAAAAAAATCTGCCGTTCCCGAAGGACTGGAAACAGATCGTCTATAAAGATGTCTCTTTTGCGTATGGGCGGGACTTGATTCTGAAAAATGTGAATCTCATCATCAATCGCGGCGAGCAAGTGGCCCTCGTCGGCGAAAGTGGTAGCGGTAAATCGACGATTGTGAACCTCCTTGAGCGCTTCTTTGACGCGACTTCGGGTGAAATCCTTATCGACGGCACTAATATCCTCGACTTCAACCTTCAAGCTTTGCGTAAAAATGTCGCCCTCGTGAATCAGGACGTCTTCTTGTTTAGTGATTCTATCGAGAGAAATATCCAAGCCGGCAATTTTGAGCGCAGTTTGAGCGACGTTCCGGCTATGGCCAAGATGGCGAACGCGAATGACTTTATTATGCGCATGCCTCACGGTTATCAAAGCTTGGTCGGTGATCGCGGTAATCTACTGTCAGGCGGTGAGAAACAAAGAATCAGTATTGCCCGTGCCCTGTTTAAAGATGCGCCTATTCTGATCCTCGATGAAGCGACCAGTGCGCTCGATACGGCCAGCGAGATTGAAGTTCAGAAGGGTTTAGATCACTTGATGGAGGGCCGTACCGCCCTTATCATTGCCCATCGTCTATCGACGATTCAAAATGCCGATAAAATTGTAGTTCTTAAGTCCGGGCAGATTGCTGAAATCGGAAATCACCAGCAGCTTCTTGACTCCAAAGGTGAATATTTCAGATTTTACAGTCTCCAGCACCGTATTTAATTTACGGATGCCAGAAGCGATTTCCCATGACGAAGGTCTAGTTAGACAAGGTTTTAGACAGTCGCTCTCAAGTTTGTCCAATCTTTTGACGATATGAAAGTTGAAAGATTAGACAGTTTACGAAGGAGCATTCATTATGATCAATTGGGATGAGTTTGAACATATACATGTCATTAGAAAGCTGAAGCAAATTCTTGGCGCTTGGTGGAATATCGACGTCATCTTCACTGATGAACGTGGCCAAATCAAAGGCTTCGATACCGAGAAAACTCAATTCAACAACCCAGCTGTCGCGCAATTGATGCAAAAAGAAACCGCTAAAAGCAGCATCGGCGAAATGGTTGTTAAAACTATCGACGATTTGAGAACCTCTCAAAACCGCTACTCACTTAAGAAGTGGGACATGGTCGGTTTTGATGTCGGCGTCTTCCCTATCTTGATCGAAAATGACTTTGTTGGAACGGTTGTCGCAACGGGTTTCTTCCGTGAGCAAAATTCAACGCCACGCCTTGAAGAAATTCGCGAGCGCCTGGCGGCTTTCGGCATGAGTGCGGATACGATCGAAAAATCTCTCGGGAAGTTGAAGTACCTTGACGATCATGATCGTGGCCATTTCTGTGAAGTTTGCGAACTTGTTGCTCAAGAGATCGTAACTCTTCACTTGGAAATCACTTCTCGTGAAAACAGAATCAAAGAATTAAATAAAGAACTGGGCAACAGATTTAAATACGACAATATGATCGGTAAATCCAAGCCAATGCAATCACTGTACGCTCTGCTGGATAAAATCAAAGGGGCTGACTCTACGGTGCTTGTTCAAGGGGAAAACGGTACCGGTAAAGAGTTGATTGCGAAGTCAATTCACTACAATTCCCATCGTAAAGACAAGCCGTTCGTCATTCAAAACTGTTCTGCATTCAATGACAACCTCTTGGAATCGGAACTCTTCGGTCACGTACGCGGTTCTTTCACTGGGGCTTTGAAAGACAAAAAGGGTCTCTTCGAAATGGCCGATAAGGGAACTTTCTTCCTTGACGAGATCGGTGATACGTCACCGACAATGCAAGTAAAACTGCTTCGCGTTTTACAAGAAGGTACGTTCACGCCAGTGGGCGCGACGGAGCAGCGTAAGGTTGACGTTCGTATCGTTGCCGCTACGAATAGAAATCTCAAAGAGATGGTTGAACAAGGTACTTTCCGTGAAGATTTGTACTATCGCTTGAACGTTATCAACATCCGCGTCCCCCCGCTCCGTGAAAGAAAAGAAGATATCCCTTACTTGGTGGATTTCTTCTTGGGCAAAATCTCCGAGACGACTGGTGGCGTAAAGCGTTTGTTGACAAAGCGTGCTCTTGAAAAACTCTATGACTACGCTTGGCCAGGTAACGTTCGTGAGTTACAAAATGAAATCGAAAGACTCGTTGTATTGTCAGGGGAAGAAACGAAGTTGATGGCTGAATTGCTCTCTCCTAAGGTTCTTGAGTCCGGCGATAAAAACAAAGTTCAGGGGGCACGCCTTCAAGGTAAGTTGAAAGACGCTTTGGAAGACCTCGAGCGCGAAATGATTCGCGAGGGCTTACGCCGCACGGGCTGGAATAAATCAAAATTGGCAAAAGAGCTGGGTATCAGCCGCGCCGGTTTGATCATGAAAGTTGAAAAATACGGTCTCGATAAGCGTAAGATTGCACGCTAACGAGGTCTTGTAAATCTCTGAAAGATTTACTTTAGTGACCAAAACATAGGGGTTCTTTTCGATCATGAAAAGAACCCCTTTCTTTTTACAAAGCATTGATTTTATTCGATATATCCCCCCCCGCCGAAAGCGACAAATTACGGCATGAGACTTGTAATATGGAATCCTTCGAACGGTCGATAAATGGGGACCAGAGGGATTATAGATGGACACAGCATTGATAAAGCTGAAGCAGTTATTAAGCAGTCGCTATGGGAAGGGTTTGGAGCTTCGTCGTATGATGGATCTTTCAAAGCTGAGAGAGGACTCTGAGCCTGTCGTTCAGGGGAACGACCTTTATATTCCCATTGTTGTGCAGGAACAGTTCCTGGGCACCGCCGTGATTCCTCATGGCTGGGAGCTTTCTTCTGAAAAAAAGAAAAGTGTCACTCAGTTGGTTCGCATGGTCTTGGAACCAAAGCTCTACAATGAATACCTCGAGCGTCGTGAAACAAACTTGGCTACTATTGAGTCTTTGAATTTCTCCGCAACGAACGTCACCCTTTTTGGCGACGACGATTCAGATTTGCAAGAAGAAATGACTACTCAACCTGCTCACATGATCACTTCACTTTTGCACCTTCAGGGGCGCGACAGTTCGTTGATCAAGAAGGTGGCTCTGCAAATCCACGATTTCTCAGCTCGTTGGGCCTTCATTCCTTTTGAAGATATCGCTAAAGAGCTCAAATCGGACCTCGATATCTGCAACTTAGGTGGCATGACACTGTTCGTGGAGAACGTGGAAAACCTTTCTGCTGAATATCAGGCTTTGCTTGCGGACTACTTGAAATCTCCGCGTTCGCTATCAGAACCTTTGATACTGACGAGCTCTACTTTGCCGATGACAGAGCTGAGTAGTCGCCTAGTCAATCCAATATTCGATCATGATATCCAAACCTCCCACCTGGAAGTGGAACGTGCTCCGCTCAATTCTCAGATGCTACGGGAGTTGTTGGACCTTTTCTTTCATAAGGATGAGAACCAAGACCTCCACTAAGGTGGTCTTGCCTTTTAAGGTCTAGTCTGCAAGGATGAATTCTATGGAAGAATTCATCCAAAACTTTTTAAAACAGTCTCTTAAAAGTGATGACTTCAAAATTTACTCGTTAGCTGGTGATGCCTCAAATCGCCGTTATTATCGTGTTGTTTTGAATCAACAATCTTGGGTTCTCATGCGCTGGGAACCGTTTGATCCAGATAACTATCCCTTCTTAAGTGTTCTCAAGCATTTTGCGAAATCCGGCGTTCACGTTCCTGAAGTGGTTGCGATGACTCCCGCTGATGGTCTTGTCTTGCTCGAAGACTTGGGTGACCTGACTCTCGAAAGAAAATTCTGGGAAAGCCAAACTCAAGAAGCTTCTTTAGATTTCTATAAAATGGCCGTCGATGAGATTGTAAAGATCCACCACAAAGCGACGGCGACTCCGGGACCATGCACGGCCTTCAATATCAAATTTGATACTGAAAAGTTCCTTTGGGAAATGAACTATGGAAAAGACAACTTGATTTCCGGCATTCTAAAGTTCCAATGGACGGATAAGACGGCACGTGAGATTCAAAGAATATTCACAGATATTTGCAGCAAGCTGGATCGTGAACCCAAAAAGATCGCTCACCGTGATTACCACTCGCGCAACCTGATGATCAAACTTGATGAAATGAAAGTGATCGATTTTCAGGATGCGCGCCTTGGACCTATTCAATATGATCTGGTCAGCTTGTTCAAAGATTCTTATGTGAACATGAACGATGAAATGACAAAAACGCTGATGGAGCACTATTTAGAAAGCTCCCGCGAATTCTTGCCAAAAGATTTCTCACGCACTCAGTTTAATGAAGTCTATGAGCTGCAAAGTATCCAACGCTGCTTTAAGGCCTGCGGCAGCTTTGCCAGCTTCTATCATTTGCGTGAAGACAAGCGCTATTTAAAATATCTATCGGGTACTCTGAGAAGAGTTCTCAAAAGCTTAACTGAGTTTCCTGACTATAAACCATTTGCTGACGTACTGATCGATTCGGGAGCCTTGGAAAGAAAGTACGAGCTTTTATGAATGTCATGCTCCTCGCGGCGGGTGAAGGAACTCGTTTGCGGCCATATACGTTGATCCGGCCAAAACCGGCGATTCCTTTTCTGAATATTCCCCTGGCCTCTTACCCCCTGGCGTTTCTTGAAGGCCTTAAAGTCGACCGCCTTATCGTAAATACTTTCCACTTGCCCACGAAGATCGTGGATCTTTTTATCCACATGAATCATGGGGCAAGAAAGCTACATTTCTCTCATGAGATTACGCAAATCCTAGATACTGGCGGCGGGCTCGGTGCCGCGCGGGACTACTTCAAACCCGCTGAAGACCTCATCTTGATGAATTCCGATGAAGTGGTTTTGCCGAAGGAGAAAGGTGTAATCGCAAAAGCGATTGAGCTTCATCAAAAAAATAAGGCTCTTTGTACTTTGCTGACAATGGATCATGAGGGCGTCGGAACTAAGTTCGGCGGCGTGTGGCTTGATAGTAAAGACCGCGTTCGTGGTTTCGGCAAGACAGCTCCCGGTGCTGAGTGTGTGAAGGCCGAGCACTTTATCGGTATTCAAATTCTGTCAGGTAAGATCTTTGATTACCTGCCGAATGGAACTCCGGCCAACATCCTGTACGATGCAGTTACTACAGGGATTCAAGAAGGACACCTTGTCCAACGCTACAAAGTTCCTTGTCACTGGTATGAAACCGGTAACGCCCAAGATTTTTTGAAAGCGACCGGCAGTTGCCTAGATATTTTGAAAAGCAAAACTGAAACTTACGAGCAAAGCCATCTTCGCCGGGCTATAGAACGCTTTAGTCAAGAAGCTCCGGTGCTTGAGACTCTGGATGGTGCCACTATTTTAAAAACTGCTAGCACCCAGATTGACTCTGGGGTGACATTGAAGGGCTTTGGTGTGTTCGGCTCACAGGCGCAAGTTCTCTCTGGTTCAGCCCTCGAAAATGTCGTGGTGGCGGAAAAAATAAAAGTGGCCGCCAATACAGCCGCCACTGATTTGATTTTTTTAGAAAACAATTAAAATTACTTTTGCATCGGAACGTCGGACTCATCCAAGAATGTGCTTTGACTTTCTTTTACTTTATAACGACGGTTCATCATTTTAAAGATGCTGTCACCAGATACTCCGATAGGTTCACCATTGTAGTTCTTTTGCATACCTGCAACTTGCGCTGGATCACGGTCAATCCCAAGGCTAGAACCTTTTCCCGCCATCGCACCATAAGGATTCACGTCACCAGAACCTGAGGCTGAGCCCGCCCCGCCGCCACCGCCCATACCACCGCTGCTCTCTTCACCAGAAACGACATTCGTGTTCAGGCCGAGTTTGTCGACTTTTTTCATCGCTTTGGCGACGACATCGCTTTCCATGCTCTTCATCATATCAATTGCCGATTGAGGCACGCCCGCAGCGGCTAGCGCTGCAGAGTTGCCCAAGTCGCTGCCTTTGATTGTGTTTCCCTTTGCGGTCGTAACACTATTAGTTTTTGGATCATAGGTAAAGCCGGTCTTTCCTGCGGCCACAGCGGCCGCAAAGTCTTTACCCACTTTCATTTCTGGGTCACCCCCAAACGGGTTCGATGCATTTGGATCATAACCTCCGTAGTCCAAGCCTACATCTGTAGAATAGACGGCTCCCGACGCTTGGCCTCCGGATTTACCCTGGGCTCCTGCTTGTGCAAGATTCTGCATGCCCATTAAAAAAAATAGCGGTGCCATTGGACAGCATCCACTACCCGTTGAGCAGGTACTCTGGCAATAAGCACCGGTCGCAAGGTTCACGCCACCAATAGCAATATTCATGAGTTGCCCCATCTTATTGTCTTTTGCCGCACCTTGAGAGGAATCCGTAATCGATGGAGCCGAAGTTTTTGGTGCCGACGTTGGAGTGACCCTTGCGGTTCCTGACTCAATCGCCCCACCCATGACTGTCGAAGTGTAAATAAAAACCACGGTAAGTAAAGAAGCCTTAAGTTGCTTTGGCATAATTAGTACCCCAACAAACTTGGTTTATTGTCGCGATAACGATCTTTGACCTTCTCCCAGTTAGATCTACCACCCTGAGAAGTCACTTGTTTGCTCAATGCCGCTCCAGCCATTGCTGCTGGATCTTTCGCACCACCTGGCAAATACTGGCGCAATGCCGTATCTCTATCATAGTTAGAACCACCCCAACTGCCACCGCCACCGCCGCCACCCTCACCACCGAGAATATTGGTATTAAGCCCGCCCGCTCTCTTCGCTTGAGCTCCGTCGCCGGCGCCGCCGCCGCCAAAACCGCCGCCGCTGCCACCAAGACCGCTGCCACCACCCGAAGGCGCGCCTGGCAGAGATCCACCGCCATCAGGAGATTTACTTGAAAGATCCATCCCATCAGTTCCACCGTCGATGCCAAAGTTGCCCGCCGAGCCCCCGCCCGGAGTATAGCTTCCAGGATCTACCCCTCTGAGAGTATCACCACTTTTAGCCGCAGCCACTGAATCCAAACCGTTGTTGCATCCAGGAGTGCGAGGCGAATCCTGACAGATACACTGCATATTGTTTTGCTTATTCGCGGGGACGGTGCAATCCACGTTAGTTTCTGTCGCCACATTCGTTGTTTGGTTTTCACACTTATTTCCTTGGCCAAAAGACTTCAGAACTCCGATCATCCCCACACCTGCCGACGCCAGCTCTTTTGCGTAGCCTTTGCAAGTCTCTTGTTTTTTGGCCACAGCTTTATAGTCCTTACCGTCTGTGTTCAGTTCTGCAGTAATTTCTGCTGAGTTATTTTTGACGTATGACGCATAACTGGCAGCCAAGGTATCACACGCCGCTTGCGTTGCCTTGTTCGCCGCCTTTGCCGCGATCGCACTTTGCACTTTTGCCTCTGCCACTACATTCTTTACTAAAGCGTCTTTGTTTTTTTCTATAGACTTTAGGGCGCTGACCGCATCTCCACACGCTGACATACAAACTCCGCGCCAAGAACTACAAGCAGTTTGATACAGAGTGAGCATTTTATTAGCAGCATCCATCACTTGTCCAAATTTACTACAAGCATCTGCCATGCCCGACAAGCTACCCGTTAAAATCTGTGCAATCATGAGATAGTTTTTGACATCAGGATTGCGACTTTCCATACAGAACTTATTGGCTTTGTCCTCGCGGTCTTGACATGACTTTTGGCTTGCTTTGTATTTTTCCGCATCTTGATTAATTTTTTGCGCTAAGCTCTTCGCCGTACTAACAGGACAAATGGAGTTGTCTAATTCATTAATCCATTTTGTGACTGTTAGATTGATGACTTTATCAGGTTCATAACCCTCACCACCATCCTTTGTGTTGTTGGCTTGCTCTGGGTATTGTTGGAGGGCCAAACTCGCCGCCGAAAGAGGCTGTGGCTTCTCAGCGCTGTAATCTGAAAACGCAGGAAGAGAACTTAACAAAACAAGCCCGATGACCGTACAGCTAGATAGGTATTTCATGATTCATCCCCAGTATTTATCTTATCGGACATAGGTCGGGCTGTCTTGAAACAAAGTTATTAAAATTTCCGATGTCTCAGAGTGAGACATTTCCCTCTAGAAATCATTGTTTGGAGGGTTTAAAATACCACCCGTCGCACCACCTTCGCCACCGAGATCAAGATCTTGCGAGCGAAGGTAGTCTGTCGAAACCATTTTCACCGAGTAACCCGTGCGTCCACCATTTATACAGTCGCCGCTGGTGGGCCCGCCCTTCAAAAGATCTTCAGGTTTAGAGACGCATTTACCAAATCTCTCGGCATCCAGAGAGTAGTCCATCAAGTCTTTGCCAATCCAGGATGTCAAAACTTGATACACCGAAGTCGCTATGTAAATAAGCTTTGTTTCAAACTCTACTTTTGGTTCATCCGCCTGCGGATCCATGGTTTTCACCTTTTCATAGCGCTTGTATTGATCGCGAATGCTGTATTCTGAAAGAGCTTTATCACTACTGTTCATGCGAACTCCCAAGTCAGGGCGAATCACATACTTGAAGCTACCCGGAGCTTTTTTAATATATTCATTGGTGAGCTTTAGGTAATAGTTGTGATAGTAATCCGGATCAATCGAGTAGTAAGTGATGTCAAACATATCTGGAAGAATCGCCATCAGTTCCAGATCACGCATGCGCGGATAACCATCGGTGACGCTATCCCAGGCCAGAATGTCTCCACTTTTCTCAGCTGTAAAGGTCTGGCCCAAGTGATTCCAGTGATAGAAGTTTGGCTCTACCGAACGACTCCAGTGCGCCGGCAGAGAATCATCGATAGCGGGATTGGGCCTCCGTTGGCTCCAGTCCTGACTTAAATTGTAAATAGCACGGCCATATTGGCCCATCACTGCACGAGACTTCATTCCCGCTTTATCACCTGGAAAACGGCTGTAGTTTGCTGCACGTGTTGGATCGGTTGGGTCTGCTTGATTTGACTTATCGCCTTCGCGCCAGGGCAACAAGGCGTCTATTCGCTTGCCACCGTTTGATTGATCGGATCCGCGCGGCCATTGCGAGTAGTACCATGGACCGATCTTGCCTCCGAAAGGTTTGGCGAACCCCCGCGCTTTCAAGGTCACACCGCCCAGCGGGGCAAACGGAATGCTTGGCTTGGTTTCCGCACTCACACCAACGTAGGCCATACACCAGGGATTTTTTTCTACGCCAACGGATGCATTATAGGGTGGTTGAAGCGGATCAACTAACTTGGAAAGATATGAAATATCGTCTTGAAGCTCATTTACGTAATTCGGCAAATTTTGTTGAGTCAGTTCTTTTGGATCTGGCTTTACTTCTGGCGGACTGCCCGATCCACACAAAAAGTCCATATAGTTAAACGCCGGTTTAATCTTAACTTCTGACAGCCATTTCGCCGGATCTGTGTTTGCTCGGCCGACAGCATTGCAGTCATTCTGACCAAGCCCGTTGATAATTTTGATTTGATCATCTTTGATAGAGTTTCGATTTGCCTCAGTCAGATTATTTCTGAACGTCTTGATAATGCCTTCGCTCGCCAATTCGCCGGAGATATCACGAAAATCATCCGGCTTTTCGCTAAGGCCACGCGACAGCATCGAAATCAACTGCTTTCGTTCGCCCTGATCGATATTGTAAGCCGCAATAAAACGCGCGAGGATCATATAATTGAACTGACCCACGTACTTACAGCGCTGAATGGCTTCGTTCAAAGCACGCGTGGTCGCCACATGGATCGCAGTATTGATGCTCAAGAAACCCGCGATAATGGGCGGAGGGTTGAAAAGTTTTATCGTCTTCTGGTCGCTTTGATCCTTGCAAGTGCTTTCACGAGCCGATGGCATCGGGGAAAAAGGCGCATAAGTAATACAGAATGCCGGAGCATCATAGTACTGCTGACGGGATGGCGTTGAGCCCACCGGTAATCCCTCAATATCCGAAGCATCAATCTTCTTTTGTGGCTTGTTATAGGGATGAACTATGTAATCGCCGGCGGTTCCAAGCTGGCGATATCTCCATGCGAGCAATTTCCAGCTTTGGCGAATTTGATAATTCACGTGCGCCACCGCATTCATCATCTCAGCTTGTTTCATTGCTCCATAGTAAGCGGCTAGATCCACAGAGTTTTGCAGATTAATTTTATGATGCACTAGCAGACCCACGTTGATGATCATCGCAAAAAATAGAAAAAGCACTTGGAATATCAGTGCGATAAAAATGGCCACCTGGCCCTTACGATTACGAATGCGTGCAAAAATAGATTTCATCATCGTGTTCTACTATTGTTGCTGATTCTTTGCCCGGGAGCAACTTCCGTCGAGAACTCGACCTTGAACTCTTTGACTTCACTCTGGGGCCAAGTGAGACTTTTAGCCGTACCCCCAAGGAGGTCCCAGACCATGGTCCGCATACTCTCTCCACTGAAGGTTGTTGCAATTTTCTGCGCGTGCTCATTCTCTTTTGCCCACGCGGAAGTTTTATTTGAGGGTTATTACAAAATTATGTCTGCCGGCAATCCCATCGGTTACACAATTTCAAAATATGAATTCGATGCAAAAAGCAAAAAATTCATTTCTACTTACTTTTTAAAGACAACGGGCCAAGGCGCGGAAATCACCGAAAGCCTCAAAGCCTTTGCCGGCGCGGATCTAGGCCCGATTTCTTATTCATATACAAGCATCGTTGGCAAAGAGACAAAAACGATCGATGCAAAGTTCAACGGCTTGAAAATGACTGCTGAAGTAAAAGAAGCCGGCAAAACAAAAATGATCCGCAAGGATCTTGCAAAGAACACTTTTCTTAGCACGTTCCTCGTTTATGTCATGCTCAAAAGCAAAGAAGGTCTGAAAACCGATTCCGCCTATGACTACACCGCCATCGCGGAAGAAGATGCTGAGGCCTACAAAGGCCTGGCTTCCGTGGGTAAAGAGGAAGCTTTTTTGGGTTTGAAAGCTTTCAAGGTTCAAAACAAGTTTAAAGATGTTCCATTTTTAAGCTATGTGAATGAGCGCGGCGAGGTTCTCGGCACCACATCTGTTGCGCAAGGTGTTTCCACCGAGCTCGTCGCCGATCCGGCCGCAGCGACAAAGAACTTTCCTGTCAGCCAAGGTATTTTAAAAAGTCTCTTTAGTGATGTCCCTGCCGGCAAAACAAATTTGGTTTCAAAAAGTTCGACTATGCAGCCCGCAAATCCGGGAAAGCAAGAAGGCATTCCTCAGGGACAAGGGATTCAAATCAAAGCAGAACCACCGGCAACAAAACCAGCTGGAAAATAAGGACGATAAAAGGGGATCTACTTATGAATAAACTGATCGGCCAACACATGATTATCGGGATTGCCGGGCAATCTCTGACTCCGGACGAAAAGAAATTCATCGTTAACAATAACATCGGCGGCATCATTCTTATGGGCCGCAATGTCTCTGAACCAAAGCAGGTTCATGCCCTCTGCAAAGAAATCCAATCTTTGCGCAGTCAAATGCAAGACAAAGCCCCGCTCTTTATCGGTATCGATATGGAGGGCGGCCGTGTCGCAAGATTAAAGGCACCATTTACTCAGTGGCCACCGCTCAAAAAACTCGGTGATCTCGACAACGCCACAGTCACCTTTCACTTCTCTAATAAAATGGGCTTGGAACTCAATGCCGTCGGCATCAACTTGGATTTCGCCCCGTGCGTGGATATTTTCACAAATCCAAAGAACACCGTTATTGGCGACCGTTCGATCAGTAGCGATCCTGAGATGGTCGCCAAGCACACTTCCGCTCTGGTTCGTGGTTACATCAAATCAAACATCATCTCTTGCGCCAAGCACTTCCCGGGTCACGGCAATACGATTGTCGACAGCCACGAAGATCTTCCAGTTGAAGAACTCGATATGAAGCGCCTGGACAGTTTGGAACTCATTCCATTTAAGCGTTCTTTCAAAGCTCGTGTGGATATGGTGATGACATCTCATATTCTTTTTAAAAATGTCGACCCGGATTGGCCCGTCACGTTGTCAGAGACTTTCCTGAAGAAGATCCTTCGCGAACAATGCCGCTATCGCGGTTTGATCGTCACAGACGACCTCGATATGAAAGCAATGGTGAAACACTACGATCCAAAGCAAATTCCAGTTCGTGCCATGCAAGCCGGTGCCCAGGTGCTGCTCTATTGTAATGAGCCTTTGTCACCCCCACGCGCCATCGAAGGAATTACCGAAGCAATTGCTCAAGGCACGCTGAAAAAAGCGGACCTCGAGGTCAGCTATAAGCAAATCCTGGAAGTTAAGAAAGATAAGATTCCCCACCCCGACCCAATGCCGTTAGACGAAGCATTGAAGATCGTTGGTAGCGAGGACCACCAGAAAGTGGCCCAAGCTCTTGCCAAAGGGGAAGTACCTCCGGGGCTTATTGAAGCTTAATCGTCGAAAGCACGGGCCCGTCGTTAGCGCGCACGCGAATGATGTTAACGGCATTGCCTCCGCCTTCCCCAGCCCGGCCCTGGCTTGTTACAATCACCGCCGACATGTCCGGTGCCACCGCTAAGCCTACCGCGAACGGATCAACATTCATACGCGATAGCACTTGCAACGTCTGCGCATCCAAAGTTACAAGTTCCGCCGTGTCGTTAACCGCTACAAATAGGAATCTGCCCTTCGGAGAAATATCCAATGTCCGCGCCCCTTGACCGACGGAAACTGATTTCCATTTCGGCCCGTTGATTCTTTTGCCTTTTGCAGAGATCAAAGCTTTAACAACCTCTGACAAAGGGGCTTTAGAAACAACACCCGCGTAATTCGAACTCACGTAGATTGTTTGAGCATCCGGACTCAGCACCATATGCCTTGGTGTGGAAGCAATATTCATGACCGAACCCAAATAAGTACGCGTTGGAATATGAAATCCGGCGATACCGCCTTTTCCCATACGTGACACCAGCAAGTATTGGCTATCCGGAGTGAAAAGACTGCCACGAAGGCAGAAGCCGCACGTAGAATCACGGTCCGTGCCCTCAAGTCCATCCTGGCTCAGTTGTGTTTCCACCACTATGTGAGCCACATAGTGATACTGGCGAGGATCACGGCTCGAAGTATCAATCAAGCCAATCGTGTTATCGCCCCAATTCATCACAGCCACATAGTGGCCATCAGGTGATGCCACAACAAACTTTGGAATCGGCCCCGTTTGCATTACGCGCACGATTTCATCCGTGCGAGTGTCAATGATCGAAATTGCGCTGGGTGATTGGCCGTAGCGGTCCCAATCACGGCGATAGTACGGCACCCACAAATAACGGCCGTCAGCTGACAGCTCGCTTTCCACAGGCTTTCCCACAAACTGATTCACATCGCCGGTGGGCGGCTGGGAATAGAACTTATAGTCAAATACGCTGACTTCGCCTTCAAAAAGAGCCGCATCTTTTTCCGTGAATTTGTGAACGATTGTTTTTAGCTTCTGCAGCTCCGGCCAAGAGTACACCACCGTCTTCCCGCCTTCGAGGGAGTTGATATAAATCTTGCGGGCATCCGTCGAAAAGCGCACAGACTTCGGCGAATAAATATCTTTATCCCGGATGTCGACCGGCAATTTATCTTGAAATTGCCCGTTCGCAATGCGCGCATAGGCACTCAAAGATATAAGCTCTGTCTCTTGGGCGAAAGCTGCTGAAAAAGAAACCACCAGGGCCACAAAAAAAATATTTTTTGTTTTCATAGGGAGAAAACTAAGCAACTCCCTTGCCAGAAATTTTTGACCTGAATAAGAAACCCCACGGTTTTCGCAGGGTTTCTCCAGTATAAAATTCAAAATGACTAGAAGTTTAACAACTACTTGGCGGCGCCATTTTCATTGCTGCTACCATGAGACCTATCGTAGGCATTGGACAATTTTTCAAGTGCCAAGTCCGTATCGCCCACTTTTCCGCTTAAGGTCGCAAACTCTGCCAGCAAACCTTGAGTCGTAATCGCCGTCATGACAGCTTTATTTTGTGACTTCAAATCATAGATCTCTTTACAGAAAACCTCTCTCATTGGTCTCAACTTTCCACAATTCCAAGCCTTGGTCTGGTGACAAAGGGCCTCCCCGGGCCGTTTGTAAAAGCTTCATGAAACCTTGGACACTGACAAAAACCGATACACTCCCTTTCGATGAGCTGAAAATGAACGCCCTCTCAAGCTGCAAAATTCTGGCAAGAACTTTGCTCCTTTCCCAATGGATTAAATCTCTTAGGATAGGAGCTCTCAATGAAAAAGACTCTCTTCGCGGTTTTCGCCGCCGTCATGATGGCAGACATCGCCATGGCCGCCTCGTCAACACCTTCTAAGACTTTCCAGGCAGTCACCCAGCTTCGTAAAGAATCTGAAAATAACCGCCGCGTGTTCGAACTTGCGGAGCGTGACGCTGCGGAATTCACTTTCTCTGATGGCACTGCTCGTGGTGAAGACTTGAGGCGGGCTTTGGCTCTGATCCGCCGTGAAAGACCCCGGTTGCAATCTTCTGATATGGATCTTTCGATCGCTATTCTTCAGGCTGAATAGTTACTGAGTAATCTAGGAGTCGAACATGGAATTTAAAGGCTTACAAGAAACCGACAACGAACTACCACCGCTGCCCGTTGATTTGACAGAGAATAAGTCGGGGCGTTTTATCTCCTTATCAGTGATGCTTCACGCGGCACTCGTCGCGACGGTTGCACTTATGAGCATTCCGCCCATTGAGTTCCCGAAGAAAGAAGTGATTGAGTTTGAAGTCGAAAGCGAAACAACGGCGGCAAAACCGATTGCTGACGGCACGAACGCCCCAGAAACCCAAGGCGAAGCCACACCGGCCCCAGCCCCTATCGAGCCACCGGCGGCTCCAGCACCAATCGCGAAGGCCGTTGCGGCGGCACCGGCCACTTTAGATGATATCTCCGCTCCGGATCTTGAAACCTCTGACATTGGCGAAGTTGCCGTAGCCCAGATGGATGAAAAAGATCTTCAAGACGACTTCGAAAAAGTCGACCGCGAAAATCGCAACGCAGTCATTGCCGCAAAGAAATCCTTCGAGAGCGATGCCGATAAAGCAGCTCAAGATGGCAGCGATGCCTTGAACGAAATTGAACAAGAGAACCAGGCGCTGGCGAAATCCGCAGCTCAAGCGGACGAGGCTCGCCGTAAAGCCGACGTTGCTGCAATTGCTGCCGCGGAAGCCAAAGAAAAAGCGGCGGCTGACAAAGCGGCCCGCTTGGCAGCTCAACAAGCCATAGATCGCGAAGCTTCTGAAGCCCGCGCAGCGGCAGTTCGTGAAGGCCAGATCGCCCGCGAAGGCGAAGAGGCCAATGCCCGCCTCGCCGCACTTAAAGAAGCACACGGCAAAGGTACGGGCACTGAGGGTGAAGGCACCGGCGACTCCGGTTCTCCGGCACCCACAAAGGAAGTTGCGGGGATCCCGGGTGGGGTTCGCTCGCTCGAACAGCTCCGCCAAATGCCCGGCAATAAGTTCCCTCAGTACTCTCAAGATGAGCGTTTGGCCCGCCAAGAAGGTCAGACGATGTTCTATGCTTACGTGAATAAAGACGGCAGCCTTTCCCAATTTAAACTCGGCCAATCCACGGGGTACCGTAATCTGGACGGAAAAACCCTGGCGGCCCTGAAAAAATGGAAGTTCTATCCGGGGCAAGAAGGCTGGGTGGAAATGCCGTTTAAATGGACCCTGAATGGGGAGGCTATGGAAGCCGGCGGCCAGCTAAGAAAATAGCGCTGGCTATTAGACAATAAGATAAAGACAAACGAAAAAAGCCGGATTTACCGGCTTTTCCTTTAAAAAATCAATTAAATCAATGATTTAGTCTTTAAAAAGAGTCTTTGCAGATTTAGTAGTACCTTTGCTGCGAAGAGCTGCTTTACGTTTAGTACCGCTAGTAGTTCTTTTCTTTTCGCGAATGTATTCAGTTCTTTTTGTTTTAGAAGCCATGTTTCATCTCCAAGTTTAACGGATGGTGTTAGGTATCAAAAGGAAAAGGACAAGTCAATGGAGTGACGATCAAAATTAGCACCTTTTACCGATCCCTGGTGGGCATAATCCACCGAAAAGACCGGGCCGTGAAAGCCAAGGCCCTGAGTAAAGAGCTCCTGACTGGCTAAAATGTCGTTCTTATACCCGATACGGAAAATAAACCACTCGTTGAGCAAGGTCTCAAGCCCCAGCATATATGCAGGCTTACCAAAGTTGTTATTGCTGGCAGAAAGAACATCAAAACGATAACGGACGAAGTTTTTGTAGATAAAATTCAGGCCCACGGCCATTTGGGATGCTTCGCGAACCTCTTCTGGCACTGTGTCTTTACCACCAAATATATTATAAAAAACGTACGCTAAACCGAAGTGATCCGTCGGAGTATAGAACAATCCCAAGTTCCCGTTCGTTTGATTGTAGGAACTGGTTTTGTAATCCACGGTGCTCATCGTACCGGTGATCCCCATCGAAAATTTTTCGACAACGAAGTCGGCAAGCGACAACCGCATGTCTTTCCACTTCACCTCTTGATCAGAGCGGTCCTTTGCTTTTCGCTGCAAATAAGACAGACTGGCCGGTACCACGACCTCGCGGCTCGATTCGCTTAGACTTAAGGATAGATCGTCTTTGCTTCCCGTCGCATAAACATATCTTCCCCTCAAGTGGACTAATCCCGCTGGATTCAGGTAGTTGACATCCCCGGCCTCGACCGCAGCCCTGCCCGCACCGGCCACACCGTCCGTAACAGCGCTAGAAAAACTTTGGGCGTGAGCCAAACTAGATATAAAATAAAGGCTCAGTAAAACAGGATGTTTTAACACGCTTAAAGGATTGAGCATTGAAGTACCTCTACCGTTTCGTCTTCACGAGTTGGATGATTTTTTCGCTGTTATCCTATCAAAGAGCTTTCGCCGGCGCCAATGGCTTTATCGCAAAAAAAGTCCGGACGGGCGACAATGTTGTGTCTTTGATGAAACGCAATGGCTTTACTGAAACGGAGCGGGGCCAGGCCTTGGCGATGGCTCCGGACCTGCGTCACCTGTATTTGCAGCTCGACGTGGGGTATCTGGTTCGCACCCAGGGGGGCACAACCGAAATGCGCCTGTATGATCCGCAAGAGCCTATCGTCTTTGTAATCAAGAAGTCAGCACGGGGTCTTGAAGCTAAGAAGGCTCAAGCCGTTTTCAAAACGAGTGTGGCTCGTTACGACGGCCAGGTCCGCGGCTCGCTGATGGCAAGCATTCTCAATAAGGTGAATAGCAACTGGGTGGCATCGCGTTTTGTGGATGCCTACATCATGGATTACAACTTGAATCGCGGCCTGGAGCGCGGAGCGAAGTTCTGGCTGACGGTTGAGAAAAAATACGATGGCCCATTCTTCATCCGCTATGGCGAGGTTTTGCAAACTTCCCTCGCGATACGTGGCAATAACATTCAAAAAAGATACGTGACGATCGAAAAAAACGGCGGTGTTTTTATCACGGAAAATGACTTACTGAAGAGTCGGCCGTTTTATGCGCCGGTGTCTTATCTTCGCTTGGCAAGTTTATTCCAACCTCATCGCCGTCACCCGATCACTCGTAAAATACAGCCCCACTTAGGCGTGGACTTTGAGCTGCCGGAGGGCACTCCGATCTATGCCGCCCGCAACGGCACGGTTGTTCGCTTTGGTAAGAACAGGGCGGCCGGCAATTACATTGTACTGATGCATGGGAACGGCGTTGAGACTTCGTACAATCACATGCGCAAACTCGACGCCCGCATTCGCTTCGGCTTAAAACTCAACGCCGGCGACCGTGTTGGCGAAGTCGGCTGCACCGGCTATTGCACGAAAGCGCACCTGCACTTTGCCGTCAGACAAAAAGGACGCATGGTGGATCCGCTCAAGTTCCTACGCCCTTATCCGGTTTTTGCCGAGAATTTATTACACGCGAAAGTCGCGCAATTCTAACAGTGCAGCCACCGCTTAGTTGCGAAGGCAGATTGAAATATACTGGGCACAGCGCTTTGTAATGTCCCGGTTCGCAAGACCTTGCAAACCTTGATAACATTCGTTTCTTTGGTCGTACTCAACCGTGTCTTCTGAAGTACCGGCAGCATTATTATAGCAAGTTCCCGACTTCGGCACGACACAACGGCGGTCAATGCTGACATCCCATTGGGAAGCCGGCAAATGGCGACGGATGATTTCAAGTTCGCGGCGATAGTTCGGGCTACCCATACGATCAATGGAGTCCGCTGGACAAAAAATAGGAGCATCCGCAGGTTTCACGATCGCATAACGACGAGCACCTCGTCCATCCACCGAGCTTGAACAGTCCCAGCTCGCTCCAACTGCCGAAGGATTCGCAAGATCCGTCTCTTGAATACCAACAAGAATATTGTTCGGATTGCGCGAATTCGGAGCCACTGCTGTGCTTTGAGCGATCGCTTGAGTCAACGGAGCGATATCCGCCGCGAACTGCATCATATAGCCTCGGCCGTAAGCAATGGACGCGTCTGTAGTTGACGAAGGCATTCTCGCCGCATATGCGGAGGTTCCCGTAGGGCCTGTGTAAGTCAACGCAAGCATACCGTTGTTGGAAAGATCGTTGCGAAGGCTATAAGCAACACCTTCATCACCATTGTAAGTGATTTTAGCTTCCATCACGCGCTGAGCCGCCGTCGCCGCCAATGGGAAGTAGTTCACAACAGCTCCCATCGATCTGAACACAGGCTCCATGATGCGGTCATCAGTCAAATCGGTCATCAGGTTCACATAGTCGGTATTCAAAGCGGGGTTTGAACCGGTTGGGTTGCGCACTTGTTGTGGCGCGCCGCGGGTGCGCAGAGCCATTTGCAGTGTTGCCAAGTTGTTTTCAACAGTTTCACCAACATAGGACTTCATCTGTTCAACGGTGACAGTCGTTGCAGGATACTGTGGTTTGAGTTTTGAGTTCACATAGCTAACGAAGTTTGAGGTTAAATTCACACCCCCGCCATCATAGGATCCGGCCTTGATTGTGAAATAGCCGGGGTTTGCGCTAAGGCCTATGCCAAAACAAGAGTTATAAGTAATCTGATCAAAAGTTGCATTGAATGCGAAAGGAGCCGCACTGTCTGAACCCACAGAAGCAAGATTTTCAGTTGTCTCAGCTGCCGAATCAAAGCCTGCTTTTCCGCAGTTTTGAAAGGCAAAAACGAGCGTTCCGCACGCAAAAACAGCAGATAACGATTTTAGCAGATAACTACGCACGTCGGCCCTCATAGAATCCCCCGAGTTCAGAGTAACACGTTCATTCTGAGCGCTGTTCCAAAAAGCGGCGCCTACTACAAATTGAGACAGGCGGGTTTAGGACTTGTCTTAAAATGAAACGTCTGAGACTTATTAAACATGTCTAAAGTAAAAAAAGCAATTATCCCGGCTGCCGGGTTAGGAACTCGTTTCCTTCCGGCAACTAAAACAGTCCCTAAAGAGATGCTCACGATTGTGGATGCCCCAATCATTTTCTATGTCGTCGAAGAAGCCGTAAAGGCTGGTATCGAAGACATTGTGCTGATTGCAGGGCGCGGAAAGCACGCCATCGAAGATTTCTTTGATACTTCCTATGAACTTGAGGACCGCTTGGCCAAAGATGGAAAAAGTCATTTGCTTGAGCGTCTGACCAAAATCCGTAACATGGCGAACATCATCAGTATCCGCCAGAAACAGGCTCTGGGTTTGGGTCACGCGGTATTGATGGGTCAGCCGATTGTCGGTAAAGATCCTTTCGCGGTTTTACTCGGTGATGAAATCACTATGGGCTTCCATGGTGAACCCAACGTAACGGCGCAACTCGTGAACTCGTTCAATGAAACGGACACTTCAACAATTGCGATCATGGAAGTTCCAGCAAAAGATGTTTCCAAATACGGCATCGCGGAAGTTGATGAGCAAAAATCAGGCCTTTTTAAAGTAACGTCGTTGGTCGAAAAACCCAAGTCCACAGAGACCAAAAGCCGTTGGGCTCTGCCGGGCCGCTACGTTTTTGATGGCGAACTCATGGAAATTTTGAAGCACGCAAAACCCTCCCTGGGTGGTGAAATTCAGCTCACGGACAGCATGAAGGTGCTTTGTGATCAAAAGGGCCTCAATGCAATGACGTTTAAGGCCAGCCGTTTTGATGCGGGTGATAAATTAGGTTATCTTCAGGCCAATATAGAGCTGGGACTCCGAAATCCAGAATTGCAAGCCGGGCTTAAGGACTATATTCTGCAGGTGTCAGAAAAACTTAAGAACGGAACTTTCGCATGATGAAAAAAATCTCAATTCTATTGGTCTCACTGGTCGCTTTTATACCGGTGGCGTTTGCCTACATTCCACCAGCTCGCATGATTTTGCAAAGAACAGCTGAAAATGCCGGCAGTGGTGTTTACTCCATCGAGCAAGAAGTTCAGTTCAACAACGCTCAGGACTCTTTGTTTTTGAAAGAAACCTGGCTGATTGAAAACGATCGCACCATGAAAGTGACTGTAACGGGAACAAAAGATCTGAAAGATCAGATCAAAATGCAGTTTATCTATGCTGGTGGCCAGCGCTGGTCTTACAACGGCAGTAAACAGAACTCTCGTATTGCAGAAGACTTCCTCGAAAAATATTTTAACTTCCGTTCAACGGATCAGTTGGCAAGCACCTTGATGAATTTCAAAATCTTGCCGGCAAATGCCTTTGCGAAAAAGCTTCCGCAAAAAAATCTCGAGGCGTTTAAATATGAACCCGATGAATTCGTTCGTTTGTCTCGCACTGGCGGCACTGTGAACTATGCATTTGGCGTCCCATCTCCGGTGGATGGCAGCAGCAATCCGGGATTCTGGATTGAACAAGATCAATTCTTGATTCGTAAGTTCCGTTTGCCAAGCCAGGTGGAAGTAACTGCGGATAATTATAATCAATATGCACGTGGGCTCAATTATCCAAAAGTACGTACGATCCGCTGGGGTCAAAACACTGTGACGATCCGTTTGATCGGGGTGACTTCGCACCGCGGAGCTTTGCCGGCCCATACATTCCAATCGTCTGCGCTTGACATCAATGCGAAGCTGGATGGTTTAGCCAATCAGCCTGCGAAAGATGTCGTTCTCGACTTTTACTCGAGGTTTCGATGACCGAGACGCCTTTCTGGAAGATCGCTGTTGATGCTCCACTTCCAGAGGCCCTGACCTACTTGCACGCCCCGGAACTTCCACCGCTGCAAAGAGGCCAGTTGGTGAACGTCCCACTCGGAAAACGTGTCACCAAGGGACTCGTTCTTGGTCCTTCAACAGCCGCTCTTGATCCAGAAATTAAGTTAAAAGCCATCGCGAGTTTGGATGAAGAATATCCAACTTTGCCGGAACATTTTATCAAATGGCTGGAGTGGCTGGCGCACTACTATATCCATCCGATCGGCCAAGTCGTTCAATTGACTTACCCGCCGCTAGAAAGAAAAGAAAAGCTTCGCAAATCCAAGCGCCCGCCGGTGATTCCGGATATGAAAGCGGATACCCCTCCAGAATTGACCCTGGAGCAAAGACAAACCGTCGATGGCATCGCGAGGTTCGATGCGTTTTCGTCGCACTTGGTTTTTGGCGTCACCGGGTCCGGTAAGACTGAAGTCTACTTACGTCTGCTGGAGCAAACGTTGGCGCAGGGTAAAATTGGGATCGTTCTCGTCCCCGAGATCTCTTTGACGCCGCAGCTGATTCAGCGTTTTGTTCGCCGTTTCGGCGACAAGATCGCCGCCCTTCACTCCCAACTCACAGATCGTGAACGCACGACTCAGTGGTGGGATATCGTCGAAGGGCGTAAATCGATTTTGATAGGCGCGCGCTCCGCCCTGTTCTGCCCGATTCAAAATCTGGGTCTTATCATTGTCGATGAGGAGCATGAGCCCAGTTACAAACAAGACGAAAAGTTGAAGTACCACGGGCGTGATGCGGCGGTGATGTTGGCAAAGCAAGCAAACTGCCCGATTGTTTTAGGCTCGGCCACTCCAAGCCTGGAAACTTGGAAAAATGCGACGGAAGGAAAATATCACCTTCATACTCTCAGAAACCGTGTCGCGAACCGGTCCCTACCAGAAATGCTGGTGGTGGACTTACGCGGGGAAAAGGCCTCTGAAGAAGCGCAAAAAGAAAAACAAGAAAGATACTCTGAAGTCCCATTCTGGATGAGCCCGCGGCTATTTGAGAAAATGAAAGCCACTCTAGAAAACGGCGACCAGGCGGCACTGTTTCTGAATCGCCGGGGCGTTGCACAGATGGTGATCTGCCCGGCATGCGGTCACACTCGTGAGTGTCCGAATTGCGATATTAACCTGACGTTGCATCATCATTCGCACCTCGTCTGCCACTACTGTGACTATCACGAGAGTTTCAAAGAAAAATGCCCGGATTGTTCCGAAGGGCATCTCGAGGCAATGGGTCTGGGGACGGAGCTTTTAGAAAAAGACCTGACCGCGCTTTTCCCCGGTAAAAAAGTGGCTCGTGCGGACCGCGATGAAATTCAGAACCGCGCGGATCTTGAAAATCTCATTGCTGAGATGGAGGACGGCACAATTGATATTCTGGTTGGAACACAGATGATCGCAAAGGGCCTCGATTTTCCGAAGTTGAAACTCGTGGGACTTGTCCTTGCCGATGTTGGTTTTAATTTGCCGGATTTCCGTGCGACTGAAAGAAGTTTTCAGTTAATCACACAAATGAGCGGTCGCTCCGGCCGTCATATCAAAGTGGGTGAAAGCCCCGGGTGCGTGATTATCCAAACTTTCAATCCTGAGCACGAAAGCCTTATCTACGCACAGAAACATGACTTCGAGGGCTTTGCTCAGCAAGAGTTAACAAACCGGTCCCAATTGGGCTATCCACCCGCAGGAAAAATTATTGGTTTCCGTATTCAAGGAAACCACTTGAGGGTTGTTCAAGATGCCGCTCGACTTTTGGCTAAGCGCGCTCAAGCTTTGAGGGCCCAGTTTCCTCAATATGAACTCGTGGAAATCCTGGGTCCGGCAGAAGCTCCCCTGGCAAAGCTGCGGGGGCAATTCCGTTTTCACTTGCTCCTAAAAGGACCGCAATCCAATGTGATCAATACGTTTGCTCGACAAACGATGGGTCATGAAGAATGGTTACCCACAGGTATTAAAATCCTTCTTGATGTAGACCCTATGAATTTACTTTAGTAGCATTAAAGAATGATCCAATGCCCCCGTTGTGGAATCCAAGTAACAGAATTACATCCAGTCCCTGGTGATATTGTAATGAAGCTGCAGGCGTCCGGCGAATCCGCGCCGGGGCAGGTTTGCGTGGGTTGCATTACAGAGATGCAAAGAATTGTCGCTGCCAGTAGCGGCGGCGTTCTGATGGCGCAAGAGCGCGCGAAAGAACAACATCGACTGAACCTCTGGAAAAATCGGGTGCAATTGATCAAGCAAGCCCGTACTTGCATGGGTCAAAAAATGTATTCTGAAGCGGCGGCGGCTTATGAAAAATATATCAAGATCATGGAGATTGTCTTTGATTGCAAAAAAGGCGAACTCAAACCCGAACTTTTCAAAGAAAGCGCCCGCCACACAGAACTGACCGTGGTGGCCTCTGTTTACTGGGACCTATTGAGGATTTACGACACCAGTGAGCGGTATGCTGAGCGCCAGTCAGCGGCCGCCAAACAATTGTCGATTTTTATTCGTTTCACCCCTATCTATCCAGACATCATTCGTAAAGCAGAGATTTTCCAAAGGTCCGCGAAAAACCCCGCTGTCATTAAGCAATTCCTCAAGATGTCCTCTGAAAGCCGCCCACGTTGCTTTGTTGCAACGTCTGCATTTGAAAGTGCTTACGCGTTGGAGGTACAACAACTGCGCTTTTTCCGCGATCATCACTTGAAAAAGCGCACATGGGGGCGTTTCTTCACTAAATGGTACTATCGTGTTTCACCCCGGATCGCTTGCTTACTCGACAAGCACTCCTGGGCCAAACCCGCGGTCCGCAGCCTTTTGCGCCTTTTGATTAAATGCGTTAGGTAGTTTCTGTCATCTTTGCGCTTGCAAAGCCTGTCGTCGGCGGTGATGGTAGAAAGATGGCTCAGAAAAAATCTCAAAATCACGTTTATGATTATGCAATTATCGGGAGTGGGCTCAGTGGCTTGAGTATCGCAGCGGCACTAAGCCGCTTCACCGACAACATCGCTTTGCTTGAAAGCGGCGACGTTGCGGGTGGAATGAACCGTGCAATTAAATTTCCAACTGGTGTTACCAACAACGGTCTTCGTTTTGTTCCTGACACCGAAAGTGCGCGCCATGCGATCGACTTTCTTGGAAATATTCTGGGACTGAAAATTGCTGGCGAAAGCCAAGAGCTGCCGCCGCTTACCTACGCCTCAGGTACGTTCAAACCTTTTGTTGGTTTTGGTGAAAACCCGCCGCCCTTCTACGAGGAGTTGAACTACTTCACAGCCAACAAAAGCCTTGGGTTGAAATTGGAACCTTATGCTTGGACGCAATTGCTGTTTGAAAAATTCAAAGGCGATTTTATACCAAGATCTTATGTGACTAAAGTGCATGCTGTCGGCGAAACCGCGACACAAATCACCATCAACGGCGCAAAAACTCTGAGCGCGCATAATTTTATCTTTTGCGGCTCAGTAAAGGAACTCGCAATCTTGTTGCCCGAAGATGCCCTCTCTATGCGCTCCCGCCAAAGACTCAGTAAGAATACTTACTGGACCGCTTTATGCCTTGATATCTGCCACGCGCGCGCGGTCACTGAGGTGACGTCTATGCACGTTCTCAATGGTACAACTGAAGATGAAATCGGGCCTTGCGTGGGCCGTTTCTCTGCGGCGGTGACGGAAGGCGAGCAAAATTTGCAAGCGTCCCAATGGATGACCTTTATTGAAGACGAAGTGACGGAAGACAGTGAAGTGGTCGGTGCTGCTTTGAAAAAAATCAAACGCCAAATTAAACGTGCTTATCCGGAAGCCCTCGAGTCCCTTAAGCTTGAGCGGATCGTCGTGGCTCCGCAAATCGCGGGTAATGGCGAACTAAAGCTCAATGGCAATCAATCACTTCCCGGTCTGAACAACTTTTGGGTGGCCTCCGGCCCCGTAAATGCGCAGAAGAATCTTATAGGCGCTCTTTCTCAAGCAAGCCTCGTGATGAGCGCCCTTGGCTTTGACGTCAGTACTCCAATGGAAACGAGCTTCGCGGACGCCGAAGCCCCTACACAACTCTAGCGACTACGGCATGGAAAAATTGAAGCTGCTAGATCCTCCTGTAACAAAAGGTGTTTCCATCAGTATCGTTTTCCACAATGAAGGCGCCAATATTATTCGCTGCCTCAGCGCCGTCGTGCCTTCGCTTTTAAAATTTCGCCTCACTTCAGAGATCCCAGTTGAGTTTCTCTTTATCAATAATTGCTCAGATCTAAATTGCACATTTTATATTGAGGAGTTTTGCCAAACCAACAACCTACAATATCAAATAATTTCGACCGATGTTAACAACATGGGGCGCGCCAGAAACAAGGCACTACTAGCGGCGTCTTACGATGCACTGATCTTTCTTGATGCGGATTGCTGCCCGCAAGGGGCAGATTGGCTTTTAAATTATTTGAATTTGTTTGAGCAACTGGACAGCGCTGCGTTCGCGGCCGTGGGGGGTGAGAACATCCCTCCGCATATCAG
Source organism: Pseudobdellovibrionaceae bacterium (assembly GCA_039810425.1). Lineage (GTDB taxonomy): Bacteria > Bdellovibrionota > Bdellovibrionia > Bdellovibrionales > Bdellovibrionaceae > JACMRP01. The sequence goes on along the minus strand of JBDHWW010000001.1, from coordinate 110,166 downwards.
TGATAACGTATTCTATACTTGCTGCCGCCTACTTAAACGAAACCCCCTGCTTTATTTAGGTTCCACCCAACTTCTGCCGGCATCTCATCTGAAAAAAGTGTCGCATATGCCCACTTGCAACATTCTCTACAAAACATCATCTTTAAAGGCCGTCGGAGGCTTCAATGAAGATTTTAGCAGGGCCGGAGAAGATTTAGAAATGAACATGCGCCTCAGAATCCATGGATTTGATATTTACATGGCGCCAAATATCGAGGTTGAACACTACGATAAAACCAATTTTATAGTTTGGTTTAAGAAGGTGTCAAAGTACGGGTCTGCACAACCCCACATTATTTTAATGCATCCTCGGCATGTCGGCATCGTCCGCTGGCTCCCTTTACTGGCGGTCTTCATGCTAGGGAGCATGATTCTGATCTATCCTAAAGCCTCAACTTTGGTACTGCTGGCCTTAGCCATGCTCGTGCCGATCAGTACCTGGAGTTTAAGCCCCCAATGGTTTAATTTTTTTCCATGGATCGTATTTTTGAATGGGACCGTGGCTTCCTATCTCTATGGTTATACCTTGGGAATCGGTAGAATAATTCTGAAAGCGTTAAAACGACAAAGTGTAGCCACACCAATGGCAGCTGAAAAAATAGACGGCTAGTTCTATGATCCAAAAGAAGACCCAGCTTCTTGCCAAAGGGAATTGAGGGCACCTGGAATCGCGAAACGGTTTTTCCACTCAGCCAGGAGCGGACTACAAATTTCTTTATAGATGAATTGCCGTTATGAATGACATTCAGGCTACTGCAGTAGAAGGCACACATATTCTTTGAGATCGCTCGCTGTAAAAAAATAGTATCTTCACCACCCCACGAAACTTCCTCTGGAAAAGGAATTTCACTAAGAGTATTTTTATCAGCAGTCAGCGCTCCCCCAACAAGAAATTTCGCCCGCGAAATATTTTTGGCGCCTTCCAAAGGACTCAGTCCCGAAATAATCCAAAGGTTCGCAATAGAATTGCTCGCATCTAAGACCAAGGATGAACCCCATGCCGTCTCATAGCCACCACCCACAATGCTCTGGACGGGCAGCTGTTTTACGGTAGCACAAAGACTCGCTAAATACTCTTTGGAAGGCAAAACTACGTCATCGTCAAGAAAAAGCACTCGGGTTCCTTTGGATAGCTGGACCCCCAGGTTACGTGCTTTGCTGACATTTTTTTCCTCTAAGAAAACAAATTGAATAGGCTCGTTGTCATATTTTCGAATCTGTTTTCGGCAATTTAAAGATGAATAGACGACAATGATCTCGTAGTCCGTTTTAGGCATCGTTTGCGAAAGGCAAGATTCCAGAAGATCCTCTTGCTTAGCCGACAGTTCTACTGAAGGAATGACAATGGTGAGCTGCACTAAATATCTCTGAAGGAATGATAAAAAATACTTCTGAGAAAGCGAAATCCATCAAAGAAAATCGACAATTTCGATTCGCCGATACGCTCATCGTATTGAATATCGACTTGTGCAAATGGCAGCTTTCGATTTAAAACAACTACTGTCATTGCAATGGAAAAATCCAGGCCATTCTCATCAATTTCTAAAACCGTAGGCACGAACCCGCGCTGAAACACCCGGAATCCCGTGCACACATCTTGAATACTTTTCCAATAAAGCAGTTGTAACAGGGCCGCAAAAAGCCAATTACCCACATACCGGGTCTTTGGCATTTTGTTTTTCTTTGCCATCCTATTTCCAAATACCATTGCAAGTTTTTTATCTACCACTTCACTATACAGCTTGTCTAAGTCGGCGGAGTTATAGGTCCGATCTAAGTCAAAAAAGGCTATATGGCTCCCTCTGGAGGAACTAAAACCACTCTTTAGCGCGCCACCATAACCAAGTTGCCGGGGATTTCGAACAACGACGATCTCCGGATAGCTCCTCAGCAGTTCAAAAGAATTATCGGTGGAGTTGTCATCAACAACGATAATTTCAAAATTCCTATTTTTTACTTCCTCAATGAGCTTCGGAATAACCAATGGAATGGATTCGGCCTCATTTCGGCAGGGAATTACAATGGACAGAGCTGGCGTTGGAGAAGTCATAGAATTGTGTATGCCTGATTTCTTTTCAGAAAGCCACCCTAAACTCTCGCCGCCAAAAGCGGGTTCATATCTTGGGTTTGCGCACCCAGGAAGGGTATATTTTGAATTGCAAATCCCCACGACTTCCAGGATCATTAAAGGACCCTGCCTTCTCGGGCAGTTGTCGCTCAGGATGTGGCCAAAATGTTTGGGAATTTTCAAAATAAGAAAATGAAAAGTATGAATATGGATGCCTGGTCAGATGGTCAGATCGGATCTAAACTTTGGCTCTGTCGGGCTGTTGAAAACTTTTTGGCGGATAAACAGGAGTTTGGCTTAACTATATGGATTTACGGTTCGTGGTACGGTTCGCTTGCTTTTTTGCTTCTTAGCCGCGAGCGCTTGAATATCAAAAAAATTTGCTGTTTTGATCTAGACCGAAAGGCGAATAGGATCGCCGAAAAAATCCTAGATCATTGGAAATTTCAAAATGTGGAAATCCGGATTTACGAGCAGGATTGTCTGGATATTTCTCCATCGAGTCGGCACTATATAGACGCAAAACCCGACATCATCATTAACACCTCCTGCGAGCACATGATCAACTACAATTGGTGGCATCATATTCCACCGGGGCTGGCGTTTGCTTTGCAAACAACCGACATGCCTCATCCCACCCACATAAATCTTGAAGAGTCCCTACCTCAACTTCAGGAAAAGTTGGGGGGCCATCCTCTATTTCAAGCGGAGGAAAAAATTTTTTCTTACCCAAATTTAAGATTTAAACGCTTTATGGTCATCGGAGTAAAACATCAGAACGTCAACTGTGGAGCGGTGGTGTGAAGACGGCACTTGTGACCGGCGCGGCTGGCTTTCTAGGCTCGCACTTATCTGAGTATCTTATAATGCAAGGGTTTAATGTTATCGCGGTCGATAATCTTTGCACAGGGCAAAAGGAAAATAGAGAGCATCTGGAAAGTTTTGGGGACACGCTTATTTTTATTGAACAAGACATCGTCGCTCCCTGGAATTGGGGAGCTTCCATTCCTAAAGCCTGGTTGGCCAATTTACGGTATGTTTTTCACTTCGCATCGCCAGCATCGCCAATTCACTATCAAACACTTTCCATGGAAACAATGTGGGCCAACAGCGTGGGGCTCGACAATGCCATTTCTTTTGCAAATAAATTCAATGCGAAGTTGATTTTTTCTTCGACGAGCGAAGTGTATGGTGAGCCCACCATACACCCGCAAATGGAGTCCTACTCTGGAAACGTCCAGGCCTACAGCGCCCGGGCATGTTACAGTGAAGCGAAAAGATTTGGTGAGGCGCTGATTTTTGCCAGAAATAGAAAAGAATCTACTCGTCACGGCGTCTTACGTATATTTAACACTTATGGTCCTCGCATGAGCCAAAATGATGGGAGAGTCATCGTACAGTTTTTACTTCAGGCAATAAACAATAGGCCGCTGACTATTAACGGAAACGGATTGCAAACTAGAACATTTTGTTATGTGAGCGATCTTATCAAAGGCATTTACCTTTACGCGGATCGAAACCTGATGATCCCAATGAATCTCGGGGGAGGCGAAGAATATACGGTTCTAGAGGTTGCACGCTTAATTCAAAAGAATGTTGGCTCCGCTGATTTGCCCCTTAATTTTATTGATGCCATCATAGATGAACCTTCTCGGCGCAAGCCAGACCTCTCTGTTGCTCGAAACGAGTTATCTCCCTGGCGCCCAGAGGTTTCATTGCACACTGGGATCAAGTGGACTTTCGAATGGTTAATGTCGTGCAAATCCGAAAAATTTTAAGCATCTCGATTTTATTTGGGTGCATGGTTCTCATAGGCTTGTTTGTGTTTCTAAGCTCTCAAACCTTCATTGCTGATTCCGAATTCTGGTCTATCAGCGTGGGTTATCACTTGATCGAGAACTTAAAAAGTAACTGGGTTTTTACCCGCCCCCTCTATTACTTTTTTATCTGGCTCACACAACTTCATTATACGTCCCCAACCTCGTCAGTTTTGTGGGCCCGCAGTCTTTTCATTTTAAATAGTTTAGTGATCGTCTTTTTCATGGTTAAAATTGTGAGCCGCCGTACAGGCTCTTATTTTTATGGCGCAGTTTCCGTGCTACTCCTTTTTGCCAATACAGGTTTCATGAACCAGGGCTTTCGCATACGTTCCGATCTCATGGCCACCTCCCTCAGTCTCGCAATCTTATCCCAAATGCCTTTCAAAAAAACATATTACAAATTCCTGGTTTTTGTTCCCTTATTAGCCACCCCCAAGGCAATTTTGCATTCAATTGTACTGATCTTTTCAAGGTCCAAAGACCTTTACAGCGGCTCATTTCGGAAAGTAGTCCCCCTGATTTTTATTGTGTTCTTGGTATTTATGCTTTTGACAGACAATGGGGTTTATTTTTTGCACACCCTCTCGGGGGATGGAGGGGGCCCCCAGTATTGGAGCGTAGACAGCTTTTTCCATATCATAAATCAATTTACACGAAACCCACTATTCTGGATTTTAGTTTTAGGACGGTTCTACACTTGTTTTGCTGTTATTAGAAAAGAGGGGGCCCTGGGGGGCCTGCCAGATACAATCTCTGATCTAACCCGATTGGCCTTCGTAAGTTTCCTCACGATGCTGATTTTTACCGAAAAAACTCAATTCTTTATCGCTTCATTTTTACCTTACTTTTCCATGCATGCGGCGCTATTATTTTATGATTTGGACAAGCTAAAGATGAAACGTTTTGCCAATGCGACTCTGTTATGCTCAGTCATCGTATGCTTGGGTAGCGGAGTGTTTTGGGTGAGGTTGAATGAGTCCGAAAACAACAATAGGATGCAATTGGAAACATTGAGTGGCGTGTTCGAACTATTGCAACGATCAGATGTAACCTCGTTCGAGGATTTTACCTGTCTGCTGCCAACATACTGCACACATGCCAATTTTGTGGGTCCCAACCAACCTGCAGCAAACAGGTTAGCCCTTGAATCTTTTATGAAAAGCCGTCCGGATATTTTCTTTTACCTTAAAAAGGCCCGTTTTTTAGAACCAGAGCTCAGCAACTTTTTAAGCAAGAACTATATCGACTCAGCAAAGGGTGTCTATTTTAGCAATAGATATTTGTCTCAAAGTGGGAGACAACGGGCGACAAGCATTCAGAATCAGGCGGATTCTTCCGAAACTATATTAGGGATAAAAGAAAAATTGCCAGGTTACTTAGAATATCTCTTCGGATATGATATAAGCTTTTAGATAGTAGAGAAAGCAAATGAATATTTTCAAAAATAAAAACGGCTTTTCAATGGTTGAGGTTCTTCTTGCCTGCGTTATAATTTCGGTTGCGGCACTCAGTGGATTAGCAACGTTTAATTATATCGGCAAGTCGAACAACCGATCTATGGATATTTGCCGAATTCACACGGCCGGAATTATCGAGAAATTTCAATCCATCGGTTATTTTGCGGCCATAACAGATTTCACTCCCTTAGGAAGCACCCGGACTTATCCTGGAACGCCCTCGGATAGTTTGAATACTATAGGTATCTCGGATCCGATGCTCTGGCCCACGACATTGGATGTTTTAGGTTCCACGGGTGCACCGACACTCAATAACAGTATATTAATTACGAGTTCCATCAATGCCTTATTAGGAATTTACAATTCAAACCCAGCTCTTTGCCTAACAGGTGGAACCTATACTGCGAGTGCGCCAGATCTTTTCACCAAACCTAGCAGTGAGCTTAAAGGCGCAAGTGTGCAAATCCAGGTCATTCCTTATGATACAAAAACAGGGGCGCTGGATATGACTTGCCCAATGCCTCTGCGTATTGCGCCTGAACCACTATACCCCGACACAAACACGAATTCGGCGTTTGGAACATCTCCGGCAAAAGCCGCCAAAGGCAACAACAGGTATAACACGGGCCTACTTCTCAAGGTTGTTGAGTCGTTCACCAATGAATCCGGCCTCCCTTCCTCTTGCTCAATAGAACAAAAATTTCAGTATGCGCCAGACATGAACCCACCGGTAGCTCCGGACTACAAGACTATCAACCCAATTCCAAACTGGGGCGCAAGCTGTACCAGCGGCGGCGGCAGCTATGCGGTTACTTTTGGATATTCATCTATAGATATCGAACCGGGTGCCGTGATGGTTTGTCGTGATACTTCGGTTTTGAAGGGAACTTTAGCTCCAGGCCATATAATGGCCTCCTGCAGTGGCCCCGGCGCTCCTGCACCAACCGTCGTATATCCGAAACCGAGTTATCCTGGATCTACGGGTTTCGTCTATAACTCTCAGTACGCGGTCAATGTGGCCGACACGTCAAGACAATGGGTGCCTTGCGACCGAGTTACTGCTTGCGGAGTCGCCCCAACAAGTGCCGTTCTTGATCCCTCTAGTACACCGCAAAAACCTCTCTATAAATTAACTTATAGCAATCTTCCCGCTTATTGCCGCGTCAATATTGAAATTGCCGCCCTTGATACCTCCTCTAATTCTTCCTTGAATTTTTTAACCGCCAGCACTTCGCCGACAAATGTTTTCTATGGCGGCAGCACTAGTTTGATGTGGGATATTCCGATGCCAACCTGTGGCTCTACTTGCGGCTCTTGCGGTACAGGCTGTGGTGTCAGCGCTGCAACCGTCTACTTTATGTGTGGTGGCTGCCCATAATGGCTCGCCAAGTTCATTTTATTGAGTTGGCACCGCTTGTAAAAAAAAAAGTCTCACATCATTTTCTACATGTCGGTGAAGTCATTCAATACGCCGACGAAGCCGGGGCCATCGAATGGCTCAACGGCGAGCACAATCCCCATGTGGGCATTGCCTTGACCGTTGAACTGCTTGAGGCAAAGAACTCCGATTCCATCATGAAGTCCCTCAACCACCTCTCAAACCGAAAATCCGTGTTTTTTGAAATACCGCATCTCCCGACTGCAAAAAGGAGAGCACGGGAGCTTCTAGCGAACAACCTCCACGTTGATTTACTTTTCCATAAACGTCTTTCGCAAGTTGAAGAGACTATGGTGGTCGAACTAGTGAATCTCGATCCGGAATTGAGACTTTATTATCTTGAGAGCCGTGTCAGCGCGGATTCTGAAGTCCTAGCAACGCTTCCTCCCATACTTCAAAATAGGGTGAGTTTTATCTCTTTACCTCAGCGGGATCCGCGTGATTGTCTTTTGAATAAAAAAGAAAGCATCGAAAGAATGGCGCTCCGCGAGTCCGAGGCCAGCCATCTCGGTCTTGATCTCAACATCCTAAGTCTTTATTCTGAAAAGAATCCCTTGGACGTCCCACAGATGAGGGGTTTTCTGCCGACTCCCCAAAAAAAGCCTCCCATGGACTCTCAACATTCGAGCGTATTTCTCCGTATTGCGCTTAAAGTGGTCCATCATTCTGGGCTAATATTTTTTTTAGGATTATTCTTTTGGTTACTCAAAATAGTCTTAAACCCCCAGGGCTATAAAGTTCGAGAGGAACTTGGGGGATGGATAAGACGCTTCTGCGGCGCCTGCCAGGGCTTTTTGACTGATCTTTTTTATTTTCAACTTCGAGCATTCTCTTGGGTCCCGGCATTTACCATTAATACCTATTGGCGTCTTCGCCGATGCTATGGCCGCTTGTGGCAAATCCGTGTTCTGTGTATCAATACTTTCTGGTCTTTTCGCCGCAGATGGGACAACTCTTGGCAAAGCCGCGCTCTCTTTATTTCAAAAATAAAATGGCTATGCGGATATCCTTTTTTCAAATGTTACTGGTTCTTGCAATATCAGTGGAAAAAAAGAATTGTGCGCACCCATCCCGAAAACGGAGGTGGCGATGATTGAAATGTCAGTCGTGATACCACATCATCGAGATGAAGAGTCCCTCTTAACGCTGCTTTTGTCCTTAAGATCCCAAGAGACCTCGTTTCAGTATGAGGTTATCGTTATCTCAAATCCTCCCTCTAAGAAAGCGCAAAAAGTAGTTTCCGATTTTTCCAATACCAGAAACATTCAATGCAAAATGACTGGTGCCAATCTTGCGAGAAATATAGGAATTATAAACTCGAGTGCGCCTTTAATACTTTTTTTGGATAGCGATTGCGAGACTGCGAATGCGAAATTTCTGCAACAACATAGAGACTTGCATCACAAGCATTCCGCCGCTTGCTGCATTGGCGGCACCTATAAAATCAATGGCCTGAGAATTCCAGATATCGCCTATAACTATAGTCAAATGAAGTGGCTTTCAGAAGGCGCCCAGATTAAAAACCGCTGCCGCTTCCTGATTGGCGGCAACTTTAGCTGTAAGCGGCACTTACTCGACGGCCTCTTGTTCGACGAAAATATTATCTATGGCGGCAGCGAAACCGAATTTTTTTTGAGACTCAACGGCGGCGGAAATAAAATTTTTCTTCTTTTTCCAGAGCTGGCGGTGTTTCACAATACAAAATTGAACGCCGTCGATTTCATTCAAAAATTCTATAGACAAGGGGCAGGAACATTCTACATCGAAGAAAAATTAAATGCTGTTCTAAGAACTGATATAAGACCTCCTCTTGCTTTTGACCAGTCGAAAAAAAACGACGCAATAAATTTTTGGATTCTTTTGTCACAATGGGCATTTAACTTGGGCTATCAAAATAGAAACTATTGTCCCCAATACAAGGCCCTCGGCATATATCTCTTTTTTACCGGCAACTACTACCGTCTTTGGCTTTCTGCTTTTTTCGAAAATCTAGAAACTCTTTTAAGAAACTTTCCAAGAGCATAGTTAAAATCTTTTAAAAATGAATCTTCTCCGCCCATAAATGATTCAAAATGGTGGTAGATATCAAGATCCAGATTTGCAAGAAAGAAAATTTTCGCGGTTTTACTGAGGGCAATGAACCGTCTTATGGTCCTGCCAGAATGTTTTGATGATTCTGAAGAATCTGTCAAATGCAAGGTCACGGTCTTTGATAGGTAAAACCGCAACCCCATTTGGTGAAGACGGTACGCAAGATCGGTATCCTCGAATCCGTAGGATAAAAACGATTTCCTAAATCGACCCGCTTTAAAAAAATTATTTTTCCCCATGGCGAGGCAATAAGTGCAGGCGTATTTCCAATAAAAAGGCATCTCAACCCAGTTTGGGTGCTCAAAGAACGGCCTCCAATAATCCTTTTCTTCTATGAAAGCATCCTTTTTCAAATCCAAATCGGCAAATGAAACACAAGAATCGCTTTTCTCAGGCAGAACGTGATGTCGGACATATTGAATTACATCCTGCGATAGAAAGAGGTTTCTTAATTCAACGAGAAACCCGGGAGGTAGGAGAATATCAGAATCCAAAAAAATGAGGTGTTCTCCCAACGCATTGTTAGCCCCGACATTTCTGCATAAGCCCGCTCGAAAACAGGGTGGCTCTCCCTCCGCCACAGATGGCTTGGGCCAATAAAAATAGCGCAAGTTTACTTTGATATCTTCACTGCCTAAGTAAGAGGTCATAAACTCCAGCGTGTTATCAGTACCACCATCATCCACTATTAAAATTTCAAAATTTTCTTTGGGGTAAGTTTGAGCAAAAATATGTTTTAGAACATTTATCAGAAAATACTTATTATTGTAGGTGGGTATGATAAAGCTGAACATGACTGAGTTTGAGGGCAATCGAATTTCAAAATTTGGCTTGGTAACCAAGGGTTCCGATTCAAATTTCGAAATCAAAAAATGGTCTTGTAGGTCCAGCCCCGGAAGCGGCCGAACTAAAAATCCTGGGAAAAATTTTTCGATTTTTCTTATGCTGCTCGCGACCCCGCGAACACCTAAAGACTTTTTATCTGTTTTATCAAAGCTGGCAAAATAGAAATTTGGAAATACATTCAGATGATTCTGAAACAGACGAATGGTCTCTATGAAATTTGTATCGCGATTTCCCGCTAGAATAAAAACATGTGGTGTTTTGAGCTGCTGGAGATCACTGATGTGCGGTCTTAGATCTTGCTCATTACTTACAAAAATATGGAGTATAAATCCGTCAGCACCGTATTGAATAATATTTTTAGTATCGGACGCGAAACATTTAATGCAAACCTTAAGATGAGCATCGCGTATCGCCTCAATAAAGAGATTAAAAAAGGCACAATTTGAAAGACCCCATTCAATCTGAAAAAATTCCGACTTTGACAGTATCGCCTTCTCGATATCGAGCAGATATTCCGTGTAGCTTTTATTTTTTTGATATGGGACTGTGTAAATTGATGGGTTTCCCATTTTCGAAGAAATGCCTAAATCTTTTGAACCTGAATAGCAACTATTGTTTCAAAATAGTCGTCTTGAGAAGGGCATACCTGACTTCCATTGATGCATACGCGAATGCGAAAGCACTTTGAATTCCAAAGCGCCGCCGGCTCACATTTAACATATCTATCGGCAGCCAAACCAACGACAGATACTTGCGCGCTCGGGGCACTTCCTAGCGAAGGCAACCAAGGTGCTGACTGCGCATTTGCGGTAGGCAAAACAGAAAAATCAAACCTGAAAGGCAAAGACCAAGACGCTTGATTGGACATGTCCTGAACGGGAGTCCTATAGTCCGTAATCATCAGTCCTCCGCTGTTGGCCAAGCAATACCGGAAGTTGGTACCAACACAAATTGGCGGCGGTGGCAAGCAGAGCACATTGCCAGAAACTACCATCAGAGTAGCCCCTGAGAAACTGGGATTATTGCAAAGTGGGTACTTCTGACCCTCGCTATAAGCCGCCACTAAAATATATGAGAGTTGTATCGTAGCATTTTGACCTAAAATTCTTTTTTTGAGATGTATGACCTGTTGGTTTTTATTGTCCAATGCCACCAATATACTGGCAGTAAGCACTAGGACAACAGCGCTCAGGCCCAAACAAAGAACTATGAGGCTTTGACCTTTTCTATTCAAGACAACTCCTTAACGCTGTGGAAACAAGTATATATTTCCCAATAGCCGCTCGTAAGGAGCACTCGCCGCCGAAGTTCTCGGGTCAGTGTTTCTCACGACTTGGTTGGAAAAAGTCACTCGCGTTTTATAGACAACATCGCGGAACGTAGCATGTGTTCCAGTGCAACCGGCAACTCCGCCAACGATATCTTTTTGGGGGCAAAAAGTCCACTTCGAGACATCGCTGTCCAAAAATCGGCGGGCCGTAATGGAAAATTCGACCGACGTCAAAACACCCCTAGTGTAGTAAAAGTTACTGATATAAAACTCAACAATCTTTCCATAAAATAGGTCTGAATACTTTGGTGTCAAAGGCCCTCCCCCAGGCTCAGAGACGATAAATAAAACACCAGAGGTTTTGGGGCTCGGTCGGGCATAGAAAATTCCAGTAGATATAAATTTGCTTACGAAGAGTCCGGGCGGTCCACCAGATTCACGCATAAAAACGGCCACGGTTTCAATTTGCCCGGGGGTTGGGCCCATTACATCAGCGATGTAATTACGAATCTTCCCTTGGCCCCCCACAAGACTGACTCCATCCAGAGACCCAGGCTCTAAACTGATATCAGCCGCCATACTGAGAGCCCTATGCAAATCCCGAGAGGCCGTAAGCAAATAAATTTCAGATTCCACGTTGGCGGAATTTTGAGAATTATATCTATAAAATGTGATTGCAAGAAAAGCCGCTACCAACGCGGTGGCGGCAGCAAGGCCTGTGCCCGCTAAGACCTCGATAAGACTAATGCCTCTTCTATTTCTTAGTATCGGCCTAACCGCTTTATGCATTTGAGATCCCGACAATAAAACATTTCGTGGCCATATTTGTTGCCCATTATAGCCTATAGTACATGTTATATTCCCCGCGACTTGATTGCAATTTTTTAATCAGAGCCTTATTTAAATTATAAGCGTTCCACACTTTAAAGCGGTATGTCGCTGTCTCGCGAAGCCGTTACGAATCACACGCCTGTTTCGCCTCGAATCCCAATATGACTGAGAATCCACTTTCTGGTGGAAGCGTATTGCCTTGTATACATGTATCCGTCCACCCAAAAATGAAATACTTTAGCGGTTAAAGAAATCGCGACAAGGACAGAGGTGAGCCATCGAATTCCGATAAATTCCTTCACCGGTTCTCGCGTCAAATCTATTGCCAGCAACCGAAATGAAACACAGAAAATGAAGATGCCTAGCAAGATCCCGAAAACCAGCTTAGAAAGGCCACCTTTCTTATCTTCACTTTCAAAAAATTTCTTTGAAATAAACAAATACTCTATACCGTGAATAGCAAGCACCAACAAACTTCCACGAAGGGCCATTGGGTACGCGAAAAGCCGTAAATCATAAAAGCGAGCCCAAGACCAAAGTTTCTTTTCTCTAATCAGCGGAGTGATCAGGTAAAATACGACGCATATTGAGGATACAGCAGAAAACAAATTCACCATTTCCGGACCGGGCTTTTCTTTAAATATCAAAATAAAATAAAAAATAACATGCGTAAGACCTATCGGCGCAAAAAGCCAACGATTCCATGAAGAACTTTTATCCGAGAATTCTCCCGAGATTCTTCGATAGATGCAGGACATACCCCATGATTGCCTCGCCGCATGGTAATGAGACCAGCAAATGATAAAACCTAATATCAAGTTCATCACCATTCCACGGACATATTGCAATGCTACAAACGTCACAATAAAACATAAGACTGAGACCACTACTGCTTTTCGTTTAAATCCAAACTCGTGTCCCGCTTCTTTCATGTACTGCCGTCCGCTATTGGTAGAAAACAACATCAACGGCGTAAGAAAAATATGAAACTCATTCAAAAGGATGAAAATAACAAAAAATTCCAAGAGGTTACGCGTGGATTGAAGAATGCTCGAAGCAAATAAAATTTCCAAAATCCCGCCAAGGAAACAAAATCCAACAAAGAGCGCTAAGAACAGCTCGTGCGTAACCGGAAAATACCCTCTTTCGAAAAATTTTGTCATTTTTTATCCAGTCAGTGCAGCAGTTTGGCTTTGTTTAAAAAACTGTCCTGGTACACTTCTAGGCGGAAAAAAGGCTCTCCGAGTGGCCACTCTTTCACCTCAAAGTTTTTTGTACGAATGAGATAGCTTCCGACAATTTGGCCGTCATTTACTTCCATTATAAGACCTTGGTTGGAAAGGCTCACTAAAAAATGCCCCGGACCGATTTCCCGCACTCCCCCCATGGTCGACGTGGTCAGTGCGGATACAAATTTGGGGGACCATTTATAGACGATCGAATTTCCAATAGGATCAATTTTTTGTAACTGAAGATTAGGAATTTCAGTATGAAGATTGTTGTTGAAGACAAGCACGTTCTTTCCGTCAAAAGTCGCATCATGTTGCCGGGACAAGCCGCCCCCTTGTGATTGCCAAACAATGTTCCCGGAAGGATATTCGATCATCAATAAAATATCCAAGTGCCTCATGCTAATTAAAAATGCTGGCTTCTTACTAATTGGATTCACTGGAATATACTGGAGGGAATTCGAATTGCTTACGAATAAATTGGAGTCTTTATAGCCATCTTCCAGCTTTATTTCGCCTAAGTGATCTTTTAAACTCCAGGACCAAATTTCTTTGTCGCCATTTTCAAAAATTTTGATCTTATCCCCATACCCGAAATCAAGAGTGGAATTTTTAATAATTTTCTTAATTTCTGAACCAGCCATCTTTTCAAAAAATAACACGGCAGTTTTATTTTCAGGCAAAAAAGTGAAGTCGTGAGAACTCGCCTTTAAATCAAATTTATTGACCACTTGATTTTTAGAATTAATCACAATCAGTTGGTCACATTCCCCGGGGTTTCCGGTAACCCGGTTCTCTTTTTCAGTGAGAAGCAGTGAGTATAGGTTCCCGTCGTCGCGTATCTTGGAAATAATGGCGGGTCTGGGCAAAGTCCAAGTTTTAGTTACACGCCCATCCATCGTAAGCAAAATGGCTCTTGGTGGATGTTTGGGGGTATAGAGACTTGGGGGATATGGAGAAATAAGTATTTGAAAATTTTCCTTCACATGTTTTGCCTTCGACAAAACCTTGAAAACCTTCTCTGCCGAGAAAGTCGAAAAAGAATAAAACAGCACAATTAAGAAAATAAGCGCCTTATATTTCAAAGTATTCGCGGCTACTTGCAAATTGATGTTTTCCTAACTAATTTTTGATTAAACATGACTACGATGGAAAATTGGGTCTTTTCATCTTCACAATCTGCAGTTTTTAAGTGTGGGCTTACCAGGGAATAATTTTTATCATTCAAATAAAGTGTGGCGGACCTTCCCGACGCTTTCGCCTTTTCTAACAGTACGGGTATAATTTCATCAAGTGTTCCTGAGAACGCGTTTTTCTTGAGTGGACCGTCCAAAGAGTTCACCAGAGTTGCACCTACGCTTAAATGGTCTTGAAAGCCCTTTGAAAATTCTTTCGCTGGCTTCTCAATAAATGGTAAATTTTCATCCAGAATTTTCTTGCTATTCAATTGAGATAAGACGCTCTCAAATTGAAGTCTCATTGGCCTTGAAAAAACGAAGTTTCTTTCTGGCACTAATGCATGACAGGCAGCACAGGCAACGGTTTTCGCCGCTAAATCCTCCTTAAAAAGACCTCCCTCGTCCGTAAATAGGGCATAGCCCCACCCTTCTGTCGATTTATACTTGTTCTTATCCTTGACCATAAACTGATACCTTTTTGTTCCAGATGGAACCTCGGAACTCGGAAAAGCAGGATCCTGCTCCGTTATAAATCCTATTTTAGCAAAGATTGCCCCGTCGTTGTAGTTGGGTTTCAAAGACTGCATCTCTTTCCACGCGATATCATTTGCATATGTGAATCTCATCTCATGGCTGTCTTGACGGTAGCGCACTGTCACAAGTTTCCATTTTTTATCGAAATCCTTATAGTCATCGAATTTGATGCCGTTCATGACCCCGGGACCGGACTTAGACGCCTTCTCATAATACGAGTTTGAGGAAGAGGAGCTCATCAACAGTATAGCGATGACGAACAATTTTTTTGTTTGCATATGCATCACATTACCTTAAAAATTAAACCGCATGCAACTTTTTGAGCGACGGTTGGAATTCTGGTCATTTTTGCTTGTTATTCTGTGCCTAGTAGGGGCCCTAACTCAAGTTAATCAGCCAAATTTTTTGAGCGTAGACTCTGCTAGACAATTTAAAATTATTGTCGAGCTTGTTTTGGGTAATTCCATTCACGTTGTGATTTCGTATTATTTTCTTTTTACACTTCCCGAAATGAAGTCCTGGCTGAGCGAGAAACTTAAAGACCGTCTTTTTTTAGCATTTCTGTCTTTTGTTTTGGTTTGCCTTGCGTCACTTGTTTTTATTTTGAAGTTTATTACCCCCGAAAAGATTTCCAAAGATATTTGGGTTCTTCTAAAGTTTGCCTGGATATTCATACCGGTATTTCATGCCTGGAGGCAAGTCGTCGGGATTGCTACCATGTATGATATGGCTTCCCCCACTTCCGCCAGACATATTGTCTTTGAAAAGCGGCTTTTTCGTATTTTCGAGGTGTTTCTATTTATTCAAGTCTGCCTCTTGGCAATGAACAATAGGTACTTTGACGATTCAAATACCACCCGCATGATAAGACTCGGAGTTTTTGTCCCGCACTTACTGATAGGTCTCTATTTGATAGGATCTAATTTTCGAAATAAGTATAAGTGTTTATTCATGACTAGAGCTTTACTATTCCCACTCACTTTTTACTCCTCTATAGCTGGTATGGCCATCGCCGGCTCTCATGGTTTTGACTACTACATGGTGGCGCAAAAAATCAGAAAAAATACATCGGCGGCCGGGCCTTTACCGATGTCGGTCCTGACGACAAGCATCGCCGTATTTCTAATATTGTCCTTTATACTGAACGCACATGCGGGAATCGCCGCATTCTTTCTAAGAGGAAAGGCTCCAGATCTTCTCGCATATAAAATTATGAATGCGGTCATGTTTTTATTTGCCTATGGCCACTATTACCTCGAGGGTGTGCTTTATAAAATGAGAGATCCCACTAGCAGAAAATTTATCGGTCCTTTACTTAGGTAGAATGATTTTTTATGTCAGGCCATATCTGGCGTGCAGCGTTGTTCTTATGTTTTAAAATCCGTCCGTCACCCAGGATACATCGCAAGCGAATATCTCATCATGAAAAGTACAAATAAAGTGCTTGGTATTTTAAGCTTGCCTCGTTTCCAGATTAGCATGAAATTCACCCAATGGTGAAATTTTCAGCCGTAAGCCCTTTAGAGCATATTTTCGACGCAACAAACCTCTATGAGTGCATTCAGAATCTTGCAAAGAAATGCCCCTCTTTTTCGCAAACAAATCAAATATCCCTAAGGCACCGAGAACATCACCTTCCAGTGGACCCACACGAACTACTGACCGATGGAGTTGGCAGCTTATACGACTATAAAACCAATCGATGGTGGGCTCATGAATCCCAGTTCGTTCACAATAGTCCCCTGATTGAGGGAACTTATTTAGGATCTGTTTTAGAGACGGTAAAACAATTAAATTATGGTAATATCGGAAGGGTGCGCATCTTAAGGCTCGCACCTAAAACATGCTACTCGTGGCATCAAGACGATTTTCCATGCCGGCTGCATATTCCAATTTTGACCAATAGCTCTGCTTTTTATGTCACCTCCGAAGGAGGATTAGAACAGCTCCCTGAAGTTGGACGGCTTTATAAAGTTGACACTGGAGTCTTTCACACCGCAATGAACGCCTCATTAAATGAGGATCGCATTCATCTCGTGTTTTCACTTTACGAATAACTTCCCGCTTGAATCTAAGCGGGAATTCCAAACCATCGCAATCGCCACTAAATATAGCGTACCACCTACAACCAAGGTGGCCTTAAATCCTAAAAAAATGGCGACTGCAATAGCCGTTACAGATCCCACGACTGAAAACGCGCCATTGAGGGCCCAGGCTGCGGCGGTCCCTTCAGGCCGGTTTCGCACCAGCAAACGAATTCCCATCGGAAAGCACATGCCCATGAAGAACCCGAGTGGAAAGATAAACACAATGGCCAAAACAAATTTCATCCACAACGAAAGCGCCATCCACGAGTTCATCTGGTCGTATAGAAATCCTTGGTATATGAAAATTATCAAGACGACTGTGGCTAAAATCTTCTGAAGAGATTTTGCATTTTTTGAGAAGTAAGAGCCGCAAGCGGAAGAGAACAAAAAGCTCGTCAATGCCGCTAAAAAAGACCAGGCCGGGTGCCCCAAAAGCGCCGTCAATTTTTGAGTAAAAGAAATTTCGATTATCATAAAACCCGCGCCCACCAAGGCGAAATACCAAATACTAAATTTTTTTGTCGGTGCGCTGTCTTGTTTTTTTAAATTTTTCGCCGTGATAAAAGCCATCACTACTGAATAACAAAGTGCGACTCCTAAAAGAATAAAAAGGCTTAGAATGGAATACCTTCTGGCGGCATGTTCTTGGGGATCTCCTACAAGATTGGAGAACTTCGTTGTAAAAAAGAAAAAAGGTTTATCGTCTGTGCACGCCTCAATATTCTTATCATAAGATCCGACGAACTCGCTTCTTGCCTGTGCATTCTCAGCGATAGCTAAAAAGCGTCTGATGTTTTGGGAGGCCCAATTTAGATCATCAAGATTTGTGATCACATTTGAAGCGAAAACCACCGCACCTCCGCAATCTTGGGTTAAATTGGAAAAGCTCTTTAGTTCAGTGGCTGAGTAGACGCCATTTTTTAATAAAATAGTAACCCGCGGAAAGTCTTTATCCTTTTCCAAAACCACCAAGAGCCTTTGGGAATAATTTTTAATGCCGGATTCCTCCAAGGACTCGACCAATGTATTCACTAAACGCAACCCCTCGCTCCAATACGAGTAGCGGGTGATTGACAGTATTCCATTTGGATTCAAGTGCTGGGTGAACTCCTTAATAGCTTCTTTTGTATAAAGAGTATTTTCATTAAAAACAAAGGCTCCTGCAGATGCCCCCGTCCAGCTATCCACCATTGTAAGATGGATAAGATCATAATTTTCTTTAGTTGATGCAACGAAATTCCGGCCATCTTGAACATGCAAGGTGACCCTTGGATCATGAAAGATATTTCCAATATAGTTGGAGTATCGCCCCTTGACGAGATCCGCAGTGACCGGGTTGATATCCACTGCGGTGATTTTTTCTTTCCCAAGCGCCAAGGACATAAGAACGTCCGTGCCTCCGGCGGATCCAATCACAAGAACATTTCCCCCCGACGAGAGCCGCTGTCCTATTTGACGACAGTCCGTCTTTCTTTCAGCAATCTTAGAGTAGTTTCCATCAAACTTTCTAAGAAGAGTCGGAGCTCCGCCATCTGACGTCAATACTAAATCTCGACCTCCGAAAACAGGTCCAAAGACGGCGACGCGCGACACGGGACTCCACTTTTCGAAAACCTTCGGTTCCTCGGCTGTCTGAAACTCTCCTAACATATACGACTTAATTTTCGTGATGCTCAAAAGCTCCTTTTGCTGATCAACGTAGAATAAGCAAACTCCCACAACCATCATGGCCAGCCACATAAAAGGCGCACGCTTTCTCTTCTCCACAATCGCAAATCCCGATGCCGCCAGGCACGCGAAAGAAAAGACCAAGAAAATAAGAGACGGCCCATCAAACATATAAAGCAGTGGAATCAGGCAAAGACACCCTAAGGACGCGCCGACCATGTCAAAAAAATAAATTTTATGAAGGTCTTGGGTGAATCGAACAAAAACTGCGCCGAGACAAATTCCTGAAAATATAAACGTTAAAAAAAAATAAAAAGCTGGCCTAAAATTGCCGACCCCAAATAGATCTGATTTGTTGCCGGTGGAAGCTGTATTTGAAGGTGAACCACAATAGAAACAAGCGCAAATATGGCAAAAAGACCCGCCATGACAGACATTTTGTTTTTAAATCGTGGGCAAAGTATCGCGCCCAGGGAAACACCCAGCATAGCCAAGGAAACAATTGCAAAACCAAAGTGATACCAAACTGTTACTGCTAAGATTCGAGATAGTAAAACTTCATATAGCAACGTCGAGAAAGCAATAAAGGACACTGCTGGAAATAGGGCAGAATTGATATTTTGATTCGAAGTAAAATGTTTGAAAAGCCTCATATTGACGAATAGATTTTTACACAAAAGACCGTAAAGTCAACCCATGTGCTAAATGAGATCCTTTCACGGACTGACCTATCAATAAGAAAGGCAGCCAAGATCACGGTATTGGGGAAACTCTTCTTTAAGATTTTTCAGCTTCTGTTTCCACTTTTCTGGGCTTGGCCTTCCCCATATCATAACTAAAATTTTAGATCTCCCATGATAGTCGGAGCCATGCAGGAGGGGCCCGTTGGCATATACAAACGCATTCGAGTGGTTCGGTAAAGCCACATAGCATTTATCTTCAGCCTTTGGATCCTCTAGGAAACCCCATTCTTTCATACTAAAAGAATTTTTTATTTTCCCTTCTTCTAAAAGATACGGTGGCCATTGGGTTAAATAAAATGTCGGGGCTTTGTTTTCATCATAAAGTAATACACGAACAGAATTCGGCCAGGGATAGAGCATTTGATATTGTGGATCTAGGGGAAGATCCACATGGGCAGGCACCCGGTTCATGCTTTCCGCTAAAGTGATTTTCCAAATCTCTTCAAAAGGCATAAGCGCTCTAATTTGAGACAACATTTTGGGAAAATGCTTTTCCCAATCAACAACCTTCTGCGGGTAAATCTTTTGCACATCTTCTTCAGAGAGGTATGAAGCCTTCCAGATACACAGGGTCTGCCAGGTGATTGTTTCATAGTTTTTCGGACGTAACGTGATTTTTTCCTGATTCCAAAGACGCCAAAACAGGTCCCAGTTGTCCGGTTCAATCACTGTGTTGGAAATCGGCAACCAGCCAATATCTAAGAGCTCGTCGTCTACATCCAAGATGTCGGGGTTAACGACACCATCGGAATCCAAGTATTTTTTTAAAAAATCGTGTTTTTTCATTGATAACCTATAACTAAATAGTAAAGCAGTTCACGCTTCCCCAATTTTCCGCCGATCTGTGCTTGGGCTGTCTCACTTCCCTACATTAAATTGGGTCAACCATAATTTGAATGATGTCCATATCTTGATCCGCGGAATTAGCGCCATGCTCAACTTCCGTAGGACACATCACAAACTGTGAAAGACCGGGAATCATCACTTTTTTTGAACCATCTTTTCTATTTGAAAAATAGACTCGGCCGTTCTCACTCCCTGCCACAACTAAGGACAAAACTGGGTTTTCTCTGCCGGTGGACCCATAGTTTGGATCTACATGCATAGGGACGATGGAGTTCTTAAAAATTCTTATGCCAATGACCTTAAGATCCTTTTGTCCGAGTAGCCGCTCCATTCGTAAAAACCTTTTCCCGGAAAAGGTAAAGACCGACATGATGGGCTGCCCTTGATGGTTATAAACGATATTGAGATGTTCGTATGAAATCTTGTTATAGTACTCTTGAACGAGAGCATAATCACCCTCGCTGAAGCAAAATAATTTCTGCGAGTTGTTTTCTAAAGCTGAATATTGCTGCGAAAATATTTCTGCTAAAGCGCCACGAGTGGCCGCCGTTATTTCAATTTCATTTCCAGTAACCACTGTTCCACTCCATTGAAAGTCATCGGCGTTGACGTCGCCGTAAAGTTTTTTAAAATCTGATCCACACCCAAAAAAGTTCTTTTACTAAAATATTTGGTTACAATATTATACAACCTTGTATTGCTTAAATTAAAAGACAAAACAAACTTATCACAACCTAATTTTTTCGCTCTTTCAATTTGGATCGGCAAGCACAGACCCGCAATGTAAGGTTTTGTTCCGAATCCTTTATATATATTGCAATGAGAGCGACTGAGGGTTCTAAAAGCCCCTTGGTAAATCTTTTCCCCATTTGGTAAGTTCCGAATGATACCACCGCAACTCGCCCAAAATTTGCCACTAACATAGACAAGCTGATAAATATCCATCGCATCGTCTTCAATCATTCTCAGAAGAGACCATGGCTTTACATTCGAGTAGTTCTCTGGAAGGTCTTCATCTCTTTGAACTTCAAATTTCTTGTAAAGCTCTTGCCTTAGAAGTGACAAGATCTCCGCTTTATTGTCTTTGCTTAAGGTCAGCAGCTTATAATTTCGCTTCTCGTGCAATACAGAATTCATGATTCAAAATACCCAGGGAAAGGATTTGAGTCAAAAGAACGGAACTCGCCTTGGGCATGTCCTCCAAATGATGAAACCGAAGCCGCAAAATATACTCTTTCAGCCTATCAGATTGAAATAACCCCAGATTTCTAAAGCTGTCTACAAAAACAAATTCCTCAAAAAGTGGCAGCCATTCTTTTGTGAATAGCGGCGCGGTAAAAGGACGTTTTGGCGTTTGAGCCCTGTGGACATCGTAAGTCTCACATATTTTTCTTAGTATGCGCTTTGATGGCGCGTTGTCTTGCCGAGTCATTTGCAACACACGAGCGTTCTGAATAATCCTTCGATCGATAAAAGGATACCGATACTCGAGACTTTGTGTGGCTGCCTGCGCGTCGCCAAGGATTTTCAAACCGTATTCATTGAACCAATAATTATTATAGAGCTCTTGTTCCGTGGGGTTTATATGAGTCTTTCGATAGTCCTCGAACAGGCTCGAACTCAAAAGCATTGAATGCCAACGGGAATCCAAAATCTGCGTGTAACGCGAGCCGATCTGAGTACTATCACGTACAAACTGATACCCATCACTTTGGTGAAAATGCGAATATCCCCAGAAAAACTCATCGGCCCCATCGCCGGTAAGGCAAACTCTATACCCCGCCTCAGAAATTTTTTGATTCAGAATAAGCTTACCGGCGGAGTGGGCGTTAATCACAAGATTCTCTGCGTTCTTAACAGATCTCGGGAACTCACGAATCAGATCTTGTTGAAAAATGGGAACATACTCCGTGCTTAATCCATGAGTTCGGCAAAATGCTTGAATGTCTTCACGCTCCGAAAACGGACTTCCCTCAAAATCAACGCTAAAACATTCAAAGTCGACATCAAGCTTCCGCAAAAAAAGAGCCAAGAGGCTTGAGTCCAACCCCCCACTCAGAGAAAGCGCCAGTTTAAAGTGACTTGGGACACGAACTCGCACAGAACTTTCAATGGCTTCTTCCAGGGTTTGTGCAATATCATCTCCCAAATAATCAGTGGTATACGGCTGAATACGTTGATTCAAATGCTCATCCACCTCTAAGTAATGTCCCGGGGGAATCGTCCAAATACTTGAAAACAACGTCTTTCCCCGGGGCAGGCAAGCAGTATGGAAAGAAAATAGACACGCCCCCTCATCGAGCGTCAAAGAAATCCCCAAACATCCTAGCGCTTCTGCCGATGAGGCTATCAGGAACCTTTCCCGGTCTAAGTAGTACTTAAGTGGTTTGGTGCCGACATGATCCACGGCGCAAATCCACTTCCTGGTTCGGTGAAAATAGGCGACCACGGCATATTCGCCATTCAAATACGAGAAAAAATCCGTTCCATAGTAGTCAAGGCCGTGCAGAACCACTTCACAATCGGATTCTGACTTAAAGACACATCCTTTTTTTTCAAGATCAGAACGGAGGGCTCTATAATTATAAATTTCCCCGTTCACACAGACACTGAGGGTGGTCCCTTCGTTGTGAAATGGTTGCACAAGCTTGTTTGAATTTTTTGAGTGAATCCCTAGAAGATTAAAAGCCAAAAAACGGGATGAGTCGATTTTATAGGTCTGAGAACGATCCGGACCTCTGCCATGGATGGCTCTCAACGCACAGTTGATTTTCTCAATTCTGTAGTCTGGATCAAACCCGCCAACAATCCCACACATTTGAAACTAAGCTACTAACCCCGCTCCGCCCCCGTCAATTGAGGGAAGATATTCTCCGCGTTAAAAACGCGCGGATGGAGTCCGCCCAACTGAAAGGCTTCGTCAAGTTTGTATAGCTGTGCTTTGGAATAGTAAGCGTGAAATGACTCTTTATCTCGCCAAGACGTTAGAATCTTAATATGGCCGTTGGAAGGTTCAAAAACAATTTCTGCACTGAGCAGACGCCCCGCCTGAAGGGCCTGATGCTTCACCTGATCTTCACGCGCGATCCACTCCGGCGAAAGTCGAGGGGCACAAAAGCGTTGAAAAACCTCTACATAGGCTGACTCTGGGTTTTTTAAGTTCAAATCTGGAATGTTAGAAACATCTATTCCATAGCACACAGAAAATGCTGATGATTTTGATGCAAAGGAGCCGAAGCCCTTCCACATGGACAATAATGTCAAAGTGGCAAAACCTTGAAATAAAAATTGACGTCGTGAATTTTGAGTTAATATCCCCACTGCTTATTTTTAACAGTTAAGACATCATCAATCAAGACAAAACTCCAAATCGTTTGTTTTCAGGCTAGCTTTCCATACCAACGACTTTCAATCCAACTGTCTCATTAAAAGACAGTGTGCGACGAGTTATCGTTTTAAATATTCCATCCCTCGTGATCTAGTTTTTAAGAATGAATTTTAAGAAAACACTTTTATTATCTCAAGTTTACATTCACCTCGGATTTTTTATTGGTCTGATTTTTGTACCCTTTACTACCGCCCTATTAACGATTGTTGTTTCACAGGTTGTGTACGTGGGGTTTTGCGGAACCGTCTATTTTCATAGGGTCCTTGCCCACCGACACCCGATTTACCCAGCGTTCGATCGAATATTGCTTTTCTTTTCCTGGATAGGTGTTTCGGGGTCGGCCATCGCCTGGGCGGGGACGCATCGAAAACACCATCGTTTTAGCGATACAGCTCAAGACCCCCATTCTCCACAGCACACCGGCTGGCTTAAAACTTACTGGTACTCGAGCGGAGATGAAGACATTGTTCGTTATGTGCCGGACCTGTTACGACAGCGCCGCTATATTCTACAGCATAAAAATTATTTCCAATTTCTCTTAGTGCTACACGCAGCAGGATTTTTATTGTTGCCTGCGGTATGGTATTGGGGGCTTCTGATCGTACCAGCTTTTCTAATGTGGTTCGCCGGCAGTACCACGAACGTTCTTTGCCACAATGACCAAGGTCCGGTGAACAAACCTCTCCTCGGATTCCTGATGGCCGGCGAGGGTTGGCATCAGTACCATCATCAACAGCCCAGCAATAGCTCCTTCAGACACTGGAGTGACTGGGGTCAGTATCTATACAATCTTATTAAAGTCCGCTGAGTATGGAAAAGCGCCTTAAGCATCTTCTTCCACCATGTGAAGTTCTTAATCATCTCTGCCTTGGGGAAGAGACTCTAGCCGAGCTTAAAAACTGCGTTCATCAATTGCAAAATCAATTTACTTCCGTCATTGAAGCCAACAAAAGCCTTTGTGGCATCAATCATCAACTTACTGAAGATGTCTTTTACGAAAACTTTTTTCAAGTGGCCTTAACTGAGTCGGAAATCGAACAAAACAATGTAAGCCTTAGCAGTTGCAAGGAAGCCCATGACACACTGAGAGCCGAGGGGGTTTCAAAGGGCGTTCGCACGAGAAAGCAATTGTCGGCTCAATCAAACTCTCCGTTCAATGAAGCAACTTACTCGAAGAAGTCGCTGATTTACGAGCAACACCGTTTCCTTTTCGACAAAATTCTTGCTCCGTTAAAGGGTGAAGCAACTCGGATCAGACTTGTTCGCTTGCCCGCGGGTGCGAGTATTGCCCCACATATTGACTATGACCCGTCGTACGCAGTCCGAATCATCCTACCGATAATTTCCACTCCAGAATGCTTGAATATATTTTGGGTTAAAAAAGAAATTCATTCTTTCTACTTGCGCCCGGGAATTGCCTACTTTCTCAATACCGGCTATAGACATGCAGTCATTAATCTCTCTAAAACAGATAGATATACTTTCATGGTGAGCGTCAAGGGACCAGCAGATATCGAGCATTTAATCTCACCCGAAAATGCGACTGAACACCTCTGAAAAATTATTTCAACGGAAGTATGATGAGACGTTTTTTCTTAAAAGCTGATGGGAGTTTCGAAAGCGCGTTTAAGTTTTCCGCCATCACCTTCATTGTAGAAATGATTTTTTCCGCATATATTTGTTTTTCAGTTTTAACTACAACGAGAGTCGGCAGCTTAACCAGCTCAAACAATATTGAAATAATTTACCCAGTTGCGTTTTTCTTTTTTAGAGTCTTCTTGATCCATGTTAGTTTTGGATGCCTGCTCCGGACCTTCGAAGTGATTTTTTTCGTCAAGCACCGGAAGACCCAGTACTTTTTATGGCTGACCTATGGTTGCCTGTTCATTGCCATCAAGTACCCTCAAGTTTACGATGAAATGCCCTGGGTAAGCCTCGCCCTCAAAAACTTGTGTTTTTTCGATTATCCTTGGATCCGTTGGCTTCCTGCGTTTGCATTGATGGCAATATATTTGCTCAGCTTTTTAAAAAAATCTCAAAAGACACCAAAACAGTGCATCACCTCGGTGGTTTCCATAATTCTGATCATTTGCTACTTTGCTTACTGGCAAGAGTTAGATCCCGAGACAAAAGTGATAAAGAATCCTTCCATAGCTAGATCTACTAAAAAACCTAAAATTATCTTTATAACCGTTGATTCGCTCAGAGGGGATTCTAAACTTGAGCTGAACATCGCTGCTTCAAAATCGCTGCGCAAATATCTTTCTAACAGCACCCGCTTTAAAAGGGTTATATCTCCTCTTCCCCAAACTCACGCGGCAATCTCCGCAATTTTTTCAAGTCTTAATCCAGTCACCAGTGGCGTAAGGTCAAACCTTTCGCAAGAAGCAATTGATACTGATGCATTGCTAGCGAACAGCCCCCTCAGCGTTTTTAAACATAACGGTTACAGAATTAAGTTTATGGCTGATACCATGGAATATGCCAATGTCTCTGCCGGAAAAATTTTCGATGAGGTCGAGGCTCCAGACTACGCCGCAGCCAATGTGGTTCTTTCCACGTTTTTCAAAAACAGAATTGTTTTTGGACTATTTAATAATCCAATGGGAAGATTTTTTGTTCCGGAACTCGCGCGCAACTCAGCTTTTTTTTTCTCTTACAGCCTACCAGAATTTACGAGTCGAGTCTTAACTGAACTAAACAGAGTTGCTGAGTCCGACACGCCGGAGATCCTCTTTATACACACGTGTTCCATGCACTGGCCAGGGATTCTTCCGTATCCTTACTATCCCCAACAGTCTTTTCCAGAACATGCCAAGGTGCCTTTTTCATATAAGGAAAAACATGGTACATTGATACCAAATCTGACAGTGGATCAATGGAAAATACAGGCGCGCTTTAATAGGTCCATTTATAATTCAGCTGTAAATATGACTGTAAAAAAATTTCTGAATCCGGTTATGGAGCAATTAGAAAAAAGCAAACTCAACGAAAATGCCATTGTTGTTTTGCTTTCTGATCACGGAGAAAACCTTTGGGATTTAGGGGCAAAATTCCCCAAGAGGAAATTTGTTGAGCACGGCGGAAGCTTAATATTTGGCGGATCTGCAGAACTCGCATACTTCCGCATTGGGTCTCCCCAATTGAAGAAAAGAAATTACGACAAAAATATCGGAACTATTGATATTATACCCACCATTCTAAAACTAGCTGACCTTCCAGGCACCCCTTCGGAAGGTCAGAATATTCTTGATGAAGATCTCCATCAAAGTAGTGACGACCGTGGCTATTATGTCGAGACTGGGATTTGGCCATTCAGAAACTTTGCCGGCCAGTATATAACAACTCCTCTTAACGGCATGGCCGGAGTTTATCAATTTAGCCCGGTCGCTAAACGAATCTACGTGGATTCGAAATTTCTTCCTTCCATCCTTCAACAAAAACAGCGCGCCATTTACTACAAGAATTTTCGCTACACGATATATCCCGCAAATTCAGGTCTGGAGGAATTTCTATGCAATGTCGAGAGTGATCGGGAATGCATAACAAACCTCAAAACAACCGAAAATCAAACCTATCAGTTCTTGCGGAAAAAGATGTCTGAGGCTTTACAAAAAGATGTTAACGCCGGGCTGTTAAAAGTGGGGGCTTGCTCTAAGTTTTCCGAACTTTCCCCGCCAGTCCTTGATTTAAATCAAATTAAAGACTTTCAGTGGCAGTACCTTTTCCAAGGTTTAGAATGTCTTCATGCCTTTCACGACTATGGATATGTGATTTCTATTTTTGACAAATTAATGGAGGCCCCTGACTCTTCCATCTTACTTAAAAAATATATTATGTCATATTCTCTCTTGCTGTGCGCGTATACGAATATTTTCGAAAACGACAATCTACCTGAGTTTTTAAAAAGCTATATTTCAGACAAAAACCTCAATGAGATGCCACATAGGCATCGATCTAATGCAATGAAATGTCTACGCGCCCTAGGAAGAAACGAAGAGGCAAATAAGCTCAATGATATTTTAACAGCAGAAAAGGAACCGCCTAACAAGGATTCTACTCCCAAGCCACAAGTAAAGACCAAACTTAGCGAAGTAATGGGGATCTCGCAAAAATATGCCACCAGCCCGCTCGAGGCGTATAAAAAGATCGACGAGTATTTTAAAGTCGAACGCAGTTACAATTTTATCGATGAAATGGCCGGCCTGAGATTTGAAGGTTTAAAAGCATTTTTAGAAGGCTCTTCAGAAGAATCTTTGTTTATGACCATGAAAATACTTGTCGATTCGAGCTCTCTCGACATTGGTTTTTTTAATTTTGTACTTCGACGAGTTGACGCATTGGAGGTTCCGAATTTCGAAACCAACCAACTTCTCAATCTAAGAAAAAGCTCTTTAGTAAAGAACTCTTTTACGAGACCCGTTGAAGATATACAAAAAAAAGAGGTTCTCTTGGCAACAAAAAAAATAGCTGCCTGGCTATGCAGTAAAGGAAGCCAATATTGCCTGCCCGCAAGAAAGATACTTGGCGATCTTTCAGCGCGGACTAAGTTTAGTAACTAGCCTATAAAATAGTAACCGTCCGCTCTCCGTCACCGTATTGCGACTGTCAGAAGATAGAATCGAAGGTCAGGGGTCTACTTTTCCAAAAAATAAATGTAATCAATAGGATAGTGATAAAAAATTTTCCGACAACATGCAAACGGTGCGCCGCAAGGACAGGTCCTGAACTTGAAGCAAATAAATAAGGGCACGCCTATCTAGTATCCAGCAGTCTAAGAAAAGCGGATTAAATTTCTCAATACGCCTAATTGAGAAATTTGCTCGTAATGTAAAGACGTCCACAACCGGCCTTCTGTTCGTATTTCGCACAATATGCCCCTTTTAGAAACCAACCATTGCGCTTCAAAAAGGATCTATGGTCCAATGACTATATGAGAAAGTTAACCATACTATTTGTTTTTTCTATATGCGCTTCTACGGTATTCGCTCAAATTATAAAGCCGAGTACCACACCGACCACCAGTACGTTTAGCGAACGTGTCGAAGCGAGCCTCATCGCAAACAAACCTGTCGACAAAGCAGAGCTGAATCAAGTGATTCAAAAAGAAGTTAACTCCTTAGATACTGACAAGCAGCCAACAAAAAAAAGACTCAGTGACCTCATTGAACTTGTCGCGTATAAGACAGAATTGGATTTCACTCAGTATATCGGCAAAAGTCCTCCAGAAATTTCGTCAATAAAACAATTGCCCGAGCTGAGTAAATATTTTTTAGCAAAAAAACCTAAGTTGAGCGAGAAGAGCGCATCAGCACTGCTTAAAAAAGTAAAAAAATACTTAAGTAAACGGAAAGATCCTCATATTGCCGAAATTCACTGGACCTATTACAGTCTTGTTAGTCCGCTTATGGAAAATGGCAAGGCGGCGCGGACGGTGTGGCGCGGAATCATCAACTCTCAAATTAGTCAGGGACTACTTTCAAAAGCGCTAAAAACCTCACTAGATTGGGCGGCTTCTAAACACCCCAGCAACGCATATCAATTTGAAGCTCTGAATCAAATCGCCAATCTTCCGAATGGTACATATGATATCACTCTCTATGAGTCCAATTTTAAAAAGATGCAATCTATCGCAAAAAAAGGTGATGATCGGATAATTGTTCACAAATCCCGTCTAGACTACCTCAAGGGTCAGTTTGCGCTTTGTGAAAATGAACTAGCACCTTTGCTTAATACCGCAGCAGACAGCAAGTTTTACCAAAGGTACTATTTTAAAATAAAAGTCGCTTTGCAAAAGTGCTATGTTGCCGACAAAAAAAAGCAACAAGTGACTGCGCTCTATACGAAAAAGATGCCTCCGGCGTTGGAAACATATTTTCAAAAGCATCTTGATGCGAAGCTAAAGTCAGAACTCCGTTTTCAAATCGGGTTTGGTCAAAGAAAAGAGGCTTTTAAAGCCTGCACTGATTTGTTAGGGAAAGAGAAAATGAGCAACCCTTACTCTTATCTCATGACGCTTTCTACCTGCTTTACGCTGAAAGGCCCTACAGAGGTCTGGCCAACGGCTGTCGTCACAAAGTACACCTCTGACATAAAGCAACTTTCCATCTATGCTGAAAAATCAAAGGAAATGGCTTTGCTCATGCAAGCCATTCGTGAAACTTACAAAGACTTTAAACTTCCAAAGGGGACCGCTTCGGCAACTGCGGAAATCATAAAAAGATTCGGTTCCGACGAGCTCATTTCGATAGCTTTAGATCTAAAAAAACAGCCTGCTAAATAGTTGCTGTACAAAAAAACAGAACAACTCTTTCTTATGAAAGAGCTTCCCTGCCATTCCCTGATTAGACGACGCCCTCGCCGAAAAGCTTAAAATCTTCCTCGGTGTAACCTTCCATGACTTGATCGCCTAATTTACCATTGCGAATAGGCACAAATGCCCAAGTACAGTACTCCTTAAAGTTCGGAATCGCGAGAAGCCTTCTTTCTAATTCCAGGGCCATTTCCCGTTTTCCTGGGGCCATCATCAACTTCACCTCAAGATGACCCACATTTAGGTTATGAACTTTAACTTTTTCTTCGGTCACGGCCGCTACAACGCGAACGAACTTGTCCATCACGAGAGACTCAAAGTGGGCACTCAGATTCAAATCTCCGTAGTGCACCAATTCACGATAGTAATCAGGCAACCGTGTTCCGTTCGAATGCGTACTCAAATGATGTCCCTGAGAAGCAATATAGCGCACCCATTCCATAAAGTCGGGATTCAAAGTTGGCTCACCACCTGAAATTATAAAGTTTACTTTGGACCCTTTAGCAAATTTTAAAAGGACCTTGTCCGTGGCGTTTTTTAATTCGGTGAGAGTTTTATGACGGTCTGTTTTATTATGAATAAACGGCCAGCAGTATGAACAATCATAATTACAACGACGGCCAATCTCCCAATAAACCTGTTTACGGTCCGAAGCATGTGTCCTTTCCATCGCCACCATTTCGGGGATATCAATTTCGACCCGTTTTGACAGATCAGGAATTTGAAAATTAGTTTTAACTAAAAGGCTCTGATCCTCCAGAGTCTTTGTTTTAGGAATAAACAAATCGGCTCCGCAAGAACAGGTTTTCTTTTCACAGATAAGCCACTTTTCTGGCACTTCGAAATCTTCATAGATATTCCCCAGCTTTCCACCTACACGGCAACTGGCCCCATGAATATTTCCGTCCATGTCTACAAAAAGGTTTGTAGATCCAACGCCACAGCTCCAGCCTTCAAAAAAATTCATTTTGCGTCCGACAATTTCATCGGTGCTGAAATCGGAAAAATTTCCGCTACGATTGTAAACTCTGAGAGGTCGCCCCGGGCTGATATCAGACATGCAATCTCTTTTTCTTTGTTGTCATAATGTCTAAGTTACAGTGGCATCTTTCCTTATTGCAAAGAATCGGCTTTGACGGAAGTGCTAAGTTCACATCATCAATCCGCCCTATTGTTCCACCGACCTTGCACCAACCTCGATAAACAACGCCCTTCATATCTATGACAATCTGCTCAAGGCCCACATAACACTCCCAACCCTGCCAACTATTGTTGTCACTGGAAATAAACCGATGTGGTGCCATCACTGTTTTGCGACCGCCATCATCAACCATGGCCATCGCGCCCCGATAGTATTCAAGGGACCTGGTATATTTAATATGCTTTACTAAATATTCGTGCTGAGTGTTCATCATTTGCAGCTGCGCATCTGAGTATGGATAGATCTCACCTACCAAGTCCTTCACCAGAGGCTGTACGGCAACACTTATATTTGGAATATCTTTAACTCTTTTTGAAAACTCAATGGTCGAATCAAAATGCGTGATTTCCATCATGAAATTTACGTGTGTGCGGACGCGTTCGGCACAATACTCCACGACAGAATGAAAGTGCTCTTTATCAGCACTTTCCGGGTGAAAGCTGAGACAAATATGATCAATGCTCTCTACAATCCTCGCAAAAAAGTCTAGCGAGCGAGATCCATTGGAAATGATCCCAATCTTACAACCCACTGAGCGCAGATAAGTCGCCACGGGGACAAGGTCCTTCCACAAGGTGACTTCTCCGCCGGTAAATTCAAAGTAAAGTTTTTTGCCTTTGTAATGAGCTAATGCGCGGTCAATAAACTGAATGACTGTTTCGCTTGAAGGCCACTTGGTAGATGCGTTGTGTAATCCCTCGGGGCAATACGAACACGCGTAATTGCACGTGTTGCCTAGACACCAATTAATGACGACATACTCCCCATGGGCCGGATTGCTGTGTTCAAGACTCGAATAACTTGGTAAGACAGATTGCATGGCTCATTTAACCTGATAAAATGCATTTTTCAAACGCCAAAGTTGGAAATTGAAACCTTAGATGCATAGCTCTGAAATGAAAGTGCCTGAGCTGAGGAGTCCCTAGTGTCTATTCACGAACTCAATGAAGAGCAAATCCACACAATGTCTTTGGAAGAAAAAGATGCGTGGTGGTTAAACAACGTCTACAAAGGCGACATGCCACAACTGACTTTACGCTCTGCTCTAACCGGCGTGCTTTTGGGCGGGATTCTCAGCCTGACAAATCTTTACATCGGAATCAAAACCGGTTGGACCCTCGGCGTGGGGATTTCTTCTGTGATTTTGTCGTTCGCGTTTTTTAAAGCTTTGGACAAGCTCAAACTCGGAAGGCACATGACGATTCTTGAAAACAACGCCATGCAATCCATCGCAACCAGCGCAGGTTATATGACAGCCCCCATGATGGCATCGATCCCAGCCTATATGATGGTGACCGGTGAAATTATTCCGATGTATCAAACCATTTGGTGGATCATTGCACTTGCAATTTTGGGCGTGCTCTTTGCCTTTCCTCTAAAAAAGCGCTTCATCAACGACGAACAGATGCCCTTCCCTGAGGGATATGCGTCCGGCGTCGTTCTAGACAGTTTGCATTCGGATGATGGGGCTTCGGGCGTGTTCAAAGCAAAACTCCTGGTCGCGGGCGCGGGACTGTCCGCCCTTATCGAATTGCTAAGAGCGGAGCCGATTTTGACGGCCCTGAAGTTGAAGGCCCTGGCACTGCCTCAGTACTGGGATGAGTTCATTTACAAGTTTGTGACCCCACGAGTGTTCAACACTCCCCTCAAGGATCTCACTGTTCAGTGGGACACCTCAATTGTTATGCTCGGAACCGGCGGGCTTATGAGCATGAAAACATCGATGTCGATTTTGATCGGCGGGTTGATAAATTATTTCTTATGTGCGCCTCTGCTGATTCAAGCCGGTGTGATTCCCGAGGCAAAGTTCAAAGCAATCGCCATGTGGGCCCTTTGGGGTGGAGCCTCGATCATGACGACCTCTTCGCTTTTTTCATTCTTTGCAAAACCAAAGATGATCCTTGAGGCCTTCACCAAGAGCCTTGGTAAACGCGAAAAGCACAAGCAGCATGATGTCTTGGCTAAAATCGAATTGCCGATGTGGATCTTTGCCGTCGGCATTCCCCTCGTTGGCGCCGTCGTTGTATACCTCGGGCATGTGTGGTTTGGCATTCACTACTGGTTGGGGTTGTTGGCAATTCCGCTGGTTTTCGTATTCACTTTGATTGCGGTGACAGCCACGGGTTTAACGGCAATCACTCCTGGCAGTGCTCTGGGCAAACTCACGCAGATCACCTATGGAGTGCTTGCTCCGGGCAATGTCACAACGAACTTGATGACCGCCGGTATTACCTCCGAAGTTTCCCTGAATGCCAGCAACTTGCTGATGGATATTAAGCCCGCTTACATGTTAGGCGGAAAACCACGCCATCAAGCCATCGGCCATGTTTTGGGGATTTTCGCCGGTGCCTTTGTGGCTGTTCCGGTTTTCTACTCGCTTTTCCACGGCGATATTTCTTTGTTCACCTCAGATTCGCTGCCCCTTCCAGGTGCGGCCATCTGGAAAGGCGTCGCAGAAGCTTTGACCAAGGGACTTGGCAACCTCCACCCCTCAGCTCAAGCTGCGGCTGTGATCGGGGGCATACTTGGAATCGTGATTGAGTTCTTGAACAAGAAAACTCGCGGCCGCTTCCCACTTTCGGGCGTGGGCCTTGGTTTGGGTTTTGTACTTCGTTTCACGGATTCTTGGTCGATGGCTTTGGGCACATTGCTGTTCTGGCTGGCTCGCAAGAAATTCAAAGACGAAAAGACAGTTGGCTACCGCGCCTTCGTCGAGAATCAGGAGACCTTGGCAGCAGGAGTGATTGCCGGCGGTTCTATCATCGGCATCGTCCTAATTTTGCTTGAAAATGCCATTTCCTAAATAGCTGATATCGCTTCAAAATAACTATTTTTAGCGCTGATATTTTCATTCTAATTTTGGCGCTCAAGCATCCTGCAACTGCCCTAGATTTGCTCACGAATATTGCTTGCCCACGGATGGGACAGCGTGATATCCCCTATGGCCAACTATAACTCACTTTTCGATAAGTACTGGTCCCGCAGCTAAAAAGCTAAATACATGGGAAATACCTGTAGCTCCTCTCACGAGATGCAGGCTCTGTCGAAAGGGTGGCTAACCAGATAAAAGGAGAGACCATGGCTCAAGTAACCATGAAAGAGATGCTCGACGCAGGCGTTCACTTCGGACACCAAACACAGCGTTGGAACCCAAAAATGAAAAACTACGTATACACGGCTCGTGGAGGCATTCATATCATTGACCTTCAAAAGACTGTTGTACGCGCTCAAAAAGCTGCTGAATTCGTAAAAGAAATCGCTGCTAACGGCGGTCGCCTGATCTTCGTAGGAACCAAGAAGCAAGCTATCGAGCCTGTTCAAGAAGCTGCTCAAAAATGTGGTCAATACTACGTTACTAAGCGTTGGTTGGGCGGCATGATGACAAACTTCGAGACTATTAAATCTTCTGTAGCTCGTTTGCGCAAAATCGACCAAATGAAAGAAAAGGGCGAAGATAAGTACCTCACGAAAAAAGAACGTGCTGGTTTGGATAAAGAATACCTCCGTTTATCTGAGTTCTTGAACGGTATCCGTGAAATGAAAGAGATGCCGGCGGCGATGTTCGTCGTAGATCTTCCGAAAGAACACATTGCAGTTGCTGAAGCGACTCGCTTGGGCATCCCGGTCGTTGGTATCGCTGATACAAACTCTGATCCAGAATTAATCCAATACCCAATCCCAGGCAATGACGATGCTATTCGTTCTATCAAGTTGTTCGCTAACATGGTGGCTGATGCTTACCTTGAGGGTGCTAAAACTTGGGAACAAAAACTTCGCACTATGACTGATAAACAATCTGACTTGGATAAAGAGGAAAAAGGCGAAGTGAAAGAGGAAGCTCCTAAGCGACGCGCGCCTCGTCCAGGCGCTGCGGGTGGCCCTGCGGCCCCTAAGGGGGCTGCGAAATCTGCTGGCCCGACAGTTGTTAAAGCAACGAAAGCTCGTAAGCTTGTTGCTGCTGGTACTGCTGAAGATGTTGAAATCCAAGCTGAGCTTGAGAACAACAACACGGAAGCTGCGGCTGACGACTCTGCTGAGTAATCAGCGCTCGTTTACAATGAGGCGGCCGAGCTTTTCAAGAGCGGCTGCCTTGTTCTATGACCTAATTTTTATACCTGTTTAATTTCATACATTGAATTGAAGGAGATTTCCTTATGTCAATTTCTGCTACTCTCGTAAAAGAACTCAGAGAAAGAACTAATGCCGGCATGATGGATTGCAAAAAGGCCCTTGAGGAAACAAAAGGTGACTTCGACGCAGCTATCGAATGGCTACGCGTAAAGGGTCTTTCTGCCGCCGCTAAAAAGGCAGGCCGTATCGCCGCGGAAGGGGCTGTCTTCGCACAAACAGTTGGCAACACTGGTATCGTCGTAGAAGTAAATTCTGAAACTGACTTCGTGGCCCGTAATGAAGGCTTCCAAGCTTTGGTTAAGGATGTTGCTGAGCACATTACTCACGCAGTCAATGTGGTTGGGGATATTCTTGAGCAAACCTTCCACAAAAACCCAACTAAAAAAGTTGGCGAAATGATGACCGAGGCGACGGCTAAAATCGGTGAAAAAATCGCCATCCGCCGCTTTGAAAAATACACGGCTGCACCCAACAGCGTCGTGCACACATATGTTCACGGTGAGGGCAAAATCGGTGTATTGATCGAGGTTGTCGCTTCTAAGCCAGAGGCAACCAACAACCCGGCGATGCGTACTTTTGCTCAAGATGTTTGCTTGCACATCGCTGCGATGAACCCAATGGCAATCTCTTCAGCGGAAATCCCAGCCGATGTTGTTGCGAAAGAAAAAGAAGTTCTGAAAGCTAAAAACCTCGAACAAGGCAAAAAAGCCGACATGATCGACAAAATCGTGGAAGGCCAAATCCGTAAGTTCTTGGCTGAAAACTGCCTCGTTGATCAAGCTTTTGTTAAAAATCCTGATATCAAAATCAGTGATTTGGCAAAAGAAGTTGGCAAAACAGTTGGTGCTGATTTGACTATCAAACGTTTCACTCGTTTCGAGTTGGGCGCAGGTATTGAAAAGAAATCTGAAGACTTCGCGGCTGAAGTTGCTGCGCAAATGAAAGGTCACTAATTTGGCGTCACCTGCTTATAAAAGAATTTTGCTAAAATTGAGTGGTGAGGCTTTGGCGGGCAGCCAGGGTCAAGGCATCAACAATACGGTCATTAAGCAAATCGCCCAAGACGTAGCAGAGGCTTTCAAAGCAGGTGTGGAAATTGGGATCGTCATTGGTGGCGGTAACATCTATCGTGGTGTTGCCGCTTCTGCTGAAGGCATGGACCGCGCAAGTGCCGACTACATGGGAATGCTTGCGACTTGTATCAATGCTCTCGCCCTCCAGGACGCGCTAGAAAAAGAGAACATTCCTACCCGCGTACAAACAGCTATTGAAATGGCTGAAATCGCCGAACCTTACATTCGTCGCAGAGCGATTCGCCACCTTGAAAAAGGCCGTATCGTTATCTTTGGTGCGGGCACCGGAAATCCGTTCTTTACTACTGATACAGCAGCGTCACTTCGCGCGATGGAAATCAGCGCACAAGTGATTATGAAAGCCACTAAAGTCGACGGCATCTATGATAAAGACCCGAAGAAATTTTCCGACGCAAAAAAGTTCGATAAAATTAGCTACATCGATGTTTTGAACAAAGGCTTAAATGTAATGGACTCAACAGCCATCAGCCTTTGCATGGATAACAAACTCCCAATCATCACTTTCGATATGACCCATAAGGGAAATGTATTGAAAGCCGTGATGGGTGAAAACATCGGAACTCTCGTTCAATAAAAGAGGAGATAGACATGCTTGCAGATGTTAAAAAGTCCGCTCAAGACAAAATGGATAAATCATCAAAAGCTCTCGTTGAAGAGCTGAACAAAATCCGCACTGGCAAAGCCCAGGTGTCTATGCTTGACGGTGTTAAAGTCAATTACTACGGAAGCCTTTCACCTTTGTCCCAGGTAGCGTCTGTGTCTTGCCCAGATGCTAAATCTTTTTTGATTGCACCTTGGGAGACTTCCATCTTGAAAGAAATCGAAAGCGCAATCATTAAAAGCAATCTCGGTATGGCGCCGATGAATGACGGTAAGGTGATTCGTTTGAAAGTTCCAGACCTCACTGAAGAGCGCCGCAAAGACCTTGCAAAGCAAGTTAAGAAAGTTGCTGAAGATTCGCGCGTAGCGATTCGTATGATTCGCCGTGATGCCAACGAAGCTGTTAAAAAGGCGTTAAAAGATAAAACCATCAGCGAAGACGAATCAAAAAAATCTGAAACTGAAATCCAAAAGATGACTGACGATTTCATCAAAAAAATCGATCACATCGCGGACGAAAAAGAAAAAAGCATCATGACCATTTAATCGATAACAGCGCGTTTTCCGGAGTCCTAGCACATGGCTTTACTAAAACACATTGCAATCATTATGGACGGGAATGGGCGTTGGGCCCAGCTCCGCCGTAAGCCACGGGTGTTTGGTCACGTCAAAGGGACTCGTGTCGCTAAGGACATCATCACAGCCTGCTCTAGAAAAGGGATCAAGCATTTAACCCTATATGCTTTCAGCACCGAGAACTGGCTGCGTCCTGAAGCCGAAGTTTCGTCCTTGATGAACATTCTTCGCCGTTACCTCAAAAAAGAAACTGAAAACCTGGTGAAAGAGAACATCCGTTTCTCCATCATTGGTGATGTTTCTAAAGTCCCCGCTGACGTACGCGATGCCATTACTAAATCTATGCAGGCCACCGCTAAATGCACAGGACTGCAGTTGGTGTTTGCGCTCAGTTATGGTTCTCGCCAAGAAATCACGGAAGCGGTCCGGACCATCGTTGCGAAAGTGGCTACGGGTGAAATCAAGGCCGGAGAAATTACTGAGTCGACGATCCATGAGGCTCTGAGCACCTATCCTACTCCCGATCCAGATTTGATTATTCGCACCAGTGGTGAGCTGCGCCTTTCGAACTTCCTCATGTGGCAAGCGGCTTATAGTGAATTTTACTTTACTTCGACGTTATGGCCGGATTTTACTGAAGCGAGCCTAGATAAAGCCCTGCAGGACTATCAAAGCCGTCAAAGAAGATTCGGAGCTGTTGCACAAAATGGCAAAAACCTTTCTCACTAGATCAATTTCTGCGATTGTCGCTCTTGGCGTTCTCTTTGCGATTTACTATTTCTTGGAATTTACGGGCCTTCGTCTTATTTGTTATGCGGCGGTTCTGATCGGCGGCTATGAGCTCACTCAAATCTTACTTCCTAAAGGCACTGGCAAATTTCATAAAAGTCTCTTCTACGTTATTTTACTGATGATCTTCCATGTGGCGGCGAACTATCCATCTTTTGCAGTGGTGGCGTTTTCAGTACTCACGGTGATCTTCTGGGTGTTGAGTGTCTTGACCCATCAAGGATTTCCTGAGCTGGACAGACTCGTTCATTACCAGGCCAAAGCTATGATGGGCTTCGTTTATTTGGGCCTTCTGCCGTCGTATGCTTACCGTCTCTTGGATTTAACTCATGGCCTTGTTTGGTTTGCGACTTTACTGGCCGTTGTTTTTGCCGGTGACACGGGTGCTTACTTAGTGGGAATCCTTGTGGGAAGACACAAAATAAACCCGCGTTTGTCACCGAAGAAGACCTGGGAAGGCTCTGTCGGCGGCCTGGTTGGCTCGTTGGTCGCTGGCTATGTTTGTTCTCGTTTTCTTCCGGATATTCAACTAAATGCGATTCTCGTCACCTCTGTATGTGCCGGCTTTGTCGCCCAGTTTGGTGACTTTTTTGAGTCATTGATTAAGCGTGTTGCAGACGTAAAGGACTCTGGAAATCTGATGCCAGGCCATGGCGGAATCTTAGATAGAATCGACGGGGTGTTGTTTGCTAGCCCTATTTTGATGCTTGTCGCTTCTCTTTTTGAGTCACAGTATTAAAAAAGCATCAGGTAGAACGTCTAGGTACCCGTAATTCACCACACCAATCCACAAATTTCCTAGCTGATACAGCGCCTCTATTAGTAAAATGGGGATATATGGAAATTATCATCGGCTTACTTAAAGGTGTCCTTAATTCAGCAGTTCCCTTCGTAATCCTCCTTGGAATTTTGATTTTCATTCACGAATTCGGTCACTTCATTGTGGCTCGTTTGTGCGGTGTCCGCGTCGAAGTTTTCAGTTTGGGATTTGGCAAGAAAATCTTCCAATACAAGCGCGGAGATACGACGTACTGCATTTCAATCATCCCCTTGGGTGGTTATGTGAAGATGTTCGGCGACCAGCCCGGCGCTGAAATTGCCGAGACGGATAAGCCCTATTCTTTCACACATAAAAACGTATGGCAGAGAATTTCTGTGGTCCTCGCCGGCCCGTTAATGAACTTCTTTTTTGCGATTTTTATTTTCTTCGTCGTGGCGTTTATCGGTGAGGACTATCGCGCACCAAAAGTGGGCGATTTGGAAACAACTTCCAAGGCTTACGCCGCTGGTTTCAGATCCGGAGATAAAATCCTTTCTGTCAATGGTACGAACGTAAATACCTGGGAAGAGTTTGAAAGTAAGCTTTCTGATATCCACGACACTCAGGCCATGGTGGATATCCAGCGCGGCGCTGAGAAGACCTCGTTAAAAGTGGATATCTCAGGCAAGCCAAATCCCAACGTTCTCAGTACGGATCCTACGGTTGGCGAAATCGAAGGCCTTTCACCTATGTCAAAAGCGGCCTTGATCGGCGTGCAAAAGGATTCTCCTTTAGCGGCCTTGGGCCTTAAAACCGGTGACCGTGTGACCGCGATCAACGGTCAGGCGGTTGCTTACTGGCGAGATCTTGAAACCACTTTGGAAAAACAGGACCCAAAACAGACCTTGCAGATCGATGTAGAGCGCGGGCCGAACGCCGACAATAAAAGTACAGAAACGATGAGTATTACTTTGGCGCCGATCGCTCTTCCGAAATACAACTTCCAAACTTTGAAACTGGAAAGTTCGGACTTGTATCTTGGTACAATCCTCGATGGAACGCCTGCAAAAACTGCGGGGCTTTTGCCGGGCGACCGTATCATGCAAATCAACGACACCAAGATCGAAAAATGGGATAACGTGATTTCTTCTGTAACGGCCTACGACGGCAACAAAGAAGGCTTGAAACTCCAAGTGATGCGGGGTCCAGAGCTTTTGAAAATGACGATCGTTCCACAAATGATTTCACAAATGACTCCAGGTGGAGTTGAAGATAAGCGCTATACTATTGGTGTAGCTCCTTACATCAACTTTGCAATACCAGAACTCGTGAAAATCAGCACGAGCAACCCCATTGAGGCGGCCAAAATCGGCGTTCAACGTACTTGGGACGTTTCTGTCATGACAGTTATGAGTTTCGTTCGCTTGTTTGAAGGCAAAGTTTCGCCTAAGAACATCGGGGGCGTAATCTCAATCGGTCAAGCCGCAAGTGAGACCTTTAAAATCGGTATCAGCCCCTTCTTGAGAATGATGGGTTTGATTTCAGTAAATCTCTTTATCTTGAATTTGTTGCCAATCCCAGTTCTTGATGGGGGACATCTTTTGTTCTATACCATTGAAGGCCTGAAGGGCGCTCCTATCAGTATGAAGAAAATGGAAATCGCCCAACAAGTAGGCCTGGTTCTGTTGATGAGTTTAATGGTCTTTGCGCTGTTTAATGACTTTACTCGTTTGTTTGGAAACTAGTTCATGATCGTTCTCGCTATGGAAACCAGCACCCAACTCGGTGGGGTTGCGGTGATAAAAGACGGACAGGTTCTAGCAATGGAATCCTCCCTCCGTCAGAAGTCCCATAGCGAGGTTCTCAACCGTTTCGTACAGAACTGCCTTGATAAGGCTCACATTAAGCTGGAAGAGGTCGACATCTTTGCCGTCGGCCAAGGTCCCGGCAGTTTCACAGGTATTCGTGTGGCCGCGAATGCGGGCAAGAGCTTCTCTTACATTTATAACCGGCCGCTCGTCACCATCGACTCATTGGTTTTGCTTGCGGCTGCCGTCAAGAGTCATCTACCAGTTCTATCAATCATCAATGCTTACAAGAACATGGTGTACCTGGGACTCTTCGACCTAAACAAAAGTCCAGAGCCTACTTACATTGTGGGCCCGGGCGCGGTTCCCGTACAAAAACTAAAAGACCTTATCACACAAGATGTTCTTGTAGTCGGCGATGGTTATGAAACCTATCAAGAGTACTTGCCTGAAGATTTAAAACAAAAACTTCACAGGGATGTACAATTCAGCGATCAACCTCTTTCAGAAACCTTGGGTTTGCTTGCTGAGAAGCGCGCAAAACTTAACAAGACTATTGAATGGAATTCATTTGTGCCCCTTTATATCCGCGCATCCGAAGCCGAAGAGCAAAGAAAGGGGATCGTGATTTCCCCGCTCAAGTAAATTTGGAGTAGGTCCCATGGAACGTGACGTGGATAATGAATCGCAAGATGTGATCAAGCTGAGGCCTTCCGCTTCAGATAGTGTCCCAGCAAAAATTTGGGCCGTGGCATCAGGCAAAGGCGGCGTAGGAAAAACTTTCGTCACTTCCAGCTTGGCAATTTGCCTCAGCAAAATGGGCCATACCGTTGTCATCGTGGATCTTGATTTAAGCGGTGCCAATGTTCATACAACATTTGGACTTGCACCTTCTTCAGACAGCATCCGTCACTTTTTCGAAGGATCTAAAACTTTGCAAGACCTTGTGATTCCCACTTCGATTCCCCGAGTTTCTTACATTCAGGGCTTTTGGGACGCCTGGACTCCGACCGATATCTCAGTGGAACAAATTCAGCACTTGGCTCCCGAAATCAGAAAACTTAAAGCGGATATCGTTCTTGTTGATTTTGGCGCCGGAGCCCTGGCGAGCCATCTTGAAATGCTGAAACTT
Organism: Pseudobdellovibrionaceae bacterium; assembly: GCA_039810425.1. Lineage (GTDB taxonomy): Bacteria > Bdellovibrionota > Bdellovibrionia > Bdellovibrionales > Bdellovibrionaceae > JACMRP01. Next base: position 68,229 of record JBDHWW010000001.1, on the reverse strand, counting down.
GCTGATGAAAAGATCCTCGTGTCCTCACCTGAACCTACGAGCATCGAAAAAACGTATCGCTTTATCGAATCCTTTGTTTGTTATTCTCTGCGGGAGCACAGTATTCCTGAAGCTTACGACCAGATGATCAAAACTCTGCGCGAGAATCGTCATGGTCTAGGTGAAAAGCATTTCTCTTTTAGAACTTACCTAAAACAAAACTCTGGCATTCAGCCGGACCACTTTGAAAGCCTTATGTCGAAGCCGTTGAGACTCATCGTGAATTCATGCCGTAGCCAAGCTAATTCAGAACTTGGCTACTCAATGAAGAGTGTTTGCTACAAATACTACGATTTTAAAGTCGATTTCCTCGGCGCCATTGATTATGACAATGCGGTGTGGCAGTCGATTCGCAATCGTGAACCTGTTTTGATGGCTCAGCCATTCACTCCGCTTGCGGGTCAATTTTTAGCAACATGCAAACATCTTATTGATCCTAAGGAGCTTCGCGCCGTAATATAGTAGTTACGGTGAATGTAGGATCGAGAAACAATTATTATGATATCTTGGAGTTGAATGCGAATTCAGCCCAACACGAAGTGACTAAGGCCTACGAAAGAGCCAAGGCCACTTACTCTGGCGATAATCCAGCAATCTATACTATTTTCTCAGAGCAAGAGGCCCGCGAATTACTGGTTTTGATCGAAGAGGCCTACTCGGTTCTTGGTAATAAAAATCTTCGCAGTGTTTATGATCAACGTTTGCTGAGTGGTCGTTTCCATTTGGAAGACCTGTCATATGATGCGATCGTAAATGCCAGCAAACAGATGTTCTCTGAACCAAAACAAGAAGAGCGAAAAGCAGAGTACAAAAAAGACGAAGCTTTCGAAAAAGAAATCGCAGACCGCGAAGAGTGGGGTGGCGACTTTCTAACCCGCGTGCGTGAGTACAAAAAGATTACTGTTCAAAAAATGAGTGAAAAGACCAAGATCAATTCGTACTACATCACTGCAATTGAGAAAATGGACCCGCGAAGCTTGCCGGCTCCTGTTTTCATCCGTGGATATGTCGTTCAGATGTCAAAAATGCTCGGCCTTGACGATAAAAGGGTCGCCGACTCTTACATGAAAGTGTTGAAGGCAAGCACTTCGATAAAATGATTCTATCATTTACCTGTAATGAAGAAATGCTGGGACTCAGGCTCGACAAAGCCTTGGCCTTGCGGCCAGAGGTCGAAACTCGGTCGCGCGCCTCACATCTCATTGATGAAGGTCGCGTCACCGTGAATGGTCGCCCGGCTAAATCATCCCTCTCTTTAAAAGCCGGTGATGAAATCTCAATTCAACTGCCAGAGCCTGCGCCAGTGGATCTTGTGGCATACGACATCCCACTGGACATCCTTTTTGAAGATGAGCATTTGATTGTGCTCAATAAACCTTCCGGGCTAGTAGTCCATCCAGCGGCCGGTCATGCGCAAGACACTTTAGTCAATGCACTCATTCATCATGCGAAAGATCTCTCGATGAAATTCGGCGAGCAACGTCCTGGGGTAGTCCACCGCTTGGACAAAGAAACCAGCGGTGTGCTTGTCATTGCAAAGAACGACAAGGCTCACGAAATGCTGACAAAGCAGTTCAAAGCCCGAAGTATTCACCGTATTTACTATGCCGTTTGCATTGGCGTGCCCAAACCTCCTATGGGCACTAGTCATTCATATCTGGCTCGCCATCCGGTAGACCGCAAACGCTATGCCTCCGTACTTGGCGAAGACCGAAAAATCCAGACGGCGAAGTCGCCGGAACCGCCTGTTGGAAAATGGGCCGTGACTCACTACGAAGTGATGAAAACACACGGCGGCCTCAGTTACTGTAAATTGAAGCTAGAAACGGGCCGCACTCACCAAATCCGCGTGCACCTTTCAGAAAAAGGCACACCTATTGCCGGCGACAATATGTATGGTGCGGATAGGAAAGCTAAAAACATCACTTCGAAGAAGACACAAACGGATTTAAAGCATCTCAACCGCTTTCTCCTTCATGCGGCGGAACTGGGATTTACTCACCCCACGTCTGGTAAAGAACTTTTCTTTGCGAAAGACTGGCCCCCGGATATTAAAACATTGATTCAAGAATGGGGGCTGGAATGAAAGTCAGCGAAACAAACCTCGGATATTTGATTGAAACTTCGAAGATCACGGTTTTACTCGGTGGTTTAAAAGCCCAAGTCGTGAATCTACAAGCGTCATTTCCCAACTTCCAGTTTCTGCGCATTAAGCAAACTCACGGTGATACCGTCGTTCACTCAAAAGATATGGCGCTTGACTATAAAGTCGAAGCCGATGCCCACTTCACCGAGATTCCAAAAACCGCAATGTGCATATCGACGGCCGATTGCATTCCAGTTTTTATTTACGATTCTAAAACAGAAATCGTCGCCGGAATTCACGCGGGCTGGCGTGGAGTTGCAAATCAAATCATACCGAAAACTTTTGAGCGGTTGCACACCGCAGGATGCCTTCCTGAAAATATCCACGTCATCGTAGGGCCCCACATTCAAATGAACAGTTTTGAAGTAGATTACAATGTGCGTGATGAAATCCTCTCCAGCATTGATTTTGGCGCTGTTCACAAGGACAGCATTTATCACAAAAACATCAACGCAGAAAAGGCTCTGGTCGACCTCAATCAAGTATTGCGCACGCAATTGCAAAACTGTGGAGTGGCATTTGATAACCTCTACAATCTCCACATCGATACGTTTATTGATCCCCGTTTTCACTCTTATCGTCGCGATAAAGAAAAGTCCGGCCGTCAAATCAGTTTTATTTGCAAAAACTAGACCCATGACCTTGCAGAAATCACTGTATCTCGAAATTAAATGACCTCTATCATTTAATAATGAAGTTATTTGTCGCAAGTCTGTTGTCAGTTCTTTTTTTCAGCACAACGCTTTTCGCGGATACGTCACGCCCAGCGTGCTCAATGCGCTTGCTATGTGACCAAATGAAAAGTACCAACTCGGTGCTGAATTTCGACATTCCGGAAAACACGAACAGCGACCGGTCCTTTGAAGGCGTGGAAAATCTCTTTGCTGAGAATCAAGTGGCCATTCTCGAATTGCTTGCGCAAAAAAAGTCCTCGCTCCCGCAGAGGACATTTGATTCTTTGGTGAAAGCCATTTCCACTGTCACCTTGGGCAATTTCGAAGATCCAAAAATTAGAAAAGTCCTTCCCGGTGCTTGCAGCCGTCCCAATGCCATCTATATCCCTGGCATGCACAAGGTCTACGTCTGCCCAAACTTACTGAGCTATCCGCAGGGAACGCTTAAGCAAATACTTGCACACGAGTTGGGTCATGTGATTCAGAAGCTGCAAAGTCATATTCCGTGTTTTAAGGATTTTCCTAAAAAACAAGTGGATGAAATCTTTGCGGATTGGGTTGCATCCAAGGTGCTTTCAGACAAAATCGCGCTTGAGCGCGATCCAAGAGCTGCCGGCAAACAGGCTTTTGAATCACAACTGCTGTTCTTGAGTCTCGCGTGCAGTCAACAACATAAGAAGCCTGATTGGGCACAGACTCATCCCAATTTTCAAAACCGCATCGAGCAGATTTTTCTTTCGCAGCCTGCGTTCCAAGAGGCTCTACGCTGTCATTCTAAGAGTATGAACTCCTGCGGCTAAATAGGTTTCGTGAATTCTTCCAGAGTTTAACCAAGTATTGAAGTCCTCCACATGCTAGCATTCCTGGCAAAACTCCTGAAGAGATCCTCTAAAGGTGCTTGGAGGCTTGCATGAAACAAATGATACTGCTTTCGGCTTTTGTTTGTGTTCTTCCGTGCTTGTCATTCGCTCAGAAAGATTCGCGGTCTTTGCCCATTGCTAGTGTGAAGAAAGCGGTCATCACCGAGAACATCGCCAAAGATGCCTATCTGTGGGGCTATCCCCTCGTGCGGTTCGAGCGCACCAAGAAATTGATGACAACCACTCCAGGCTACGGTCATGCGCCCATCAATTATTTCTTTCACGCCAGCCGGTTGCCGAGCCCCGGGGACCGCTCGGTGGCCAATCCAATTCCCGACAGTCTCTACTCATCGGCATTCTTAGATCTGCGTGAGCAACCCCTGGTTCTGCAGACTCCCAGAATTAAAGATCGTTATTACAGTCTGCAGGTTTTCGACGCTTTCAATAATAATATCTCAACCATCTCTTCAAGAACGCGTGGTGAAGCTGCTGGAAAATTTTTTATTACCGGTCCTAGATACATTGGCGCAACTCCCATCGGATTTGAGCACATCCGCGTTCCGACAAACTTCGCTTGGATTAATGGGCGTATTCAAGCTGAAACAACATCAGCGGTCCGCAGTTCTCGGCGTTTGATCAGTAATTATGACTTAAAGCCTTACAATGTCTATCTTGGTAAACAGCGCGTAGAAAAACCCCCCGTACTGAATGCAAAAAACACGGCGGTGGCAGACCCTCGGGCGCTTGCTGACGCGGGCGTTGGATTTTTTGATGAGCTCGGCACGGCTCTCCGAGAAAACGAGCCGGTCACTCTGGACACACCTCTGATGGAAAGATTCCGCTCCGCAAATATCGGAGCCGGAATAAAAACAACAAACTTCGCAACCAATCGCGAAACTCGTGATTCTTACATTCGAGCTATTGCTTCGGCGGAGCTTGATATCGACCATGCGGTTAAGACAAAGCTCGTCACCAATCGCGCGGGGTGGAACTACGTTATCACAACCCCGGAAACACAAGCCAACCCCACCCTACGGGCGGCGATGAGCAAAGTTTATTTTGGCCAGTCCACCCCTCTCGAATCCTTGCATCCGGTTTCTTATGTCGATAACTATAACGCCCGCTTAAATGGAAATTCGACTTATATTCTCCGTTTTTCCAAAGGCAACTTGCCACCGGTCGGGGCTATGTGGTCGGTGACGCCGTATAATGTCGCGCAGAAAAATCTGATTGCCAATAACCTGCACCGATATGCGGTTGGCAGTTACTCTAAAGGACTCAACTATAATCCTGATGGCTCTTTGGATATTTATGTTTCTGCGAATGAGCCTCGCGGGTTCACCCAAAATTGGCTGCCAGTTCCTCGGGGAAACTTCTATATTATGATGAGCATGTACAATCCAACTAACGACGTCATTCAGGGAAAGTACAACTTGCCACGAGTTCAGCGCGTGAACCTGACCCCAGTTATTTCATCTATTAATTTTTAGACCCTTGCTTTTCGGTCTATATTCGATCCCCTGGTGCGGCCTTGCCAATCCGGGGGTGACTCTATCCCCACATTCCGCTAAGTTATCCACATGATTCTTGAACAGGATTTTTATTTTCAGAAAACTGAGGATGTGGCTAAGAAGCTCTTAGGCAAAATTCTCTATTTTAAAAATGAAGATAAAAAACTTTTTTCGGGTCGCATTGTTGAAACAGAAGCCTATACTGGAATCAAAGACCCGGCCGCTCATACATTTGGCAACCGGCGTACCGAGCGCACTCAAACCATGTATCTTGATGGCGGTCACTCCTACGTGTATCTCATCTACGGAATGTACTACTGCTTGAATTTTGTAACTCGTAAAAGTGCTCCCGAGGCGGTGTTGATTCGCGCATTAGAACCCGTTTATCTCCCGGGCGAAAGGCCCCTGAGGAAGAATCTACTTACCAATGGTCCAGGTAAGCTCTGCAAGCATTTTGGTATCACTAAAAAGCAAGACGGCCTGAAGCTTTGGAAAAGGCGCTCAGGACTTTGGGTTGAAGATGATGGTTTCAAGGTAAAAACCAAGCAAATCGTGAGCGCTCCACGAATCGGCGTGGACTATGCGGGTGCGGCAGCGGCTTGGCCGCTCCGTTTTTACCTTAAAGATAGCTTTTGGGTCTCACGGCCTTAATCTAGAAACTCGACAAATAAACAATCTCCGTTAAGTCCGCCTCTAAAATTCCCGATCTGAACGGGGCATGATTCAGTTTGGCTTTTTATTCTTAGTATTCTTCATCGGTTCGCTATCGTCGGCACAGCAAGTGGACGTCAAATGGTCAGAGGGTGAGCATCTTGAACTTGGTATTGACGGCTCGACCATAGCCTGCAAGGCGCTGGGCATTTCACAAGAGAAATGCCCGAATCAACGCATCTATCGAGATGATCGTAAGTACACTTTTCAATACGGCGAAATCGTCACTTCGGCAGACTATTACAATAGTCCCATAGAATTTGCCCAAGATAAAAAGTCGGCCATCGCTAAAATTTTAAAGTGCGCTTACAAACAAAAAAATGTCCAGCCAAGGCAACGCACTGAAGACATCGAATACCCGAGCTGCGATTCAACCGGTGTTTTTGGCATTCCCGGCTATCTCGAAGTCGTATCGCAAAATTACAATCACTTCGGTTGGAATAATATGATTGCCTACGTTGAATATCACGGTAAGGCTCTGCAATTTGCAAAAAGCTCATATGATTTGAAATCTTCAGATTCTCAGCAAAGCCGTGCTTATTTGAATAAAGCTCTGATCTTTAACGCTTATGCCGATCACTATCTGACGGACGCATTTGCTTCCGGCCATATTCGCGTTCCACGTATTCAACTCAAAGAGTGGGCAAAAGAAGAGTTGCCGGGGACTCTTCGGTCTTCTCGCGGTGATTTACTTTCGATGTTTTTACATAATACAGAGAGCTTAAACCTCCGCACCCGTAAAGAAGAAGGCCTTCGCGTGCAAAACTCCCGCGGCGATGTTTGGCTGACCCGCGGTGATGGACATCTTAATCTCCGCGCGACAGATTCGGATCCAACTCTTGCGCTGCCTCGCCAGGCGGTAACGGAATCTTTTAAAGATATTCTTGTCGCGGCATTTTATGGGGATTTGCCTGAGGGCGTTTATCAAGCGACACAATTTGTACCTTTTCAAAGAGACATGCCTTTAATTAGTAAACTTTCGCCGGAACACCAGCATGTGAAAAAGCAAAGCGATGTGGCCTGGTTGATTTTCTCAAGCGCACCCATGTCGGAGAAGTTCATCTTCTTTAAATCTGACTTTGCAAAGATGTTGGATGGACTCCCAAACATCTTTATCCGCTTCCGCCACGACATCGCTCGCGATCAGGCCGAAAATGCGGAACTCAAAGCCCGTCTGCCGAATAAGTATCTGCAAGCGTATCTCGATGTAGAATAATAATTTTTGTATTTTGGCCGGTATTCTAAATGGTGGCTCGGGACGGAATTGAACCGCCGACACAAGGATTTTCAATCCTCTGCTCTACCGACTGAGCTACCGAGCCATTCGAAATCAGGAAGGTCCATTAGTTACCTTCCTGATGGGCTTAGTGTCAACCATTCACCTTATCAAAAGCAGATTTTAGGTCGGCCAAAAGGTCCTCGAGATCCTCGATTCCCACCGAAAGGCGAATCAACGTATCGTCAATTCCTAGTGCTTTGCGATTCTCCGGCGGCACGGACGCATGCGTCATAATTGCCGGATGTTCTATCAGGGATTCGACTCCCCCCAAACTCTCCGCCAGTGCAAAAACGCGGACATTTTCAAGGAAGGTGCGAGCTTGAGCGAGGCCTCCTTTGATATAGAACGTAATCATTCCGCCCATTCCCAACATCTGTTCTTTCGCCAGAGTATGCTGTGGATGGGATTTGAGACCTGGATAGAGAACTTTTTGAACCTTTGGATGGGCTTCAAGAAATTCCGCCACAGCCTGGGCGTTGCTCGCATGAGCTTTCATTCTCAATGGCAGGGTTTTTAGACTTCGTAGGCACATGAAAGAATCGAACGCCCCTTGAACTCCCCCCATAGAGTTGCTCAAGAACGCGAGCTTTTCTGCCAAATCCTGACGGTTGGTCACGGCAATACCGCCAACAACGTCACTATGCCCGCCGATGTACTTCGTCGCTGAGTGGACAACCACATCAGCACCCAAAGAAAGAGGTCTTTGAAAGTAAGGGCTCATGAAAGTGTTATCAACAACCGTGATCACTCCATTTTCGGCCGCGACTTTGGCTATTTTTTTAATATCAACCAACTTCAAAGTCGGATTCGTCGGAGTTTCCAGCCACACCATCTTTGTATTTGGCTTTAAAGTCTTCGCGAAATTCTCTGGGTTCGTTAGATCTACATAAGAGAACTCAAGGCCGTTGTTCTTAAGAACGCGATTGAACAAACGGAACGTTCCGCCATACATATCGTCACCGGCAATCACATGATCGCCCTGCTGCAGGAAGTGAAGAATCGTTGTCGTTGCTGCGCAACCAGAGGCAAAGGCAAAACCATATTTACCGCCTTCAAGATTCGCTAAGCAGTCTTCGTAAGCTCTGCGTGTTGGGTTGTGCGTGCGGCTGTATTCCCAACCTTTATGCACACCCGGAGATTCTTGTACATATGTAGAGGTTAAATACACCGGAGTCATGATTGCTCCCGTTGTAGGATCAGGCTGCTGTCCTGCGTGGATAGCACGAGTTGCAAAGCCAAGTTTGTTCATATCATTTTTCATGGCGAATCCTTATTTTTTTGAGAGCTCTTCGAGAGCTTCTTTTGCTGAGATCACTCGGTTGAAGGTGTTTTGCAGATCCACTGCCTTCATCAGGCCGTTTTCAACCATCCATTGATCGTTAAACGCCTTGCTGAGGTAAGCTCGACCACTGTCTGGAAAAATCACTACAATATTAGATGGTTTTTCCAGTTTTTCAGCGGCTTTTGCCGCCCCAACCAATGCTAAACCGCTGGATGGACCCACCAGCAGACCTTCTTTCGCCACCAATTCCCGGGTGATATCAAAAGCCTCTTGGTCAGACACCTTAATAAAGCCGTCGTACAACTTCAAATGCACATTTCCCGGCAACATGTCTTCGCCGACGCCTTCAACCTTATAAGAGCCTGGAGGGTCCACGATTCTCTTGTGATAGTACAAATCGTAAAGGATGCTGCCGATGGGGTCCGCGCAGATCACTTTTGCTTGCGGGTTTTTCTCTTTCAAATACTTTGCGCAACCCGAAAGTGTCCCCCCAGTTCCAGCCCCACCAACCAACATATCGACTTTGCCTTCCATCTGCTCCCAGATTTCGGGTCCTGTGGTCTCATAGTGACGTTTTGGATTGTCCGGGTTGTGGAATTGATTCACCAAGAACGCGCCTGGAATCGTATCTGCAAGCTTCTGAGCCACGGAATAGTGTGACATTGGATCTTCCGGAGCGGCACTCGTCGGAGTAATAATCACGCGCGCTCCGTAGGCACGAAGGATCGCTCTCTTCTCTTCGCTCATCTTCTCAGGCATGGTGAAAATGCATTTATAGCCCTTCACCGCACCCACAAGCGCCAATCCAACGCCCGTATTTCCAGAAGTTGCCTCGATAATTGTGCCACCATGCTTCAAATCACCGCGCTTTTCAGCTTCCTCAACCATTGCAATCGCCACGCGATCCTTAATACTGCCCCCTGGATTGAGGTATTCCACTTTTGCGAAAAAATTATGTTTCGAGTGCGGGAAGATTTTCTTGAGTTGAACAATGGGCGTGTGCCCGACGGTTTCGAGGATGCTTTTATTATAAGACATGGGAGGTTTGGACTTTCTCTAGTTTTCGAGTTCTTTTTTTGTATGCTGGCGCAAATAAACGGTGTTCATGGACTGAAGAACCGTATTCATTTGAGTCAATGGATCGACAGAATAGTTCATGCCAAGCTTTGTCGAAAGCTTCTTAACCGTGTTTTTGTTGGGTTGATCCTTCATTAATTCATCAACCAACATCTCAAGATCTTGTTGCTTCGTGCAGACTCTTGTCATTGCTATCCTCCAACACCCCTACTGTATCACCCGCCCCCAAAAGAGTGAAAAAAATTATCAAGGAGAGGGCCAAAAAGAAGCATCAAAAACGCTGGAAACTGCAGCAAAAGCAGCGGAGCAAGCAGCAGAAAGGGTAGCTTCGTCAGTTTGCGATTGATTTCATCTTGGCAGGCCTCGATGGTCTCTTGCTCTAGCTGACACAGATAAACATAAATACTTTCACCCCGCATCCCGCGCTCCAACAGTTCGAGGAGACTACGGCGGTACTGTGAGTGTTGAAGTACCAAAAGATACCCGACCGGCAACCCCTGATCCAAATGGCCGAGCCACTTTGAAACGTCCTTTGCAAAGTTTGAGCGCTCTGACCTCACGTAACTAAGCACGCCGGCGCGGGTAGAATGACCTGTTTCGATCGACCGCTTCACATGTGCGATGAGTTGCAGCGGTGGCGCTATGTGGTCCATTGAAGTCTCCTGCCGATGACAAAAACTGTCACCACCCCGATAAAAAACAAAGTTCCTGACACCAAAATAAGTGTCTGATGCTGATAAAAACCGAATTGAGTGATCATAAAAAGCAATAATCCGGCAAAAAGAAGCATCGAAATGGCTGCTTGCATGCGAATTTGCAAACTCACTTGTCCAGACCTACGTCGAAAATCCTCCAATGTTTTCAGGTTTCGGCGCAACGAGCGCAGCTGGTCGACGCTTTTTGCTTGAGACTTCTCGATGCGGCTGAGTTCATCAAAAAGTTTTTTCAAAGAGGGGGATTTCAAACTCGCGGGGGAGTTTTCCACCGCAATGGCGTGAACAAGGTTTTCCCATGAAACCCGTAGTAGGCTTGGTTCTTGCCGAGACAACATCATCAAAGATGCACGTAAAGAATGGCCGGATTGAACGCTTAATATCAAATGATCTAGCATCCGCAACGTGTGCGATTGGATCAGTTTTTCCTGATAACGAGAAAAAAGTTGAGGCAAAAGCTTTAGCAAAATAAAAAGCGTGCCGAAGAAAATCCATAGAAGACTCGGGTGCGGGGCCAACATGATGAAGAAAACGATCATCAAAACCGCTAAAACCAGGAAAATGCGCGGGTGAAGATTCGAAAGACCGATTTTTTGCAGAGATAAGCGCAGAATCCGATGCGCGAACACGAATCCGAGACTCGTAAGTAGGATAGAAACATTCATGAGCGTGACCTCCATGCCAAGAGTTCTCGCAAAAAAGGTGCCTATGAATTTTTTTATTGACGGCGCAAGTCGAATTGTGAAGACTTAGGGTAAGAAGTTTATTGAAGCAGTTAACAACAACAACGATTGCATCCTAGGAGGAGCAAATGGCAAAAAAGAAAGCTACTAAAAAAGCAGCTAAAAAAACTACAAAAAAAGCTACTAAAAAGAAAGCTACTAAAAAAGCTTCTAAGAAATAGTTTTTTTGGTACTGATACAGTACTTTAAAACCCTTGGTGAAAACCGGGGGTTTTTTTATGCCGTCCTCGCTTCTCTCTCTCTGTATTTTCGCTCTGAAAGCTGGACTCTTGTCCGAGTGGCAGATGGACGGCTTCGTTATTAGTGACTGGCGCTTGTACTTGTATTGGGTTCTTTACCCTGACAGCCGGTGGGAAGGGCCTAGAAGTAGTAACCCGCGCCCACGGTTCCCGTCGGAACAATGTTGCCATGATGAACATCACCGAGCAGAACAATTTCCGCGAACAAAGAGGTGCCGGCAAGCTCGCCGCGTAAAGTAGTGTACTGCAAACCAACCGAGCCAGATAGGAAGTCCGTGGCGAATTTACCCTCCGCTTTTTCCTGATCTGTCAAAACCCGATCCAAAACGGCTGAATTTTTGTAATTTCCACTGCCGCTGGCATTATACCAGCGCGAGTAGCCCAATGTTGTGTAGGGAGCGACCGTATCGCCCAAAAAGGCATGTTTCCACAAAACGTTGAAAGAGCTGTAACCATCGCCGCCACCAGCTCCCGCCATAGCACCATCAGCATCTTCGAAATTGATTTCGATATTGACGCCATAGAGGCCCAAAGATCCGCCGAAACCCAGACCTAAACCAATCTTGCGGGCTTCACGAAGAGCCAAGTTGTCGGCATAGTTGTTGTTTTCGTCTACTTTAAAGACACTGGCAGCTGTTGAGCTGAAATCTGTTTCATCCAGATCTTGAGTGCTGGCATAAGACAAAGGCACGGTCAAAAAAGCAGCAACTATGATAAAACTATGAAAATAACGCATTTAACCCCCTATAAAACACGAGCTCTCACGCCCTCTTCTTGGAAAAACTTTTTAAGTGCCGGTCCGTCCAAGGGTTCCAAACGGAAGAGAAGCTTATGAACCAAGTTGAAAGTATCTTGGGACTTTTTCGTGCGCAGCTCACCCGTTAAGTAAGCCATGTCATCGCTTATCTTGATGGCATTATCAAGCAGTCTTCCCATGTCTTTGTTCTTCGACGTTTTGTCTAGGAGCGCCAAAGTTTTGTTAAAATTGGTCATCAGACGGTCTATCTGAGAGATCACATTGCTGACGGAGCCTTCATTTTTTTCAACAAGTTCAATAATTTTGCCAGCTAAACCATAGCTTTGTGAAATCAATTGATCAATGCGAGGGGGGTCTTCGCCACGGACATAGTCGCCGTTAGAAAGTTCGGCTGACTCTGTGCTGCCTGGCGAAATTTCGAGAAACTTTTCCCCGATTACACCCGCAAGATTGATGAAGTATTTGGAGTCTTTGCGGATTGTTGGCCATGCTTTCTTATCAATTGTGATTTCGAGACGCAGCTTCACTTCTTCGCCTTGGGGGCTTTTATATCCAGGTTCAAAGCTAACTTTCTTTACTTTGCCGACTTTAATGCCCATCACGCGTACAGGAGAACCCTCTTCAATACCGCCAGCATAGTTGTACATGACATTGAGGTCGTAAGTGTTCGAAAACGGTGAAATCAATCCCATCATGTAGGCAAAAATGACAATAAGAATAATCGCCGCCAGTGCCAGCAAACCAACCTTGGTTTCAATCTTCATAGCAAGTCTCCATAATATTCAAGCATCCGGCTTAAATCTCCATTAGTATAGATAACTGAAGGCATAAGACAAAAGAAAATCAATCACAATCACCGCCATCGAACCCACAACCACACTGTTGGTCGTTGCTCGTCCGACTCCTTCCGCTCCGGACTTGCAACGAAAACCAAAGTAGCAACTGATAAGCGGAATAACCGCACCAAAGCACGCCGCTTTGATGACCGCAAAAATCAGATCTTTGAATTGCACGAAACGTTTCATGCCAGAAATGAACAACGCCGGAGTGTAATCAAGATACGAACTGCTCACCGCCATCGCACTGAAAATACACGTCATATTTGCAACTATAGTTAACAAAACAGCGCCGAGGATGCACGCAACAAGCCTTGGCATGACTACGTAATTTGCCGGGCTAATACCAAGCATTTTGAGAGCATCGACTTGCTCGGTCACTTGCATGGTCCCAACTTCGGCCGCTATCCCCGCGCCAACTCGAGAGGTCAGCAACAACGCTGTCACGACAGCTGCAAGTTCACGCAAAATCAGCATGGCTGCAAATCCGGGGACCATCGAATCGTTTTGAATGACAAGTTTCATGTGGAAAGAAGACTCAAGAATCGTCACCATTGCGGCAAAGCAGACACAGAAAACAATGATAATCAAGCTGCCGTTGCCGACGAAATAAAGCTGCTCCAAGGTTTCTTTCCAGCGGAATTGCTGTGCTTTGGCCGCCATCTAATAGCCTCTCGCGATATGAAGAATAATTTCGCCCACGAAGCTGGTCAGCCAATCCGTCACAACGATCGCAATCATTGTGATCACCGCTGTGGAAACCACCGAGCGGCCGACACCTTTTGCTCCGCCTGTGGTGAAGTAGCCTTTTTGCGTACAAACAGTCGCTAGTACCGTTCCGAAGACAAAACACTTTGTCAGACCACTAATAATAGAGGGAATTGAGATAATTGTCGGCACGTGGCGCATGTATTCTTCGGGATTTACTCCCGCGAAGAAGAATCCCAGGAACATTCCACCCAAAATCGACATGAAAAGGCCCAAAAACAGCAGGAAAAAACTCGAAATCACGATGCCGAGGAATCTCGGGACGATGATTTCTTGCATTGGGTTTGCTCCTAAGCAGCGAATCGCATCGATTTGCTCGGTCACGCGCATCGTTCCGAGCTCTGCCGAAGTAAATGCGCCGATTTTTCCGCTCAACATAAAAGCAATCAAAAGGGGGCCCACTTCACGGAAGGTGGCACTCGTCGCAAGACCACCGAGGAATCCGAGGGCGCCGAACTCTTTCATTTGCAAAGTAAATTGCACCGTCATAATCGCGCCGACGAAGAATCCCGCCATCGCCGTAGTAGGAAAGCTTTCGATTGTTACATGCCAAATCTGCTCAAGAATCAGACGCACGCGGCTCGGGCGGAAGATCATCGTAGTGATAATCTCCATGAAGAACAAAATACTTTGGCCGATTTCGTCGGCAATTTTAATCAAGCCTCGGATCGCAACTGTCATGCGAGCACCTCGGCCATGAAGTCTCGAACCAGTGGAACTTTAGAATGCTTCATTTCCTCAGGCGTTCCCAAAGCAACAATGTTTCCCTGATCTAAAACAACGATTCTGTCTGCAATGCTTAAAGCACATTGCATATCGTGACTAACCACGAGTGATGTCGTCTTGAGTGTACGCGAAAGGTCTTTAATCAACTGATTCACGGCATTGGTAGTAACCGGATCAAGGCCCGTTGTGGGCTCATCAAAAAGCAAGATCTTTGGCTCCAAAGCAACGGTTCTTGCGAGGCTCACGCGCTTTTGCATGCCGTAAGAGATTTCAGCTGGCTTTTTATTTTCAATTCCACTCAAGTGGACAAGACCCAGAGCTTTCAAGACTCGGCGGCGGATTTCATCTTCTTCAAGAAGGAAATGGCGGCGCAAACCAAAAGCGACATTCTCATAGATTGTGAGTGAATCGAATAAAGCCGGGTGCTGAAAAACCATGCCGCATTTCTTACGAATCGGCAGATATTCTTCTTCGGTAAGGCGACTGACCTCTTGTCCCTCAATCCAGATCTCGCCTTCATCGGGGCGAAGCAGGCCCACGAGGTTTTTCAACAGAACAGATTTGCCGGTTCCGGAGGTGCCCAAAATAAAAAGAATCTCACCTTCACGGATATCCAGACTCAGTCCTTTAAGGATGGTCCGTTCGCCGAAGCGTTTAATGAGATTCTTAAAACTAATCATTCCGTTATCATAGATAGATTTTTTGCAAGATTGCAAGGCGGGAGCACATCAAATCGTTCTCGTAGCATATAGTTTTCGTTGCATTTCGAAAATCGGTCTCGATATGCTTGAGCAACTATGGGGTTCTCGATGACAAAGCTATTCGTCTTAAGCTTTTCTTTACTTTTAACACTTCCAGCAATGGCGCAGAAATATCCACAGCCAGGTGATTGCAGAAGCCATATTGCTCAGATTGTTTGCCTTGTCGATCCCGCAGATCCTTCCACTCCTGAGGCCGGATATCTTAAAAGACCTTGCAAACCTGGAAGCGAAAACTATCAAAGCTTTTTCGAACGCCACTTTGATCGCTCGCCGGATGTGATTAAAAACATGTATTGTCATCTTGAAAAGATTTTCGTTGAGGTTGGGTTTCAAGGAACGGCCTATGCTTCTCAGATTACTGATGCCAACGGAAAATTGACTGGTGGTGTGATCGGTATTCGTAAAGAGGTCTTAGATAATCCACTAACTTATCCCCAATGGCTTTCGTGGAAAGAAGAAACCACTTTCGGTGGCAGCCCAACTGTGACGGGCCCAAGTTTGGATTTGATTCACTATCAGTCGAATATCAACACTCACGAATTATTTTTGGATTTTGTAATCGCACACGAGTTTGGTCATCTTTTTGATTTCACCAACACCCTCAATCAACTCGCTGACTGCCGCTGGGAAGAGGATGATAAAGGGGAACATCTTGTAGGATCGTGCACACCTATGGCGGGCTCATGGTCCGCTTTGAGCTGGCAAGGGCCTGGCACGCCAACACCAGCGAATGATTATCCATTCCGCAAAGACACTTGTTTTTATTTCTGCAACGGCCGCTACTTATCTGCGACAGATTCCACCGCGATGTTTAATGGCCTCGTTGGTTCTAACTTCGCTAGTACTTATGCCGCTTCCAACATGGCCGACGATTGGGCTGAGACTTTTGCCTATTATATAATGATTCTAGCCCGCGGTTTTCAGCTCTACGTTGAAACACACGGAACTGCTTTTGATCTCACGGGCCACTTTGCTTCGGATCTACTCATCAGTAAACGCGCGTATGTCACGGCCTTCTTACAAAGCCCGTTCTTATACCCTGGCGAGAGCCATGTAACGCCTACTTCACTCAAAACTATTATCGATCGCTAGTTTGCAGAACCAGCGTTTTAGCCTTGCGGGCCAAGGTTTTCAGTCAATGGGCCATGAAGAGCGCCGTGGATAAACTGCTGGACTCGTGGATCAGGATGCTTCTTCGTCTGCTCAGGGGTTCCTGTGATGACAAGCTCCTGGTCCACAACCAACGCCATTCTGTTCGCGAGCTGATATGCGCGATTCACATCATTCGTGATTGCAACAACTGTCGAGTTGTTTTTTTTCTGCAGATCGAGAATCAATTCGATGATTTTTCGAGAAGTGATTGGATCCAATCCTGCTGTCGGATCATCATAGAAAATGACGTCAGGATTAAGAGCTAATGCTCTAGCAATACCGAGACGCTTTTGCATCCCACCACTGATTTCATCAGGGTAAAGAAACTTGGCGTGGGTGATCCCGACAGCCTCAAGGAAGACATCGACTTTCGTTTGGATTTCTTCTTCGCTGAGGCCTGTGGTTTCTCGCAACGGGAACGCAATGTTTTCTCCGCATGTGAGCGAATCAAAGAGCGCGTTTTTTTGGAAGAGCATCCCGAGCTTTTTGAGGGTCTCAAAACGTTCGTTGCCGCTAAGCGTTGACCAGTCCTGATTGTTAATAAAAACTTTGCCATTTCGCGGAGTTATCAATCCGGCCATGGTTTTCAAAAGTGTCGTCTTTCCCTGGCCACTAGGGCCCATTAAGACAAGGACTTCGCCACGTGGAATTTCCACGTTTATGTTTTTTAAAACAACTTGTGCATCGAATGCGACTTCGATCCCTTGGAGTTGCAAAGACATATTTACGATGACTCACCTCACTCGGACTTGTCTCAATACTCGATTTAAGATTGAATACGCTCTTGAAAGCAATCTAATTTTTTAATCAGATCTCACTCACAATCTAAGGGGACATCATGGCTCACAAAAGAAATAAAATCGCCGTTATTGGCGCGGGTTTCGTAGGCTCAACAACTGCTCACTGGGCAGCTCAGAAAGAGTTAGGCGACATTGTCGTTCTTGACGTCAACGAAGGCACAGCCATTGGGAAATCCCTCGACTTGGCACAAGCCGCACCGATCGAAATGTTCGATTCAAAAATCAAAGGAACCAGTAAGTACGAAGATATCGCTGATGCAGACGTGGTGATCATCACAGCGGGTATGCCACGCAAGCCCGGCATGAGCCGCGATGAACTCATCGGTATCAACGCTAAAATCGTAAAAGACGTTTGTGAGGGCGTTAAAAAGCATGCTCCAAACTCTTTCGTGATTGTAGTTTGTAACCCAATGGACGTCATGGCTGTTTACGCAAAACAAATCTTGGGCTTTCCTCGTGAACGCGTTCTCGGTATGGGTGGTTGCTTGGATTCGGCTCGCTTCCGTGCATTCATCGCTGAAGAGTTGAATGTCTCTGTTAAAGATGTGACGGGTGTTGTTCTTGGTAACCACGGTGATGCGATGGTGCCAATGGTTCGTATGGCTTCCGTCAGCGGCGTCCCCTTGATGGACTTGATGCCTGCAGATAAAATTGCAGCCATCGTTGCTCGTACAAAACAAGCCGGCGCTGAAATCGGGGGCCACCTGAAAACGGGTTCTGCTTACTACGCTCCTTCACGGGGCGCGGTTGAAATGGCAGAAGCAATCTTGAAAGATCAAAAACGTATTCTTCCTGTTGCCGTTGAGCTCACCGGTGAGTTCGGTGTCTCTGACAAAATGATGGTTGGTGTCTTGGCTAAGATTGGCGGCAAGGGCATGGAGGGTATCGTGGATATCAAAATGAACGCGGACGAAAAGGCGGAATTCGCTAAATCTGTTGATGCTGTTCGTGCACTTGTAGCTGGTTTGAAAAACGTTCAGTAACTATTTGAAAGGCTCTTAAACATGAATATTCATGAGTATCAGGCCAAATCCATTCTCAGAAAATATGGTGTTGCCACATTGAAAGGTCAATTGGCGCACTCTCCTGAGGAGGCCGTGGCGGCAGCGAAAGAAATTGGTGGCGCATTGTGGGTTGTGAAGTCTCAAATCCATGCCGGCGGCCGCGGTAAAGGTGGCGGTGTAAAGATCGCAAAGTCTTTGGACGAAGTTTCGACCCTTACTAAAAAAATGATCGGGATGACTTTGGTCACTCACCAAACAGGTCCTGAAGGGAAAGTGGTTCAAAAGGTGTTCATCGAGCAAGGTTGCAACATCGCAAAAGAGTACTACGTTGCTTGCTTAATCGACCGCGCAACCGGCAGGGCGGCAATGATGGCGTCTTCCGAAGGCGGTATGGATATCGAGGAGGTTGCTGAAAAGCATCCTGAGAAAATTATCAAGGCTGATATCGATCCCACCATCGGTTTGGCTGCTTTCCAAGCTCGTGAGTTGGCGTTCAAAATCGGTATTCCGGCGGAGAATGTAAATAAAGCGGTAAAATTCTTTCAGGGCCTTTACCAGGCCTTTGTAGACACTGATTGCTCAATTGCAGAAATCAATCCACTCGTTTTGACAAAAGAAGGCGATGTCATTTGCCTCGATGCTAAAATGAATTTCGACGACAACTCGCTTTTCCGCCATAAAGACATCGTTGAGATGCGCGACTTGAACGAAGAAGAGCCTTCTGAAATCGAAGCTTCTAAGTACGACCTCGCTTTTATCAAGCTTGATGGCAACATCGGATGCTTGGTGAACGGAGCCGGCCTTGCGATGGCTACTTTGGACATCATTAAACTGCACGGTGCGGAACCGGCGAACTTCTTGGATGTTGGTGGCGGCGCAAACAAAGAAAAAGTAACCGCGGCTTTCAAAATCATTCTCAAAGACCCAAACGTAAAAGGGATCTTGGTAAATATCTTCGGTGGCATCATGAAGTGTGACATCATCGCGGAAGGCGTGATCGCCGCTTCAAAAGAGCTCGGCTTGAAGGTGCCATTGGTTTGCCGTCTTGAAGGCACTAACGTTGAACTTGGTAAAAAAATGCTCAAAGAAAGTGGTTTAAATATCACTCCGGCGGATGATCTTACCGATGCAGCTAAGAAAATCGTTGCTGCTGTGAAAGGCCAATAGTCATGTCTATTTTGATTGATAAAAATACCAAAGTTATTTGCCAAGGTTTCACCGGCGCCCAAGGGACTTTCCACTCTGAGCAATGCAAAGCTTATGGAACTCAAATGGTGGGCGGTACGACTCCTGGTAAAGGTGGCACAACTCACATCGGTCTTCCCGTTTTCAACACAGTTCATGAAGCTAAAGAGAAAACTGGTTGCAATGTATCTATGATCTTCGTTCCCCCTCCATTTGCTGCCGATTCTATCCTTGAAGCTGTAGAAGCCGAGTTAGACCTTGTGATCTGTATCACTGAAGGTATCCCAGTGATGGACATGGTGAAGGTGAAGCAATACATGAAGGGTAAAAAGACTCGCTTGGTGGGTCCTAACTGCCCTGGGGTGATCACACCCGGACAATGCAAAATCGGTATCATGCCGGGTCATATTCATATGCCAGGCCGTATCGGCGTGTTGTCTCGTTCAGGCACTCTGACTTACGAAGCTGTTGGTCAATTGACTCGTTTGGGCCTTGGTCAGTCTACATGCGTCGGTATTGGTGGTGATCCCGTGAATGGCACAAACTTCATCGACGTTCTCGAAATGTACAATAAAGACAAAGACACCGACGCCGTGATCATGATCGGTGAAATCGGTGGTTCTGCCGAAGAAGAAGCTGCAGAGTACATCAAACGCGAATTCAAAAAACCAGTAACGGCTTTCATCGCAGGTGCCGCCGCTCCGGCGGGTAAGCGCATGGGTCATGCGGGCGCTATCATTAGCGGTGGCAAGGGCACGGCGGAAGCCAAGTTCGAAGCCCTCTTGTCGGCAGGAGCGAAGATCTCTCGCAGCCCGGCTGATATGGGAACAACTTTGAAATCCATGTTGAAATAGTAGCGACACTTTAGTTTAAAAAATTAAACCCGCGCTTAAAAGGCGTGGGTTTTTTTAGAGGTTCGGATTATTTGCACCAAGGCTTTGAGTTGTAAATAGTTTTGGATTTGTCTCAAAATAAGACGTCTTTGATAAAGATTCCTATCGCCCCCAATTGCGGGCACCTCGTGACCTTGTTAAACTCTTTAGAAGAGCCGATAAGTTATCAAAGGGGACTATGAAAACACTCGCCGCTGTATGTACAGGACTTTTTGTTTCATTGTTACCCGGCTTTTGTCCGGCGACACTCGGCGAGCAGGTCAGCTCCTCTGCCAAAAATCTTTCTTCTTTAAAAGTCGCGGTTTCTGCAAAGCTTTCTACGGAAAAGTACTCGGTTCGCGAGTACGAAGAAAACGGCAACACAGTTCGGGAATACGCCGATACATCCGGCGTTGTCTTCGCAGTCGGATGGAATGGAATCTCCAAGCCCGATCTACAAACTCTCTTCGGCTCGTACTACAATGAGTATCTCGATAGCTTGAAGACAATTCCTAAACAGTACGGGGCTAAAAACCTCTCGATGAAAACAGCTAAAATGGTCATACGCCGCGGCGGCCGCATGCGTGATCAGCGTGGCTTTGCTTGCGTTCCTTCTCTGATTCCAGCGGGAGTGAGTGCCGAGGATCTGCAATGAGTACGTGGCGAGCATTTATGCTAACGGCACTGAGCGTAGTGTCGATCTTTGCATATAACAACTGTTCTAATAAGGGCTTCGAAATCAGCGAGTCTTTGGTTACGATTGCGGGCAGCCCGAGTGACCCCCTTCCGATCGTTGGCAATGAGGCCAACGTCATGAAGCTTACGATCAGTTGCAACTACATCAATCAGCCTTGTGTAAGCGTGACGATCTGTGAACCAGGCACTTTAAATTGTCAGACGATCGATAAGATTCTGATTGATACTGGCAGTTTTGGGCTTCGCGTTTTCTCAAGCCTCGTTTCCGTGAACCTGACACAAAGAACAATCAATGGAAACAATCTTGCCGAATGCGTGTCCTACGCAGATAGCAGCTCCAACTGGGGTCCGGTCAAAACCGCCGATGTCGTATTAGGATCTCTCAGGGCCTCAAGTATTCCTATTCAAGTCATTGATTCCAGCTATGCAACAATCCCGACGGATTGTACAAACCCTGACTCTACCCCAGCAGCCGCTGGCTACAACGGAATCCTCGGTGTAGGTGTCTTTACTGAAGACTGTGGCATCGGCTGCGCCACCACCGCCAATAATCGCATCTATTTCGCCTGTAGCGGATCTTCATGCACATCGACAACGGTTCCTGTTGCACAACAAGTTTCTAATCCGATCTCCTTCTTGCCCAGCGATAACAATGGCGTGGTTTTCCAACTGCCATCGATTCCTTCAGCCGGCTCGACCACAGCCTCAGGCTATGTGATCTTAGGTATCGGGACCAGAACTAATAATACTCCAAGCAGTGCGAACTTTTTTCAGGCCGACGGCAACGGAAATTTCCGCACGCAGTTTAATGGCACAATTTATTCTAAATCATTCATTGATAGCGGCTCTAATGGGTTGTTCTTCCCGGGACCTGTGAGTTTGCCAGCGTGTGCATCCGGAAGTAGCACAAGTGGATTCTATTGCCCCACTTCGAAGATGACTTTTTTGGCAAACCAATCCGGAACCGGAGCCACATCGCAAGTAGCTGTTTCATTTGAAATTCAAAACGGAGCTTACGCCATTACAACCAGTCCCAACTTTATGTTCAATAATATTGGCGGCGCTTTCACGGATGCATTTGACTGGGGTCTACCATTCTATTTCGGCCGAACCATTTTCCACGGTATTGATGGAAAGTCTTCGCCGCTCGGCACGGGTCCTTACTGGGCTTGGTAAAGAAATATCCATGAAATTCCATGGACAGGCTGGCCATATTTAGTTAAAACCCAATGGTCTTACGTTAAATTTAACACAAGGAGTCAACTAATGGCTGTTGAGCAAACATTCTCAATCATTAAACCAAACGCAATGAAGAAAAACGCTATCGGCGACATTATGAGCATGTTCGAAGCAAACGGTTTGAAAATCGCTGCTGCGAAAATCCAAATCTTGTCTAAATCTAAAGCTGAAGAGTTCTACGCAGAACATAAAGCTCGCCCTTTCTTCGGCGAATTGGTGAGCTTCATGACTTCTGGTCCTGTGATGTTGATGTGCTTGCAAGGCGAAGGCGCGGTTTTGAAAAACCGTGAAATCATGGGTGCAACAGATCCTAAAAAAGCTAACGCTGGCACGGTCCGCGCTAAGTTCGGTGACAACGTTGGTGAAAACGCTGTTCACGGTTCTGACTCTGCTGAGTCCGCAGCCCGCGAGCTTGCTTTGTTCTTTGAAAAACAAGAAATCTGCAACTTTTAGTCGCGGAATAGATGTCGTCACAGAGACAACAACTCACTGTAACGATTGAAAAACTGGCCATCGGCGGTTCGGGCATTGCCCGCCACGATGGCTTTGTTGTTTTTGTGCCCGATGCCGCCCCCGGTGACGAGCTCCTCGTGGAAATCACCACGAAGAAAAAAAACTTCGCGGAAGCTCAAATCGTTAACATTTTGAAATCCGGCCCGTCACGCAGAACTCCTCCTTGTCCAATTGCCGATCGCTGTGGTGGCTGTAACTGGCAGCACGTTGTCGAGTTCGAGCAGCGTCGGCAAAAACAAACCATGGTCCAAGAAATTTTAAAAAAATTTTTGCCAGTCCACGATTTCGAATTTCTTCCGATTCAAACAAGTCCTTCGCTCCGATATCGCAATCGCATCCAGCCGAAATATCACCGTGGTAAATTCGGTTTCTTCGCACGGCGAAGCCATGCCATCGTTGAGGCGGCCGATTGCCCCATCACCGAAGAGACGATCACGAACGAATTTGCCCATATTAAATCTGAGATGGATAAGACATACGCGAACTCCAAAGATATTCAGCGCCTAGAGATCTATCTTGATCAACATGAAAAACCTCAGTGGCTTTTGATGGGCGAAGAAAAGGAAGGTGTTGGCTTCTCGCAGGTAAACCGTTTTCAAAACGAGGACCTTTTGCGAACTGCGCTCGAGTGGAGTCGCGGTCCTCAATATGAACGTATTTTTGATCTCTATGCGGGCGGCGGAAACTTTACTTTCCCATTTGCCGCTCAGTATTCCAATCTTCCGATCATCGCGGCAGAACTGGACTCTAAGCTTGTTCAACGGGCGACCGAGAGAATTCAGAAGGACGACTCTCTCAACAAACGAGTGCGGTTCTATTTGTCTGACGTGGATTCCTTCATGAGAAAAACAAAGTTCCAGCCAAAGGACCTGGTTTTACTCGACCCTCCTCGTGCTGGAGCGGATGAAGCAACTATGAAAGCTCTCGCACATGCCGGTGTAGAACGAATTATCTATATTAGTTGTCATCCCGCTTCTCTAGCGCGTGATTTAAAGTATTTTTTTGAGGCCCAAGAACAAACGTCCAGCTCACGCACGCTCAAACTACGCCGAGTACAGTGCTTCGAAATGTTTCCTCAAACCGACCACGTCGAGACCATAGCAGAGCTAGCCGTTGACACTCCGTGAGTGAGTGCTTAACTTGATTACATGGCCAAAATAATCCTGACTTTCTCACTATTTATCTTAGCTGCTTGTGCAACTACCAGCGCAACAGACTCAGAAAAAGCGGAACTCTTCTTGCAGATGGGTAGTACACAATTTGGCAATGGCAATTATCCGGCGGCACTCAGTGCTCTGCTAAAGGCCGAGGAACTCGATTCGAAGAATCCTGCCATTCAAAACAGTCTTGGACTCGTGTACCTCATGCGCCAGCGAAACGATCTAGCTGAAAAGCATATACGTAAAGCCATTAGTCTGAGCCCAAAATACAGCGACGCGCGCAACAACTTAGGCCGCGTATTGATTGAGGAAGGGCGGTTTTCTGAAGCGGAAAAAGAAGTGCAAATCGTAATCGATGATTTGACCTATCCGTCTATTGACAAGGCCTACGTGAATATGGGACTCGCGAAGTTCAATCAAAAGAACTATAAAGATGCGAAAGAAAATTTCTTGCATGCTATCAATGCCTCCCGCGACAATTGTATTGCAAACACTTATTACGGGCGCTCTTTTTTTGAAATGAAAGAATATGATAAAGCGGCGCCAGCGCTCGATACTGCCATCGGGTTCTGCCAACGCGCTCTTTATGATGAACCTCACTACTACAGTGCGCTGACTTACTACCGCTTAGGCGATAAAGATAAGTCGATTGCGCGTTTTTCTGAAATTGTGAAGCTGTATCCGGAAGGTAAATACCGAGAGAAATCTAAGGCGATGCTCGATATGTTAAGGAAGGCAGAAAAATGAAACGCACCGGTGATATCCTTAAGAAAGCCAGGGAGCAAAAGGGACTTTCAATCAATGAAATCGCCCTATCATTGAAGATTAGCAGCAAGGTTTTAAAAGCGATTGAGGACGGTGATACCAATCAACTTCCCGCAAAGACATTTCTTCGCGGATTCGTGCAAAGTTATGCGCACTACCTGCGCCTAGACGTCAACGAGGTCTTGCGCATTTTCCAAGATGAAATGGGAACAACAAAGCCCAGCCCCTTGATTCAAATGCCCGAGCAAGATTCGACGCTCGAATCCATGCAACAAGAAAAAAAAGGTTTGGAGCCCGCACAACACCCCCCGCGCAGTACCGCGCCAGCCCAAGAAAAAACCTACAGCACTCTCGCCACTAAAAATAATAACTCCAAGACGGCCACATTTACGGTGCTCGGCTTAGTTCTGGTTGGTTTGATTGTTTTCACAAAGAAGATGATTGATAAGTATCAAAAAGAAGGTGCCATCTCGGAGGTCGAAGTGACGACTCCTTTGCCGCCCTCTGAGGCGACGCCGGAGTCAAATACACCCTCCACAGAAGCAACTATTGGCTTAACCCAACCATCTCCATCTCCTGCGGCGACTGTGATGAGCACACCACTCAGCACGCCAACCCCTTCACAAACTCCGGTGACGACAGAAACTCCGGCAACAACGTCCTCACCAAAACTGACGCCAACGCCGACACCAGCTCACTCTGTAACCCCGACCCCAACCCCGACGCCTAAGCCAAGCCCGTCGGCAACGGCGACTCCGACTCCGACCCCAACGCCAAGTCCTTCACCAAGTGTGTCACCAACAGTTTCCCCAACTCCGGCAAACAAACCGGTTGAAGTTATCCTAGAAGCCCTGGATAACGTTGAGGTGGAGGTTTCAACAAAAGATGGAAAGATCGAGAAAATCACTTTGAGCGCTGAACAAGTACATACCTTCAAGAGCAAAACAGGCCTTAAACTCAATATCAGCAATGGTGGTGCTGTTAACGTCATCGTTAACGGAAAAGATCTTGGCATTCCGGGAAACCTCGGTAAACCAGTAAAACTAAATTTCTAAAGTGCGACAGTTTTTACAAGTTTGGATCCTTAGCCTGCTCTTAAAAATCGGACTCGCGGCCCTACTTCCGTTGAGTCCTGATGAAGCCTACTATTGGATGTGGTCACACCACATGCAGCTCAGTTACTTCGACCACCCCCCGTTCGTTGCCTGGTTATTTTATTTGGGACATTGGCTAGAACCTTACGGTCAACTGTTACGGCTACCGACGGTTCTTTTCGGCCATCTTATCTTTCTTGTCTGGTATTACATTTTAAAACCACGGTTTTCCTGGGATACCTACAAGCATTGGTACGCACTGGCCTTCTTCTCGCCACTTGTAGGATTTGGCTCAATGGTAGGAACGCCGGATGTCCCACTTTTACTTTTTTGGTCGTTGGCGATTTATTTCTTTCAGCAATGTTTGAATCACCAAAAGGCCCGTGATTATTTTCTGCTCGGTGCCTCGCTTGGTTTAGGTTTCTGTAGCAAGTATCACATTGTTCTTTTCGTTCCTTTTATTTTAGCTTACTTGTTCTTTGAAAAGCGCCTGCGAGAAGTTTCCCTGAAAAAAATTCTGCTGACTATTACGGGCGGCTTGGTCTGCTCGCTTCCTGTGATTCTATGGAATATTCAAAACGATTTTGCTTCATTTCGATTTCAGATTGATCACGGCCTTGGTAAAACTAACTGGGCACCGGATTGGACTCTTGGATACGTCGCTGCTGAAGTCATGCTTCTTTTTCCGCTGGTGATTTATGCCGCGCTTCGTGCAAAGCCGCCGCGGGATTTCAAATTCTTGCAGTATCTAGGCTGGGGTCCACTTTTATTTTTCTTTCTTTCATCCTTCCGTGGAACTGTAGAGCTCAATTGGCCAAACACGGCGTTCCCGGTGATTTTTGCCTTGGTTCTTTTTTCGCCCAACGCCAAGAAGATCGCGTTGTGGACTTCTGGATTCTGGCTCGTGTTTTATGTATTTGGATTCTCATCCGCAATTTTTCTGCCGAAGAACAATCCGGTGGCCAAACCTTTTCGTGACCAATTCCGCTTCCGTCCACTCGCAAACCTGCAACAAGAGTATCAACCTTTATACGCTGGTACTTATCAAATCGCTTCAACCATTTGGTACGAAAACAAGATGCCTATCTACAAACTTCGCGGCATGAGCCGCCACGACTTCTATGACTCTCTTTCGCAATCTTTGCCGCAGGAAGACAGTTTCTATCTCGTCCAAGAAAATTGGAGCGAGATACCTGACTGGGTTGAAAAAGCGGGGTATAAAACATCTGTGGTAAAGGAAATTGAGCCCTTTTTCTTAGTCGTGAAGGTTTCTAGATGATCAAGTTTATTATCGGCATCACGTTTTTGCTGATCTCGTACTTCGTGTATGGGTTTTACATCTCGACATATGACATCAGCGTTATCCCGCAAAAATTAAAACGAGATACGCCGACGGCATATTTTGACTATCGTGGAGTGATCAACGTTCATTCTGATATCAGTATCGGCTCTTCGTCTCCCCAACAGATTGCAACTGCGGCCAAGCAGGCCGGAATTGATTTCGTCATTCTCACGGACCTCAACACTTTTAAGGAAAATGTTCACAACGACAGCTACTCGCAAAATGTCTTGTTTCTCAACGGAGGAAAGTACAGCTATCTGGACTCTCGTTTGATATTCTATTCGCCCGTGAAGGACGTTGTCGGGAAAAATCTGGGGGAAGCGCAAATTCGCTTCGCCGACATGCTCACGCAAAGAGAGGGCGGCAATAAGGATTCTCTCACAATTTTGGCACATCCTTATCACTTAGGCTTTACCTGGAATGGAGATTTACCGCCGGGTCTTGATGGCCTGGAAGTCATCAACGTAAAAAGTCTTTCCGTTCAAGCGTGGCAGGCTTCGAAGGCTTCGGTCATTTGGAGTTTCTTGATTTATCCGTTTAATCCAGAGTTTGCCCTGGCCCGGCTTTTTTTAGAGCCCAGTGAGGAGATCTCGCTATTTGATAAAACGTCTCTGCATCAAAAGATCTATGGCTTTGCCGGGGCCGAAGCTTCTGCACGCGCGATTCCCTTAGCGAATTATCTGATCAGATTCCCTAGCTACCAGCGCAACTTTGAAATCGCCACAAATCACGTACTGTTGTCCTCAGAGCTTACAGGCAATTTGAATAGTGATCGCCAAAAAATCTTCACCGCCCTTAAGAAGGGTCAATTCTATTTAGCCTTCGATGCCCTCGGTGAACCAAAAGGTTTTGTTGCAACGATTGAAGACCGCGGGCGCTCTTACTTGATGGGTTCTCAAGTTAAACTCGGCAAGGGCATGAGCCTCAACGTTCATATTCCAGGACCACCAAAAAATTTCTTTGAAATCGTGATCTATAAAAATGGGGAGCGCTTCAAAACATTCAACGACCCTGAAGTCAGCATGCTGATCACTGAGCCTGGCGTGTATCGCGTGCAGGTACGGATCGCCGTTTCAATGCCATTGCCAGATGCCAACCGCTGGATCAGCTGGATTTACGCGAATCCTTTCTATATAACGCCCTAGTTTATTTAGATACACTTTCTACTCTTCGAAATTATTGAGCGGAATTTCTAACACAAGCCCCGGAATGGGCAGATTTTGGCAACAGAGGCGTTCCTGGGGCTTAAAACCGCGTTCATCTGCCATCTCCTGCTCTACTTCATTGCGCGCTGGCATGGCGCCTAAGCCCTCACGAACCCAAACCCGGCAGGTTCCGCAGGTACCGTTGCCCCCGCAACTATGTGAAATTTCTAGGCCTACACGCAGAGCCGCTTCAAGAATACTCTCATCTTGACTCGCATCGACAAGCCTATTTTCTGGCAGAAACTTTATTGAAATCGGCATCCCAAATATGTATCAATGATTTCATGAGATTCATAGCTTTTGACTTAGAAACTACTGGTACAGTTCCTGGTGTTGATCAAATCGTTGAGATCGGAGCCGTGCGCTTCGTGAATGGTGCGCCTGAGGCCATATTTGCAACCCTCGTGGATCCCCGCCGTCCCATTCCTGCGGGAGCTTCAAAGGTCAATGGTATCTTTGACGATATGGTTAACGGAAAACCGTTGATTGAGTCCGTACTGCCATCATTTGCGGAGTTCTGCGGTGATGACATGCTGGTGGCACACAATGCTCCTTTCGATTCTCAGTTCTTGACAGCAGATATTAAGAAGCATGAAGCCCTCGCACCGAAGGGTGTGATCTTGGATACTCTACCCATCGCAAGAAAAGTCTTCCCAGGTCTTCCGAACTACAAGTTAGGAACCTTGGTACAGTACTTAAAAATCCCAAACACGGAATTCCATAGAGCGGAAGAGGACGCTTCGTATTGTGGTCAGCTTTTCTTCCATATGGTTAAGAGGATTTCCGTGGCCGGCCAAGCTCCTCAAGTCGCAAACTTAGTGGCGTTGACTGGCAAGCCGGAACTCCGCTTTCCGCAAATCGTCAGACAACCAAAGCAAATGGACCTTTTCGGCGGTTTACTTTAACTCTGTTGACAAAAAAAATTAAAATCGCACTAAATTGAAAAGGCACCCGTTCGGTGCCTTTTTTTATGCCTCTTTCGCCCTATGCGCAATTGGCCAGCGACGGCCGCGACCGAAGGAGTGCTCAGAGACTTTCAAAATCGGCGGGGCCTGCCAACGTTTAAACTCCGTACGCATAATCACCGGTAACAACCACTTTTCAGCTTTTGTTTTAGCCGTTGCTGAGCGCTCTACGAGGTTAACTACGGCCGCATCCAATTCGTCATAGGGTGGCAACGTATCTTGATCCTTTTGATTTGGGCGAAGTTCTGCGCTGGGTGCGCGGTCAATGATTTCTTGTGGAATGACCTCAGCTTGCGCATTGTAAAGAGCGGCTAATTGATAAACTTGTCTTTTTGTCAAATCGCCCAACGGAGCCAAACCACCGCACATATCACCGTACATCGTCGAATAACCAGCTGCATACTCGCTCTTGTTGCTTGTTGTAATAAGAAGCGAGTTTTCTTTGTTCGAAAATGCCATCAGTATCATCCCTCGCAAACGCGCCTGAATGTTTTCCTGAGTCACGCCGAACTCTTTCAAGTTCCAAGACTTCTCGAGATCCTTCACGATGGTCTGATAAGCGTCGTTAATAGAAACCGTCGTCAGCTGAATCATCAGATTCTTCGCAAGCTTTTCGGCAAGCTTCAAGCTCTTCGCCGCACTGAACGGTCCCGGCATTGCGACGGCAGAAACATTTCCCGGACCCAGGGCTTCAACCGCTAAGCACGCCGCCACGGCGGAATCAATGCCGCCGCTCAAACCCATATGGATTTTCTGAATGCCAATCTTGCGGCAGAAATCACGCATGCCCAAAACCAAGGCCTTACGAAGAATCTCGGGCCCTTTGATCATTTCGGAATGCGACCATGCCTGCAAAGTCTCGAGATTCATCACATTGAGATCTTCTTCGAATTCAAGGCAGCGCATCAGCGCTTTGCCTTGGGGGCTCAATACGAAACTAGCTCCATCATAGATAACCTCATCCTGTGCGCCCACAAGGTTTGCATATAAGATCGGAGCCTTAAAGTGCTGCGCCGTCTTGAGTGCCACATACTCACGCTGTTTGAGCTTTCCCGGAAAGAATGGAGAAGCGCTCAAGTTGATCACCATATCGACTTTTTTCTTCGGTACTTCTTTGATTGGGTTTTTAACATACGGTGAATGGCCTTTAGCGTTCGGCCAAGCCCAGATATCTTCGCAAATCGTCACGAAGAAGCGTTTGCCCTTAAATGTCAGATAGTTGTTCTTCATCGAGCCCGGCTGGATGAAGCGTGCCTCGTCAAAAACATCACCGGTCGGTAGCAGATGCTTATTGAAGACCTTGATCTTTTCACCCTTCACCATAAAGGCCGCAGAATTAAAGTAAGGGCGCCCGAGTTTCACCGGATTGCGGGTAAAGCCGCCGACAAAAACTCCCATTCCTTTTGGGATTTGCTTGTGAATTCTCTGAAGAAATTTTTCCTGTTCTAGAACTACTTTTGTACGCTCTAGGAGGTCATAGGGGTGGTAACCAAAAAGCGCGCACTCCGGAAAGACGACCATTTCGCAATCTTTCTCTTCCGCGCGTTTGATAAATTCTATGATCTTTTCGTAGTTGTAAGCGAAATCACCAAGAGTCGGATTAATTTGAGCTATTGCTATTCTCATATTGTTCGGGCCTGCTTTTCTCTTTGATCAGTATACGCCCGGTGAATCCATCTTGGTAGCCATGCCAATAATTAATTTCAGTTTCCGGGAACTTCCAGCAAAAGTACCCATCTCCGCTGTCAAAGTCAGCAAGCCAGAGGCCTTTTGGCTCCCCACCTAGTTTTTCGATCTTAATTTGCCAACGAGTGACAATTTCGTTGAGTCGTGCTTCAAGCTCATGGACCTCACGGCATTTTTTATCTGTGCGAGCGTCAATAAAATTGATGATCTTGCGGACTTCTTGTTGTGCTTCTTCGGTTAAGCGGTAAACCAGCGGGAGAAGTTGCGACACCTCATGATGCGTAAATACTTTTTTGCGATTGATCTCAATCACATTCTCCACCGATTTTCCCCCCGGATTGTCTTGCAGAACTAGTGATATGTAACAAACAGTTTTACCATGCAATCAATATCGAAAATTACAGACAAGTTCAGATGTCGCGTGAAGAAATTTCCGAAGCACCGGAAAACAATTATGCTTGCAGTGTGTTGAGCCTATTTTTCCTGACTCTTTGCGATTCGAAGTGCCTGTGATCCAAGCACAACGACGATGGCGATTACAATCGCTGCGATTAATAAAAATCTGAAGAAATTACCAAAGGTCATTGGCTCATCTTCCGCTTCCTGCATCACTTTCGGGGGTGGCGGTTTCACAGAAGTTTTCTTGGCGGGTCCACTGAGATTATCACCGCTCGCAACCGTTCTCTGAGCGCCTTCTTGGCGTGCTTTTTTCTTTTTCTCTTCATCAGAAAGTCCAGTGATCGGCACAGACGTGTGTTTCCCATCTTTTAAAACACCACCTTGGGAATAGGAATCCTGACGATTATAAAACTTACTTCCGTTATCAATTGGAATATCGGTCACTTTACTATTTGCACCGCTACCGGATTCGGTAGCTGTTTTCTTTTTCATCGATGCAATCAAGAGATTATTCCGTGAGTTTGTTGCAGAAGAAGGTGAAGCGCCGCCGCCTCCATTTCCGCCGTCGCTGCTGGATCCATCCTGACTGCTGGGGTCAGACTTTGTAGCCGCGCTCGTGCCTTCGGAGTCGGACTTAGAGGGCCTTCCGCCCGCCAAAGTGGCCGCATCGAATTTGGAATCGCAACCTTCGTCGGACAAAAGCGCTTCCGAATCTGAGTTGCCTAAACTTGGCAGCTCCCCGGTCTCCAACAAGCATGCAACATAATCGCCCATATAGCCTTTAACGAAGCTCTGAAAGGGGCGAAAGACCTGATAAATGAGCGCCAAGAGAATCGAGACCGTGACCACGAGAATAAGAACATATTCCACCAGAGCCTGCCCTCGGCTATGGAATAATCTGGACCGCTTTTTAAATTTCTGCACTATGTCTGAAAGGGCCATTTAGGTAATAATATATCATATGAACACACCTCTAGTTTACAAAAGCTTGATAAGGCTAGCCTTTGTTGCGGTCGTCGTCTCAATTCAAATCACAGCGCAGGCTGAGGATCCCGCCAAAAGCCCAGGCCGGGCGGAGACTCCGGCAGCGCTTTCAGACGCGCAATTGTTGGCGACGGCCGAAGCGGCTTTTAAGAAGGGCGAGTACGACAAGGTGACCGATTTATTATGGAAAAATATTGAAAGGCTCGAGAGAAAAGGGCTCCTGCTTCTAGCCGTGGCTCACGAGAAAAAGAAAGAGCCTAATAGTCTTCTGAAGGTCACAAACATTTTGATCGGCAAAAATCCAAAAGACTACGAGGCCCTCTACCTCTCTGGCAGCGCTTACCTCATGATGAATAAGAAAGATAGCGACGCGCTAGAGGCTTTGAAAACCTCTCTCGAGATCAATCCAAAGTATCAGCCTGCCTATGAAAAGTTGGCGGAAATGTATGAGAAAAAGAAGAACAGTTACGAGCTTCGCATTTTGTATCAAGACATGCTCTTGAACATCGGCCGTAAGGCAGAATTTCTTACAAAGCTCTGCGACATAAACACCAAAGACAACCAAGAAGACCAAGCACTATCCGACTGTAAGGAGGCAATTCAGAAGGACCCTAAAATCGCCGACAACCTCGTTAATTTAGGTTTGACTCAGCTCAATGCCGGCGACACCGACGTGGCTAAGAAGACCCTTAGATCGGCGGCAGATGCCCACTCCAAGTCCGAGCTCGCCCAATACACATACGCAAATCTAATCGAGACACAGAAGAACTATCTCGAAGCCAGCAAGTACTATCGTGCTTGCACTATCGCTGATGCAAAATCTTCGCGCTGCTGGTTAGGCTATGCAAAGTCTGCATTTGAAATTCACAAATATGATCTGGCTTTGGATGCTTTTAAAAAAGCTTGCAAGCTGGACAATAAGACTGCGGTGCATTTTAGAAAAGCCACCACAGCCCTAAGAAACACCAAAGAGGCCTCCTGGACGAAGCAGTTCGAGACCGCTTCCGAGGCCTGTTCGGGCTACTAATTACTGAGGTACGATCTCGCCGATGAGGTCGTATTCCATGCTGTCGGTGACGAGGACCTTTACCAAGTCGCCGACTTTCGCTTCACCGTCGTTAATCAAAACCACGCCGTCGATGTCTGGAGCTTGCTGGGAAGTACGGCCTTGCAAGAGCAAATCAGTCTCTTCAGAAAAACCTTCTACCAGAACCTCCACCGTCTTACCGATAAACGCGCGATGCTTTTCGCGAGAGATGTTCTGCTGAACTTCCATCACCGCCTCAAAGCGCTTTTGTTTTGTTTCATCGTCAACTTGGTCCGCCATCTTTCCGCCGGGAGTGTTTTCTTCCGGAGAGTACTGGAAGCAACCAACGCGATCAAACTGTTGTTCTGCGATGAACTCCAGAAGCTCTTCGAATTGTTCTTCCGTTTCACCAGGGAAACCAACGATGAACTGCGTGCGGATCACGGCATCGGGAATTTCCGTGCGGATAATTCTTAATGCTTCTTCGATTTCTTTACGAGTCATCTTACGGTTCATTTTCTTAAGAACTTCGTCGTTCACGTGCTGCAAAGGCATATCGAAATACTTCACAAGTTTCTTGTTGTTCTTGATGAGATCGATCATCTCAGGAGTGATGCCATCCGGGTAGAGGTACAAAAGACGAATCCACTCGACACCTTCAACCTCAGTCAAGGCGCGCAAAAGCTCCACAGGGCTTTCTTTTGCTTCCGGATTTTTACGACGAAGATCCCAACCATAATCCGTGAAGTCGTGACTGATGATGATCAACTCTTTAACGCCACCCGCCGCCAGCAGCTTCGCCTCATTCATTATGTTCGCCAATGTGCGAGATTGTAAGTTGCCGCGGATTAAAGGAATCGCGCAGAATGCACAACGCTTCATGCAACCTTCAGAGATTTTCAAATAAGCGCGATGGCCCGGCTGAGAGTTGACGCGTGGAGTGTTCTCCTCCTGCAAGTACGTCGGAAGATTGAAGAAAGTCTTCTTTTTTTCGCCCGCATCGTTATTACGCAAGATCTTTGCGATGTTCTGAAACTCACCAGAACCGACAAAAAGATCGGCTTCCGGCAGACCTTCAACCAAGTCATCTTTGTAGCGCTGAGTAAGGCACCCAGCGACAACGACCTTTTTTAACTGACCGGCCTTCTTGAGATCACCCATTTCCAAAATCTTTTGGATGGATTCTTTTTTTGAGTCTTCGATGAAACCGCATGTGTTTACGATAACCGTATCAGCGTCGCCGTGGTCTCCCACAACTTCATAGCCATCCTTCAAAAGCGTGCCGGCCATGATTTCAGAGTCTACGAGGTTCTTCGGGCAACCGAGACTGATAAAGTGAACTTTTTTTGTGCCATTTGTAGTTTCCTGCTTCATAGATTTGTCACCTGAGCGTCTTTTGGAATTTTGTATTTGAAGAGATCTTTATTTTCTTTGGAAATGAATTCTGTTTTCTTAAGTCTGATTTCCGTCGTGTTGTCCACATCATCCTTGTACGAGATCTTTTTGATCTGTTTGGTTTTCAGATCCACATCCAGGACCAGGCCCTTCACGCGGAGATCGCCTGACAACGGCAGTAGCTCAACATTCAAAATTTCTTTGTCAGATTTTTCGCTAATTACCTTAAAGTTTTTATCGATCGGCTCTTTACCAATCAAAGTTACAATCAGGATTTGCGACTTCGTATTCTTATCCAGCTTAGCTTTTGCAACTTGAACCGGGCCACCGAGATCCTTCGGTGGATACTGGACGTTCCAGATTGTCTCGCCATCAAATAGTAACAGGGTCTGCTCTGGAGTTTCGTTCTCCCAACGGAACTTTCCTTGCGACAAATAGATCTCGCCTTCGTAGTTCGTTGTCTTGCCTAAAAGCTCCGACGTTACTTTTTTGTCTGCTTCGATTTTCACAAGCTTGCTGTTACGATATTTTTTGCTGACTTCTTTGAGAACGGACACCGCAGAGGCGGGCTTCTTCTCTTTGCTCTTTGCTACGGCCGCATAAGACGGGCCCATACCAAGCGACACCAAAACAGAGAGTAAAATGGGGAGTTTAGACATTTGGTTCTTATATCAAATCCTTGGACGCTCCGCAAGAGAGGGCCCTCTGTGCTAGGGCCCAGGCTGCAAAATCTCTAGGCCTCCCGAGCGTACGCCACGCGGCCCGCACCGTCGATCCGGTCGTCACGACATCATCCACGAATATAACGTGCTTTCCCGCACATTTGGCGTTGAAGTCCGCCTGTGTAAAATTTTCAGCCCACGCTATCGTGGTCCGTTCACGCTGCAAGCGCGTGCGCTTTTTCTGGGACCCGGCGACCTCTGTTCTCGATAAACAATTGTAGAATTCGAAACTAACCCCCGCTGCCTCAAACGCTTGAGCGAAGTAAAAAGCGTGATCTTCAGAGCCCCTCCGTGACGGCGCAGGAATTAACAGGCACTGCTTTTGAGACGCGTTGTCGCCCCAATGCCTGCGAAGAAATTCCTCCGCATAGTGCTGCCAAAGTTTTTCCCCGCCCTCCCCTTTCATTGCACGGATAAGCTTCGAAAGCACCTCTTGCCTGCCAGGTATCCATTTGAATAGGGCTTCGACCGGAAGTTTGTGAATGCGTTGGTGAAAAAGCCTGCCGTCGCGCTGTTGCCAACTCCAGAGGTCCTCTGAGCAAAATGCACAAAGCCCGTCCGGTCCACGATCTAGAGATCCGCAATACAGACAACCACGCAGGCCAAACCAAAGGAGTTTATCACTAAGAACCATGCTTCTGTCTGAAGCAAAAAAAGGTCCTATCCTAGGAGTTATGATAGGGAAGGTTTTTAAGAATGGTAAATGCCCGATAGATTTGTTCTAGCGCCACAGTTTGTGCTAGCAAGTGATTCATCACCATCGGCGAAAGTGTCACAACAAGCTGAGCGCGGCTTCGAACCTCATCAGAGACACCATAAGCGCCACCAATAATAAATACCGCACGCTTCTTCGAGCTGGAAAGAACGCCTTCGATTTTTTTGGAAAACTCAATCGAGCTAAAAGACCTACCCCGTTCATCGAACAAGACGACATAGTCATCTTGACTCAACGAAAAAAGAATCAGCTCGGATTCTTCCTTCTTTTTTACGGCCGCGTCGTCGCGAGACGACTTTTTCGGCTTCAAAGTTTGAATTTCAAAGGGATTAAAGTGCGAAATCTTTTGCGTGTACAGCCTTGCGGCCTCGTCGGCCCAGGCCTCTTTAGCAGTGGCAAGATTGTACAGCACAAATTTCATAGACTAGTGGGCGGCGTCTTTAAGACTCAATTCGCGGCCATCTTTCCAAAGTTTTTCCAGAGAGTATTCTTGGCGGACAAAATCATAAAAGACATGAACAATCAAAGAGCCGTAGTCTACAAGAACCCAACGACCCTCTTCAATCCCTTCCACACTGAGTGGCAGAACATTGTATTCATCTTTCACAGCTTCTACAACATTCTCAGCCAAAGAAACCGCGTGGCGAGTGCTCGTACCAGACGCGATCAAAGAGTATTCTGTCGGAGCGGACAATATCGTAAGATCAAATCCACGAACTTGGATGGCTTTCTTTTCAGAAAGAACATGGCCGCAGAACTCAGTGAACTTTTCGAAGTCACCGACTTTTTCGCCGATAGGGCGATAAAGCTTGTGCTCTTTGATATAGTTTTCGACTGATAACGGCAACACTTTTTCAACCGGACGGCTTGTGCGCAAAAGCTTACGAATCTCGGTTGCAGAAACTTCTACGTCTTGCAGGCGGATAAACTGGACGTTCCGGCCCGTTGTGAGCTCGATGAAATTGAAATCGTATTCAGCAACAAGAGATTTCAAAAACTCGGGCAATTCGTCAGCTTCACTGGGGATGTCCCAGCCTGGACGAGTCGTCACGATCAAGTTGGCCTCAGTGAGAATCTTTTGATGGTCTTTCCATTGGCTGAAATCTTCGAATTGATCCGCACCGATGATAAGAAACAAGTCTTCGGGATCAATATCTTTACGAAGATTTCGAACTGTATCAATCGTGTAGCTCAACCCACCCCGTTTGATTTCTTGGTCATCAACAAAGAACTGCTTGCCATAGGTGTTCAATGCCAGCTTCGTGAGTTGTAGGCGTTGTTCATCCGTGGGGCCCGCAACTGGAACCTTCAACGGATTCTGAGCAGCCGGAATAACGTGAATCTTATCGAGACCTGCTTTTTTTTGCACAGTCAAAAGGCTATTGATATGGCCCATGTGTGGTGGGTTAAAACTTCCGCCGAAAATACCGACTCTCATATTACATGTCCTCTTGGAAAACCTTACGAGTCAACTCAATGACTAGTTCTTTAATATTCTTTCCGGTCACCGCTGAAATCACCAACGGTTCAACACCCGTTTTCTTTTTGAAATTGGCTTTTAATTTTTCAAGTTGATCGGAATTCAAGGTATCAATTTTATTCAGCACGACGAGTTGTGGACGATTGCGCAAAGAAAAGAAGCCCTCTTTATCCGCGCTGTCCTCATCGTATCTCGCCAGTTCATAGTTAATGTCTTCATAGTCTTGAATCGGATCACGGCCGGAAAGGCCCGATGCATCCACCAAGTGAATAAAGAATCGCGTACGCTCGATGTGTTTTAAAAACTGAATTCCCAAACCGACACCCTGGTGCGCGCCCTTGACCAATCCAGGAATGTCAGCAACAACGAAGGACTTGAAGTCCGCAGCTTTCACAACACCCAAGTTTGGCGTCAAAGTCGTAAACGGATAATCCGCAATTTTTGGTTTCGCCGCAGAAATACGAGAAATCAATGTCGATTTACCCGCATTCGGGAAACCAATAATGCCTACGTCAGCAATCAGCTTCAGCTCTAGTTTAATTTCGAGCTCTTCACCGCCTTCACCTGGTTGAGCGTGTTCTGGAGCCTGATTCGTGCTGGTTTTAAAAAAGTGATTTCCTTTACCGCCACGGCCGCCCTTCAGGAGCGTATGTTCTTCAATACCCGTCATATCGACAAGAACTTCACCCTCTATGTTGCGAATAAGCGTTCCTTCAGGAACAACAAGAACCATGTCCTCGCCGTTGGCACCTGAACTTTTTGAGCCCGTGCCTGGCAGGCCATCTTGAGCTGGATACTTCTTGTTATGACGAATATCGATCAAAGAGTTTACGTGCTTTGAGGCCTTGAGGATAACGTCTCCACCCTTACCACCGTCACCCCCATCGGGGCCTCCACGTGGCATCATAGACTCGCGACGGAAACTAACCGCTCCTGGACCACCGTGACCCGAGGAAACTGTGATTGTAACTTCATCAATAAACTTCATAGGAATACCGTGCCCAAATCAATAGGCCTCAAATGCAAAAAAGGGACCGAACATCGGTCCCTCTTTAACTACTGGAATTAGCGTTGCTTGTACAAAGCTAATTGACGAGTTGTATCAATTACGCAGTTTTAGGATAAACACTCACTTTGAAACGCTCTTTAGAAAAGCGCTCAAATCTAACCAATCCGTCAATGACTGAATAGATCGTGTGGTCGCGTCCCATTTTCACGTTGTTGCCAAGGTGGAACTTAGTACCACGCTGACGAACGATAATTGTACCTGGGAGCACTTGCTCGCCACCGAATCTTTTTACACCAAGTCGCTTACTCTGTGAATCGCGACCATTCTTCGTACTACCGCCGGCCTTCTTACTTGCCATGACCTATACCTCGTTCAAATAAATTAGAAATTACTTTTTCGTCGCTTTTTTAGCTGCTTTTTTCTTAGCGCCGGCTTTTGAAGCTGGCTTCTTAGTAGCTTTCTTAGCTGTCGCTTTTTTAGCTACTTTCTTTTTAGCAACTTTTTTCGCTTCTGTCTTCAAAGTTTCAGCTGCAGCTTTACCGCCGCCAACCGCTGCTTCTGCACGAGCTTTACGATCTGCTTGCTTGTCAGCGATTCTTTGAGTACGGGCTGCCATCATATCAACTACGTTAGGAGTTGTTTCAGCTTTAACAGATTTTCCATCTGGAGAAGTGATTGTCTTGACGAAGATTTCTGTGAAATCCTGTTTGTGTGTGTTGAAACGGCGATAGCCCTGACGGCGCTTCTTTTTGAATACGATCACTTTGCGAGTGCGCGCTTGCTTAGTAACAACAACTGTTACTTTTGCATTCTTAACTACTGGCTGACCAATAACAGCAGCATCGCCACCGATCATAAGCACTTCAGTGATATCGAATTCTTTACCAAGATCTTGCTCAAGCTTTTCTACTTGAAGAACATCACCTGCTTGAACTTTATATTGTTTTCCGCCGGTACGAATAATTGCGTACATGAATAACCTCCAGCTACCCGAAATAAGCCATGTGTAAATGCCACCTCGCACCAGTCTTTGTCAACTGATTAGATCTATTTTTTAAGCAACTTCGGAGAGTTGGAAAGATTATCTTGGGCGCCCCGCGAAAGCAACTGGATTTATCAGCACGGGGAAAAAGCAATACTGACGTAATTTCAGTTATTTAGGACGTTTTCGCGCTGGCCTTACCCAGTGAACTAGGCGGGCCGCAGCTTGAAGACATTGCTGGCCACGGGATTTAGGCTCTCTGCCTTTGGTTTAAATGAAGAAGATTTCGTACTGTTCTATGTGGTAGTTTGGTTCAATTTTAAACGCCATGGATCGACCGAGTTTTTTCTCGACGTGTTCAAGGCTTTCCCCTTCCATTTCGTAGATCCAATCAACCACTTCCGCATGACAATGAACCACAATGTTAGTCTTCTTGTTTTCAAGGATACCGCCATCACGCTCAAGTTCACGGAAGATCTCATTTGCGATTGTTGATTTACGCTTGATGTAGCCCTTGCCTTCGCAATATGAACAAGGTTCACAAAGGGTTTTTATCAGGCTCGGACGAATGCGTTTACGAGTCATCTCGACAAGGCCCAACTGAGACATCGAAACGATGTTTGTGCGGGCGCGGTCACGCTGGAGCTCTTCCGCCAAAGCGTCGAGGACTTTTTCGCGATGGGACTCTTTTTCCATATCGATGAAATCGATGATGATAATGCCGCCGCAGTTACGGATTCTGAGCTGATGTGCAATCTCGCGAACAGCTTCAAGGTTGGTTTTTAGAATCGTGTCTTCAAGGTCTTTTTTGCCGACGAATTTACCCGTGTTCACGTCGATCACGACGAGCGCTTCCGCTTCGTCGATCACGATGTAGCCACCCGATTTCAACCACATCTTTCGTTCCATCGACCGGGAGATCTCAATATCAATGTCATAAAGATCAAAGAGAGGTTTTTTCTCTTCGTAATAAACTATGTTTTGTTTGTATTTCGGCATCAACTGAGTCACGAATTTCGCAACTTTTTTATGAATCTCAACGTCATCCACCCAAACACTGGAAACGTTTTCGCTCATGAGATCTCTCAAGGCGCGAAGCTCCACTTCCGGCTCTTGGTGAATCAGGCCTGGGGTTTTCTTTTTCTCATAGTTTTTAAAAACTTCTTTGCCGAGACGGTCGAGATACTCGATATCAGCGCGAAGGCTTTCTTCCTGTGCGCCCTCACCGGCGGTGCGAACGATCACACCGCCTTGCGGGTTGATTTTTTGAACGATTTGACGAAGACGCTCGCGTTCTTCGTCGCTCTCGATTCTGCGCGAAACACCGAGGTGGCGGACGGTTGGAAGATAGACAACGAATCGACCGGGCAAAGAGATGTGGGTCGTTAAGCGCGCGCCCTTTGTTCCGAGAGGATCTTTCGCCACTTGAACCAAAATCGATTGGCCTTCTTTGATCAAATCCTGAATCGGGGTTTTGTTGTGATGACTTGTTGGTGGCAGCGATTCTGATTCATTGTCTGCCCCCAGCACGTCATCGCGGTCCAAATCCGCAAAAGGATACGCTCCAGAATCGACATCTTCACGGATGTCACCGACGTACAAGAAGGCGGCTTTATCTAGACCAATGTCCACAAAGGCCGCCTGCATTCCTGGAAGAACGCGAATCACATGTCCGCGATAAACTGAGCCGACCAAGGTCGGGGAGGTTTTTCTTTCGATTTTGAGGTCCGTCAACACGCCAGACTCGATATAGGCAACACGCGTTTCGTGCGGTTTAACATTGATGAGAATTTCTGCTGACATACTTAAGACCTCTTCACCTGTCCTTAGTCCAGATCGGCGTACAAATGCAATGAGTATTTAAATTTTAAGGGCTTTTCGCCGAAAAGATAGGTGAAAACCTGCGTGAAAGGGTGAACATGGCAACGATTGACGAACTATTTAAACTGATGGTCGACCAAGGCGCATCAGATCTTCACATTACAAGTGGCGCCCCACCTTATCTCCGCCTTCATGGTAACATGATTGCATTGAACTATAGGGAGCTTTCCAGCCAGGACGTTCAGGGTTTGATTTTTGAAATTCTTAGCGAAAAACAGAAAAAATCTTTCATCGAAAAATGGGAACTCGATTGCGCTTATACACTCGCGGGTGTTGGCCGTTTCCGTTGCAACATTTTCATGCAACGCAAAGGTCTCGGCGCCGTTTTCCGTATTATTCCAGAGAAAATTAAAACCGCTCAAGAGTTGAACCTTCCTCCGGCGATCATGGATGTCATCGACTGTGAAAAAGGCTTGATCCTCGTAACCGGCCCGACGGGTTCCGGTAAGTCGACGACTCTGGCGTCATTGATCCATCATATCAACGCCACCCGTGAGGCCCATATCATCACGGTAGAAGACCCAATCGAGTTCGTGCATCCAAACATTAAATCACTTATCAACCAACGTGAAGTTGGTAGCCATACCAAGTCTTTTGCCAACGCTCTAAAAGCCGCACTCCGTGAAGACCCGGATATCTTGCTCGTGGGTGAGTTGCGTGACTTAGAAACAATCTCTCTGGCATTGACGGCGGCGGAAACTGGACACATCGTGTTTGGAACTCTGCACACCAACAGTGCTGCGAAAACAATTGACCGTATCATCGATGTTTTTCCATCTGGCCAGCAACAACAGATCCGAACGATGCT
This sequence comes from Pseudobdellovibrionaceae bacterium, assembly GCA_039810425.1. Taxonomy (GTDB): domain Bacteria; phylum Bdellovibrionota; class Bdellovibrionia; order Bdellovibrionales; family Bdellovibrionaceae; genus JACMRP01. The sequence goes on along the minus strand of JBDHWW010000001.1, from coordinate 26,027 downwards.
CGCCGAGAGCTTGCGTGGAGTCATCGCGCAAACACTCTTCACTCGCGCGGATGGTCAGGGCCGTATTGCCGCTTACGAGATCATGAGAAATACCAAGGCGATTGGTAACTTGATCCGTGAGAGTAAAATCCATCAAATCCCTTCTGCAATGCAAACAGGATCTTCCAGTGGCATGATTCTTTTCGAAAAGTATATTGAGGATTTGGTCAGAAAAGGAAAGATTTCCGCGCATGACGCGAAAACGTTCCTCGGCAAAGAGGGCGATACAAGCATTGCGAGCCCTGGCGGCGCAACAAAAATTGGTTAATCCCTAGCGGCTCTTAAGAGCCGCTTAGTTTTTTGACTTTATAACTCGAACTCGATACCCTCCCTAGGAGCGAAACCGGGAGGTCCTTTTGAAAAATCTCGCGTCATACATCGACCATACTATCCTCAAGCCTGAGACCACAGAAACGCAAGTTCGACAGATTTGCCAAGAAGCTCTCGACAACAAATTCTTTAGTGTCTGTGTGAACACGAGCTTTGTTCCATTGTGTAAAACTCTGTTGAAGAGTTCGCAGGTAAAAGTTTGCGCCGTCGTCGGCTTTCCTCTCGGTGCGATGAGCACTCCGGCAAAAGCTTTCGAAACTCAATGGGCGGTTGAAAACGGGGCTGATGAAATCGATATGGTCATTCAGGTCGGTGAGCTCAAAGAAGGAAAATATGACTACGTCCGCGAAGACATTCGCAAAGTAGTTGAAGCCGCGCAAGGCCGCACAGTAAAAGTCATTATCGAGACTTCCCTGCTCACGCAAAATGAAAAAATCAAAGCCTGCGAGCTTAGCAAAGAAGCCCAGGCGCATTTCGTGAAAACAAGTACCGGATTTGGCGGCGGTGGTGCCACGGTCGATGACGTGAAACTGATGAAAAGCGTAGTGGGTGAGGCCTTACAAGTTAAGGCCAGTGGCGGCGTCCGCGATCAAGCAACCGCTGAAGCAATGATTTCAGCCGGCGCGACCCGCCTGGGCACGAGTTCGGGCGTACAGCTCGTTAAAAATCAAACAGCCACCGGAGCTTACTGATGTCTTTCCTTCCAGCAGAAATTATTAAGGCCAAAAGAAACGGCGGAGCTCTTTCACCAGAGCAGATCGAGGAATTTATTCTTGGCTATGCTCGGGGGCACATTCCTGACTATCAAATGTCGGCGCTTCTTATGGCGATTTATTTTAAAGGCATGACGGCCGATGAAACGCTTTCACTGACGAAGGCCATGCTTCACTCCGGCGAGGTCGTGGACTTCTCGGACATCCCGGGCTTTAAGGTTGATAAACACTCTACTGGTGGCGTGGGTGACAAAACGAGTTTGATCCTCGGCCCGGTTGTGGCTGCTGCGGGTATCGCCGTGCCAATGATTTCCGGCCGTGGCTTGGGCCATACCGGGGGAACGCTTGACAAACTTGAAAGCATTCCTGGTTTTAACACCCAGCTCAACCTGCAAGTTTTTAAAAAAATGATCGCAAAGTATCAGATTTGTTTTATCGGTCAGACTAAAGAAATCTGCCCGGCCGATAAAAAAATTTACGCCCTTCGCGATGTCACGGCAACAATTGAAAGTTTACCGTTGATTTGCGCAAGCATCATGTCAAAGAAGATCGCTGAAGGTATTGACGGCCTTGTGCTCGACGTAAAATACGGCTCCGGCGCGTTTATGAAGCGCCCAGAGGAAGCTGAAGAGCTTGCACAAAAACTCATGGGCATAGCTCAGGGGTACGGCAAAAAAGTTGTGGCGATGCTTACAAATATGAATCAACCACTCGGCCGCTTTGCTGGCAACTCCCTCGAAGTGGAAGAGTGCGTGGAGATCATGCAGGGCAAAGAGCACCGCTTTTATCAGGACACCCGTGAGTTGAGTTTGTGGCTCTCGGCACATATGCTGCACATGTCTGGCAAAGCAAAAAAAGCCGAGGACGGTTACAAACTTGCGACCGAAATGCTTGTTTCGGGTAAAGCGTTTAAAAAATTTGAAGAACTCTGCTCGATTCATGGCGGGACGCTGGCGGCGTTACCAAAACCGAAACATAAAATCACCGTTTCCGCGGAGAAAACCGGTTTTATAAGCGCCTTGAACACAGAATCCATCGGCGTTGCGGGCATCTTGATTAAAGCCGGCCGTGCCGTGACCACGGACTTGATTGCACCTACAGCAGGTATCGAGTTCCATGCTAAAGTATCGGATTCCATTCAGGCTGGAGAGCCCATCTACACTCTTCACGGAGATGATTTAGAGCTCTTAGAATCCGCTGTTCCCATGCTCAAATCCTCCGTCACTATCTCCTTGCAAAAACCGGCAAGTCCGAGTTTGATACTTAAAACTCTTGTCTAGAGGAACTTATGGTATTTCAAAAGCTGACTGAAACTGTAAAATACATTCGCTCCATCTCTGCCAGTAAGCCGCGAGTCGGAATCACTTTAGGCTCGGGCCTGGGCGCTTTCGTTAAAGAAATTGAAGTTGAGCACTCGATTCCCTATCACGAAATTCCTTACTTCATGCCACCCACGGTTGAAGGTCACCAGGGCAATTTGATCTTCGGTAAAGTCGGCTCCCAGCAAGTCGTGGTTCTTCAAGGGCGCAACCACTACTACGAAGGCCACAACATGGAGACCGTTGTGTTTCCAACAAGAACTCTGGCGCTTTTGGGCATTGAGTCTTTGATTCTTACAAATTCAGCCGGCGGTTTCGGTGAAACAATGCAAGCCGGGGATTTCATGATCGTCGAAGACCACATCAATTTGATGGGAACAAACCCGCTCATGGGCCCGAACATCAAAGAGTTGGGTCCCCGCTTTCCCGATATGACGGAAGCATATGATAAAAAACTGATCGAAAAAATGGAACAAATATTCCAAAAGCAAAATGTCCGTTATCATAGAGGCATCTACTGCGGCGTAAGCGGCCCTACCTATGAGACTCCTGCAGAAGTTCGTTATTTGAAATTGATTGGCGGTAAAGCGGTGGGCATGAGTACGGTGCCTGAGGTGATTGCGGCAAATCACCTTGGTTTGCGCGTAGCTGCTTTAAGCTGTATTACGAATTTAGCGGCGGGCATCTCTCGTCAGAAGCTGTCTCACCAGGAAGTGACTGATACCGCAAAGCAAGTTGAGAAGCAATTCACGGGTTTTTTGAAAGAGTTTGTTCAGTCTATCTAGAGGGTGACATCCATGTTGGTATTCAATGAAAATACGTCGAAGCAAAACGAAAAGCTGAGAATCGAATTCATTGCCCTAGCGACTGGTTTGGCAAAAATGTTAAACAATGAAGGCACCAAAACTCAGGCGGGCTTAGAGGGCTTTCCCCATTTTGAACAACTGCGACCTCAAGAAAAGACAGCCGCTATCGAGAGCCTGCGTTTTTTCCATGATCTTTGCCGCGATCAAGTAGATGAAGGCCAACCTCTTCGCGACAGCAAGAAGTTCACGTGGCGCGCACTTGTGAAATTGGGCTTAAGCCCACAATCTGATTTTTTGGATCGGATTGAAAGCGGCGACATTGTGGAGCTTTACAATGACGAGCAGATTCAGGTTTTCCGCAATCTCGAATTTTTCGATATTTGTTCTTATACTATTGAAGAGCTTTTCTGCATTGAATGGTGGCGACTCTTCCGTCGTGATGAAGACATTTTAAAGAGCATCGTGCTCCTTGTCGGCGAACTGTTTCAAAAGAAATATCCCACCGGCGTGAGCGGTCCGCTTCCGCGGCATTTAGTGGTGGAGTGCATATCCCGCGATAAATTCAAAATGGATTTCTATATGAAATATATTGGCCCACTGTACAAAAATAAAAAGGTCAGTGCGCTTATTTGTATTGAGCAAGCAGCCCTCGCATAGAAACCGCGCCCTAGGTCCAGTTGATCCATTTCAAGACTGTATAATTTGCAAAACCAGCCGATGAGCTAACCGAGGTATTTCGCTTCGCTTGTCTCACTGATGGGACCAGCAGGTTCCTCGGGAGACAACATGGACGTTGGATTTCGCTCAGTCATAGCTCTTGCTTTTGCATCTGTTTCTATTTCCGCTTGCAGCCAAAAAACGACGACTTCGGTTTTCCCAGAGAGTGGCAACTATGCGAGTTCCCGCTGCTCGGGCCAAGCACTCACTTCTCGCTACATTGTGCAGTGGGAAGATGGACGGTTTTCGGTTGAAACGGCGGCGAGTCTCGATCACTTCAAAAAAGATATCCTTGAGCCAAACTTAAATAGAATTCGCAAAGTCGAATACGACCGCATCGTGAAATTTGAGCGCAGTACCGACTCTGGCACCGTGAATACAAACGATGTGAGTTCCGACGATTACTGGGGCCAGAACATGGTTCAAGCCGACGGCGCTTGGGACCAAGGCGCCTACGGTCAAAATGTGATGATCGGGGTGGTTGATTCCTTCGTTGATACGACGAACACTCAGCTGGCCCCCCGAATTGCTTACAATACCGAGGAAATTCCAGGTAACGGTATCGACGATGATCACAATGGTTTCATTGACGACTATGCCGGCTATAGTTTTATTTCAGATTCAACTCCAGGCGCCGCCGTGAGCGAACATGGAACCCACGTTTCAGGTATTATCGCCGCGGATTCAACTAAGGGCTACATGAAGGGCATGGCTCCACAGGCAAAACTGATTCCGGCACCCTTTATTGATAACGTAAAGGGTGGCTCCATTGGGGATGCGATCTTGGCCTTGCAATACGTCAGTTCTCGCGGGGCAAAGATCATCAATGCAAGTTGGGGGGGGGCTCCCTGTATGGATTCCCTCCGCAATGCGTTTATTGACCTTAGCAATAAGGGAATCCTTGTCGTGGTTGCCGCCGGCAATGACGGGACAGATATTGATTACTCTCCGGACTATCCCGCGGCCTTCAACATGCCAAACCAATTGACCGTGGCTGCTTCGACAGCAGCGGACTATATGGCCTCTTGGTCTAATAGCGGCTTTAGTTTGGTTCACTTGGCGGCTCCAGGCACAGAAATTCTTAGTACTTTGCCGGGAAATCGCCTGGGCTACATGAGCGGAACCTCCATGGCCGCGCCATTTGTCACCGGAGCGGCGGCTCTGCTCTGGAGCGACCGTCCACAGGCAACGGCAATACAAATCAAAAGTGCCTTGATGCAATCCGTCGACATCACTCCGACCCACGAGTTTAAGGTTCAAACAATGGGCCGCATGAACGTCAAAAAAGCCCTCGAAATACTCCGTCAAATGGTCCCTTAGCGCGGCGCCGTAAGCCATTGCTGCGCGTCCACTATTTCAAGTGAGCTTCATCCTCGACCCATGGTAAAAACCCTCTTTCAAGTTCTTTTGGAAAGGGTTTCTCATGAGGTATTATATCTCTGATCTAAAAGATTATGTGGGTCAGAAAGTTGAGCTCAAGGGTTGGGTCTACAACACCCGCTCATCTGGTAAGGTAAAATTTCTTGAACTTCGCGATGGGACCGGCACGGTTCCCTGCATTTTCTTTCAAGCTGATTGCGGTGATTCCGCTTACGCCTTGTTTGATCAATTGACGCAAGAAAGTTCCGTTCGCGTTGTCGGTGTTGTTCGTGAGCATCCAAAACGCAAAGGCGAATACGAAATCGGCGTGAGCGAGACGGAGCTTCTTGGCAAAGCTGAGGGTTATCCTATCACACCGAAAGAGCACGGCACCGACTTCCTGATGGATAACCGCCATCTTTGGATCCGCTCGAAGCGCCAACATGCGATCTTGCGTGTACGCGCGGAGATTATCGCGGCGATCCGCGATTTCTTTGACGGCAAAGGTTTCACTCTCACAGATGCGCCGATCTTTACTCCAGCCGCTTGCGAAGGAACTTCGAATCTTTTCGAAACTAAATATTTCGATGAGAAAGCTTACTTGTCACAATCCGGCCAGCTGTACATGGAGGCAACCGCGCGCGCTTTTGGTAAGGTGTACTGCTTCGGTCCAACATTCCGCGCGGAGAAATCCAAAACACGCCGTCACCTAATTGAGTTTTGGATGGTTGAGCCGGAAGTGGCTTTCAACGATATGTACGACAACATGGAGCTCGCTGAGCAATTCGTTGAGTACATCGTTCAGCGCGTTTTGAAAAACCGCGCTGATGAATTAAAAGCTTTGGAGCGTGATACGAGCAGGCTGTCTCCGATCATCGCGCCGTTCCCAAAGCTTCACTACAAAGAGGCCGTGGAAATCATCTTGAAGGAAAATCCAGCCTTCATCGTGGGTGACGACTTCGGCGCTCCTGATGAAACAATTGTTTCGTCAAAATTCGACAAGCCCGTGTTTGTGCACCACTATCCTGCTGCCGTGAAAGCATTCTACATGAAAGAGGACCCCAAAGACCCGGGATATGCCATGGGCTCGGATCTTTTGGCAACAGAGGGTTACGGCGAAATGATCGGTGGTGGGCAGCGTGAAGAAAGCATTGAAACACTTTTGCGTAAGATTAAAGAACACGGTTTGAAAGAAGCTGACTTTGCTTGGTACCTTGATGTCCGCCGCTATGGCTCTGTTCCGAGCAGCGGTTTCGGCTTGGGTCTTGAAAGAACAGTGGCCTGGATCTGCGGCTTGCCTCACATCCGTGAGACGATTCCGTTCCCGCGTCTTTATGGTCGCTCTTATCCTTAAACTTTTATTGGAGAATACATGGAAGAAACAAATACTCTTCAGCAGAGGCTCGCTGATCTCGACAAAAGAAACGAGCAAGCAATGCAAGGTGGCGGCGCTGCCAAGGTTGCAAAGCACAAACAAGGTGGGCGCCTTTCTGCTCGTGAGCGCTTAGACATCCTTTTGGATCCAGGCAGCTTCGTTGAAATGGATCGTTTCGTTACTCATCGTTGCACAAACTTCGGCATGGAAAAATCCGCGGTGCCAGGCGATGGTATCATCACCGGTTACGGCCGCGTGAACGGTAAGTTGGTCTACGTTTCCAGCCAAGACTTCACTGTCATTGGCGGTTCAATGTCTCGCACCCAAGCTAATAAGGTTTGCAAGGTGATGGATCTTGCGGCGAAGAACGGTGCGCCCTTTATTTGCTTGAATGACTCCGGCGGCGCTCGTATCCAAGAAGGTATCGAAGCTCTGGGCGGCTACGCGGACATCTTTAGCCGCAACGTAATGTGCTCAGGTTTAGTGCCGCAAATAACCGCGATCATGGGCCCCTGCGCTGGCGGCGCGGTCTACTCTCCGTCTATCACGGACTTCGTCTTCATGGTGAAAAACACAAGCTACATGTTCGTAACTGGGCCTGATGTCATCAAGACCGTGACTCATGAAGAAGTGACTAAGGAGGAGTTGGGTGGCGCGACGACTCACTCTTCGAAGTCAGGTGTGGCTCATTTTGCGACGAATGATGACAAGCACTGCTTACTCATGATTCGTGAACTTTTGAGCTTCGTTCCTTCAAACAACTTGGATGATGCTCCGACCTTGCCAACAAAGGATCGTCCAGATCGTTTGGTTGAAGCTTTGAATACCTTAATCCCAGATAACCCCAAGAAGCCTTACGACATGCTCAACATCATCACCGAGTGTGTGGATGAGGGTTATTTCTTGGAAGTTCACAAGCACTACGCTCAGAACGTCATCGTGGGTTTTGCCCGCTTTAACGGTCGCAGCGCCGGCATCGTTGCAAATCAACCAAACATCTTGGCGGGTTGCTTGAACATCGAAGCATCTCGCAAGGCCGCTCGCTTTATCCGCTTCTGTGATTCTTTCAATATTCCAGTTGTGAGCTTTGTGGACGTGCCGGGCTTCTTGCCTGGTAAAGACCAAGAATGGAACGGCATTATCACTCATGGTGCGAAGTTGCTCTATGCCTATGCTGAGGCGACGGTTCCAAAAATCACCGTTATCACCCGCAAAGCTTACGGTGGCGCATACATCGTTATGGGCTCGAAGCTGCTGCGTTCTGATGTGAATCTGGCCTATCCTTCTGCGGAAATCGCGGTGATGGGCGCGGATGGCGCGGTAAACATCATCTTCCGCGAAGAAATTGCAAAAGCAAAAGACCCGGCCGCTGAACGCGCGCGCTTAACAGCTGAGTACGAAGCTAAATTCAGCAATCCTTACGTGTCCGCGGAACTGGGCTACACTGATGAAGTGATTGAGCCTGCGTTGACTCGTAAGCGCATCATCGACTCTTTGGAAATGCTTAAAAATAAACGTGATGTTATGCCGGCAAAAAAGCACGGCAACATTCCCCTGTAGGAGTGTGGTATGCAGAAGCCTTTTAATAAGATTCTCATCGCAAACAGAGGAGAAATCGCGATCCGCATTATCCGTGCATGCCGCGAGCTGGGTATCATCTCTGTCGCGGTTTTCAGTGATGCGGACCGTGACAGCTTGCATGTCTTCCTGGCGGATGAAGCCTATCACATTGGTCCCTCCCCTTCGAAAGAAAGCTATTTGAACTATCGTAAAATCTTAGAGGTCGCAAAAACCGCTGGGGCGGACGCTGTTCACCCTGGTTACGGCTTTCTTTCTGAGAATACGACCTTCGCGAAAGCCTGTGTTGATGCGGGCATTAACTTCATCGGCCCAACTCCGGAAAATATCGATGCAATGGGAGACAAAATCTCTTCGAAGCTTTTGATGAAAAAGGCCGGCGTGCCGACAGTTCCTGGTTCCGACGGCGGCGTTGAAACGGTTGAAGAGGCCCTTTCTATCGCGGAAAGAATCGGCCTTCCGATCATTATCAAGGCGACTGCCGGGGGTGGCGGTAAAGGGATGCGCGTCGTTCGCAAGATGGACGAACTTGAAAGCGCTTACCGGGCTTGCCGCTCTGAAGGGCAGAACTACTTTGCAAACCCAACTGTTTACATCGAGAAGTTCGTCAACGATCCAAAACACATCGAGATCCAAGTTTTTGGCGATAAACACCACAATCACGTTCACTTGTTTGAGCGCGAGTGTTCTGTTCAGCGCCGTAATCAAAAGATCATCGAAGAATGCCCCTCACCCTCAGTTCCGAATGAAGTTCGTTTGAAAATGGGCGCAGCGGCCGTGCGCGCCGCTAAGCAAATCAACTATGTGGGTGCAGGGACAATCGAGTTCATCTTCGACAACAAAACAAAAGAATTCTACTTCATGGAAATGAATACACGTCTTCAGGTAGAACACCCGATCACAGAGATCGTATGTGGTTTCGACTTGGTGAAGGAACAAATCTTCGTGGCTTCTGGCCGCCCATTGAGCTTTAAGCAGGAAGACATCCACCAAAAGGGTCATGCGATCGAAGCACGGATCTGCGCGGAGGATCCTGTGACTTACAAGCCGTCCCCGGGCGTGATCCGGGCGTGCCGTCACCCCCAAGGTCCCGGCTTGCGCGTAGATTCATACGCCTATCCTGGTTACGAAGTGCCCATCTTCTACGACCCAATGATCGCCAAGGTTATTACTTTCGGTGAAACTCGTGAGGAGGCCATCGATCGAATGCAACGTGCTTTGACCGAATTTGTCTTGACGGGAATTAAGACCAACATAGTTCTTCATAAGACGATTTTGGACCACCCTAAGTTCCGCGATGGCTCTTATACGACTCAATTTATTGAGAAGAACTTTGAAGTTATCGAGCCATTGCTCTTTAAAGAGATCGACGATCCGATGTTCTTAATTGCTGCTGCAATTACGGCGTATAACGACCGAAAGTCGAAGGATGTTCGTCAACTTAATATCACTTCTAACTGGAAGCGTACGGGCCGTAAGCTTCAATTAAGGACTTAATTATGTATTTCGAAGCAGAAATTAAAGGCCGTAAATACAAAGTCGATGTCACGGAAGGCAGAGCCGCTTGGAAGGTCTCGCTCCAAGAAGAGGGCAAAGATTGGACTCACTACGATATCTCTAAAAACGATTACAAGTTCGCCGAGGAATACGTGAGCTTTCTTTTTGAAGGCAAATCTTATTTGATCGATGTTATCGGGCAGGATACTGAGTATACGGTTTTTGCACGCAACTCGTTCCGTACCATCAAGATCTTCAATGATGAGATGCTTTTGCATGAATCCCTGAAGAAAGGGAGTGGGTTCGGTGGCGATGAGGAACTCAAAGCCGGTATGCCTGGAAAGATCATCGAAATCTTTGCAAAAAAGGGCGATATCGTGAAAGCAAATAAGCCCCTTCTTATTATGGAAGCCATGAAAATGGAAAATGAAATGCGTGCGTCCCGTGATGTGAAGATCAAGGAGATTCTCGTTAAACAAGGTGATAGCGTAGAAACAGGCGCGGTTATGATTAAATTCGAGGAGCCTGTATAGGAGGCTCGATGATCGCATCCGTGATCATCAAGCCTCGCCACTAGAACTACTGAAACATACCATCCATGGTAATATTCTTGGCATTAAACTCCGTTCTGCGAATTGATTGCATGAAACCCGTTTGGCATTGTCCGCGGAGAACCGCGTCCCCCGCTCCAATCATAGCTGTGTAAACACCATCGACCTGAAGCACGTTTAAAGAAGTGATCACACCCATATTCGGCGCCACTTTTCTAAGACTGGACAAAAAGTGATCGCGGGAGTCACAAGACATCAGTCCTAAAACGGAGGGCTGATGACCGCTTTGCAGGTCTGAAATCATTTGTTTTAAACCTGGGCGATTGGGTTTGTAGTAACCGTCGTAATTTACTTTATTCGTTCCACGAATCAAAACCGGTGGGTTGAAATCCGGGCCGCCGCCATTTCGAGAGTGCCCAAAGTAGAAGACAACGTCTGCCTTCTGTAGGGCGTCCCGGAACTGCGCTTGCAAAGCCGCAGAGCGATCGGCTTGCTCGCCAGAGTACTTGCCTTTATTCACGTCATAATACTCAGACACGGACGCATAGTAGATTTGGACCTTTGCAAGAACGCTTTGACCCTGAATGTGAACTTTTTTTGTAAATTGATAGGCGCTGTCTTGGTTGAAACCACAGAACTCAGCATCGCCCGGACATCTTCCGGTGAGAATGCCCCGCACAGCTTGATACGCACCCGGGTCGATCGAAGGACTATAGCCGTAGTTTGTGCCATCCATCTTGACTGGCGAACCCGTCGTCCAATCAAAATAACCCATGATAATGCGGATATCGAGAACTCCGTCATTAATCATCCCGTTGTATCGACTGATACATCTATCACGTTGGGCGACCGGCAACCGATCTAGGCGATCCGTATCGAGTCTCTCGAGACTTTTCAGGTAGTCTCGGCCCATATTGGTGAATTCCCCTTCATACAAAGTCGCATTTGCCTGGGACGTGGCCACCACCATGGCAAATAACAACAACAGCCCTCGAAAAACGTTCATAATCCCCTCCCCGTTAAGAAGCTTAGAGAAGACATGCAAAAGGCATTTGAATTTGTTGAGATGAATTCAGCAAAAGAACGTTTTTATTCTCGTTCGTTAACTGCCGCGAGCGCTTTTTTCTTTTCAAAAAAGCCGACAAAGAACACGGCAATTTCATATAGCACAATCATCGGTACCAACATCATGATCATGCTGAGCAAATCCGGTGGTGTGATAATCGCCGCGGCCACCGCAAGTGTCATAATCGCATAGCGGCGCTTCTCGCGAAGAAAGTTTTGCGTAACGACACCCATCAGGCCCAAAATAATCAAAATTAAAGGCAACTCGAAAGCGGCACCGAACACCAGGCACATCTGAGTGAAAAAACCTAAATAATGATCAATCGTGATCATCGGCTTATCAATGTCTCCGCCATAGGTCATCAAGAAGTGAAAGGCCATGGGCAAAACAACATAATAAGAAAATGCGGTCCCCAGCATGAAAAGGGCCGAGCCTGCGCCAATGAAGCCGACGGCATATTTTTTTTCTTTGCTGTAAAGGCCTGGCGCAACGAACAACCAAATTTGGTAGAGCCAAAACGGACAAGAGACAATCACCCCGCACACGAATGAGATTTTTAAATGTGCAATGAATTTGTCCATGGGGGCTGTAAACACCAAACCACCAGATGGCAAGTAAGGAGCAATCGGCAAGCGGACAAAGTTAAAGATCTTTTCACTAAAACCGTAACAAATGCCGGTCGCAATAATCAAAGCATAGCCCGCATACATGACACGAACGCGAAGCTCACTCAGATGCTCGACAAGGCTTTGATACTTTTCTTCGCGCTGATCGTTGGTTTCAATCATGACTTCTTCGTTTCAGTGGACTCGGGGGATTTCGTCTCGTCTTTGGCCTCTTCGCTTTTTACAAAGGGCTCCGGGGCAACGTAGTTGCCGCCTTCATTTGGCTTATGAGCTTTTTGCTCCATCTTTTCCTCGAGACGGATCGGGTCGATTTTTACTTGAGAACGCAGCTCTTCGCTAAAAGAATTGGAAGCTCGGCGAAGCTCGTTAAGCAAGCGGCCAAGAGTTCTTGCAACCTCCGGCAATTGTTTCGGGCCAATCACCACGAGAGCCAAGATGGCTAAAAATATAATTTCCGGCAAGCTCAAACCTAACATGATCCCAACATAGCGAATGGGCCCGGCGCAGTCACGCGTTTAATACTGACGGCCCCGCTTGGCTTGGTCCTGGGTCATGGGTAGAACTCCAATTTCCGTCAGCTTTTCACGCGCTAGCTCTGAACCAGTTGTCATATAGCGGTCGTATAGCCGCAGAACACTCTCATTGCTCTTAATAAGTGACCCGTGGCTGATATAGGTCAAGACATCCACGAAATCAATAAAGCGACGAGAAATGGTTGAATAGACTTTGGCGGTAGTATCTTCGCGCACACATGTTGCCAGCGTCGCATACGCAACCCCACCCATGTTTACGTAGTAATCCACATCCACGACTTTTCGCTGAAGGGAATCACCAAAAAAGCCACTCATATAGAGCGACCGATCACCTAACTTTTTAAGCAACTCCACCTTCACGGCTTGGTCTTGAGCATTGTTGGCGTGGAGATACATTTCCGCCAAAGTTTTAGGAACCCTGCGGCCTTGTTCATCAAACTCAGGATCAAAGAGGTTTTTCGCATCAAGATAATATTGAAGGAGCTCCACGAGGTAAGTTTCTACATGAGGATAGGTTTCCAATTTACGCTGGGCAAAACCCTGCCTCACGAGATCCTTAAAAAAATTCCCCGGTGATATAAAAAGCTCAGTGGCCGTGTTTTGTTTTTTCGACTCGTTTTGAGACACGCTTTATCCCCTGACTTTGATTATATCAGATTATTTTGGAACAGCGCCAAATTCTCAAAACGAGCCAAGACCTAAGGCTTAGAACGGATTTTGTGGTCCTACGACGCTGATGACGAAGTGCTGTTTAAAGAGTTTTTCCGCCAAAATCTGTAAATCCACTGCTTGCACAGCAAAGTACTTATCCGCGACATCTAGACCTTCACGTGGATCTAAACCATAAATTCTATCAAAAAGAATGCTGTTGCTGATCGCACTCTTTCTTTGCAAATCAATATCATGGCGTCCAACGATGTATCTTTGCGCACGCAAAAGCTCTTGCTCTGACACCTTCGTTTCGATGAGCTTGCGGAACTCTTCCTTCATCATCGCAATCGCTTTCTGCACCTTTTCAGGCGAGCAACCGATATACGCGCCAAAATACCCGGCCTCGAGACCTTCCATGCGCATTGGTGCCACCGAGTACGCAAGCGAATTTTTATCGCGAAGCTCGATAAAGAGTCTGCCACCTTGGCCTGAAAGAATGGATTGAATAACTTCTAGCTGATAGCGCTCTTCATCTTTGATAGTTAAACCACGAACACCCATGATGACGTGGCTTTGTTCTTTTTTGGACTCTTGATAGAGATAGTGCTCTTGCTTGATCGGGTCGAGCGGGAAGCTGCTTGCAAACTTTTCACCCTTGGGCAATTCGGACGCCAACCTCTTGAGGTTCTCCAACCAGAAAGATTTATCGAAATCACCGACGACTGATATAGTGAGGTTGCGGGACGCGACGATTTTTTCATAGTACGCGCGAAGTGCATCAGTATGAATTTTTGCAAGGCTTTCTTGGGTTCCCATCATATCGCGAGCATACGGATGGCCGCTAAAAAGCGTTTTCATAAACTGCAAAATCGCGACCTGCGAGGGATTGTCGTTTCGCGACTTGATCTGATTTTTTAGAATTTGCTTTTCACGTTCAATCACCTCCGCCGGTAGAAGTGGCGCGGCTAGCACATCTGAGAAAACCTCGAACATCGGCTTCTCATAAACAGAAAGATAGTCCATGCTTAAACCGACGGAATTCCTGCCCGAGAATGCGCCGAAGCCCGCTGCCATTTCATCGATTTTCAGATTGAGTTCGGTTTCACTAAATTCCTTGCCGCCACCCGTCCAAACACGCGAGAACACTTCTGTCAGCCCTGCTTGCGACTCCGGTTCCGCACGAAGGCCGCCCAGGAAGCCGGCACGGACAGAGACTATTGGCGTTTCCTTCTGAGCTTTAAAAAGCACAGTCACTCCCGAGGCTATCGTTACTTCTTCAACGTCTGTGGCAGCTCCGCCGTTGGATTTCAGTGAAAGCTTTTTCGGCGAGAATTTTACCGGTATTGCTTTTCTCGTCGGCTTCGATTTTAGCGCCGCTTTTAGATCTTTAGTAAATTGTCCACAGACTTTTTCCAATTTTTTGACGTCGTTTTTCGTCAGGACACAAATGCTCAACTGATCTGCCGTAAAATATTTCTTGGCGGCCTTCGAGATGTCTTCCGGTTTCAAAGCATAGATTTGCTTTAAGTACTTTTTAAAGTACTCGTGATCGCCCATGTAGAACTCGAGTGTTCCCGCTTTGCGGGCGATTCCATCTACTGTTTCGAGCGAATAGATTTGCTCACTTGCCAAATTCGTCACCGCCTTTTGCATTTCGGCAGCGCTTGGCGGATTGTTGACGATTTCCACGATGTGCTCGCGGATTTTTGTTAATGATTCCTCGAAGTTCACATTATCAAGCCCCATAGACACCGCGAGAACGCCGGCATCTTGCGGAGTAAAGGCGTAAGAGCCGACGGAATTTGTCAATGGCTTTTCCAAACGCAATGAGTGCACTAGGCGCGAGCTATCACCTTGGCCAAGAATCAGGCTCATGACTTCTAACGCCGGCACGTCTTTGTGCTTAACGTTCGGCGCGGGCCAAGCAAGATAGGCCACCGTTTGCTCAAACGTCGACTCTTGAACCCTGATTTGGTTTTTCTTTATTGGTTTTATTTTTGGGCGCTTTGAGCGGCGTAGCTTATAGTCTTTGAAATCGCTGAAATATTTTTGCACTTTCTTTTTCATTTCCGACGACTCAAAGTCACCGGAAATGACGAGGAACATGTTGCGCGGCACATAGCGCGAATTAAAAAAATCAGTGATTTTCTTAGCGGAAAACTTGCGGACATTTTTTTCGTAGCCAATCACGGGAATCGCATAGGGATGGCCCTTAAAAACACTTGAGAACATCATTTGACTGCCCGCGCGGCTGAGGCTGTCTTGTCCGCGCTTAATCTCTTCAATAACAACTTCACGCTCATTGTCGATTTCTTGTGGATCAAAAGTTGGAAAACCCATCATTTCGCTGATGACGTCCAAACCCACATCGGCAAACTGTTTCGAGATCGTTACGTAGAAAACCGTTTGGTCAAAAGATGTATAGGCATTGAGCTCGCCGCCTGAGGCTTCAACGACTGAGGCAATTTCGCCCACCTTATATTTACGGGTGCCTTTGAAGACCAAGTGCTCGATAAAATGACTAATGCCCTCTTCCGTCTTTTTTTCGTCGGCGCTACCGGTTTTCACCCACATTTGTACTGAAATCACCGGGGACTTGTGAGATTCTAACAAAAGTACTTTAAGACCGTTTTTTAGTTGAAAATTTTTAGACATAGCCTAAGTAGTGCTCCTATGAGTTTTGGAATTTACGTTCACATTCCCTACTGTATCCAGCGTTGCACGTATTGCGACTTTGCAACCTATGAACAGTTTAAAATTCTGCCACCGCAGAAGTATGTCGAACTTCTTTTTGAAGAAATCCGCCAAAAGAAGGCCTACTACCCGGCCCGTCCACTTGATACCTTGTACTTCGGTGGAGGAACGCCAAGCCTTATTCCCTCAGAGCTTATTGTAGCCATTATTCAAGAACTCGCAAAGCACGGCTTTACGACTGGACCTCAAACCGAAATCACGATCGAAATAAATCCAGCGACTGTGGACGAAAAGAAACTCGCCATGTACCTTAGCGCTGGCGTCAACCGCTTTAGTGTCGGTGCTCAGACCTTTGACGACCGCCTACTAAAGATGGTTCACCGCGAGCACGATGCTCAACAGACGCTGGATACGCTGGCACTTCTGCGTAAGCACAATCTCAATTTCAGCTTCGATATTCTTTTCGCCCTGCCTTCACAAAATGTCGACGGTCTTCAGCGCGACGTCGATATTGCGATTGAGCAAGGAGCAAAACACATCAGCCCTTACTGTCTCACGGTACCTGAGGGGCATCCCTTGTCAAAAGGCCGTCCAATCGAAGACGATCAAGTCTCGATGTTTGAGATTATTTCTGAAAGATTGCAGTCCCACGGCTTCCGTCAGTACGAAATCTCAAACTTCAGCTTACCAGGATACGAGTCACGCCATAATATTCTATATTGGGCGGATGAAGCGTATTGGGGGCTCGGGCTAAGCGCGCACTCTTATTCGAAAAATGCGCCCTGGGGACTTCGGTACTGGAATCTCTCAAATATCAACGAATACGAGAAGCAGATCCTGTCGCACGCCGGGCAGGCATTCACAAGCCCTACTGTCCAATTGCCAGACAACCAGTTTGAGCGTCTCGATAAACATCAATCTTTGACAGATTTCTGTCACACTTCTTTACGTATGTTGAGTGGCCTTGACCCCGTAAAGTTAACCACCAAGTTTTCCACAGAGACCTCTGACAAAGTGCTGAAAATTCTGCGCCGTTTACAGACTCACAATTGGCTTCAAATCAATGACAATGGGCATTGGTCCCTGACAAAAGAGGGCGTTCTTATCAGCAACCAAATCTTCGCTCAATTGACGTTTTTAGAGGACGAGATTTAGCTCTGTCACATTGACTTTTTCCAATGAGTACACAATCTTAGTTTGATGTGTATTGCATTTAAAGGAGTCTCTTGTGTCTGATCAAAATCCAGCGGATCAAAACGATAAACCTGCTTCTGAAGGGGCCGCCTCCTTTGACGTTTCTTCTGAAATTAAAAAGCTGCAAGAGCAAAGTGAAAAATACAAAAATGATTACCTTTATCTGCGTGCCGAGTTTGAAAACTACAAACGCAACGCGATTAAAGAGCGTTCTGAGGCTTTGAAATACGGATCCGAGCGCATTGTGAACGATGTTCTTGGTGTCGTTGATAACTTTGAGCGCGCACTCCAAACCAAGGTCACTCCTGATTCTTTTAACAATTTCGTTCAAGGCGTTGAAATGACCGCCGGTGAATTAAAATCTGTTCTCCAGCGCAATGGTGTTGCCGAAGTTAAGTGCGAAGGTGCCGCCTTCGATCCGAACTTCATGGAGGCCCTGAGTTCCGAACCCACAAATGACGTTCCTCCGGGCCATGTCGCCCGCGTTTTCAAAAAAGCGTACAAACTTCACGACAAGGTCATTCGCCCCGCCCAAGTGGTGGTAGCGAAAAAGCCTGAGTAAAGAGGAGCTCTCCCTTGTCTAAAAAAGACTATTATTCACTTCTGAACGTTTCTCGCTCAGCAACAGCGGATGAGATCAAGAAATCTTACCGCAAGCTTGCGATGCAATATCATCCGGATAAAAATCCTGGCGATAAAAAAGCGGAAGAAAAGTTTAAAGAATTCTCAGAAGCATACGAAATACTCAGCGACCCTAAGAAACGCGAAATGTATGATCAATTTGGCCACGCCGGTGCACAGAGTGGATTCGGTGGAGCAGGAGGTCCTTTCGGGAGCGCCGGTGGTTTTGGCGGATTCAGTGGTGGGGGCGCGGGCCAAGGTCAAGATCCATTCCAAGATATTTTCGGCGATGTTTTCAGCGAGATCTTCGGAGCGCGCGGCTACAGCGGCGGACCGGGCGCCGGTACTGGGGGTCCTCGTCGGCGCCAGCAAAAAGGTTCCGACCTTCGTTATACTTTAAATATCGCATTTGAAGAATCCGCACTCGGCATTGAGAAAGTGATCAGCTTTGTTCGTCAGCGCAATGGCAAAGATGAAACGGCAAAACTCGCTGTAAATGTTCCGGCGGGTGTGAAAGAGGACCAGCGCCTGAAGCTTGCCGGCGAAGGCGATGGACCTGCCGGAGGCGGTGCTGCCGGCGATTTGTATGTCATCATTAAGATCCAGGAGCATCCACTATTTAAGCGTCAAGAAAACGATATCCTAATGGATCTTCCTGTCACCTACACGGATGCTATCCTGGGCACCTCTGTAGAAATCCCGACTTTGTCTGGCAAAGCGGTGATTCGTATTCCTCCCGGAACGCATACGGGACAGACCTTCCGATTAAAGGGCAAGGGATTCCCCAAAGTCGGTGGTTTTAGCGCCGGAGACATGATGGTTCGCCTGATTGTCGATACTCCAGAGAAAATTAGTAACCGACAAAAAGAATTGCTCGAAGAACTTTCAAAAGACGGCGATGAAACCCCGTTGGTAAAGGCCTTTAAAGAAAAAGCGGCAAACATCATGAGGAATAAAAAATGAGAAACGGACTTCTAATTCTTTCCGCCCTGAGTTTGGCGGCTTGTGCCGGCGTTCAAACTAAAAGACCGGAGCTTCAAGGTCAACCTTCACAGAATGGCCACCCCGGCCAACTGCCCGTGATGACTCATATCCCAACTGCCGGTGGAAAACAGATGGGTGGCATGGGCCAGCAGCTTCCGCAGCAAAGGGCCAACACGGCTCGTGTGCGCGAGCTCGAGACGGCGGGTGATTACATGCAGGCTCTTAAAGAAAGTGTGAACTTTTCCGTTATCGCAACCACCCCTCAGGAGCAAGAATCTTTCAGGCTCAAAAGTGTGGAAATCGCTGAAGGCAAATTGACTCAAGAGCAACTTGAAAAAGTCGCGCGCGATTCTGACTTTGGTTTTGCCCGCGGTTATGCTCTTTTCCGTTTGGGTGAGATAGCGCTTGAAGACCGCGACAAAGATCGTGCAAGAAAGTACTTCTCAAGCGTTGGCGAATTCTTGCCTGGCAGCGATCTTGCTCTTCGCGCTCAAGATATTTTGTCTCAGCTTGAAAGCAGCAAGTTCGTGGAATCAAAAACGATCGGTGTGGTTTTACCTCTTACGGGCAAGGCCGCTTCTGTCGGTCAGAAGGCTTTGCGTGGTGTGGAAATGGGTCTCGGGCTGAACAATCTGGGCTCGGGCTTCCGTTTGGCAGTGATGGATAGCGAAGGTAATCCTGACAACGCACGCCGTGGTGTTGAACGCCTTGTCAAAGAAGACAATGCGATCGCGATCGTCGGAAGTCTTCTCAGCAAAACGGCTCCGGCTGTGGCTTCCAAGGCGGATGAATTGGGCGTGCCAACAATCGGTCTTTCACAGAAGTCCGGCTTAACAGAGCTTGGCCCGACAGTGTTCCGTAACGCGCTAACGAGCGAAATGCAGGTGCGTTATCTCGTTCGCACTGCGATGGAAGATTATGGAATGAAGCGTTTCGCGATTGTATATCCAAACGATCCTTATGGTATCGAGTACACCAACTTGTTCTGGGATGAAGTCCTTGCGCGTGGTGGAACGATTGCCTCCGCGCAAGTTTATAATCCCAAAGAATCAGACTTCCGCTATGTGATTCAGCGCCTGGTCGGCACTTACTACATTGAGGGCCGCGTGGACGAGTACAAGGCCCGCCTCGCAAAATTGGGTGAAGACACCGACAAAAAAAAGAAGTCGATCCGAACCTCTCACGAAGAGGACGTTTTGCCTCCTATTACAGATTTTGATGCTGTCTTTATTCCTGATAACGCAAAGGCCTTGGGCCAAATCGCCGCCTTCCTATCCTTCTCGGGGGTAAAGGGTGTAAAGCTCATCGGGACCAATTTATGGAACACCCCAGGACTAGCTAAGCGTGCTGGAAACTTCGTTAATAATCTGATTTTTGTGGACAGCTTCCTCCCGACGACAGCGACTCATTCGCGCTTCGTACAGGAGTATAAAGCGCTCTATAACGAAGAGCCTTCCTTGATTGAAATCCAGGCCTATGACTCGGCTTTGATTCTGCGCCAGCTCGTGGCTCAAGGTGCGGCGACTCGTGAGTCTTTGACTCGCGAACTCAGCTCGTTGAAAAAATTTCCAGGCGCATTAGGCACCTTGAATATGACTCAAGATCGCGAAATCCAACGCCCTTTAATGGCTCTGACGCTTGAAAAGGGTGAGGTTGTGCCGCTTAAGGTTCAAAAATAATTTTTCCGCTAACCGGCCCCCGAGGGACTGCTGTCCTAGTCCTCAACGGTGTGAATAAACACACTGAATCATTAGAGAGGGGGCCCTATGAACACGCATTTATCACCACAAACAATTGCAGAGTGCAGAAGAAAGTTGGTCACGATGAGACAAGACATTCTCAATCGTGTTCGTATGGCACAGCTCGACTTTGGGCATGTCGAAAAGGGCAGTGGCGACGAAGTGGACCAGACCGTTGCTCAGCTCGCTGAAAATCACTTCCTCATCTCGCAAGAAAGAATGCGCACTCAACTTATTGAAATAGACCAGGCCCTTTCGCGCATTGAAAATGGTACCTACGGAATCTGTGAAGAAACCGAAGAGCCCATAGAATTGGAGCGTCTTTTCGCAGTGCCATGGACTCGTCTCAGCATTGAGGGCGCAGAAATCCAAGAAGCCATGACACGCAAGTTCGCGCGCTAGGAGGGTCTTTCAAGCCCTCGCGAGGCGTTAGATTTGTGCTGAGAGTTTTAGCACTACACTTTTTTTTGATGACACCAAATCATTCCTTCGTAAGATGCACTCAGTTTTCGGCCAAGGATCATCCTTAAGTTTTTTGTTTTGAAGTGATTCATTCAGCGAGCTTACGAAGGGGGTAAAGATGAACTCAACCGAACTCAGTGCGATCAGAGAGTCTCTCCTTTCACAGAAGAGTTCAATTCTGAATAAGACGAGCGAGTTTAAACAAGAACAGTCAAAGATTGTGACGGTTTCCGATGAGGCCGAAGCTGCTTCTATTGATTTATCAAACAATATCTCTATTCATCTTCATGAAAGGGACCGCACTTCATTATTTATGATTGAGCGTGCGCTCGGAAAAATTTCTGAGGGAACTTACGGCCAATGCGAGTGCTGCGGTGGTTCCATCAATCCTCGACGTCTTCAGGCTAGACCTTTTACCACTATGTGCATTGAGTGCATGGAGGATCAAGAGGATCTGCGTAATTCATACCAACAATAGACCAGTTTCACTCTCATTGGATGAGGACTTCTGACATGGATGTCAGTCTTGATTTTACTGATTTTCCATAGATCTAGCCGTTTTTGCTTAAAGCCTTTTTCAGGGTGCTCCGACAAGTATTTCAGACAGAAACACTTATTTCCCGCACAGACAGCGGAGGAGCCACATGAGCTTTGACGAAAAAGTACTAGAGATCCCGCAGACACTTCCCATGTTGCCAGTTCGCGATATCGTTGTATTTCCTTACATGATTATTCCACTCTTTGTGGGACGTGAGGCTTCGATCCGCTCTGTAGAAGAAGCGTTGGCTAAAAATCGCCTGATCTTCTTGGCTTCACAGAAAGATATCAATGAAGAAAATCCAAACCCGGAATCAATCTACACAGTAGGTACTGTGGCGATGATCATGAGAATGCGTAAGCTTTCTGATGGTCGCATAAAAATCTTGATTCAAGGTGTGGCTAAAGCCCGGGTGAAAAACTACGTGAAGACCGCCCCGAGCTTTGAAGTTGCCGTTGACAAAATCGACGAATCACAATTCCAAGTTCCTGCTTCTGAATCAGAAGCGCTGATCAGAACAGCAAAGGAGCATATCGAAAGAATCATCGCTTTGGGTCGTCCACTTTCTCCGGACATCCTTTTGGTTCTTGATGATGTCAACGATCCGGGCCGCGTGGCTGATCTTGTTGCTAGCAACTTGGGCGTCAAAGTGCAAGACGCTCAAAAGGTTCTTGAGACTTCGGACCCTAAAGAACGACTTAAAATGGTTAACGAGTTGTTGGCGGCTGAAATTGAAGTTATGCAAATGCAAGCCAAGATTCGCACCAACGCTAAAGACGAAATGTCTAAAACTCAACGTGAATACTTCTTGCGCGAGCAAATGAAGGCTATAAAGAACGAACTCGGCGAGCAAGACTCAAAGTCCGAGGAAATGGAAGAGCTTCGCGAGAAAATCGTCAATGCAGGCATGCCTCCAGCGGTAGAAACCGAAGCTTTGAAACAAATGGCCCGTCTTGAGCGTATGCATCCAGATGCAAGTGAAGCAACCATGGTTCGCACTTACCTCGACTGGATGGTAGACCTTCCCTGGTCTAAGAAAACGGACGACGTTCTGGATTTGGCTCGAGCCAAAGAAATTCTTGATGATGATCACTATGATCTCCAAAAAGCCAAAGACCGCGTTTTGGAGTTCCTTGCAGTTCGTAAACTGAAGCAATCTATCAAAGGTCCAATCCTTTGCTTTGCCGGCCCTCCCGGCGTAGGTAAAACTTCTTTGGGCCGCTCTATCGCGAAATCAATGGGTCGTGAATACTTCCGTATCGCGCTCGGCGGTGTAAAAGACGAAGCGGAGATTCGCGGTCACCGTCGTACTTATGTTGGTGCGATGCCTGGCAAAGTGATTCAAGCACTTCGCCAAGCTAAAACTAACAATCCCGTTATCGTCCTCGATGAAGTTGATAAACTCGGTTCTGATTTCCGTGGTGACCCTTCAGCGGCAATGCTAGAGGTTTTAGATCCGGAACAAAACTCCACTTTCCGTGATAACTACTTGAATGTTGATTTCGATCTTTCAAACGTACTGTTTATCGCAACTGCCAACGTGTTGGAGAATATCCCACCCGCTTTGCGCGACCGTATGGAGATCATCAACATTCCTGGCTACACTGAGAACGATAAATTGTTGATTACTAAAAAGCATTTAGTCGACAGACAAATCGAAGCCAACGGTATCACGAACGAAAACATCCGCTTTACTGATGAAGGTATCAGATACTTAATCGGCGGCTACACTCGCGAAGCTGGTCTTCGTAACCTCGAGCGTGAAGTCGGTTCTATCTGCCGTAAAGTGGCTAAGATGGTTGTGATGAGCGAAACTAAGTTCGTCGAAGTAAACGCGACGACTGTGCCGGAATTGCTTGGCCCTCCACGTTTCTTGCGTGAAGACAAATTGCCGGATTCTCAAGTAGGTATTGTACAGGGTCTTGCTTGGACTCAGGCCGGTGGTGAAGTTCTTCATGTTGAAGCCCTGAAGATGAAAGGCAAAGGCGGCTTGATGCTGACTGGCCAATTGGGTGACGTAATGAAGGAATCTGCCCACGCGGCGATGAGCTACACAAAAGCTCACATGGAAGAATTGGAAATCCCGGCGGACTTCTTCGAGAAATATGATATCCATGTTCACTTGCCAGCAGGTGCCATTCCTAAGGATGGTCCTTCTGCAGGTATCACTCTGACGACGGCACTTGTGAGTTTGATGACTGATACTCCAGTTCGTCATGACATCGCAATGACCGGTGAAGTAACACTCCAAGGTCGCGTACTTCCAGTGGGTGGTATCCGCGAAAAATGCTTGGCCGCTTTGAACCAAGGCATCACGAACGTGATCGTGCCGTTCGCAAATGCCAAGGATCTTACTGACATTCCTAAGCAATTTAAAGACAAAATGAATTTCATCTTGGCCGAAAACCTCGATGAGGTGTTTGCGGTCGTCTTCGACAAAAACGCCAAGGGAGTGAAGAAAACTCCCGGCGGCAAAAAAGACGGCAAAAAGCCAAAAGCTCCCGCCGCCGCCGCCTAAAAGGTACGCCGTACCTTTTTCGGATGCGGCGCCCAAACATCGCTCCTCCCTAAAGAGCACTAAAAAGCCAGGTACTAAACCTGGCTTTTTATTTTATAACTACTTCTGGGGCTGGTATAGTAAAAAGGACCTGAAAAAGTCCCTATGAATTAGCCTTTATTTTTCTGGATCGGCTCTTCGGCCTTCAATCCGACACTCATCAAATAACCGCTCACAAAACTTTGCGAGAGGGAACGAACCAAGGCTTCCAAGGTTCCGTTCTTGTCTTCACTCTTCAACTCGTTATCAATCTCAATTTCCACTTCGTTTTGATCGTTCAAGAAAACCCGCACGGAGTGAGTGGTGGTGTCGTCTTCACTTTTGAAACTGGCTTTATAACCTTGCGACAATAATTTGCCGACCCGAGAATCCTCTCGCTGTAAATAACCAAGCCGTGCTTCGGCCCGAGTGATTCGCTCCCACTCCTCACGATCAATTCTATCTTCGTGTTCTTTAAGTTCTTTAGCGGAACTGAACGGTGAGCTTTTAATCTTCTGCCAGGTAGTATTTTTCTTTTTCTCGGCCATAGGGCTTCCTCTCCATCAAGCCCAAAGGCTGTGTAATGTAATGCTACTACATTTAAAAAAATCGTAGAAGTCCGAAGTTTTACTAAATTATCTATTGATACATCGTAGTATATCAAAAAGTTCTTTCCATTTTCCGCAGTTTGCCTAAACTTTTATTAGTAAATGGTGAAATTATTAGTTTTTGAAAGAAAGGCTAAATCTGGCTTGATAGCCCAGAGGTCTGCTTTTTCTTGGAGAACAACGACATCAAACAAAAACAATAAAGAGGAGACTGATGATGAAAAATGGATTTTTCGTTTTAGCAACAATGATGGCCTTAGTGGGCTGTGGTGGATCAGGTGGTGGCGGAGGTGGCTCTTCTTCAGGAGGTCGAGCTACTGGGGTGCTTTCGGTGCCAAGTGCGACATGTGCAGGAAGCTCTTGTATCAGCAGTAGTGCAAGTCTGATGGCCGCCAATGCGACACATCTGATGGCTGTGAATACATCTGGTGAAACCATTTTTAATATGGCTTACCAGTCCTACACTTACTTCACAGACACGGTTATTCCTGATGTGAATACGACTCTCTACCAAGTTGAACAAGCGGCTAAATCAGAAGGTTTGAATACCTGCGCAGATTTGGAAGGAGTAACAGCCGGAGTTCTTGATTATCCTCTTGGCAGTGGTTACACGGTGGATATTTCAGATCAAAATGCTGATCTCAAAACGATTCCCACCCCAATGACTGACAACGGAACAAAAATGACAAAAAGATTCATTTTTGCCAACTCGGGAACAAAGTTTGCGGAAGTTCAAATCAAATGTAATTCAGCAACTAAAAGAACTTTCTATGTTCGTGTTCTGCAATCCTCTACCCAAGCCTTTGAGTTTTGGGCCCAGGCTGACGGAAACAACCGCATCATTTATGGGGCAATGGACAACGGTAGCTCGGAAAAAGTATCGTTTTATTTTAACACCGCCGACGGATCCGTATTCCAACTTCACGGCGTAGCAAGACAGGTTACGGTTGCGGGGGCTACGATGGACTTCTCCATTTCTGGAGGAGCAGATCTTGGTTCAGGCATTGCGGACCTTATTTATTCACAAGATGGCTCAGTGCTGACAAGTTATTCTACTTATGATGCCGATAGTAGCTCCGTTCAAAAACGTCATTGTTATAGTTCATTAAGCCCACTGGCCGTAGATAATTCTGGTGCAGCTTGTAGCAGCCTTATTTCCGCTGTCCCTGCACCATCAGCAATTCGCACGGGTACGACTTGGAATTATATTGGTATGGGAACGGCGATTAGCACTTCGTTCTAATTCTCAATTCTACTCCGTTTATAAACTGAGTTGATATGGTCTAATGAAGGGGCTGACCTTATGGGTTGGCCCTTTTGTTTTTTGGCGAGCAATTGAAGAAGTTAGTGTCCCACGACCATCAATATTCTGCCCCATTTCCGGGTCGGTATCTTCTCTATATGAAGAAGATCAGTAAGCGCCCCATGAGGCCTTTTTGCTAAGTAGATTCCTCAGGTGTTAAGATAACATCGGCGAGACGTTCATAATCT